>CAZFJQ010000041.1:23170-31439 GCA_964519755.1 uncultured Halioglobus sp.
GCCCGGCCGAGGGGTTAAGCGGAGGACGAACTGACGAGTGTCCGGGGCGGGGATGCAAACCATAATAGCCGAAGGGGTGGCGCGAGCCCCGGTAGGGGCGGGTATAAATGGTGTCGGGTTCCGTATGCGGCCACTGTGTCTGTGCCCTGGCTGCGAGCTCGCGCAGTTCCGCGCGGTGCCTTTCGCGGGCCATGCGGTCCGCGGCCATGCGGTCTGTGGTCTCGCGCATCTCTTCGAGACGCTGGTGCTGCAGGGCATCCGGTTGTGGTGCGGGAGTATCTATGTGCATTTTCTGTGCGAAGGGTGCATCGGTGGGGCGGGTGTCGGAAAACGCCACTGCGCCATCTGCATCGACGCTGCGATACACCGTCGCCGCCATAAGTGGCAGGCTGCACAGTGGCAACAGAAGGGTCAGCAATAATGGTGCGATGCGCATACCGGACAGTATAGTTCATGCATTGGCACGGCGTCCCTGCCTGATAGCGTACCCGGTAGCCGCGGAGACGGGTGCCTCCGGTGCGCTCTCGAGCTGCGTGCGCGCGCGCAACAACAGCTCGAGACGTTTGTCCGCCAGCAACACCGTGCGCTCCATGCGAAAGCATTGAAGCAGATCGAGTAGCCGTTGCTGGCTGTGGGGGCAGTAGCCCGGAACCGCCGCGGGACGGTCGCGGATACTGATGACATCCGCATCGTGAATGCCGTAGAGCACGGGCTGCTCCGGTGTGCGCGGGTTGTGCATCGAGAAACCGTGGGCCACCGTGGTCTCACCAATGCACGGGCTGAGGATTTCAATAAGCGCCTGCATCGCCGTCGCATCCAGGTAGTTGAACAGGTCCCAGAAAAGACAGATGTCAAATACGGTCGCGGTGGGTAACTGTAGCAACTCGCGCAGGTGTGCGGTGATCCCGTGGCTGGTATCTTCCTCGGCGGGAAGTGGCAGCTCCGCAAACAGGTCCACAATGTGCAGACGGCAGCGACGGGTGGAAAAGAAATCCAGCGTGTCCTGACGCGCAGGGCCCAGGTGCAAGACGTGCAAACGTTGCTCTGCATCGAAATTGCGGAAGAGCGCGGGCAAGAGCTGCGACGACTGGCTCGGTGGAGGCTTCACGACGCTCTGGTCGGCTTGCTCATAGCGGCGGCCGGCTGCGCGTGGCGGATTGAAGGGCGCGGGGCGCCGCGTCAGCCGCTTTTGACATCCAGTTCGGGTGCTGCGGAATTGGCGGATTGCTGTGCCGTGAGGGTGGGCTTGGTAGCCGCCGCTTCGCCGGGATCCATATCGATGCTGCCCTTGAAAATCGCGCCGTCCTCGAGCGTCACGCGTGGTGCGACAATATTGCCGCGCACGTTGCCGGAGCGGGCGATGACGACCTTTTCCGAACCGGAGATATCGCCGGTCACTTCGCCCTCGATTTTCACAACACGGGCGTCGATGTCGGCAGTGACTCGCCCCGACTCGCCCACCGAGAGCTCCTGATCCTTGAGTGAAATGGTGCCCTCGACCTTGCCCTGGATGAGCAGGTCTTCCTCACCGGTCACTTCGCCCTTGATTTTGATGCTGGGACCAATCATAGCGATATTCCTCGCGCTGGCAGATGGAGCAGATGGAGCGGATGCTGTGGGTGAACCGCTCGCGTCGGCATCCCTGGTGGATGTTGCGGGCGGTTTGCTTTTGGGTCGGTCGAACATAGCCATGGACACTGTCACCGTGCAGTGAATGGGCCGGCCATGCTAGCAGCCGGCGGCGGGTGAGGCCAGAGCGAACGAGGTGATAACCGCGGAAATGTCAAATTTCAAGAGGTCATCGGCATGCTGTGCGGGGCACAGCGCGCGCGGGCTTGCCCCGCCGCGGAGGCTGCCCTATATTTAATACACTTGTATTAAAAATTTCATGGAACAGCCCCTATGGCCGGAGACGTTCGTATAGAGGACCTCGGCAAACCGGTGCTGAGCGAGGCTCAGCGGGCGGCGCTGCGCTATGCCGAGGGTCTCGACGTCGACCTCAGCCCGCACAGTATTCTCAGCGAGGCGCAGCAGAAAACGGGTTGCAGCGACTTCGGCGCGGACGATTTCCGCAGCCGTCTCGACCTGCTGTGCGATGAATGGGGCAACGATAGCGGTCTCACCAGTCTCGGTCGCCTGTCGCTGCGCAACAAGCTGCTGCAGCATGCGCAGAGTCGATTACTGATCCAGCGGCGCCTGGACATGAGCCCCGGTATTCACGCGGTTGCCATCCGCGCACCGGTTATCGTGGTGGGTCTGCCGCGCTCGGGTACCACGCACCTGCTGAATTTGCTGGCGGCCGACTCCCGCCTGCGCGCACTGCCGCTGTGGGAATCCTACGAGCCTGTGCCGCTGCCTTCCGAGGAACAGAGCGCAGCGAATCCGGACCCGCGCTGGCAACGCTGTGAAGCGCAGTGGCAGGCGATGCAGGCGGTGTCGCCGCTGCTGGCGGCCATGCACCCCATGAATCCGGACCACATTCACGAGGAACTCGAGCTGATGGGTCCGGATTTCGCGTCCTACAATTATGAATGGTTGAGTGTGTCGCCGCGCTGGCGTGACCACTACTACGCAACGGACCAGACACCGCACTACGAGTATATGCGCACGGTGCTCAAACTCCTCACCTGGCAGGATGGCGACCACACGGGCGAACACACCCGCTGGGTGCTGAAGTGTCCCCAGCACCTGGAACAATTGCCGGTGCTGAAAGCCGTGTTTCCCGACGCCACCATCGTGGTCACACACCGCGACCCGGTGTCCGTGATCCAGTCGGCGATCACCATGTTGGCGTATGGACAGCGCACCAGTCGCCGGCAGGTTGATCTGGATGCGTTGCTCGCCTACTGGACTGACCGGGTGGCCCACCTGTTGGATGCCTGCGTGCGCGATCGAGATTGCTTCCCGCCGTCGCAGAGTATCGATGTGCCCTTTGCGGAACTGATGGCGAATGATCTGGGCGTAGTGGAACAAATCCATGCCCGCGCGGGCATGGCATTGACTCCCGCGGTGCGCAACGAACTCACGGCATTTATCGCGGCGCACCCGCGCGGCCGGCACGGCCGGGTTGTCTACAACCTGCGGGAGGATTTCGGCGTTGAACCCGAGCCGCTGCGAGCGCGGTTTCACAATTACCTGCAACGCTTCCCCGTTGCCGCGGAAGTGACCTGACTCCGGGAGATCCCATGCGCGACCCTGTTTACCGGCGACGACCGATCGAGCCCAATCCGGCAGTGTTCGACAGCGCGCGGCGCATCAACGAGTTCATTGTTCAGTGCGAGGCGTTCTCCAATTGCTATTTGTTGGAAACGTCCGCCGGCAACATTCAGGTGAATGCAGGCATGGGCTTCGAAGCCCCTGTGATCAGGCACAATTTCGAGCGCTTTTCAGAGCGGGCGCTGCGCTACCTGATACTCACCCAGGGTCATGTGGATCACGTGGGCGGGGTAGGCTGGTTGCGTCGGCACCACCCGGATATGCAGGTGATTGCCCAGGCCGGCAATCCCGAGCACCAGGCCTACGATGCGCGCCTCGCGACCTTTCGCGCGAGTCGCTCTGCATTTGCGTTTACGCAGAAGTTTTCGGCGGCGTTCGAACACTACGCCGCCCACGGTTATAGCGAGTACCCGGAACAGGACGCGCCGGAGCCGGATATTCTGGTCGCCAACCGCCACGCGCTCACCCTGGGTGAACTGGAACTGGAAATTATCGCCGTGCCCGGCGCGGAAACCAACGATTCGCTGATCGTCTGGCTACCGCAGTGGCGTATCTGTCTGACGGGTAACCTGTTCGGCTGTAGCTTCGGACACTTCCCGAACCTGGTGACCATTCGCGGCGACCGGTACCGCGATGCCCTCACCGTCGCCGCCGCTGTGCAAACGGTGCTGGATCTCGAACCTGAAGTGCTGCTGTACGGTCATCACGGCCCCGTGGAGGGCGCGGCACTGATTCGCGAAGAACTCAGCGTATTGCGGGACGCGATCCATTACGTGCATGACGCCACGGTGCGCGGTATGAACGAGGGCGAGGACCTGCCGACACTGATGGCCAATATTGCGCTACCGCCTGAGCTTGAGGTCGGCGAGGGCTATGGCAAGGTGTCTTGGAGTGTGCGCGCTATTTGGGAAAACTACGCGGGCTGGTTCAAGCACCGCTCGACCACGGAGCTGTACGCCTCACCGCCGGGTGCGGTTGCCGGCGACCTGATCGAACTCGCCGGCGGCGCCGGGGCAATTATTGCCCGGGCGCAGGAGAAGCTGGGGCAGGGCGATGCGGTTGCGGCGCTGCATCTGCTGGATGTGGTTTTCGACGGCTTGGGCGAGGCCGCCTCATCCGCTGCACGCGACGTGGCCATCAGTGCCCACGAGGCGCTGCTGCGCGATAGCGACAACTTCTGGCTGTCATCCTGGCTGCGGCAACAGATCGCCCTCCTGCGTGCGGCCCGCGGGTGAGGTCCGGGAGTGACGGCGTATCACCTGTAAGTCCTTCGACGCTGCGATGCATGGCTGAGACAAGCGGGCTAGGCGGTGTCGCAGTGGCGGCGGTGAAAGGCGATGTGTTCACCGATAAACGTGGCGATGAAAAAGTAGCTGTGATCGTAGCCGGGCTGCATGCGAATAGTTGCGGGATAAGCGGTTTCATCCACGGCTTTCTGCAGTAGCGGAGTGCGCAGTTGCTGCTCGAGAAAATTGTCGGCCTCGCCCTGGTCCACCAGCATGGGCAGTTGTTCGCGCGTTTGGCGGACCAGTGCCACGCTGTCGTGGCGGGCCCACGCGCGGGCGTCGTCGCCCAGGTAATTGCCCAGCGCCTTCTCACCCCAGGGGCATTGCATGGGGGAGCAGATGGGCGAGAAGGCGGAGACGCTGCGATAGCGGCCGGGGTTGCCGAGCGCAATCGTCAGGGCTCCGTGGCCGCCCATCGAGTGCCCGGATATGCCGCTGCGGGATGCATCCAGCGGGAGTTCGGCGGTTACCAGCGCAGGCAGTTCATCAACCACGTAGTCGTACATCCGGTAGTGCGTTGACCAGGGTGCCTGCGTTGCGTTGACGTAGAAGCCCGCGCCGAGCCCGAAGTCCCATGCGCCTTCCGGGTCGTCCGGCACGCCCTCGCCGCGGGGGCTGGTATCCGGTGCAACGATAGCCACGCCGTGCTCGGCGGCATAGCGCTGCGCGCCGGCCTTGGTGACAAAATTTTCATCTGTGCAGGTCAGGCCAGACAGCCAGTAGAGCACCGGTACGCTGCCGTCCCCGGCCGCGGGAGGGAGGTACACTGAAAAATGCATCTCGCAGTTTACCGCCCGGGAGGCATGGCGGAAGCGTAACTGGCGCCCGCCGAAACATTTGTTTTCAGCAATCTGTTCCATGTCGCTAGTATTCCACAACCGAGCGAATGCTCTCGCCGGAATGCATGAGGTCGAAGGCGCGGTTGATGTCTTCAAGTGGCAGTGTGTGTGTGATCAGGTCGTCGATGTTGATCCGCCCCTCCATGTACCAGTCGACGATCCTGGGTACATCCGTGCGCCCCCTGGCACCGCCGAATGCGGTGCCCCGCCAGGAACGTCCGGTGACGAGTTGGAACGGGCGCGTGGCGATTTCCTGGCCGGCGCCGGCCACCCCGATGATGCAGCTCTGCCCCCAGCCCTTGTGACAGCATTCCAGCGCCTGGCGCATGACCGTCACATTGCCGATACATTCAAAGCTGTAGTCCACGCCGCCGTCAGTCATATCGACAATGTGATCCACCACGTTTTCCACGGTGGCAGGATTCACGAAGTCGGTCATCCCGAACTGTTTGCCGAGCGCCTCCTTGGCCGGGTTGGTGTCGACGCCGATGATGCGGGTGGCGCCTACCATCCTGGCCCCCTGGATAACGTTCAGGCCGATGCCGCCGAGCCCGAATACGGCTACCGTCGCCCCCGGCTCAACCTTCATGGTAAAGGCCACGGCGCCAATGCCGGTGGTGACGCCGCAGCCGATGTAGCAGATTTTGTCAAAGGGGGCGTCCTCGCGCACTTTGGCGAGAGCTATTTCCGGCAACACGGTAAAGTTGGAGAAGGTGGAGCAGCCCATGTAGTGTCTTAGCGGCTTGCCATCCAGGGAAAACCGGCTGCTGCCATCGGGCATGACACCCTGGCCCTGGGTGGTGCGAATCGCCTGGCACAGGTTGGTCTTCGGGTGCAGGCAGAAGTCACACTCGCGGCACTCTGGTGTGTAGAGTGGAATAACATGGTCGCCGGGCCGCACGGAGGTGACGCCCGGGCCGACTTCCTGCACGATGCCGGCGCCCTCGTGCCCCAGAATCGCGGGGAACGCGCCTTCCGGATCGTCGCCAGACAGGGTGAAAGCGTCGGTATGACACACGCCGGTCGCCTTGATTTCCACCAGCACTTCGCCCGCCCGTGGTCCTTCGAGATCCACTTCGGCGATTTCCAGGGGTTTCCCGGCTTCGAAGGCTATGGCTGCGCGTGTTTTCATTCGATTCATCCTTGCGGCGACTGTAGAGCAGGGCGTCAGTCTATATAGTTGTGGCAATTTTTTAAACGTCCGCGCTATCCTGGCGCGTACCACCCGTGAGCTACGCGGGCCCGGGCTCCCCGGATCCGTAGCTTTGACACAGCGCGAGCCAGGCGCTGAGCGCCCGGCCGTGGTATTTGTCGCGGTGCGTAATCAGGTACCACTGGCGCCTGAAGTCGCGTTCAGGCACCGCCAGCGGCACCAGCGAGCCGCGCGAAAACGCGTCCTGCAGGCAGATTCGCGACAGGCAGCCAACGCCGAGCCTGGCTTCCACCGCGCGCTTGATCGCCTCTGTGTGCTGCAGCTCCATGCGGATGTCGAGGTCACTGAGGATGCCGTGCATTGCCCTGTCAAACGCCTGGCGCGTGCCCGAACCCGGTTCACGAACGATCCAGGGCAGGGAGGTCAGTGCCTTGTCGTCCAGCGTCCCGGCGCGCGCCAGCGGGTGATCGGGGTGACTGAAAACCACCAGCTCGTCTGCTCGCCAGTGATGGATTTCCAGTGCGGGATGCTGCAACTCGCCCTCGATCAGGCCCATATCCAGCTCGTAGCCGGCCACCTGTTCGGCAATGTTCAGGGTGTTCGCAACTTTCAGCACGACCTCGGTCGTTGGTTGCGCCTGGCGAAAATCGGCAATCATGCCCACCGCGATGTAGTTGCCGATGGTCAGTGTCGCGCCCACGCGCAGCAGGCCGCGCGCTTCATTGCCTGACAGGGATTGTTCGAAATCCCGTGCCTGCTCCAGCAGGCGCTCTGCCTCCGGGCGGAGCTGACGCCCCGGTTCGCTCAGCTGTACCCTTTTGCCGATGCGGTCGAACAGACGGATGCCAAACTGGGATTCAAGCTCTTTCAGGGCGCCGCTGGCGGCGGACTGCGACATGGACAGCGCGTCGGCCGCGCGACTGACGTGCTCGTACCGGGCGATGGCGAGAAAGACCTCCAGCTGGCGCAGACTGTAGCGCACGGACAACTCCTATATCTCTATAATCGATATATATTATCATATAAAACTGTTTTATCTATTATGGTCATGGGCTTAGGCTGAGCTCAACAAGGTAGACACCGGGAGGTGGCCCAGGCATGGCACAGTTACTCAGAGAGCAAGTTACCGCGGTTCACCACTGGACCGACCGGCTGTTCAGTTTTCGAACCACGCGCAGTCCCAGCTTCCGCTTTCGCAGCGGACACTTCACCATGATCGGCCTTGAAGAGGAGGATAAGCCGCTGCTGCGGGCTTACAGCATGGCCAGTGCCAACTACGATGATGAGCTGGAGTTTTTCAGCATCAAGGTACCGGATGGTCCGTTGACGTCGAAGCTGCAGAACATCCGCATCGGCGACGAGTTGCTGGTGAACAGCAAGTCCACCGGTACACTGGTTCCCGAGAACCTGCTTCCGGGCAGGAACCTCTACATGATCGCGACCGGCACCGGGCTGGCGCCGTTTCTGAGCCTGATCCGGGATCCGGAGATTTACGCGGACTTTGACCGGGTGATCCTCACGCATGGCTGTCGATATTCTGAAGAACTGGCTTACCGCGAGCTCATCACCGAACACCTGCCGTCGAGCGAATACCTCGGTGAAGAGGTGCGCGAGAAGCTCGTGTACTACCCCACTGTGACGCGCGAGGATTTCGTCAACAGGGGGCGCCTCACCGACCTGTTGCGCAGCGGAAAATTGCCCGCTGACGTCGGCCTGCCGCCGGTCGACCCTGACAACGATCGTTTTATGATCTGCGGCAGCCCGAGTATGCTCAA
>CAZFJQ010000042.1:0-30686 GCA_964519755.1 uncultured Halioglobus sp.
TCGTCGTGAGGTGGACGGGCGCGGGTTGTCTTCCTATCCGCACCCCTGGCTGATGTCCGACTACTGGCAGTTCCCCACCGTGTCCATGGGTCTGGGGCCTATCCAGGCCATTTACCAGGCGCGTGTCATGAAGTATCAGCAGGATCGGGGTCTCCTTGACCACGGTGACCGCAACGTCTGGTGTTTCCTGGGTGATGGTGAATGCGACGAGCCGGAGTCACTCGGGTCTATCTCGCTCGCGGGGCGGGAGCATCTCGGTAACTTGATTTTTGTAGTGAATTGCAATCTACAGCGCCTGGATGGCCCGGTTCGCGGCAACGGAAAAATCATCCAGGAACTCGAAGGAGTTTTCCGCGGTGCCGGCTGGAATGTCCTCAAGGTGGTCTGGGGCCGGCTCTGGGACCCGCTGCTGGAACGCGATACCACCGGCCTGCTGCAGAAGCGCATGGATGAGGTCTGCGACGGCGAATTGCAGAACTATAAACAGAAGGGTGGCGCCTACACGCGGGAACATTTCTTCGGCAAGTATCCCGAACTGCTGGAACTGGTGGAGGACCTGTCGGACGACGATATCATGTACCTGAATCGCGGCGGGCATGACCCCTACAAGGTGTATGCCGCGTACGCCAGGGCGGTGCAGGAGTCCAGGCAGCCCACCGTCATTCTGGCGATGACCGTGAAGGGCTATGGTACCGGCAAGGATGGTGAGGCCGACAACGAGACCCACGCGCTGAAAAAGCTCGATACGGATAGTTTGAAAGCCTTCCGGGACCGATTTGCCATCCCTCTTTCCGATGAAGATCTGGCAGACGTGCCGTATTACCGGCCCCCCGAGGACAGCCCGGAGCTGCGCTACATGCGCGAGCGACGCAAGGAACTGGGCGGTTTCATCCCCAGGCGACGCGCGCGTATGGAGCCGCTCAAGGTGCCATCGCTGGAGGCTTTCTCCAAGCTGCTGGAAAGCAGCGGCAAGCGCGAAATATCCACGACCATGGCCTTCGTGCGCATACTCTCCACGCTGGCCAAGGACAAGGACATCGGCGAGCGAGTGGTGCCCATCGTGCCCGATGAAGCGCGAACGTTTGGCATGGAGGGCATGTTCCGCCAGCTGGGTATCTATTCGTCTGTGGGCCAACGCTACACGCCGCACGATGCGGGCGAGGTGATGTTCTACAAAGAGGATATCCAGGGCCAGATTCTGGAGGAGGGCATCAACGAGGCGGGGGCGTTTTCCGCCTGGCTTGCGGCGGCCACCTCCTACAGCACCAGTAACTATCCGATGGTGCCGTTCTATATTTTTTATTCGATGTTCGGGTTCCAACGCATTGGCGACCTTGCCTGGGCCGCGGGCGACAGTCAGGCACGCGGATTCCTCATGGGCGGCACCGCGGGTCGCACCACGCTGAATGGCGAGGGCCTGCAACATCAGGACGGCCACAGCCTGGTGCTCGCGAGTACCGTTCCCAACTGCGTCAGCTATGATCCCTGCTACGCCTACGAGCTTGCCGTCATTATTCAGGATGGCTTGCGGCGCATGTTTGCCGATGGAGAAAACAAGTTCTACTACATCACCACGATGAACGAGAACTATCTGCAGCCCGAAATGCCGCAGGGTGTGGAAGATGGCATTATCAAGGGTATGTACCGCCTCCGGCAGTCGCGTGTGGTGGGTGAGCTGCGGGTTCAACTGCTGGGAGGGGGAACCATTCTGCGCGAGGTGGAGGCGGCCGCTGAAATTCTTGAAAGTGAATACCAGGTTGCAGCGGACGTGTGGAGCCTGACCAGCGTTAATGAGCTGCAGCGAGAGGGAAAGTCAGTGCAGCGTTGGAATATGTTGCATCCAGACGAGCCGCCACGCATACCCTACGTCACCGACCTCCTCGCCGATGCAGGTGGGCCGGTTGTTGCCGCAACTGATTACATCAAGTTGTACGCTGACCAGATACGTGAATTTGTACCGGGTAGTTACAGCGTCCTGGGCACAGACGGTTTCGGACGTTCGGATACGCGGCGCAAGTTGCGCACTTTCTTTGAGGTGAGTCGCGAGTACATTGTTGTCGCCGCATTAAAAGCGCTCGCGGATGAGGGTCGCGTCGACAAGGAACGGGTTGCAGAAGCAATCCTCGCTCTCGGCATCGATCCCGATCGTGCTGATCCTTTCACGCTCTGAGTAACAGGATAGCGACCGTGACGATAAAACAGGTAGACGTTCCCGATATCGGCGGATCAGAGGGTGCCGAGGTTATAGAGCTGCTGGTAGCCGTTGGTGACGAGGTCACCGTGGACCAGGGCTTGATTGTGCTCGAATCCGACAAGGCATCCATGGAGATCCCCTCCACGGTGGCGGGGAAAGTGGTTGAACTCCTCGTGAAAGAGGGTGAGCAGCTGGTTGAAGGCGCGCCGATTGTAAAGGTGGAGGTGGACGCAGACTCGTCAGAGGCTGCTGCAGAAGACTCGTCGGAAACCGCTGCAGGGGACTCGTCGGAAGCCGCTGCCGGGAAAGATGAGCAGCCCGCGGATGAGGCAGGCGAGGCGACCGGGGAATCCGGGCAGCCGGAAGGCAGCGAGGCGAGCGCCGGGTCGGTGGATGATAGCGAGACATCCAGGGCTGCCGATACCGCACCCGCGGCCAAGAGCGGGAAAGAGGGTGACGACACCGGGGAAGCCGCAGGTGCGGGCGACGACGCCGGAGCTGCGCAGGCCTCCGGGCAACCCCCGAAGCCCTCGCGAGCGACCGACTCGCGCCCGGACAAACAAACCTACGCCGGGCCAGCGGTGCGCAAGATGGCACGCGAGTTTGGTGTATCCCTGCAGGGCGTGCAGGGGACGGGTTCACATGGGCGCATCCTCAAGGAGGACTTGCAGGCCCACGTGCGCGACAGGCTCGATCCGTCTACTACTGCCACTGCAGCGGGTGGGCTGCCTGATTTGCCGGAGATCGATTTTGCGAAGTTCGGCGCTGTTGAGGTTAGCGAACGCAGCAGGCTCGACAAGTTGACCGCGGTCAATATGCACCGCAGCTGGCACAGCGTGCCGCATGTGACACAGTTCGATGCCGCCGATATCACCGCGCTGGAGGAGTTTCGTGGCAGCTTGAAGGACGAAGCAGCGCGGCGCGGCACGAAGCTTTCGCCATTGCCCTTTGTGCTCAAGGCCTGTGCGGTGGCGCTGAAGGAGAACCCGAAGCTGAACAGCTCTCTCGCGCGCGGCGGCGAAGATCTGGTGACCAGGCAGTACTATCACATCGGCGTGGCGGTCGACACGCCCGCGGGTCTTGTGGTGCCGGTGCTCCGGGATGTAGACAAGAAGAGCGTTTGGGAGCTGGCCGAGGAGATTCTCTACCTGGCGGGCAGGGCGCGCGAGCGCAAGTTGACGCCGGCAGAAATGCAGGGAGGGAGTTTCAGCATTTCCAGCCTTGGCAACATCGGCGGCAGCGGGTTTACCCCGATTGTAAATACGCCCGAGGTTGGCATTCTCGGTATTTCCAGGGCTGAGGTGAGGCCGGTGTGGGACGGCGCTGAATTTGCCCCGCGCACCATGCTGCCATTGGCTTTATCGTACGATCATCGCGTGGTGAACGGAGGCGATGGTGGGCGGTTTCTGACGCGCATGGTGGAACTGCTGAAGGACATTCGTCACGTCATCATGTAGCCGCTGCCCGGGTATCCTGCAACGCTGCGCAGAACTGTCTGGACTGGTCCTGCGCCCGGATTATGACGTCAACCAGCGCCGACAGATCTCCCCCGCCTGCCCGCGCGGACTGCATCGCCGCGCGTAGCTCCCCGTCTGTTCCCAGTGCCTCGCGAAATAACGCTGGCATCAATCCGCTCCATTCGAGCTCCCGGTTGAGCCAGATCAGGGCCACCCGGCTATTGCCGTCGGCGAAGCAATTGAGCTCGGTTATTGCCATGAATACCAGCGCGGCACGTGCAATTCCGGGTGAGACAGACCGATACAGATGGCCCACAAAATGTTGCAGCGTTGCGCTCGCCAGGTGCGGATCAACCCGTTTCAATGCGGGGCTCCGGGCGGACCAGTTGCGCGTGTACTTGCAGTGTCCGCCCAGCGTGCCTGGCAGATCCTGGCAGGCCAGCGCGTGCCAGTGTCGCAGCCGTACCTCCGCCCGCACCGGGTCTTGCATGACCTCAGCGCACTCGCGGGCAAGGCGTATCGCGGGCTCCATGTTGCCAGCCGCACGCAATGCGTGAGCGTGTTCACCCCCGCGTTCCAGTGTTTCACGCAATGCCAGGTAGTCCTCTACGGAGCCCGCAAGTGGGACGGTGCACAGGGCCTCTACCATCGGCCAGTCGCGCGGCAATGCTGTCTGCTGCATGGGGTGGAGGTTTGCTGCGTGTTTGGCCCAGTTGCAGTATTCCCGGATATTGCGCAGCGCGTGCTTGTCCGTGCCGCGGATCCCGGCGGGCAGTTTGTGCAGCAGGCCCTCCAGTTCAGCGTAGTTTCCATTGCTGTTCATGTCGTCTATTGCAGCGTGCAGGCGCCGGTACTCGGCGAGCGCATGACTGGCGCAGACTACCTCTTCACGTTCCGCGGGTGGAAGCTGCCGACCCTCCAGTTGAAGCAGTTCCTCGGTAGCCGCCTCGTAGTGCCCTGCCTCTATGTTGAGCATCGCGAGATTAACCCTGGCAAGGCTGAAATCCGGCGCTTTTTCCAGTGCTTCGATGTAGAGCGCAGCCGCTTCCCGGGTTTGCAGCCGTGAGCGCAGTGCGCAGGCGAGTTTGTTGAGCGCGAGAGGAGATCTTTCCAGTGCCACCGCCTTGCGGTAGCTTGCGAGCGCCAGATCGGTATCGCCCTGCATGCGCTGTGCGTCGCCGAGCAACATCTGCGCAGCCATAACGTTCGGGTTGAGTGCCAGAGCGGTTTTCAGCGCGGCGATTGCATCGGCAATCTGGTTACCTTGCAGCAGGACAGAGCCGAGGTTGACCCATCCCTCCATACGCTGTGGCAGAATTGTTGTCGCACTGGAGAATGCCCGGGAGGCCGAGGCGAGATCGCCCTGGCGGAAACAGCTGGTACCAACACTCATTTGTCGTCGCCAGTGAGAAGTCTTGTCTGGAGAATTGGACATAGGCTGGAGCGCCGGGCAACGGAAGTTCAGCTTACCGGAAGTGACGGGTGCAGGAGAAGCCCCCGCGCGAGGCTGGTGGCACAGTTGGTGCATGGGCTGATGCACAGGCGGGTGCCTGGCCAGACGACTGCATGGTATAAAGAACTATGAACTTGCGAAAATGTTCGAGCGTTTAACGTTGGCAAAACCATCCCGGAGCGACTCGGCGGGACAGGGCTGCGGCCCGGCGCCCCGGCCAGATCGCACCGCGGCATTCGCGACAGCGGGCGCTGCGCATTGTTTTGGGGCGTGTGCTCCAGGGTTGCGCCCGTTTTGAAAGCGTTACCGCTGGTATTTACCGATCTCGACGGCTCGCTGCTGGATCATGGCAACTACAGTTATCGGGATGCGTTGCCCCAACTGCGGCGACTGGCGCGCCTGAACGTACCCGTGGTGCCGGTGAGTAGCAAGACGCGCGCGGAAATTGCGTGCTTGCGTGATGAACTGTCACTGGATGGCGCTTTCATTGTCGAGAACGGCGCGGCGGTTTGTATTCCCGTGGGTTTTTTCCAGGTGCCCCCGCCCGATGTCATTGAGCGAGACGGGTTTTGGGTACGCGAATGGTGTCAGCCCCGGCAGCACTGGTTGCAGTTACTGGCGGATCTGCGCCACGAGTTCGCCGGCGAGTTCGAGAACTTTGAGCGGGCGGGCACGCGCGGTATTGTGGCCATGACCGGGCTGGATAAAGCACAGGCTGAAGCGGCGAACGCGCGCGAGTACAGCGAGCCCGTGCAGTGGCTGGGTTCACCCGGGCGAAAGCAGGCGTTTGTTGAGCGCCTGCTTCAGAGTGGGGCAGAGGTTCTCCAGGGCGGGCGATTCCTGGGCGTGTCGGGCAGTTGCGACAAGGGCAGGGCCCTGGTCTGGCTGCGTGAGCTTTTCCAGAGGGCCCACCCTGAACGCGTTATCCACGACCTCGCGGTGGGTGACAGCGAGAATGATGTGGCCATGCTCGAGGCGGCCGAGACGGCACTGGTAGTGCGCTCGCCAGTGCATGACTTTCCCTCGCTGCAGCGCACGCAGGGTGTGATGTACAGTACGGGTTTTGGTCCCGCGGGTTGGGCCGAGGGTGTGGCGCGCTGGCTGGCATGCCTGCCGCCAGCGGAGGAATAATACAGGGACGCGCATGGGCGACTTTTATCAGAACGGAATTATCACAACGTTACACAATCTCTCGGACAGGCCGGTGGAGGATCTCGAGGCTGAACTGCTGTCGTTCTCGGCCAAACGGCCGCTAGGGCTCATTTTGCCCTCCCTGTTTACTGAACTGGAAGGGGAGGCGTTGCCGCACATCATTGATGAGTTGGTGAAGGTCCCCTATCTCAACGAGATCGTGATCGGCCTGGACCGGGCGGACCGCGAACAATACGGGTTCGCACTGGATTTCTTCAAAAGCCTGCCACAACATCACCGCGTTCTCTGGCATGACGGTCCCCGCCTGCAGGCGCTGGACCAGCATCTTCAGTCGCTCGACCTCGCTCCCCGGGAGCTGGGCAAGGGTCGCAACGTCTGGTATTGCATGGGCTATACACTGGCCTCGGGCCGCACCGAATCGCTCGCCCTCCACGACTGCGACATCCTTACCTATGACCGCTCGCTACTTGCCCGCCTGATCTATCCCGTTGCCCATCCGCGTTTCAATTACGAATTCTGCAAGGGTTTCTATGCCCGCGTGTCCGATGGCAGGATTAATGGCCGGGTCAGCAGGTTGTTGGTAACGCCCCTGTTGCGTGCGTTGAAGAAAACGCTCGGCGACCTGCAATACCTGGAGTACATGGACAGCTTCCGCTATCCACTCGCGGGCGAGTTCTCGTTCCGCAAGGATGTGCTGAACGATATCCTCATACCCAGCGACTGGGGTCTGGAGATCGGCGTGTTATCGGAGATGTGCCGCAATTACTCCAACAACCGCCTGTGTCAGGCTGATATAGCAAAGGTCTACGACCATAAACACCAGGACCTTTCGGCCGACGATGAAGAGGGGGGGCTGTCCAAAATGTCGATAGACATTGCCAAGGCGCTGTTTCGCAAATTGGCAAGCCGTGGTGTTACCTTCAATACGGAGAGTTTCCGGTCGCTGAAAGCCACGTACTACCGCATCGCACTCGACTTCGTGGAGACCTACCACAACGATGCGGTGATCAACGGGCTGCGCCTGGATATTCACCAGGAGGAGCAGGCGGTAGAGCTGTTCGCGGAGAACATCATGAAGGCAGGCGAGGCATTTCTGGCGAACCCGATGGAGCGACCTTTTATTCCCAGCTGGAACCGGGTGATCAGCGCCGTGCCTGATGTACTGCAACAGCTGCTGGAAGCGGTTGCAGCGGATCATGCCGAGTTCGGGGCCGGCTGAGCCCGGTTTCAGCATTCGTGATTGAACACATTGAGCTAAAGGACCGGGTGCAGCGACATCTGGATTTTATCTACAGGGAGGCCCCGTCCCGGTATCCTGCTGGCGAGCTCACGGACCGCATACTCGATGTTATGCGGTTGACCCCCGAGTCGGCGCCGCCTTCTGAAAGCGTCAGTTACTGGAGCCAGCGCGACGCCGCGATGATCACCTACGGTGACACGTTTCTACACGCTGAAGAAAAGCCCCTGCACACGTTGAAGACCTTTCTGGACGAGCATACGGAGGGCCTTGTGTCCTGTGTGCACATACTGCCGTTCTATCCTTACAGCTCGGATGATGGTTTTGCGGTACTGGATTATTCCAGCGTGAACGAGTCGTTGGGCGACTGGTCGGATATCAGCGCTATCGCGGGCGGCTACCACCTTATGGCTGACCTGGTGATCAACCATTGCTCCAGTCGCAGCCTGTGGTTCGATAACTTTCTCCGCGGCCGGGAGCCCGGTAAAGATTTCTTCTATACGGCGGACCCGGCCCAGGACTTCAGCGCGGTGGTGCGGCCGCGAACCTCGCCGTTACTGAGCGAGGTACAGACCCATCTCGGGCCCAGGCACGTCTGGTGCACCTTCAGTGAGGATCAGGTAGATCTTGATTTTCGTAATCCGGAAGTGCTGCTGCAGTTTGTTTCAATTATTCGCCACTACCTCGATATGGGCGTGCGTATTTTTCGCCTTGATGCCGTTGCGTTCCTGTGGAAGGTGCCCGGTACAACCTGTCTGAACCTGGAGGAAACCCACGAGATTGTGCGGTTGCTGCGCACGCTGGTGGAACATGCGCGAGAGGATGCGCTGCTCATTACGGAAACGAATATACCCAATCGCGAGAACCTGGCGTATTTCGGGAACGCTAACGAGGCGCATTGTATCTACAATTTTTCACTGCCTCCCCTGTTACTCTATACCCTGGTAAGTGGCGACTGTAGCTATCTCAAGCACTGGATGATGAGCATGCCACCAGCCCAGAACGGCACGGCCTATTTCAATTTTATTGCCTCCCACGACGGTATCGGCCTGCGGCCCGCGGAGGGTTTACTCTCCGACGACGAACTGGACAGCCTGATCAGCACCATGCAGTCCTTTGGCGGGCATGTGTCTTACCGTGCATTGGAGGATGGCCGGGCGAGGCCCTACGAGATCAATATTGCACTCATGGATGCGCTTCAGGGCACACGCCATGGGCCGGATCACTGGGGCCTGGAGCGGTTTGTCTGTGCGCACGCGGTAATGCTGGGGCTGGAAGGCATACCCGGCATCTACGTGCACAGCCTGGTCGGTACGCGCAACGACTACCAGCGGGTTGAAAATACCGGGCATTTCCGCTCTATCAACCGTCACCAATGGGACTACGCCGCGCTCCAGCATGAACTGGCTCTGGAGTCTTCAGCCCACCACGAGGTATTCGCGCGCCTGAAGGGATTACTGCGTATTCGGCGTCGACAGGCGGCGTTTCACCCCAACGCGACCCAGTTCACGCTGCATCTGGGCACGGCGCTTTTCGGCTACTGGCGGCAGAGCATTGATCGACGCCAGAGCATTTTCTGCATCAGTAACGTGACCGTCGAGCCGCAGCGGCTGGACCTCGCCTCGATCAATCTTGTCGATACCGACGACTGGGTCGATCTCATCAGTTTGCTCGAGCTGGTGCATGGCGACAGCATTGAACTGCTGCCTTACCAGACGGTGTGGATCAGCAATGCACCAGATTACGCTGGCCCGTAGCCAGCTAGCGGGTCCCAATCCCAGTGCTGCATGAGCGCCCGGCGCAGCGCGTCGGGGTCGCCAGCGATATGCTCAGGCCACAGCGAGGGTTGCAGGGAATCCAGCTCGTCCAGCGCAATGTTTTCCCAGCCCGCACGAGCGAGTTCGCGCAGGAACCTGAGTGTGCGAAAGGCATCGAACCACTGATTGAAATGTTGCCGGAAGCTCTGTGTGTCTTTGCTGTACTCGCGGCAATGCTCGAGCGCGCGGGCAAACTTCAGATTTTCCAACGTGCGCGCTGCCTCCCGCGCGAGTGGCTCCGGCAGCCCCCCGGACAACAGCTGGCGTTGCACATCGCAGCCGTGTTCGGGCCGCAATCCCGGGAGCACACGCAGAAACACACGCAGAGCCTCGAAGGCCATGGGATGCTCGAAGACGCGCGCGGCGTCGGGCGTCGCGGCCAATGCCATTGTGCTCACCGCGGGTCCCGTGCCAAAGGGCACTCGATCTGAAGCCCGGGTAGCGAGTTTTATACAGGCGCCTTGCAGGCGCGCAATGTCGCCCAGCTTGGTAAGTTTGTTGAGGAGGTAGAAATCCTCAGCTGCCGCGCGCCGGGGCCACCCGCGGACGTGGGCATAAGCGCTCTTGCGCACGGCCAGGCAGCTGCCAAGACTGTGCCAGGCATAAGGCGAGCGTGCGTATTCAAGACCGCACACATAGTAGTGCAGGCGCAGTTCATAGAGGCTGCCGGCAGCGGACAGTGCGGTATCGTGACAGCTTTCGTGTGTGAACGGGAATGTCGCACCGACTGCGCCTTCCGGCGCCCCGGCAAGTTGCGTGAAGTAGCATGGGGGTAGCGTGGCATCGGCATCGGTGCTGCAGATCCAGTCGTCGAAAATTTTGCCTGCCTGCATCCACAGCAGGGCGAGATCGAAGCCGATTTTCCGAGCCAGGCCAACGCCCTCGCGGGCGGGGAGGGGCCCGCGCTGCGAGTCCAGGTCGAGCACCGCGATGTCCGTCTGCGCCGATGCGCGGTGCAAGGCGCAGTCCGGGTGGTACCCCGGGGCCCGTGGGAGTTCGCGCAGTGCCTCGCGGAGGGTGTCGTTGGCTGCGGCGTTGGTATCGGTATGTGGTCGATTGATGACGAGTGTCACCAGTGTCCGGCCATGCCCGGGCGGCAACTGCGCGAGTCGTGCTACCAGCTCAGAAGATTCGCGGTAAGCCGGTACGACCACGACGTGCTGCCAGGGCCCGGCCCCGGCGCTGCACGGCGGCAGCCCGGGCTCGATATGCCTTTGCAGATAGCGCCTGACTGCAATGTCATCGCGCAGGGGTGCACGTGGCATTAATGCAGAGCCGGGCGCAGTGGTAACTGCATGACGAGTTGCGCTTCTATGTCCAGCAGCGCGTCCCATCTCTCCTCGACCACCTCGCGCTCGAAGTAGCGTCCGGCGAGGTCCAGGAACAGCTCAAAATGCCGCTCTTCAGAGCGGGCGATCGATTGGTAAAAGCGTTGCAACGGTCCGGCATCGAGGCCTTCCGCCACGAGCGCAAAACGCTCGGCACCGCGCGCCTCGATAACGCTGGCGGTAAGCAGGCGGTCGAGCAGGTAGACATCCCGGCCGCTGCGTATTGCCTCGCGAAAGGCGGTGACGTAGGGGTCCCTGGTGTCTGCGGCGGTGATCTGGCCGCGCCGGTGCAGCCATTTGACGACCTCCCGATAGTGCGTCAGCTCCTCGACGGCGAGGTCTGCCATCGCGGCCACCAGGTCTGTGCGATCGGGGTAGTGCGAGAGCATGGATATCGCCATACCGGAGGCCTTCTTTTCTGCGGCGGCATGATCCTGCAGAAACCGGTCAAAATGGGCGAGCACGAGCTCTGTCCAGGCAGGCGTGGTTGCGTAGCGCAGGGGAGAGAATGACATACCAGCAGCTTGTAGCGGGAATTACAGCGTCATTGAACGGCAAGTTGGCACCGAACACAACAGTGTTGCGCGTTGCTTGCGATGCCGACCGGGCGCTATGCTAAAATGCTGGCCAGGCTGGTGGCTGTGGCGATGTATTCGGGCAAACGTCTTTTCGCCCGAAGGGGCTTGCCCGTGAGGCGAGTGATACCCCGTAACCCGTTATTGCGCAAACACCGGTCAACACACTCAGGCAAATGCCGGATACAGGCGTAGGACTCACCCAAGCATGATTATCAAACCCCGCGTTCGCGGTTTTCTCTGTACGACAGCCCATCCCGTGGGTTGTGAGGCCAATGTCAGGCGCCAGATCGACTATGTTAAATCCCGCGGCGCAATTGAAAACTGCCCACAGAGGGTGCTCGTGATCGGCGCCTCCACCGGCTACGGCCTCGCGTCGAGGGTGGCTGCGGCGTTTGGGGGGGACGCGGCTACCCTTGGAATCTTTTTCGAGAAGCCGGGTACGGAACGCAAGCCGGGCACCGCGGGCTGGTACAATTCTGCCGCGTTTCATCGCTTCGCCGGGGAGGCCGGCCTTTACGCCAAAAGCCTGAATGGCGATGCCTTCAGCGATGAAGTCAAGCAGCGGGCCATCGACACCATCCGCGCGGACCTGGGCCAGGTGGACCTCGTGATTTACAGCCTGGCATCACCACGCCGTCAGCACCCCGTCAGCGGCGAGGTGTTCAGCTCCACCCTCAAGCCGATTGGCAGCCCGACCGTGCAGAAGGGCGTGAATACCGATAAGGAAGAGGTGCAGGATTTTCATATCGAGGCCGCCACGCAGGATGAGATCGACAACACCGTAGCGGTGATGGGCGGCGAGGACTGGCAAATGTGGATCGACGCGCTGGACGAGGCTGGCGTGCTTGCGCCGGGTGCGAAAACCTCGGCCTACACTTACATAGGCGACAAGCTTACCTGGGATATATATTGGCATGGCACGATCGGTGAGGCGAAGAAAGACCTCGACAAGCGTGTTGTCGATATCCGCCAGAAACTGGCCGCGCTGGGGGGAGACGCCCGCGTCGCGGTGTTGCAGGCGGTAGTGACACAGGCCAGCGCCGCTATCCCGGCCATGCCTATCTACCTCGCATTGCTGAAGAAAGTCATGGCGGCGCGCGGTGAATACGAGGGTTGTATCGAGCAGATTGATGCCTTGTTCCGTGACGCGTTGTGCAGCGACACGCCGCAACTGGATGCGGAGGGCCGTTTGCGGGCGGATGCGAAAGAACTCAATCCCGAAGTACAGGGCGCGGTGGCGAATCTGTGGGGCGACATCAACACCGAAACGCTGCATGAACTGTCGGATTTTGCGGGCTACAAGCGAGAGTTTTTGCAGTTGTTCGGGTTTGAAGTTCCCGGCGTCGACTACGAGGCAGACGTCAACCCCGATGTTGCCATCGGGAACCTGGTCTGAGTCCATGTTGGAGCACGGCGTCCCCCATCGCTTGACCGACCGGATCCGACGGATCGTTGCGCCCAACCCGGGGGTGATGACCGGCCCGGGCACAAACACCTATTTGTTGGGGAACGAGGCCGTGGCGGTACTGGACCCGGGCCCCGCGGAGCCCTCGCATATCGATGCTATTCTGGGCGCAGTCGGGGAGCGGATTCGCTGGATCGTGTGTACCCACACGCACCCCGATCACTCGCCCGCCTGGCAGGCGATCCACGAAGCCACCGGCGCCGAGGTGCTGGGCGCTGCGCCGCCGGACGATATGTTCCAGGATGAGACGTTCAAGCCTTCGACGGAACTGTGTCACGATGATGTTCTGACATCAGGCGAGTTCACCTTGCGCGCCGTACATACGCCGGGTCATGTTGGCAACCACTTCTGTTTCTTCCTGGAGGAAGAGGGTGTGATGTTTGCCGGCGATCACATCATGAACGGTTCTACGGTCGTCATTATCCCGCCCAGCGGTGATATGAAAGCGTACATCGAATCACTGCAGTTACTGCTACGCTATCCGCTACAGAATATCGCGCCCGGCCACGGAGAGTTGATGGATAATCCGCGCGAAGTCGTCGAGTGGTTGGTGAACCACCGCTTGCAGCGCGAGTCGAAAGTAATAGCGGGTTTGCAACAGCTTGGCCGTTCATCGGTGGAAGAGCTGGTGAAAGTGGTGTACGACGACGTAGACACGAGCCTGCACAAGATGGCAATGCTGTCACTCAGTGCGCACCTGATCAAACTCAGGCAGGAGACGCGCGCCGTGCTGCACGCGGACGATAATGCCTGGGAGTTGCGGGAGCGCTGAGAAACAGTCGCGTGGTTTGCCCCGCCTGCGGCCAGCGCATTTCGGTAGCGCCTGGTCGCGGCGCCGATTAGTGAAAGAACTGTCGAATAAGAGTACGGAGAGAATAGCGCATGAACGGCCTGATGATGGATACACCGCTGACCATTACCTCGATTCTGCAACACGCGTCGCAGGTGAACGGCGACACGGAGATCGTGTCGGTCACGCGCGACAACCCGCGACACCGCTACACCTACCGCGAGGCGTTTGCCCGTGCCCGGCAGCTTGCGGGCGCCATGGCGGATTGGGGCCTGGCCAGGGGCGATCGAATCGGCACCCTGGCATGGAATGACTATCGGCATTTCGAGGCGTACTACGCAGCGGCCTGCAGTGGCTATGTCTGCCACACGATCAACCCGAGGCTGTTTCCCGAGCAACTGGTGTATATCATCAACCACGCGGAAGACCGCTACCTGTTCGTCGACCCGGATTTCCTGGCGTTGGCTGAGGGCCTGGAGGCCGAGTGTCCGGGCGTCAAGGGGTGGGTGATACTCACCGACGAGGCGCACATGCCGGAGACCAGCCTCGCCAATGCGCTGTGCTACGAGACCCTGATCGCGGGCGGCAAGAGCGATTTTGCCTGGCCGCAGCTTGACGAGAGCGATGCCTGCGCCCTGTGTTACACCTCGGGCACGACCGGTAATCCAAAGGGTGTGCTCTATTCACACCGGTCCACCATGCTGCATGCCTACGCAACCATGATGCCGGATGCTCTGGGTATTTCGCGCAACGATGCCGTACTGCCCATCGTGCCGATGTTTCACGTCAACGCCTGGGGCACACCGTATGCCTGCCCCATGGCGGGTGCAAAGCTTGTCTTCCCGGGCAACAAGATGGGCGATGGCGAGACCCTGGCCAACCTGATCAATGAGGAAGAGGTGACGCTGTCTGCTGGTGTGCCCACGGTGTGGCTGGGTCTGCTTGCCCACCTGCGCAACTCTGGCCAGCAGGTTGAATCGCTCGAACGCATTATCGTGGGGGGGGCGGCCTGCCCACTGTCGATCATGGAGGACATGGACGGCTACGGTGTGGAAACACGGGTTGGCTGGGGCATGACAGAGATGAGCCCCCTGGGAACGGTTAACGCCAGTGCCAGCGCTCCGGAGAAATACAGCGCCGCGGAGTATGCGCGGCTTCGACTCAAGGCCGGCCGGCCGATCTTTGGTGTCGAGGTCAAGATCGTCGACGATGAGGGTAAAGAACTGCCCTGGGATGGTGAGGCGTTCGGGTCCCTGAAAGTGCGCGGCCCCTGGGTCTGTTCCTCCTACTTCAAGCTGGAAGGGTCGGATGCCCACGCGGAGCAGGGCTGGTTCGAAACCGGCGATGTCGCCACGATCGATCCCGACGGCTATGTGGCGATAACTGATCGCACCAAGGATGTCATCAAGTCCGGCGGGGAGTGGATCTCGTCCATTGAGGTGGAGAACGTCGCTACCGACCACCCCAAGGTGGCCGAGGCGGCCGTCATTGGGCACTACCACGCCAAGTGGAGTGAACGCCCCTTGCTGATTGTTGTGCGCGGCCCGGGCGGTGAGGATCTGAGCTCGGAGGAAATGCTCGCCTGGTTTGACGGCAAGATCGCCAAGTGGTGGACGCCCGACGCGGTGGAGTTCGCGGATGAACTGCCGCACACCGCGACCGGCAAGGTGCAGAAGGTGAAGCTCCGGGATCAGTACAAGGATTTCGAGTTCAAAAGCTGAGGGCCCGGGGACTGGCTTGCCCAACGCCGTTGTCACCTGGTTGCTATCAGCGATAGCGGGCGCCTGCTGGCGGCGGTTTACGCTGGATGACCCCGGTATGTCCTATTTATTCGTAGAAGAATAAAATAAAATTTACGAAATCCGGTTTTAATGTAACAAATTACCGACTACTATACTGGCCTGTGAGTTTCCCGGTATAAGAGTGCGGCGCGTCATGTCAGAGCAGCCCTATCAGGCTCGAACCCTTCCGCAGGTGGTGGCCGAGGCCGCCATCGCCTTCGGGGATCGCGTGGCGATCACCGACGGGCCAGTTGAGCTGACCTACACCGAGTTGGACGCCGCCCGGATTCGGGCAGCCCGCGCCTTCATTGCCGCCGGTATCGAGCACGGCGACCGGGTCGCTATCTGGGCGCCGAATATCTACCAGTGGATTATTGCGGCCATCGGCGCGCAGACTATCGGCGGCGTACTGGTCCCGTTCAATACACGCTACAAGGGGATGGAAGCCGCCTACGTGCTGCGCGCCAGTGGCGCACGCATGCTGTTCACCGTCGGCGAGTTCCTGGGCGTCCGCTACCCGGATCTGCTCGCCGGCCAGGATCTGCCGGCGCTGGAGCGCATGGTGCTGCTGAGCGGTGAAGCGCCCGGCGTGCAAGGCTGGGAAGCTTTCCTCCTCGAGGGTGAGGAAGTTCCCGTCAGTGAGGTTGAGGAGCGTTCCGCCCGCCTGACGCCCGATGACCCGCTGGATATTCTGTTTACCTCCGGCACCACGGGTAACCCGAAGGGCGTGGTCACCGCCCACGGCCAGAATATCCGCACCTTCGAGACCTGGAGCGCGACCGTCGGCCTGCGCTCGGACGACAACTACCTGATCATCAACCCGTTCTTTCATTCGTTCGGGTACAAGGCCGGCTGGCTGGCAGCGATTCTCTGCGGGGCGCGCATACTGCCCGTGCTCAACTTTGATCTCGATGATGTCATGGCCCGCATTGAGCGTGACCGGGTTTCCATGATTCCCGGGCCGCCGACGATCTACCAGTCGCTGCTGGCGCACCCCGAGCGGGAACAATACGATCTCTCCAGCCTGCGCCTGGCGGTAACGGGCGCGGCCCCCGTGCCTGTGGAACTGGTGCGCAAGATGCGCGAGCAGTTGGGTTTTGAAGTGGTGGTGACTGCCTACGGGCTCACCGAGAGTTGCGGCGTGGTATCGATCTGCCGTCCGGATGACAGCGCAGAGCGTATCTCCCACTCCTCCGGACGCGCGATGGACGGTGTGGAACTCAAATGCGTCGACAGTGACGGTGAGCGTGTGCCGCCGGGGACCGATGGCGAAATCTGGTGCCGCGGTTTCAATGTGATGCAACATTATTTCAATAACGACGAGGCGACGCGCGAGGCCATCACCGACGATGGCTGGCTGAAAACCGGCGACATGGGCGTGATGGACGAGGCCGGCTACCTGCGTATCACCGGGCGGATCAAAGAGCTGTTTATTGTGGGTGGATTCAACTGCTACCCGGCGGAAATCGAGAACGCGCTGTGCGACATGCCCGGTGTGGCGCGCGCCGCGGTGATCGGTGTGCCGGATGCGCGCATGGGTGAGGTAGCGCGCGCATTTATCGTGCTGGACACAGGCGCGACGCTGGATGAAGACCGGGTGATCGCCTGGGCGCGCGACAACATGGCAAACTACAAGGTGCCCCGGTCCGTGGTTTTTCTCCCTGAGTTACCGATCAATGCGGGTGGCAAGGTCGACAAGCCCAGGCTGGCGCAACAGTCCACCGGGGGCGCCCCGTGAGCTCGCTGGCCGGGGGCGCACCACCCACCATGATCGAGCTGGATGCGACTGACCAGGCGATAATTGACCTGCTGCGCGGCGACGGCCGCCTTCCTTACCGGGCCATCGCGCGCGAACTTGACGTGACCGAAACCACAGTGCGGGCCCGGGTTCGGCGCCTGGAAGATTCCAATACCATGCGCGTGGTGGCGGTCACTGACATTGAGGCGGCGGGCTTCGGTATGTTGCTGGCCGTCGGCGTGCAGGTGGAGAACCGCTCGCCCGAGAATGTCGCACGGGACATGGCGGCCATTGCCGAGGTGTTCTCGGTCAACGTGGTGGTCGGTGCCCACGACCTGGAGATTCTGGTGGTGGCGGAGGACCTGTCTGGATTGAACGAGCTGATGTCCGGGCGTCTTGCTCAAGTGCCCGGCGTGCGACGACTGACGCCGGCACTGGCGGTGGATGTGCTCAAGAACCAGCCCGACTGGGTGCCTTTTCATGCACCGACCCTGCAGGATAGTGACGCATGAGCCGGCGTAAACTGGATGACCTGGATACCGCCATCGTCGCCTGGCTGGCGCGGGATGCACGCAGCAGCAATGGTCGCATCGCCGCCGAGCTGGGTGTTACCGAGGGGACCGTACGTGCCCGCATCAAGCGCATGCAGGAAGAGAAGCAGATTCGCATCACGGCTATCACCAACATAGAGCGGTTTCGCGGCGCGGCGCTCGCGTACATCTGGATAGAGGTGGAGCGTAGTCAGCAGACTCGCGCGGTGGCGAGTACGCTGGCCGCCATCCCGGAGCTGGGCTTTGTCGGCGTGATGTTGGGCCGCTCCGACATTCTCGCCATTACCATGGTGCGCAATACGGGGCACCTGGCGGAGTTTGTACACCTGCACATCAGCGGTATACCGGGCGTCCGACGCACCGAGAGCACGCTGGGCGTCAATTTTGTAAAACACGATTACCGCATGGCGCGAATCGTCAACCAGAAGGAATAAACGGCATGGACAAACGAATGACCGCCGCCGACGTTGTTGCAACACTGCGCAGCGGCATGACCATTGGCATCGGCGGTTGGGGGCCGCGGCGCAAGCCCATGGCCCTGGTGCGGGAGATTCTCCGTTCGGACCTCCAGGACCTGACGCTCGTCTCCTATGGCGGCGCGGACGTCGGCATGCTGTGCGCGGCGGGCAAGGTGAAAAAGCTCGTATTTGCTTTTGTGTCCCTCGATTTCATTCCGCTCGAGCCCCATTTTCGCGCCGCGCGCCAGGCGGGCGCCATTGAAGTCATGGAATTGGATGAGGGCATGTTGCTGCTCGGCTTGCGCGCGGCCGCCTGGGGTTTACCCTTTATTCCCACCGAGGTGGGCCTGGGCACCGACATTATCAGCAAAAACCCCGCTATCAAGCTTATCGACAGCCCCTACGACGACCGGGAATGGGTGGCGATGCCCGCTTTGAAGCTCGATGCCTCGCTGTTGCACGTCGATCGGGCGGATGCGCGCGGCGTGTGCCAGATTGCGGGCCCTGACCATTACCTGGACGACTGGTTTGCGCGCGCTGCCGACGCCACCTATGTATCCTGCGATGAACTGGTGGAAACCTCGTACTTCCATGATCCGGCGCAGGCGCGGCTGGTATTCTGGGAGCGCGCCGCCACCACCGGCGTAGTGCCTATTGCCGGCGGCGCCCATCCCACCTCTTGTGCCCCGCTCTACGGCTTCGATGTGCCGCACTTCAAGACTTACGCGGCTTCGGCGAAGGAAGAGGGCGGTATCCAGGGTTACCTCGATGAGTACCTGGGAGCTTCTGAAGACGAATACCAACAGAATGTCGGTGGCCTCGATGCCATTCGCGCCATTCAACTGCCCACCTACTGAGCGGCAACGGAGTACAGCAGATGACAGCAACAACCGATTTCAGCCTGGCCGAACTCTGCATCGTTGCGGCCAGCAAGGCATTTGCGGATGACGGTGAAGTGCTTGCCACAGGCATTGGCGTTATCCCGCGACTGGCGGCCAGCCTCGCGATGAAAACCACCAACCCGGACCTGATGATGACCGATTCCGAGGCCTGGTTGCTGAGTGAGCCGAACCCCCTGGGCAAGCGCGCGGATGATTTCGTTCCAGCCACTGAATCCTGGATGGGCTTCTCGCGCATCTTCGACAATGTCTGGTCCGGCAAGCGTCATGCGATGCTGGGCCCCACCCAGATCGATCGTTTCGGCCAGTCCAACACGTCCGCGCTGGGCGGGACCTACGAAAAGCCCAAGGTGATGATGCTCGGCGCCCGGGGTTTCCCGGGTAACTCTATCTCGCACCCCAACAGTTTTTTTGTCCCCGCGCACAACACCCGGGTCTTCATGGAAGGCGAGTGTGATTTTGTCTCCAGCATCGGTTACAACCCGGCGCGACTGCCCAAAGGACGTAGCCTGGATGACGTGGATATACGCATGATCGTGACCGACCTGTGCGTGATGGATTTCAAGGGTCCTGATCACCAGGTGCGGTTGGTATCGCTGCACCCCGGTGTGAGTGCCGATGAGGTGCAGGCCAATACCGGCTACCCGGTGTACGTTGAGGGTGATGTCCCGACCACGGCGGCGCCGACGCAGGCGCAGCTCGATATTATCGCCGCGCTGGACCCGCACAATCTGCGCGCCCAGCAGATCAAGGATAACCCCCCCGGCCTCAGGGCGGCGACGGCCGACGCCTGAGAGGAGCATTTGTAATGCTGGAAACACGTCTCACTGAACTGCTGGGTTGCCGCTACCCGATTGTGCAAACCGCAATGGGCTGGGTGGCAGACCCCCGGCTGGTCGCGGGCAGCTGCAATGCGGGAGCTTTTGGCTTCCTCGCCGGTGCCACCATTCCCGCCGACGAGATGGAACGCGACATCCTGCGTGTGAAGGCGCTGACAGACAAACCTTTCGGCGTGAACTTTCACATGTACCAGCCGAATGCGGCCGACATTGTCGATCTGGTGATCCGGCACGGCGTGCGTGCGGTGAGTTATTCGCGGTCTCCCGGCCCGGAGCTTATTGGCAAGCTGAAAGATGCGGGCGTGGTATGCATGCCCACTGTCGGGCTACCCAAGCATGCGATAAAAGCCGTGGAACTGGGCGCTGACGCGGTCACCGTGCAGGGCGGCGAGGGCGGCGGGCACACGGGCGCGGTGCCCACGACCCTGCTGATCCCGCAGGTGGTTGACGCGGTGGGCGACAGCGTACCGGTGGCAGCGGCCGGCGGCTTCAAGGATGGCCGCGGCCTGCTGGCGGCACTGGCCTGGGGAGCGGACGGTATCGCGATGGGTACACGCTTTTTGATGACCGAGGAAAGTCCGGTGCCGCGGGAAACCCTGCAGCGCTATATCGATTGCAAAAACCCCGGTGACATCATCGTATCGCGAGCAATGGACGGGCTGCCCCAGCGCATGATCATGAACGAACTGCTGGCGAGTATGGAAAAAGCCGGTCCACTGAAAAAGCTGTTTATCGCTGTGCGCAGCGGGCTGGCTTTTCGCCGCCATACCGGCGCCTCCCTGCCCGGGCTGATGAAGTCGGCGCTTGCCATGGGCCGGGACGCCGACATGACGGGCGCCCAGGCGATCATGTCCGCCAACGCCCCCATGATTATTCAGAAGGCAATGGTGGATGGCGATCCGGCCCACGGTGTGCTGCCCTCGGGCCAGGTGGCGGGTGTGATCGACGAGTTGCTGAGTTGCGAAGAGTTGATCCAGTCCATTGTCGCGGACGCCGAGCAACGCCTTGCGCTACTTGCGTTGCGTGCTGGCGAACACACCAGGGAGCACTGATATGTCACAACCCTTTAAAACCACGATAGCCGATGGTATTGCCGAGATGATTCTCGACCACCCGCCGGTGAATGCCTTCAACTCCGCTGGCTGGTTCGCGATCGCTGATGAAATCGATGCACTGGGTGCCAACGATGAAGTCCGCGTGATCATCATCGGCGCTGCCGGCAAGGGTTTTTGCGCGGGTGTCGACATCAAGGAACTCGCCGCGGACGGCTCGAAAATCGTCGACGTCAACCGGGGTAACTACGAGACGTTTCGCGCGATTCATCGCAACCCGAAGCCGGTGATCGTTGCGCTGCACAGCTTCGTGCTGGGCGGTGGAATCGGCATGGCGGGAGCCGCGGACATTATTCTGTGTTCCGAATGCGCGCGCTTTGGCGTGCCCGAGATCGATCGGGGTGCCATGGGTGGAGGAGCCCACCTGCAGCGCATGTTTCCGGTACAAAAAGTGCGCTACATGTATTTCACAGGCGAGTTTATCGATGCGGCGGAGGCCTATCGACTGGGCGCGGTCGAGCGGGTGGTCCCGCTTGATGAACTGCTGCCCACCGCACGTGAAATTGCCGCGAAGATCGCGAGCAAGTCGCCTGCCATGGTGCGGCTGGCAAAAGAAGCATTGACCGGCATAGAAGATGGCAACCTCGAAGACAAGTACCGCTGGGAACAGGGCTTCACCCTGGAAGCCTACACCATGGGGGATTCCCAGGAATCGCGAGACGCCTTCGTGCAGAAGCGGGACGCCAGCTTCGACTGAGGGTGGATGAATTGCGAACCGGCCGACGCAGCCAGACACGCGGGGAGTTGCCCGACGCGCTGGCCGGCAGATACCGGGAATACCTGATTCACTGAAAAGAGTTATCTGTATATGAATCTGTCGTACACCGAAGAACAACAGGCTTTCCGCGAGGAGGTGCGAGCCTGGCTGGCGGCGAACGTGCCTGCCGAGCCTCTCAAGAGCTTCGATACGGAGGAAGGTTTTGCCCAGCATCGGGAGTGGGAAGCAAAGCTCAATGCCGGTCGTTGGGGTATGGTCACCTGGCCGGAAGACCTGGGCGGCCGCGCCTGCAGCCTGATCGAGTGGCTGATTTTCGAAGAGGAGTACTACCGCGCGGGTGCGCCCTTGCGCGTCAACCAGAACGGTATTTTCCTGCTTGGCCCGACCCTCATGGAATACGGTACCGAAGAACAGAAAGCCCGCATCCTGCCAAAAATGGCGAACGGCGAAGAGGTATGGTCTCAGGGTTGGTCGGAACCCGGTGCCGGCTCTGATATGGCCGCCATTCGCGCCAGCGCCCGGCTGGAGGGCGACAAGTACATTATCAACGGGCAGAAAACCTGGTCGACGCGGGCGGTCTGGGCCGACTGGTGCTTCTGCATGTTCCGTACGGACCCCGATTCCGAACGCCATCGCGGGCTCACTTTTATCCTGGTGCCACTGAATTCGCCGGGGGTGACCGTCCGGCCTATTCCGCAGCTGGATGGCCTGCCGGGCTTCGCGGAGATTTTCTTTGACAACGTGGAAGTGGGGGTGGAAAACCGCCTGGGCGATGAAGGCGCGGGCTGGAGCGTGGCGATGGCCACCGCCGGTTTCGAGCGCGGCCTGATGCTGCGTTCACCGGCGAGATTCCAGGAAACCGCGCGGCGCCTGGTAGAGCTGTACAGGGAGAACAGGGTGTCCGCCGATCAGGACCCTGCCCTGCGCGAAGCCGTTATGCGTGCCTATCTGGACGCGGAGAGTTACTGCCTCGCGACGTATCAAACGGCCTGCCGTCTCGACAAGGGTGGCAAGATCGGCGCGGAGTCTTCCACCAACAAGATATTCTGGTCTGAACTCGATCAGCACATGCACGCCACCGCGATGAGTATCCTTGGCGCGCGTGCGGAACTGCTGCCGCATGCGCCGGCGGCACAGGGCGTGGGCCGCTGGCTGGACGGCTGGCTGTTCGCACAGTCCGGCCCGATCTATGCCGGCACCAATGAAGTACAGCGCAATATCATCGCCGAGAGAATGCTGGGCATGCCGCGCTGAAGCAGCGCGTTCGTGCATGACGCTTTAGACATAGAGAACGAAGAATGGATTTTACATTTAGCGAAGACCAGTTGCTGTTCCAGGAGTCGGTGCGCGATTTTCTCGTCAACGAGGTTGGCCCGGAGCGCGTGCGTGCGAGCTGGGAGAGCGATAGCGGTCGCGACCCGGCCCTCTGGGCACAATTGGCGGAACTTGGCCTGACGGGGCTCACCGTGCCGGAAACGCACGGCGGTCTCGGCATGACTGAACTCGACTTTGTGCTGTTGGCGCAGGAGTGCGGTTACGTCGCCCTGCCCGAGCCGCTGGTGCACTGCGCGTTGGTGGCCGCGCCAACGCTACAGGCCATCGGTGGTGAGCTTGCCGCCGAGTGGCTGCCAGGTCTTGCCAGTGGAACCAGCAAGGTCGTAGTGGGCCTGCAACAGAACCTGTTGGTGGAAGATGCGCAGGTTGCCGATCTACTGATCCTGCAGCAGGGCGACAGGCTGGTCGCGGCCACGGCGGACGCCGTATCCCTCGTGCGCAGTGAATCTGTCGACCCTTCGCGCAGGCTCTACGAAGTAACGTTGAAAGGCGATGCGCCCGTGGTTGCCGAGGGCAGCGACGCTGACGCAATTGTGTCTGCCGCGTTTAATCGTGGTGCCCTGGGTGCGGCCGCGCAGGCGCTCGGATTGGCGCAACGCATGCTGGACATGTCCGTGCAGTACACCTCGGAGAGGCAACAGTTTGGCAAGCCCATCGGCAGTTTCCAGGCGGTAAAGCACCATATGGCGAACGTGGCGGTGCGGCTCGAATATGCCAAAGCACCTGTCTACCGCGCAGCCTACGCGATAGCGCATGCGCAGCCGGTTGCCGGGCGCGCCGTGTCGCACGCCAAGATCGCGGCTTGTGAAGCCGCCAATCTTGCGGCGAAGAACAGTATCCAGGTGCACGGGGCCATGGGTTACACCTGGGAAGTAGACTTGCATATTTTCATGAAAAAGGCCTGGGCGTTGGCCAATACCTGGGGCGATACGGGCCTGCATAAAGCGCGTGTGGCCGAGGATATTTTTGCCGAGGGCACCGCGCTTGGCGCCGGAGCAACGTTTTGATCGCGGGCACACGTCCAGCGCAAGCAACCACATTTATCGACAGAAGAGGCTGAAAACTCATGGCAGACGCTTATATTGTAGACGCGGTGCGATCCCCCACGGGCAGGCGCAAGGGCGGCCTTGCAGACGTTCACGGGGCAGATCTCGGCGCTCATGTGCTGAAGACTCTCGTCGACCGCAACGCCATTCCACAGGAGGATTACGACGATGTGATCTTCGGCTGTGTGGACGCCATCGGCCCGCTGGCCGGTGACATCGCGCGCACCTGCTGGCTCGCTGCCGGCCTTGCAGACGTGGTTCCGGGAACCACAATCGACCGCCAGTGCGGCTCCTCGCAACAGTCGGTACACTTCGCCGCGCAGGCGATCATGGCCGGCGTCAACGACGTGGTTATCGCCGGCGGCGTACAGACCATGACGCAGATTCCGATCTCGTCCGCGATGATCGCGGCGCAGCCGATGGGTTTTCCCGATCCGTTTTCCGGCAGTCAGGGCTGGGTGGCGCGCTACGGCGACACTCCTCCCTCGCAGTTCACATCGGCGCAGATGATAGCCGATAAATGGCAACTGTCCCGCGAGGCCATGGAAGCCTTCGCGCTGCAATCGCACACGCGGGCTCTCGCTGCCATTGCCGAGGGTCGCTTCGACCGCGAGATCGCGCCGCTGAATGGCGTGACCATGGATGAAACCCCGCGCAACACCTCGATGGAGAAAATGGCTGAGCTGGAACCGCTGGCGGAAGGCGGCACTATCACTGCCGCCGTGTCCAGCCAGACCTGCGATGGTTCCTCGGCAATGCTGATCGTCTCCGAGGCGGCATTGAAGCGCTACAACCTCACGCCGCGGGCCCGCATCGTGCACATGAGCGTGCGCGGCGCCGACCCGATCTGGATGCTCACCGCCCCGATTCCCGCAACGGCCCACGCCATGCAGAAATCCGGCATGCAACTTGAAGATATCGACCTGGTGGAGATTAACGAGGCCTTTGCCTCGGTGCCGATGGCCTGGTTGGCCGACACCGGCTACCCGATCGAGAAAACCAACGTCAATGGCGGGGCTATCGCACTCGGCCACCCGCTGGGGGCCACCGGCACCAAGCTCATGACGACCCTGTTGCATGAACTGGAACGCAGCGGTGGACGCTACGGCCTGCAAACCATGTGTGAAGGCGGTGGCCAGGCCAACGTCACGATAATTGAGAGACTGTAGTGAGAGACTGTAGTGACAGACTTTAGGAGGAAACAGCAATGAGCGGGATACTGGATGGCAGGGTAGCGATCATCACCGGCGCCGGCGGCGGCCTGGGCGCGGCGCACGCGCGCGTGTTCGCTGAGCAGGGCTGCGCGGTCGTGGTCAACGACATCAACACCGAGGCGGCGCAGGCGGTAGTAGACGAGATCACTGAAAAGGGTGGCCGGGCCGTTGCCAATCAATCAGACATCACCAATTACGATGACAGCCTGAGCGCCGTGAAACAGGCGATCGATGTCTTTGGCGATTTGCATATTGTGCTCAATAACGCGGGTATCAATCGCGATCGCATGTTCGCATCCATGACCGAGCAGGAGTGGGATGCCATCATGGCGGTGCATTTGAAGGGCCATTTCTGTATCAGCTCCCACGCGGTGCACTACTGGCGCGGGCAGTCGAAAGAGGGCGCGGAAGTCGACGCGCGGATTATCAATACCACTTCCGGCGCGGGCCTGCAGGGCTCCATCGGGCAGTCAAACTACGCCGCGGCCAAGGCCGGTATTGCGGCGCTCACTCTCAACCAGGCGGCAGAGCTCGGCCGTTACGGCATAACTGCCAATGCGGTGGCGCCCTCTGCGCGCACCGGCATGACGACCGCCGTGCCCGAGATGGCCGAGCGTATGAAGAAGCCCGAGGATGGCAGCTTCGATCGGTTTGCGCCGGAAAATGTTTCCAACCTGCTCGCCTGGCTGGCGTCAAAAGATGCGGCCCACGTGAGTGGTCGTGTATTTGAGGCAGAGGGCGGGCGCATCTGCATCTGCGACGGTTGGCGCACTACTGAAGGTGTCGACCGCGAAGCGGCCTGGGCGCCCACCGAGATCGGCGACGCCATGCAGGAACTGCTGGCGAAAGAGGTCCCGGCACAGAAAGTCTGGGGCACATAGGGCCAACTCAAGGAGTTTGACCAGGCCCTGAGTCAAGCCGCGCGGGAGATTTCAATGGATTTTGCATTTACTGAAGAGCAGCAGATGATTCGCGACACCGCGGCGGCGTTTCTGGCCGAGGTGTCGGACGGCGCAGCGGTGCGCCGGGCGATGGCCACGGAACAGGGCTACGACGGAGAACTCTGGCAGCGCATTTGTCGCGAGATGTACTGGCAGGCGATACATGCTCCGGAAGCAGTGGGGGGTATGGGGCTGGGCTATGTCGAGTTGGTGGCGCTCATGGAGCAGATGGGTCGCTCTCTGCTGTGCTCGCCTTATCTCTCCACGGTCGCCATGGCGGGCAACGCTGTCCTCGTGGCGGGCGACGACAGCCAGAGGGCCGACTGGTTGGGCAGAATCTGTGCGGGGGAGGCAACTGGCGCGCTGGCCTTCAGCGCCGGTGGCAGCCGCTGGGATGCCGCCTGTATCACCGCGACCTGGCGTGCCGAGGGTGAGGGTTTCGTGCTCGAAGGTGACTATCGCTACGTCATCGACGGTCACACGGCGGACTTCCTGGTAGTCGCGTCGCGATCTGCCGATAGTACAGGAGCCGATGGTATCAGCCTGTTTGTCTTGCCGGCGGACTCGCCAGGGGTGGAACGCCAGTGGCTTCCGAGCATGGATCAGGCGCGCAAGCAGGCCAGGGTTGAGCTGCGCGATGTGCGAGTGCCTCGCGAGGCACTGCTGGGCGAGCCCGGCAAGGGCTGGCCTGCGCTTTCGCGGGTACTCGACCTCGCGACTATTGCGTTGGCGGCGGAGCAGGTGGGCGGCTGCCAGCGGTTGCTGGATATGACCGTCGAGTACACGGGTGAGCGCGTGCAGTTCAATCGCACCATCGCCAGTTTCCAGGCCGTGAAACACAAAGTGGCGGATATGATGTTGCGCACGGAGGTCGCACGCTCTGCTGTTTATTACGCTGCTTGCGTGGCGCAGGAAGCGCTGGAGGATGGTCCTCTCGCTGGCGAGCTCACGGAGGCGGCCAGTGTTGCGAAATCCTACTGCTCGGATGCCTACTTCTCGGTTGCCGGCGATGCTTTGCAGTTGCACGGTGGCGTGGGCTGTACCTGGGAGTACGATGTGCATTTGTTCTTCAAGCGTGCCAAATCTTCCGAACATCTCCTCGGCAATGGCGCGACTCACCGGGAGCGTCTGGCCGCTCTGCTACTGGATTCCTAGAGGCACACCATGAAGTTGAGTTTTAGCGCAGAGGACGAACGCTTTCGCACGGAGATCGCCGGCTGGTTGGCCGACAATCTCACCGGCGAGTTTGCCAGGTTGAAATACCGCGGCGGCCCCGGCGACGAACACAGCTTTCCCCAGGAGCGCAAGCTCTGGGAACGCAAGCTGGCCGAGGGCGGCTGGACTTGTGTCGGCTGGCCCGAGGCGTACGGCGGGCGCGGCTGCTCGATAGAGCAGCAAGTCATTTTTTTCGAGGAATACGCCCGGGCCGGTGCGCCGGGCCGCGTCGGTCACATCGGCGAGGGCCTGACGGGTCCGACGCTGATTGCTTTCGGCACCGAGGCACAAAAGGAGAAGTACCTGCCGGGCATCGTTTCCGGCAAGGAGCTCTGGTGCCAGGGCTATTCCGAGCCGGGTGCCGGCTCAGACCTCGCCGCGGTGAAAACCAAAGCGCGCTTTGACGAGGCGCGAGGGAAGTGGGTGATAAATGGCCAGAAAGTCTGGACGTCGCTCGCGCACGAATCAGATTACTGTTTTGTCATAGCGCGCACGGACCCTGAGTCTGTCGCGCACAAGGGGCTGGGGTTCTTCCTGATCGCCATGGATCAGCCGGGCATCAGCGTGCGCCCGATCGAGCAGATTACCGGTACTTCCGAGTTCAACGAGGTATTTTTTGACGACGCGGAGTGCGATGCAACCGATATAGTCGGTGAGCCCGGCGACGGCTGGAAGGTGGCCATGGGCTTGCTGGGCTTTGAGCGTGGCGTGTCGACGCTGGGTCAACAGATGCAGTTCCAGAACGAGTTCGACGAGGTTGTTAAACTGGCGCGCAGTAATGGTGCCGCAGAGGATCCAGTCATTCGCCAGCGAATTGCCGCCGCGCACACCGAGCTGAAAATCATGCGCTACAACGCGATGCGTATGTTGTCCGGGCAGAGTGGCAGTGATGGCGGCCTGCAAAAGGAAGCGCTGATCTACAAGTTATACTGGGCGACCTGGCACCGCAGCCTGGGTGAGTTGGCCATGGACGTGATGGGCCCGGAGTCCGACATCCTCCAGGGCGCACCGTACGAGCTGAGCCGGCTGCAGGCGATGTACCTGTTCGTCCGCGCCGACACAATCTACGGCGGCACCAACGAGATTCAACGCAATATAATCGCGGAGCGCGGCCTGGGCATGCCCAAGGAGCCCCGCGGCAGTCTCTCTTAACTTGGACAGTCTCCCCTAACTTAAAGGAATTACCAAGCATGAGCCTCAGGTCTCCCGGGTATGTCAGTGGCAGGAATCTTATCGAGGGCAAGAGTGTGCTGGTTACAGCCGCAGCGGGAGCGGGCATCGGTTTTGCCGCGGCCATGCGTGCGGTGGAGGAAGGCGCGCGCGCCATTGTGATCAGCGACATTCACGAGGGTCGATTGCAGGCGGCGGTTGAAAAACTGCAGACTGAGACGGGCCTCTCCGCAGTGTTTGGCAAAGTGGGTAATGTGACGGTCGAAGACGATGTGCGCGCCCTGGTCGATTACGCCGAAGCGCAAATGGACGGCGTCGACATCCTCATCAACAACGCGGGTCTCGGCACTTCAAAGCTGCTGGTGGACATGGAAGACGAGGAGTGGCACCGGGTCATCGATGTCACCCTGAATGGCACCATGCGTATGACCCGCTATATGCTGCAGGTTATGCAGGCTCGCGGGCGCGGCGGAGTCATCGTCAACAATGCATCGGTGCTGGGCTGGCGGGCGCAGAAAGAGCAGAGCCACTACGCGGCGGCCAAAGCGGGCGTGATGGCATTGACCCGTTGCGCCGCGCTCGAGGCCGCGGAATACGATGTGCGCATCAATGCGGTGGCCCCCTCGATCGTGCTGCATCCGATGTTGCGCAAGTCCGCCTCTGAAGAGTTATTGCGGGAGCTTGAATCGAAGGAGGCTTACGGGCGTGCGGCGGAGGCCTGGGAGGTCGCGAATGTCATGCTGTTTCTGGCCTCCGACTATTCGAGCTATATGACCGGCGAGGTGGTTTCCGTTTCCAGCCAGCGTAGCTGACGAATTTTTTGCAAGCGCCTGAGAATTCTATTTGACCACGGAGAAATCAGCATGAGAGACGCAGTGATCGTATCCACCGCCCGTACCGGCCTGGCAAAATCTTTTCGCGGTGGCTTTAATGACACCGAAGCGCCCGCTCTGGGTGGCCATGTGGTGCGTGCGGCGGTTGAACGCGCCGGTATCGACCCGGCCGAGGTGGACGATTGTATTTTCGGCGCGGCTGCCCAGCAGGGCACGCAGGCCTACAACATTGGTCGCCTGAGTGGCATAGCCGGCGGCCTGCCGGATACGGTGGCCGGCATGTCGATTGAGCGCCAGTGTTCCTCGGGGCTGATGTCGATCGCCACGGCGGCAAAAAGCATTATGTGCAACGAGTATGACATCGCGGTTGCCGGTGGCGTGGAATCCATTTCGCTGGTGCAGACGAAACACAAGAACAGCTACCGCAATGTGTCAAAAACCGTGACCGGGATCGACCCTACAGCTTACATGGCCATGCTGGAAACCGCCGAGGTAGTCTCGGATCGGTATGGCATCTCCCGCGAGGCGCAGGATGCCTACTCACTGCAGAGCCAGCAGCGCACGGCGAGTGCCCAGGCAGAAGGCCGCTTCGACGATGAAATCGTACCCATGCAGGCCGTGCGTGCGGTGTTCAACAAGGAAACCAAAGAGACGACCTACGAGGACGTGGTGGTCGCACGCGATGAATGCAATCGCCCCTCGACGACGCTGGAAGACCTGGCGGCCCTGGAGCCGGTTTTCAGTGACGGACAGGTCGTCAGGCAGGGCCGCTACATCACCGCCGGTAACTCCTCCCAGCTTTCCGATGGTGCATCGGCCTGCGTGGTAATGGATGCCAAACTCGCCTCCCGGAAGGGCCTCGCGCCGCTGGGAATATACCGCGGCCTCGCGGTTGCCGGTTGTAAGTCGGATGAGATGGGCATAGGGCCGATGTTTGCCGTGCCCAAACTGCTCGACCGTCACGGCCTGTCGATTGCCGATATCGGCCTGTGGGAACTCAACGAGGCGTTCGCGTGCCAGGTGGTCTACTGTCGCGATGAACTCGGTATCGACAACGAACGCCTGAATGTCAACGGCGGGTCAATCTCGATTGGCCACCCCTTTGGTATGAGCGGTGCACGCATGGTGGGGCACGCTTTGCTCGAGGGCCGGCGCCGGTCAGTGCGTTATGTGGTGGTTACCATGTGCATCGGTGGCGGGATGGGAGCGGCCGGCCTGTTTGAAATCGCCTGATAGGGCGGCGGGTCCGCGCGCTGACCGGTTTCCCGCCGTCCGCCGCGTTTAAAAGTCGGATGCAGGGGAACTTTGTGCATTGACTGCCTGCCGAACAGCCTCCGGTCCGGGCCATACGGCGAGTGTGCGCGG
>CAZFJQ010000043.1:0-3777 GCA_964519755.1 uncultured Halioglobus sp.
GACGCCGGCCAGACCAGCCGCATCAATGTGGCCCATTTTATCGCGGAGCTGCTTACTGCCGAGGCGGCCTGGGAACAATGGAAGGGCCGGATGCCAATGATCTACAACCAGGGCTAGCTCTGGTTTCGTCTTGACGGGTGCCTGCCCGGGAAAACCCAGCACGCTTCCACGCTGCCGATTTATACCCGAATTCGCATCCTCATCGAGAATTTACCCGAAGAACCTTGTATATTGCGCACCTGCATGCAAAACACTGTTTTGTCCAGATCTGATCCAGTTATCGCTTTGAGCCGTTCGTTAGCCAACAGCCATCCCTGCTCGGGAATACACGCCACTTTAATCAAGGTCACACTATGCCCTCTCCAGATGCGGTAACCAGCTTCGCAGCGCTGGAACTGCCCGCACCGTTGCAACAAGCCCTGCAGGATGTTGGTTACGAAACGCCCTCGCCTATTCAGGCGCGCATCATTCCCTTCATGCTCGAGGGTGTTGACGTACTGGGCCAGGCACAAACGGGCACGGGTAAAACCGCGGCGTTTGCGCTGCCCATTCTCGCCCGGCTCAACCTCGACCAGAAGAAGCCCCAGGTATTGGTGCTCACCCCTACCCGGGAGCTGGCGATACAGGTCGCGGAGGCGTTCCAGAAATACGCGCGGCACCTGCCCGGTTTTCATGTGCTGCCTGTTTACGGCGGCTCCGATTACCGGGGCCAGCTACGCCAGTTACAGCGCGGTGTGCAGGTGATTGTGGGCACACCCGGGCGTGTGATGGATCATATGCGGCGCGGTTCAATTGATTTGTCGGCGCTGCGCACACTGGTGCTGGATGAAGCGGACGAAATGTTGCGCATGGGCTTCATTGATGACGTGCAGTGGATCCTGGAGCAGACGCCCCAGGGGCGGCAGATTGCGCTGTTTTCCGCCACCATGCCCGATGCCATCCGCCGTATCGCGAAGCGCCACCTGCGTGAACCGCGCGAAGTGGCCATTGAGATCCGCGAGGTCACCACCGCATTGATCCGCCAGCGCGTGTGGATGATGGCGGGGGTACACAAACTCGACGCGTTGACGCGCATCCTCGAGGTGGAAGATTTCGACGGCATGTTGATCTTCGTGCGTACCCGGATTCTCACAGTCGAACTCGCCGACAAGCTGGCCGCGCGCGGCTACTCGGTTGCTGCCCTGAACGGTGATATTCCCCAGCAGCAGCGCGAACAGACCATTGCGAAACTGAAAAGCGGCAAGCTGGATATCGTGGTAGCGACTGATGTGGCCGCGCGCGGGCTGGATGTACAGCGAATCAGCCATGTCATCAACTACGATATCCCCTCGGACATAGAGGCCTATACGCACCGCATCGGCCGAACTGGTCGCGCGGGGCGCACCGGCGATGCCATCCTGTTTGCCTCGAATCGCGAGCGGCGCTTGCTGGCAGCTATCGAACGAGCAACCGGCAACGCAATTGAGAAAATGACCCTGCCAACAGCGGAAGAAGTCACGGACAAGCGCATGGCCAGGTTCAAGCAGCGCATTACCGAAACGCTGGCTACCGCAGAACTGGATATCTTCAGGAAACTGATACACGAGTACCAGCATGAGCACGGCGTGCCGGTCGTGGACATCGCGGCCGCCCTGGGCAGCCTGGCTCAGGGCAAAACACTGCTGCAGGCACAAGCCAGCGCCGACGAAAATCGTGACCGGAAGAGCGGGCGCGGTGCCGCCGAAGCCCCCCCGGGCAAACCCCGAAGCGAGCGGGGTGCGCAGCGCAGCGCCAGCGACAGCCCTGGGGCAAAAAAAGCCACCGCGAAACCGCCACGCAGCGCACCCGGCAAAAAACCGCGGATCGAGGTCGACATGGAGCGTTACCGACTGGAGGTCGGCAATGTACACGGCGTCAAACCCGGTAACATCGTGGGCGCAATTGCCAACGAGGCGGACATCGACAGCGAGTATATCGGGCGCGTCGAGATATTCGACGATTACAGTACCGTAGACCTGCCTGAAGGCATGCCCAGGGAACTTTTCAAGCACCTGAAATCAGTATGGGTCAGCGGACAGCGCCTGCAGATTTCACGACTTGATCCCGGCACGCGGCAGCCCCCGGAGCGCGGCGAAAAGCCGGCTGCCGAGAAACGCAAAGACAGCCAGCCCTCTCCCGCCAGACGAAGCGCAAAGCCCGCAAAATCCGCGCGCAAAGGTGCAAAAACCGTGCAAAAAAATTCGGACAAGCGCCGCAACCCCAAGTAATCTGCTTGTCGGACGAACACCGGGGCGGTCAGGTGCACGGACGCCTGCATTACGTCCCCGGATGCAGCCTGTCCACCCCCTGATTCGCCAGCTCCGGAAACTCGTCGTGCATTGCCAGAGACGCGCAATCACGCCTGGCTGCGAGATACACGGGACGCCTTTGAGGCGCTGCGTAGGGCTCGACTAGCTTATTCTCCACACTGTTGTAAACGAAAAACAGGTTGGATCTTGGCCACGGAGAGAGATTCGTATTTGAGGCATGCAGGGTATTACTTTCAAAAAAAAGAATAGACCCGGCGGGTCCCTTTGGCGCCTCAATACCGCCCCGCTTGGCAAGTGCCGCGAGCGTGCGTCGATCCGGTATACCTGCCTTCTGCGCCCTGAGAGAGTTCTTCCAGTTCTGCTCCGGCGTTTTGCCGACGCAGGGAACGAAAACATGGTGGGAACCGGGTATCAGCATCAACGGCCCGTTAAATTCGTTATTGTCCGTCAGCATGAGCGATACACTCACCGCGCGCATACCAGGCATCCCGTCTTCCGCATGCCAGGTTTCAAAATCCGAGTGCCAGTCAAAGCCCGCACTCTCAAAGCCGATTTTGTCGTTAATCCTGCTCTGGTGGATGTAGACTTCGCTGCCGAGCAGTTGTCTTACGATCCCCAGAATTCTGGGGTCGCGGGTAAGGCGGTCAAAGTTCTCTGAAAGCTCATGCATACCAAACACGGACCGCAACTCGCCCGTATTCGGGTCTGTGATTACCCGTTCCGAGGCCTTGAGCGTCTCATCTTTTGCCAGTGCTTTCATTTCATCAAAGAACGTGGACATTCGTTCCTGACTGAAAAAACCTTCCAGCCAGAGAAACCCGTCACGCTCGTAGCGGGAAAGCGAGACCTCATCCAGTGGGCCTTCCCAGCGGTACTGGTTCCTTGCATGAACGACGGGGTCGATTCGGGGAATTGGTTCAATGGCAGTCTTCAGGCGTGTAGGGAAAGGATCACTCGTTGCTTGCATGGTTGGCCCCCTCATAATCAAATCGAAGTGAAGTCAGAATGGCCGAAAATAATGTTGTGAAAGGCCACGTGCTCAACGTGACCATTGCTCATTTTTGCTAGCAAAGCAGTAAAGGCAAATCGCATGCCAGGCGAGCACTTTGCCACCAGGCAACCTGGAGAAGCCACTTTTCAGGCGGCAAGAGGAGACAATTTCAGCCTGCGGAGAAATTTTTACAGTCCGGCAGCTCGGCTATGCAATCGCGGCTGCAACAAAAAAAGGCCACCCGATGGGTGGCCTCTTTTTCATCGAATGGTCGGGACGACAGGATTGAATCGCTACACCCTTCGGGGTGTTGCGACCCCTCCGGGGCTTCGGCGCTTCGCGCCTCGTTACAAAACGCTCTCGTGGGTCGCGTTTTGTGAACCTGGGATACGCTCGCCCTGCCGGCTCGCTAAAGAACAAAACCAGCGTGGCAACGGTCGATAAAAAAAAGGCCACCCGATGGGTGGCCTCTTTTTCATCGAATGGTCGGGACGACAG
>CAZFJQ010000043.1:3877-30345 GCA_964519755.1 uncultured Halioglobus sp.
AAAAAAAGGCCACCCGATGGGTGGCCTCTTTTTCATCGAATGGTCGGGACGACAGGATTTGAACCTGTGACCACCACACCCCCAGTGTGGTGCGCTACCAGACTGCGCTACGCCCCGAATTCGCCTGTGCGGCGAGCGCGCGATTATAACCCGTCAACACAGTGATACAAACCCTATTTGCCCGGCGCGAGTACCTTGAGCACATCTTCGAGCTCTTCGATGGTTTCCTTGATCACCGCCTGCAGTTCCACCGACACTGTACCGCCGCCATGATCCGACATACGCTGGCGCGCGCCGCCGATGGTGTAGCCCTGGTCGTACAGCAGGCCGCGGATCTGGCGAATGGTCAGCACATCCTCGCGCTGGTAGTAGCGGCGGTTGCCGCGGCGCTTCACCGGTTTGAGTTGCGGAAATTCCTGTTCCCAGTAGCGCAACACGTGCGGCTTCACCGCACACAACTCGCTCACTTCGCCAATCGTGAAGTAGCGTTTACCGGGAATCGCGGGCAGTTCGTTATTGTGGGTCGGTTCCAGCATACTCTTCTACTCGGGCCTTCAGCTTCTGGCCGGGCCGGAACGTGACAACGCGGCGTGCGGAGATGGGAATCTCCTCACCGGTTTTCGGGTTGCGGCCGGGACGCTGGCTCTTGTCGCGCAGGTCAAAATTGCCGAATCCGGACAACTTCACCTGCTCGTTGTTTTCGAGACAACTGCGAATCTCCTCAAAGAAGAGCTCCACTATCTCTTTGGCTTCGCGTTTGTTGAGGCCAAGCTCTTCAAACAGGCGTTCCGCCATCTCGGATTTCGTCAGAGCGGCCATCTTTCCAGTTCCCGGTTCCCGTGCCTAGCTCCTAAGCTCAGCGTTATAATTTTTTTCCAGTAGATCAATCACTTGAGCCACTGCTGGGTTTACATCCTCATCGCCAAGAGTGCGTGATTGATCGCGGAAAGTCAAACCAAGCGACAGGCTTTTTCGTTTAGGATCAATGCCTTTCCCGGTATAGACATCAAACAGGGTTAAGTCTCTCAGGTAACCCCCTGCCGCCGAGCGTACTTCTCCCATAAGCGTAGCAACTGGTACCGATATGTCTACAACAAAAGACAAATCGCGGCGAACGCCGGGGTATTTCGACATTTCTGTGAATTCAGGCAGCCGCTGCGCCAGCACCGCATCGAGTTCAATCTCGCAACAATACACCGGCGCATCCAGGCCCAGTTCACTGGCGACACCCGGGTGCAGTGCACCAAGGAAGCCGACCCGCTGCCCCTTTCGGGTCACCTCGGCCGTCTGCCCCGGGTGCAAGCCCGCGCGTGGTGCCGCTGCGAAGGTGAATTCGCCCGGTGCCCGCGTGAGGGCCAACAGGCTTTCAAGGTCGCCTTTTACATCGAAAAAATCCACCGCCGTGTTGCTGGCCGACCAGGCCTCTTCAAACCGTGCGCCAGTGGCGACAAAGGCCAGCGTTGACACCTGGCGTAAACCCTCGGCCCCCGGCAGGAATCTCAGGCCGGTTTCGAACAAGCGCACGCGCGGCCGCTGGCGGTTCACATTGTGCAGCACGGCACTCAACAGCCCGGGCAGCAGGCTGGTGCGCATGACTGCCATGTCCGCTGAAATCGGGTTGGTCAGGGCGACCGGGGCCATATCCGGGTCGAAACGTTGCTGCAGCGAGGCCTCGATAAAACTGTAGGTGATGGCCTCGCGATAACCGCGCACAGCAAGGTGTCGACGCAGTTCACGCTGGGGCAGTTTGGACTCGTGCCGCTCGGCCATGTGCAGGCTGGCGCGCACCACGGAGACGGGTAGCCGGTTGTAGCCGTAGACGCGCGCCAGTTCTTCCAGCAAGTCCGCCTCGAGGCTGATGTCAAAACGCCAACTCGGCACGCGGCAGTGCCAGCCTTCTTCAGTACGGGTAACCGCCATGCCCAGACCTTCCAGTATGCGCTCCACCTCGGAGGCATCCAGCGCCATGCCGAGCATCCTGGCGATACGGCTCTCGCGTAGCGTCACTTCCGGCGTGAGCGGCAGGTGTTCATCTACCACGACTTCGGTGATGGGGCCCGCTTCCCCGCCCACGATATCCACCAGCAGGCGGGTGGCGCGTTCCATGGCGGCCAACTGCCCCAGGTAATCCACGCCGCGCTCAAAGCGGTGGGATGAATCGGTGTGCAGGCCATAGGCCCGTGCCTTGCCAGCCAGAGACAGCGGTGAAAAAAACGCCGCCTCCAGAAATATGTTTTTTGTCTGGTCGCTGACCGCCGTGGGTCGACCACCCATAATACCGGCCATCGCAACCGGGCCACTGTCGTCGGCAATCACGAGGGTCTCTGTATCGAGCTCCACCAGCTGACCATCAAGCAGTTCCAGGGACTCACCTGCGACCGCCCTGCGCACCGCCACACTGCCCTGCAAACGATCGAGATCGAAGGCGTGCATCGGCTGGCCGAGCTCCAGCAGGATGTAGTTGCTGATATCCACCACCGGGTCGATGCTGCGCAGGCCGCAGCGGCGCAGTTTTTCACGCAACCAGAGCGGGCTCTCGGCAGCGGCGTCGATCCCGCGAACCACGCGCCCTACATAACGCGGGCAGCTCTCCGGTGCCTTCAGTTGCACCGGAACGGTATCGCCAATCGCCGTCTCGACCGGCACGGTCTCGGGCGCCCGCACCGGAATGTGGTTAAGCAGGCCCACCTCGCGCGCGATACCGCGCAGCCCGAGACAATCTGCACGATTGGGCGTAAGACCTATTTCCAGCACACTATCGTCCAGCGCGAGATAGCGGCGCAGGTCTTCCCCTACGGGCGCATCCGCGGCGAGCTCCATCAGGCCCGCGTTCGCTTCAGACAGCCCCAGTTCCTGTTCCGCGCAGAGCATCCCCAGGGATTCCACGCCGCGCAGCTTTGCCGCCTTCATGCGCAGGCCGCCGGGTAGTTCGCCACCCACTGTTGCCAATGGTGCTTTCAGGCCGGCGCGGGCATTCGGTGCCCCACACACAATCTGCACGGTGTCCGTGCCGGTGTTTACCGTGCACACACGCAGCTTGTCAGCATCCGGGTGTTGTTCCGCGCTGACAATCTCCGCCACGATAACGCCACTGAAGTTTCCCGCCACCGGCTCCAGTGCCTCAATCTCCAGGCCGGCCATGGTCATCTGGTGGGCGAGGTCCTCGGTGCCGAGTTCGGGCTGCACCCACTCGCGCAACCACTGCTCACTGATTTTCACTGTCGTACTCCGTGCATCGGGTTAGAACTGCTCGAGAAAGCGCAAATCGTTTTCAAAGAACAGGCGCAGGTCATTCACGCCGTAGCGCAGCATGGTGAGGCGCTCCATGCCCATGCCGAAGGCAAAGCCGGAATAGCGCTCTGCATCGATGCCGGCCATGTCGAGTACCTTCGGGTGTACCATCCCGCAGCCCATCACCTCGAGCCAACCGGTCTGGCTACACACCCGGCAACCATCCCCTCCGCAGTTCACACACTGAATATCCACCTCTGCAGAAGGCTCGGTAAACGGGAAATACGAAGGTCGAAAACGAACCGCGAGATCTTTCTCGAAAAACACCCGCAGGAACTCTTCGATCGTGCCTTTCAGGTCGGCGAGGCTGCAGTGCTCGTCGATCAGCAAGCCTTCCATCTGGTGGAACATGGGGGTGTGCGTCAAGTCAGAATCGCAGCGATACACACGCCCCGGGCAGATGACGCGTAGCGGCGGCTTTTCATGCGCCATCACCCGCACCTGAACCGGCGAGGTGTGAGTGCGCAGGACCGTGACCGGGTCGATATAAAACGTATCATGCATGGCGCGCGCGGGGTGGTGGGCCGGGATGTTGAGCGCCTCGAAGTTGTGATAATCGTCCTCGATCTCCGGACCTTCCCGCACCTCGAAGCCTATTCCGCCGAAAAAATCTTCTATCCGTTCAATGGTACGGCTCACGGGATGGATGCTGCCAGTCGACTGCCCGCGCCCGGGCAGTGTCACATCCACCTGCTCCCCCGCCAGGCGCTCCGCGACGGCGGCAGCTTCAAGTTCAGAACGGCGCGCTTGCAGCAGTTCCTGCAGGCCCTGCTTTACCACGTTGATGCGGGCGCCCGCCGCCGGCCGCTCCTCGGGATCAAGTTGTCCAAGACCCTTCAGCAACGCGGTAAACTGCCCTTTCTTGCCGAAGTAGTCGACCCGCAGTGCCTCCAGCGCAGCGGTGGTTTCGGCTGCGGCAATAGCGGCTTTGGCTTCTTCGGCGAGTGCTTCAAGATTTTCCATAGTCAGCTCTTCAGGTGCCGGGCGAAAAATTCAACGCTATGTGACTGCGCAAAAATATGTAGTTGCGCAAAAAAAAAGGAAAGAGCAGCGCCCTTTCCCTTTTTGAGTCAACCGTGTCGCCAGCGACGCCGCAGGTTTTCCCGCGGCAGGGGTGGGCTTAAGCCAAGGAGGCTTTCGCTTGCTCCACGATCGCCGCAAACGCGGGCTTGTCATGTACCGCAAGATCCGCCAGTACGCGACGATCCAGTGCAATATCGGCTTTCTTGAGACCATTGATCAGGCGGCTGTAGCTGACACCGTTGGCCCGTGACTGGGCGTTGATGCGGGTAATCCACAGCGCGCGGAACTGGCGCTTGCGCTGCCGGCGATCGCGGTAGGCATACTGCCCGGCCTTGGTAACGGCCTGCTTGGCCACCCGGAATACACGACTGCGGGCACCGTAGTAGCCTTTGGCCTGCTTCAGAATTTTCTTGTGACGGCGATGCGCCACCACTCCACGTTTTACGCGAGGCATGAGTCTTCTCCTTTTCCTTAACCGTTACTTGGCGCGCAGCAGGCGATCGATCAGAACTTCGTCATTTTTGTGTATCAACGAAGTCCCACGAAGCTGCCGCTTACGCTTGGTAGTCATCTTGGTCAGGATATGACTCTTGTTCGCGCTCTTGCGCTTGTAGCCACCCGCGGTTTTCTTGAACCGCTTGGCTGCGCCGCTGTGAATTTTTGCTTTAGGCATAATCAATTACTCCGCATTCGCAGTGAGTCTAATGAAGACACTGGGGCATTCACGGGCCGTCAGTTCTTCTTCTTGGGGGCGATTACCATTGTGAGCTGCCGGCCTTCCATTTTCGGGAATTGCTCGACACCACCCAACTCCGCCAGGTCGGCTTCCACTCGTTTGAGCAGTTCCATGCCGATCTCCTGGTGCGCCATTTCACGCCCGCGATAGCGCAGGGTGACTTTGGCCTTGTCGCCGTTTTCAAGGAAACGTACCAGGTTGCGTAGTTTTACCTGGTAATCCCCTTCCTCCGTCCCTGGACGAAACTTGATCTCTTTTACCTGGGTTCGCTTCTGTTTCTTCTTCTGGGCGGATTTCTGTTTCTTCGCCTCGAAGATATGCTTGCCGTAATCCATTACCTTGCAGACCACCGGGTCTGAATCTGCAATTTGTACCAGATCCAGGCTCGCTCGTTCGGCTGCTGCCAATGCCTCGCTGAGCGGCACGACGCCTACCTGCTCTCCGTCTGCCCCTACGAGGCGTACCGGGTCTGCCGTAATCTGGTCATTGATCACGGCTTTCTTACCGCTTTCTTTCTTAATGCTGATTCTCCAACGCAGTACGACCGCGACGTGCCACGTCCCGGGTGAGGAGTGCGCTTACCGCGTCGAGATCCATGGATCCCATATCCTCACCATGACGCGCACGCACGGCCACAGTCTGTGATTCCATTTCTTTATCCCCTACCACGAACAGGTAGGGAACCCTCAGAATCGTGTGCTCGCGGATTTTAAAGCCGATCTTTTCGTTTCTCAAGTCCGAAACGACCCGAAAGCCCTTGTTTTTCAAGGAATCCTCCACAGTTTTGGCGTAATCCGCCTGTTTGTCGGTGATATTCAGTACCACCGCCTGTGTCGGGGCCAGCCACGCGGGAAAAATACCCTCGTAATGTTCGATCAGGATGCCGATGAAACGCTCAAAGGAACCGAGAATTGCGCGGTGCAGCATTACCGGTACCTGGCGGCTGCCGTCCTCCGCCACATATTGCGCGTCCAGCCTGCCCGGCATGGAGAAGTCCACCTGGATGGTGCCCAGCTGCCACACGCGACCGATACAGTCCTTGAGCGAAAACTCGATTTTCGGCCCGTAGAACGCGCCCTCCCCCGGCAGTTCTTGCCAGGGCAACTGCTGCGCGTCGAGCGCGTCGGCCAGCGCCTTCTCCGCCCTGTCCCAGTCTTCATCCGAACCCACCCGCTTGGGCGGCCGGGTGGACAGGCGATAAATCACTTCCTCGAAACCGAAGTCGGCGTACACGGCGTGCAGAAAATCGATAAAGGCCGACACCTCGGGCTGGATTTGCGCCTCGGTACAGAAAATGTGCGCATCGTCCTGGGTGAAGCCGCGCACCCGCATGATGCCATGCAACGACCCGGAGGGTTCGTTGCGGTGGCAGGAGCCGAACTCGGCGAGCCGCAGCGGCAGGTCGCGGTAGGATTTCAAGCCCTGGTTAAACACCTGCACGTGGCAGGGGCAGTTCATCGGCTTAACCGCAAACGCCCGCTCATCCGATTGCAGCGTGAACATGTCGTCACCGAACTTGTCGGCATGGCCGGAGCGTTCCCACAGCGACATGTCCACCAGTTGCGGTGTGCGAATCTCCTGGTAGCCATGCGCCTGCTGCTGTGCGCGCATGTACTGTTCGATCACCTGGTAGATTGTCCAGCCGGCCGGGTGCCAGAACACCATGCCCGGCGCCTCTTCCTGGGTGTGAAACAGGTCGAGTTTACGCGCCAGCTTGCGGTGATCGCGTTTCTCCGCCTCTTCAATCCGGTGCAGATACGCCTTGAGTTGTTTCTTGTCGGACCACGCCGTGCCGTAGATGCGCTGCAGCATCTCGTTGCTGGAGTCGCCTCGCCAGTAGGCGCCAGCCACTTTGGTAAGTTTGAAAGCCTTGAGCTTGCCGGTGTTCGGCACGTGCGGGCCTCGGCACAGGTCCATCCACCCACCCTGCCGGTAGAGGGTTATCTCCTCCGAACCCGGCAGCTCCTGGATGATCTGCACTTTGTAGTGTTCACCCATGTCACTGAACAGCCGCACCGCCTCATCGCGGCTGACCACAACCCGCTCGACCGGCAGGTTCTCCGCCGCCAGGGCCTCCATGCGTGCCTCGATCTTCGCCAGGTCCTCGGGCGTGAAATTGTGCTGCGTGGCGAAATCGTAATAGAAGCCGTCTTCGATGACCGGGCCGATGGTCACCTGCGTGCCGGGAAAGAGTTCCTGCACGGCCATGGCCAGCAAGTGCGCAGTGGAATGGCGAATAACTTCCAGGCCAGCCTCGTCCCGCTCGGTAATGATGGCCAGGGAAGCATCGGTCTCTATGGTGTGCGAGGTATCGACCTCGCGGCCGTCCACCACGCCGGCCAACGCGGCCCTGGCCAGGCCTGGACCGATATCGGCCGCCACCGCATGCACGGAAACGGGGTGGTCAAAAGAACGTTGGCTGCCATCGGGCAGGGTAATAACAGGCATGATCACTTCCTAGTCAGTGGTGGCCGCTACCAGGGGCCACTTGCAGGATACAGGTTACTGACGTGCTGGCGTCACGCTGGGACAGCGCACACCGCAGGCCATGGGAGCTGCAGGGGCGGCAGTTTGCCCGAACAGCGAAAGAAAGGAAAGCCCGGACGTCAAGTCCTCGACAGCAAATACAAGCACAGGTCAAGGCCACCGCCGGGCCGTCACGTCAGCGCGACGGCCCGGCGACCGGGAATATTTCGGAGCTAGCTAATGTTGTGCGTGCTGGTGCGCTCGCGTGTCAAAGCAACCAGCTGGCGGTGACAGAACACAGGGCATAGGTGGTCAGTGCGATTACCGCGCTGGTAGCCAGCGCTGTCGGCAAACCCCGCTGTAACAACCAGCGGCTGCCGCTATCGAAAGGAACTGCTACTTCACGTTGAGTCATATTATTGCTTCCCTCGCGGGCCACGCTCGCGTTCACACACTCGCGCAGTCGGATCATAATTATGTGTAAAACATCTTCCGGGAATCCCTGTGCAACGAGCGTGCCAGCACCCCAAAAACAAGGGCTTGGGGCCGCCGACACCGGTGCGATGTAAAGATTACTGACACCCCTGGCCGGTTGTCATCAGCGACCGCGCTTGCGCCTGGCCGCCGATCGAGTTGCCAGCCACTGCGTGGTTTGCGCCCACACGGCATTGCAGGCACTACTGCCGATGATCACGCCCATGTGCCCCCCCGGCGCGACGCGAAAATCCTTGTCGCGCGAGGCAACGATATCGACGATGCGGTGCGCAACCTCTCCCGGCACAAGGCGATCGCTGTCGCCTGCAAAGCCGAGAAAATTACATGCAATCGCATCGAGGTCCGCGACCGTATCGCCGAATTCCACCCGCCCGCTCGCGAACTGGTTGGCGCCCACCACGTTCCTGGCCATGTCGCGCAACACGCCGCCCGGGTACATCAGCATATGGTTCAGATAGTCCGAGGTGGTGGAGTGCGATTCCAGGAACTCGCGATCGTAGAGGCGCGCCATCAGGTCCCAATAGCTGGTAACGCTGGCGAGTGGGTCGGTCAGTTTGAACACCAGCGTGGTCAGCCACGGCGGCGCGGACAGGAGGGCCGGGTCCAGCGTGTCGAGAAACAGGTCGGAATAGCGGCTCACCAGCCGGGCCGGGCCATCCAGCGCTTGCGCCACACCGGCAACGCCGGCAATCACACCGCTGCCACTCTCCAGGTCGATCGGGCTTGCCACGGTCACGATATTGCGCACGCGGGGATCCTTCGATTCACCCTGGTAGAGCAGGCAGAACAGTCCGCCCATGCACCAGCCCAGCAGCGACAGGTCCTCGCTGCGCGCATGCTTGCGCACTTTCTGCAGCGCATCGCCGAGCATATCGCAGGCGTAATCCTGCAGGCCCAGGTGACCATGCTCTTTTTGCGGACGACCCCAGTCGACCAGGTAGACCTTGAAACCGCTGGCAACCAGAAACTTGACCAGGCTCCGCTGCGGCATGAGATCAAAAACCTCGGTCGTGACGCCAAGGGGCGGCACCAACACGAGGGGCACCGCGTGCCGTCTTCGACGGATCGGCATTTGCGTACCGTCAGGCAGCTCAATCTCCTCCTCGTCCGGCAGTGAATAGTAACGCACCGCCATCAAATCGCTGTCGTGTACCAGTTCGAACCAGGTACGGCCGGACTTGATCAGGGTATCGCGCTTGAACAGCCAGTCGACGCTGTTGGCGGCGGCGCGCGTGACACGCCGATTGATCTCCAGCCCCTGCGCCAGCAGCCGGGAGGACAGATCGTTCATGCGGCCCTCCCGGCAAGCTCCAGCAGCTCCTCCAGCTCCCGCACCGCTTTACCGGTGTAGACGGCGAGCCGCTGCAGGTGCGGCAAGGTATCGCGCGCGCCGGTGAAACCTATATTCAACGTGTCGGCATAGCTGACGCAGTCGATGCTCAGCGCGTTGTACTGCATGAGCTGCCCCAGCGGGTAGATGGCTTCCAGGCGGGCACCACGCCAGTAGCGCGGCGTTTCCGGGCCGGGTGTGCTGGTGACCGTGAGATTAAACAGCGGTGGCACGAGGCTGCCCACGGCCGGCAACTGGCTCATGTACAGGGGCGCCGAGCGCAGCATCACATACGGCGTGACCGCCACCGCTGGCAGCGATTCGCGATCTTCCCGCACCGCGGCGATCGCCACCTTGAGCACCTCGAGACGCTGCAATGGGTCGCCGATATGAGTGCCCAGAGGCACGCGCAAACCCGCTATCGCGTTGCCGGAAAGAAGTTCGCTGCGCTCCTGCAGGGAGACCGGCAGCGCTGCAATCAGGGATTCATCCGGCAGCGCGTTATATTCCTTGAAAAAACGCCGCAGGGAACTGCCGCACAGGTAGGCCAGGATAGTGCTCAGGGTGGTGTCCGCTGCCTGCGCGAGCCGCTCAATGCGCGCCCGCGGAAACTGCTGCGTTGCAAAACGCCGCTGCGAGTTAATGCGGCGGTTGAGAGTTGAGCGCGGCGTGCCGCGCGGCAGCAGGTCGCGACTTTGCGCACCGCGCTGAAAACTCTTGCGGAGCAAGCCTGCGCCGGCACGGCGCAGCGAGTTCACCGCGTCCACGGGGTGCGCCAGCAAGTCCAGTGCTTCGCGCGTGTCGAGCGGCCACGGCGTCGCGTTCGCGGACAAATCAAGCGGAGTCGCCCAGGGCGGTTTCGGCGCGCGCGTCTGCGGCTTTTCCGTCAGGCAGGAGAGCAACAGCGGGACAGCGGTAACATCGTTCACCAGCGCGTGGTGTAGTTTCAGGTAGACAGCAAAGCGATTACGCTCCAGGCCCTCGATCAGGTGGAACTCCCAGAGAGGCCGGTTGCGATCGAGTGCCTGGCTGTGCATGCGCGACACCGCCACCCCCAGTTCACGTTCACCCCCGGGGGCAGGCAGGGCCAGGTGGCGAAAGTGGTAGTCGATATCGAAATCCGATTCCTCGACCAGCCGCTGACCCAGCACGCCAACTCCGGTATCCACCAGGCGCATATGCCAGGGCGCAACCGGTGCCGCGCTGCGCAGTTGCCTGGCCAGCGTGGCGAGATAACCGCGCGAGGCGCGCGCCGGTAGCTGGAACACCGCCAGCACGCCCACGTGCATGGGCGTTTGCGACGACTCCATGAACAGCCAGATCGCATCCAGTGGCTTCAGGCGCATGCACTACCTCGGAAATTGCCGACAACAGATCGACCGCCATTATAGCAGGGTGACGTCGCTCCGCTCGGGCTCGGCGGACACGACGAAGCGCAGCGGGCCGCCAACCGCCAGCGTATCGAAGGGATAGCAGGTGACCAACAGCAGCGACTCCAGCCGCGCGGTATTGGTCAGGCGCTCACGGGAAGCATCCACGATGCGCGCGGCAGTGACGCGATAGTGGCGCCAACCGCCCCCCGCCAGTTGCAGGCGCAGCGGCGCGCCCGGCGCAAGCGCCTGAAGAAACGCAAAGTGCGTGTCGCGATGCCCGCCAATCACCGCCAGCCCGGGCGAGCCCAGCGGCGCCGAGGCCACCGCATGCCCGGGGCCAAAGGCCAGCGCATTGCCACCGTCGCCGGCCAGCACCAACAGGTCGACGCCCTGCTCTGGCGCGTGCAGGCGCGCCACGGGCCAGGTATCCGCCCAGGGCCAGGGCTTGACCGGGGTGCCACCCACTGCGAGGCTCGCCTGCCAGGCACGCTCTATCAAAAGCGGCGCCAGCCAGGCCTTGGCCTTGATGACAGCCGCCCCCGAACCCTGCACCAGAGCCGCCAGCAGCAGCGCGGCGCACAGTGCATCGGCGAATGGCCTAGTTGCGCTTCTCAGGCCCACGATCCGCTTCCCCGGCACGCACCAGGCGCACCAACACAGCCAGGAACAGTGCCAGTAGCGCGAACCACGCTTTCGCGGGGCCAGTGGTCGCCGTTGCCGGATAGGCGAACGGCTGCGCGCTCTGGCCCAGCGGCGCGGTGTTGGCTACCGGGACGCCGCGCAGCGGTTCAGCCGGCGAACGCGCCACCACCTCCTCTATCGCCACAAAACTGGTATAGGGGCTGAGCAGCCGGTGCGCCAATGCCAGCGGCAATACCGTCTCCCGCACCTGCTCCTCGGGTCGCCCCATGGGAATTTCATCCAGCAGGCCGGCAATTTTTCGGCGCGCCCAGAGGCTGGCCACGCCCGAATGTCCCGACTCCGTGTGCGCGTTGGCCATACTGATGCGCCGCTGCCATGAGCGCCCGGCTGTCTCGCCACTAACACGCACCTCGCCGGCGGGCAGCACATCACCAAAATGCACGGCCACCAGCAGAGGCTCGCCCTGGTAGAGATCCGGTATGCGTGCCGGCCACGCTTCAACGGCCTGCGGCCAGTGCACAGCCAGGTTGACGCCGGCCGGCTGTGACAACTGCGCAAACAGGTCTGCCATCTTGTCGCCCACTTCAGCGATGTTGCCGATATGTGTGTGAGTGCCGCGCCCGAAGTCTGCCGCCCGGCGCATGAACCAGCTATTCGGCGCGGATCCGATACCCACCGTAAACAAACGCGCATCACCGAGACGCTGCGTGATTTCACGATACAGCGCGCTTTCATTGCCGACGGCCCCGTCGGTAATGAATATCACCTGGCGCAGGCGGGTATCTTCGCTCGCGCGCGTATCGCCCTGCCCGAGTGCGGCGCGCAGCGCCGGCAGCATCTCGGTGCCGCCGCCCGCACTGAGCAGGCGCACAAACTCCTGCGCGCGCTGCAGGTTGTGGCGCGTGGCTGACACCGGCGCGGAAAACAATCGACGGTAGCTGGAGTTGAAGGCAATGATGTTGAAATGCTCTTCCGGGCGAAGCTGCGTCAGGGCCCGGGCCAGACTTGCCCGCGCCTGCTCGATCGAGACGCCACCCATAGAGCCCGACGTATCCACCACGAATACCACCTCGCGCGCGATGGCTCGCACGCTGGTCGGCGCGGACGGCGGTACCACCATGAGCAGGCCAAAGTAGTCATCGTCTACCCGTTCGGTGAACAGCGCCGCCTGCGGTGATTCGCCGACAACGGGCTGCCAGTTGAGCAGGAAATCGCGGTTCATCTCAACTGCACCCTGTGCGAGCTTGATGCTGTATACGCCTGCCCGCCGGGCGAGCGCAATCTCATGGTAGGGCGCCTCCACCCGCGCCAGGGGCATACCCGCGTCCAGGCTGACGGTGATCTCCAGCGGGTTGATGGGCGCGTGATCACCGCCAGGGCGCGGGTCCAGGTAGGGCGAAATGGCGCGCGCATCCGGTACCGCATCGGTAGGCATCGCCCAGCCATGCGACACATCAAGCGTCGGTGCCTGCTCGTCACCCGCGGTCTCCTCCAGCGCCAGTGGCACACCCGGCATGTAGCGAGGCGTTATCGTGGTCGGCAAGCGCAGTGAAAACACGCCGGCCTTGAAGGCCACCGGCTGCACATATTCGAGTTCGACGACAACCTCCTCACCCGGCGCAATATTCGCCACCTGGCTGCGGAACAGGTTCGGGCGCTGTTGTTCCACGAGACTCGCGCGTTTACCCGCTTCTTTCGCCGCCTGGTACTGCGCCCGCGCGACGGACTTTTCGCGTATCCGCCCAACGATGCGGCGCCCACCCATGCGCATTTCCATCGATCGCACGGCGGCATCGTCCGGCAATGGAAACGCATAGAGGCCTTCGACATACCGCGTGCTGGTGTTGCGAAAGGTCTGCGTGACATGCACCGTCGCGAGCAAGCCCGCGATATCAAAATGGACTTTGCTGTGCTGCATCAGCGCCGGGAAATAACCCGCCTCTGCGCGCGCGGCATTGCGCAGCAGCAGTTGCCCACTTTGCAGTGCAGCCAGTTCCGGGACAGTCGACCCGGCCTGTGCCTGTGCCTGTGCCGTAAGCCAAAGTAGCAGCACGGTCGGCAGCAGTATGGCCAGCAGCAGGCGGCAGGTCGTGTGCGTCTGGCCGGTCCGAGCGCGGGGGTAAGCGATGTGCCTGGTGGCGGCGCAGCGAACCCGCCGCCGATTTGGGTTGAAAGCATGCATGGCGCTCTCCGTATGAGCTGTGGAGAGCACATTGGAAAGCACCGGGGTGGCGGCAATCCGCATACAGGGTGGCAAAAGACTGATCAATTGTGGCGAATTGTGGCAGGTGCTTGTGGTTGCAGCAGTTATTTGGAAGGATGAGCGGCCTGAACGGGCGCTCACGGTAAAACCGCATGCCGCACTACATCGCCATTGTGGAAGACGAACCGGCACTCGCTGAGAATTACCGCGACGCGCTGCAGCGCAACGCGTATCGCGTGGGGCTGTTCGACAACCGCAGCAGTGCGCTGCGCGCATTCAGGGAAAACCTGCCGGACCTCGCGATCATCGACATTACACTGGGCGACGAGATCGAAGGCGGTTTTGAGCTCTGCAGAGAGCTGCGCCGCCACTGGGCAGAACTGCCGATCGTCTTTCTCACCGCGCGTGAGTCCGAACTGGATATCGTCAGCGGCCTGCGGCTCGGCGCGGATGACTACTTCACCAAGGATATCGGCCTGAATGAAATGCTGGCGCGCATCGCGGCCCTGTTGCGCCGGGTGCAGGCCATGCGCTCGCCGGAACGCGAGGAGCAGCTCATCGAGCGCGACGGCCTGTGTCTCAACATTGAACGTCTCACCACCCACTGGCACGGCCGGGGCGTGGACCTCACGGTGATCGAGTTCCGGCTGCTGCGTTCGTTGGCCGAGCGCCCCGGTCACGTGAAATCCCGCCAGCAACTGATGGACGCGGCCGGCGTGGTGCAGGACGACAGCACCATTACCTCGCACATAAAACGCATGCGCCGCAAGTTCGAGGAACTGGATGCTGGGTTTGGCATGATCGAAACCGTGTACGGCCTGGGCTACCGCTGGTCCACCCGGTCGTGAACCTGCGACGGCAGCTGCTGCTGGTAAGCCTGCTGTTGCTGTCGCTACCCTGGGCGGGCTGCCAGTTTATTCGCGAAATGGAGGGCGCGCTGCGCCAGGGGCAGGAGCAGGCTCTGCAGGCCACAGCGGGCGCGGTGGCCGCGTTCCTCGAACGGGAAACATCGCTCATCTACCCCGCACCGGCGCGCCGCTTCGCCAGCGAGACCACGCGCAATGAAATCTATGCGTTCCCCACGCGCAGCCCGGTTATCGTTGATGGTTACGGCGACGGCTGGGAAGACATCCCCAGCACCCGCCTGCCGCAAATAGCGGGCTCCCCGCTCAGGGTTGAGTACCAGGCGCAAACCGGGCACGGCAACCTCTACCTGCTGCTGCGCGTTGGCGACGACGATGTGGTGTATGAAAATCCCGGCGTATCGGCAGAACCGAACGGCGACCGACTGCTGCTGCGCATGTGGCATGACGGGCTTGCAACCGACTACCTGGTCGCCACCGTTGCGCCTGGCAGCGTGCGTGCCCGGGCGGGCGGCGCGCTCACTCCCGACCGGGACCCGGCGCGCGTGAAGGGCTACTGGCAGGATGCCGTGGGCGGCTACACGCTGGAGCTGGAGCTTCCGCTGCACTACACCGGCGGCCGACTGGGTCTGTTTGTTTTTGATGCGAGTGCAACAGCGAGTGCAACAGCGAGTGCGACAGCGAGCCCAGGCGCGCAAGCGGCAGGCGCGGGCAATATTCAACCCACGGGCACAGCCCCTCCTCCCTGGCTCCTGTACCGACCCGCACAACTGCAACAGAAACTGGCGCCGTTCAGTGCCCGCGGCGGCCGGATACAGATCGTGGATCATCACAACTGGCTGCTTGCCGACGCGGTGGCACACAGCGATGAGACTGCGACGGCGTCGGAAACCTTCTGGCTGCTGCGCCTCCTGTACCGCGGCATTCTCGCCGACCGCAACCTGAAACCGCTTCCGGCGACACGCGGCACCGGGCGATTGCACGCCGCGGAAATCGACCGCGCACTGGCCGGCACTCCCAGCCAGCGGCGATACCTGGACCCGCGCTCCGGCGGACGCAGCATTCTCTCCGCGGCTGCGCCCATTCGCGATGAGCGTGGCGTACTGGGCGCGGTGATCGTGCGCCAGAGTGGTGAAACCTACCTCAGCCTCACCGATCAGGCATTCAGCAGGCTGCTCGGCCTCAGCCTGTTGGCACTCGGCACGGCGGCCATCGGCCTGCTGGCCTACGCCAGCCTGCTTTCCTGGCGCATTCGCAATCTCTCGCGCGCAGTCGGCGCCGCAGTGGCCGAGGATGGCCGGGTAACAGGCTCGGTAACGCCCAGCAAGGCCCGGGATGAAATCGGCGAACTCTCGCGTCGCTACGCCGATCTGCTCGCGCGCCTCGCCGAACACAATGCGTACCTGCGCAATTTGAGCCGTACCCTGTCGCACGAATTGCGCACGCCCATCGCCGTCATTCAAAGCTCGCTGGACAACCTGGAGCACGCGCCGGGAGACAGCCACGAGCAAGCCATCTACCTCGGGCGCGCACGAGAGGGGCTGCGGCGGCTGCAGCATATTCTCACGGCCATGAGTGAGGCGAGCCGGCTGGAGGAAAGTGTTCACGGCCAGGACTATGTGGTACTGGACCTGGTGCCGCTGCTGCGCGATGTGTTCGCGGCCTACCGCTCGCTCTATCCCGAGCAACAACTGCAACTGGAGATGGAGACAGGCCGGGCACAGGTAGAGGGCGTTGCCGAGTTGATTGTGCAGGCCATGGACAAGCTCATGGACAACGCGGCCGCGTTCTGCCCGCCGCAGGGCCATATTCGTTTGCGTCTGTACGCGAGCGGAGACTACTGGTGCCTGGAGCTGAGCAACCAGGGCCCGCCACTGCCGAATGACGCCGCACGGCAGGTGTTCGAGCCACTGGTTTCACTGCGTAAAGGTGGGGATGAGGGAGTGCATCTGGGGCTCGGGCTGCACATTGTGCGCCTGATCGTGGAAGCGCACCGTGGCCATGTGTTCGCGCGGAACCTGCCGGATAGTGACGGTGTGGCGGTGACGATCGAACTGCCTATGGCCGCGTAAGCATGACCGCAAGCGGAGCCCATGGACGGCTAACCGGTGCAGTCCGCACCGTACAGGCCGCCACTAGGCCTGTTCGATAAACGCCTGCTGTTTGATTTCCGTGAGCTGATCGCGCAGCGCCGCGGCTTCTTCAAATTCGAGATTCTTCGCGTGCTCCTGCATTTGCGTTTCGAGCTGTTTCAGCTTGCGTGCCAGTGCCGCAGGCGAAAGCGAGGCGAGATCCGCGGAATACGTGAGTCGTGGCTCGGCGGCTTTCTTCGCCCGACCCTTGCCCCGCGTGGGCATACGGCGCGCACCTTCCATGATGTCCTGCACGGATTTCTCCACGCCCCTGGGCGTTATGCCGTGCTCCTCGTTGAAGGTGACCTGGGTCAGCCTGCGCCGCTCCGTTTCGGCCATGGCGCGCTGCATGGAGCCGGTCACGTTGTCGCCATACAGGATAGCGCGCCCGTTGAGGTGCCGCGCGGCGCGCCCGATAGTCTGGATCAGCGAGCGCTCGGAACGCAGGAAGCCTTCCTTGTCTGCATCGAGTATGGCCACCAGTGACACCTCCGGCATATCCAGCCCTTCGCGCAGCAGGTTGATACCCACCAGCACATCAAACTCACCGAGGCGCAGGTCACGGATAATCTCCACGCGCTCGACTGTCTCGATATCCGAGTGCAGATAGCGTACCCGCACGGCGTGCTCACTCAGATACTCGGTCAGGTCTTCCGCCATGCGTTTCGTCAACGTGGTGACCAGAACGCGTTCGTTCAGAGCGACCGTGGCGCGAATTTCACCGAGCAGGTCATCCACCTGCGTGCTCGCCGGACGCACTTCTATCTGCGGGTCCACCAGGCCCGTGGGCCGCACCAGCTGCTCCACCACCGCACCCGCGTGTTCTTCTTCATAGGGCCCGGGCGTCGCGGACACGAAAATAGCCTGCGGCACCAGCTGCTCCCACTCTTCAAAGCGCAGCGGGCGGTTATCCAGTGCCGATGGCAGGCGAAAGCCGTACTCCACAAGGGTTTCCTTGCGCGAGCGATCGCCGCGGTACATACCGCCTATCTGCGGAATGGACGCGTGCGATTCATCCACGATCACCAGTGCGTTATCCGGCAGGTATTCGAACAGCGTGGGCGGCGGCTCGCCCGGCGCGCGGCCCGAGAGGTAACGCGAATAATTTTCGATGCCGTTGCAATACCCCAGCTCGCGGATCATCTCCATGTCGTAGCGGGTGCGCTGTTCAAGGCGCTGCGCCTCCACCAGTTTGTTGTTTTCCTTGAGCTGCGCGAGCCGCTGCGCGAGTTCCGCTTCGATATGTTCCACCGCATCGAGCATGACCTCGCGCGGCGTCACGTAATGCGACTTCGGGAAGATGGTGACACGCGGCACCTTGTTCTCAATCTCCCCCGTGAGCGGATCAAACCAGTAGAGGTCTTCAATCTCCTCATCAAACAGGGCGACCCGCACGGCCTCCCGCTCGGAATCCGCCGGAAATATATCGATCACGTCGCCACGCACGCGGTAGGTGCCGCGCTGGAAATCCACGTCGTTGCGGGTGTACTGCAACTCGGCGAGCTGCCGCAATATCTCGCGCTGGTTGATCACCTCGCCACGCGAGAGGTGAATGATCATACGGAAATAGGACTTGGGATCACCCAGGCCGTAAATGGCCGATACCGTCGCCACGACCAGGCAGTCCTCGCGCTCCATCAGCGCCTTGGTGGCGGAGAGGCGCATCTGTTCTATATGCTCATTCACCGAGGCGTCTTTTTCGATGAAGGTATCCGACGAGGGTACGTAGGCTTCCGGCTGGTAATAGTCGTAGTAGGAGACGAAGTACTCCACCGCATTGTGCGGCAGGAAATCCTTGAACTCGCCGTAAAGCTGCGCCGCCAGCGTTTTGTTGTGCGCCATCACAATGGTGGGCCGCTGCAGTGCCTCCACGACGTGCGCCATGGTGAAAGTTTTTCCGGAGCCGGTAACGCCCAGCAGGGTTTGCGACGCCAGCCCCGCGCGCACCCCCTCCACCAGGCGCCGGATGGCGTCCGGCTGATCGCCGGCGGGCTGGAAGGAAGATTCGACCTTGAAGGGCTTGGACACGAGCGCAATTGCCTGAGAATAAGAATATCAGCCGCATATTATGGTGCAGCCGGAAAGAGATTACAGCATACGCATCCGGTTTAGGGCCAGATTACGTGGACACGGGCAGTTCTTCCGATCCGGGCAGGCTGGCAAGCTTTTTACGGAGCACAAAAATGCGCTGCATTCCGGTTGACCCGCGGGGCGGGCATCATTAATATACGCGACCTTCGGCTAACGCCATTCCGCCTTAGCTCAGTTGGTAGAGCAATTGACTGTTAATCAATGGGTCGCTGGTTCGAGCCCAGCAGGCGGAGCCATATTCGTTTGAATATCAAAGGGTTGCAGAGATGCAGCCCTTTTTTGTGCTGGCACCCTTCAGTGAAAACCCCGGTGTAAGCCGCCCGGCGGTCGGTTAGCCGACGCCCGTTTTGCGGATTCGCATCCAGGTGGTAATACTCTGAGGGGTACGGTCAGGGACGCGTGTTGTTTTGCCGGGAAAGAAAATCAATAATCCCGTCCGTAAATACATCATTCCGGTCGCCAGCCACCATGTGACTGGCGTCTTCCACATCCATATACTCTGCGTGCGGTACATCGTTAAGAAACTGCTGCGCCACTTCTTCAGTAACCACTTCACTCATCATACCCCTTACCAGGAACACCGGATAAGCCAATACACTGACAGCTTTATTCAGTCGCTCCGGGTTAGCAGTTTGATCGGTGCGCAGTTTGAGAAATTTTGGGTCCCAGTGCCAGCGGTAACGACCATCGTTGTGCAGGCGTAGATTCTTTCTTAAACCCTCGTTGTTGATACGTTTCTTACGCCCGGTATATTGCGCAATCACCTCTGCGGCTTCATTCAGGTCAGCGAAACCTTCGTGCATATTTTCTTCCATGAATTCCATGATGCGCATGGCGCCTTCCTGGTTCATCTTTGGTGTGATATCCACCAGGATCAACGACGAGTACACATCCTCATTCGTCATATCCTGCAGGGCGATAGCCGACAAGCCTCCCAGCGATGCCCCCACCAGCGCCGGTGGCTGGTCAAAATGCTGGCGCACAATGTCCTGGTCTTTGGCAAAACGTTCAATGGAGTACTCGCCATCGGGCGACCAGTCACTTTCTCCATGACCGCGATGGTCATAGGCCACGGCATACCAACCTTGTTCGGCAAGCTTCTCGCCGGTTTGCTTCCAGGCGTGGCGTGTTTGCCCGCCGCCATGCGACATCAGTACCGGCCTGCCAGACGGGTCGCCCCAGGCTTCGGCAGTGAGGGTGACGTTGTCGGGTGTTTGGAAGGTGAGGATGGTTGTTGTCATGCTGATTACAGTATCACCGCGCAAGATTTGTTAGTAGAAAATAGCTTTGTCGTTTGTTATTTGAATTCGGCACAGTAAAGCCACTGAGGAAAAACCTGAACACTGGGCGGAGCAATGTTCCTACTTACCACTGAAACGAATATTTCTGAACCAGGCGGTGGTCCTCCCACCGGCGTTGTCGCAATCGCTCATAACGGCGATACCGTCGATGGCGTCAATATCCATGTCTAAATAGCGCTTGAAATCGCTCACCACGTTACGGGATACGGACAGCCATTGATCGTTCCGGGGTGGCCCGCTTGACACCACGATCATGCGGGCCTGGCTGCGAAAGGGGTTGGGCCAGTCGCTACCCACGTCCTCGCTGCTGGACCACACATAATTGAGGGCGCGGGTGCGCCATATGAACAGGCCGCCGTCGATCACGGCGTAGACGCGCGCCGGAAAGTCATCGCCCGATTTCTTTCGTTCCTCAATGCTGTCGTAGACGCGCGCGACGCGCCATTCCCAATTCAATACCGGCTGGTCCCGCAGATCAATTCGCCGCTGCACGCCATACAACGACGCGCTGTTATCGCAGCGCGCCTGAAGGACGCGCCCGCCGTCCCCGGTGAGCCACTGGTAATGACTGGGATTGATGTCGTCAAATTCGCGGTGCGTCCAGCTCTCTGTGCCAGGTGCAGGCAGTTGCGCCCTGGCCGCGAGGCTGGTCAGCAGCGCGGAGAAAAGCAGTCCATTCTTGATAAGTTTCATTTGAAATCGATTAATCGGGACGCATTTATTTTTCAAGCGCCACAAACAATGGCCCGTGAATTGTCGATGCAGGTGACGCCAGGCAAGCGGGACAAGGGGCGCCGGCCTGCCACGACCGCGGACCCAGAGGAGCGGACAATCGCTTGCTGTAAACGCCAGTGTAAACCGCACGGCAGTTGGTCAGCCAACGCTCGTTCCACAAATCAGCATCCAGGTGGTAAAACTGTGAGGGAGACTGCCGCGGAAGTTGTGGAGGCCCCGGCATCGTCGGTCGCCACGGCGGTCACGTTGCGCCTGCCGACCGGCGCTTCACTCCACGTGAACGTGTAGGGAGCCGAAGTGTCGACGCCAAGCCAACTGTCGTTGTAGAAAAATTCCACCTGTGTGACGCTGCCATCCGGGTCCTCAGCATCGGCACTGAGGGTGATGATATCGCCGCTGATGTAGGTTTCCGTCCCGTTCGGCGCGGTCAGCGCGACAGAGGGGCGGCGGTTGGCGTTCTCATCAATCTCAATAATCAGCTTTGGCCGTAGCGTCGGGTCAGCCGAGTATTCGCTGGCACGGAAGATCTTGTGATAGTTAACACCGTTGCCCAGCAACTGCCAGCCGTAATTGCCCTGTTCTCCCAGGCTCATGGACTGCACGGAGTCGGTGACATCGAGCACGACCCACTCCGGGTCCCAGCCCGTGTACGTCTCCGGGCTGCCGTTGGCGGCATAATCGGAGCCAGTGCCTGCAGCGCCCGGCGCATTCCAGGGGACGCCGTTGGCAGCCCTGACCCAGGTGGCTTCGTTCTCAACCCAATCCACCAGCAGCGGATGTGCACGGTAGGTGTAGTCGTAATAGGAAGACTTGTACAGGGCGAGACCAGCGTAGGTAATGGTCGCCCCCTCCTCGACCGGCCCGCCCTCTTCGGTGAAGATAGCGAAGCGCAAAAGACTGTTGTACTGATTGGCAATACTGTTCAGCACTCCCTCACTGCCCTTGGGCGACGTTGTAAGCGAGCCGTCGAGATAGGTGTCGGCGGTGCCCGTATAGCCATCGCGCCCATCTTGCAGAACAATGATATTCCCATTCCCGGGGGGAGTGACATTGAGCTCAATGGCGGCCGAGCCAGCAGTTACATTCGTGTTATCGGTGGCCACCGCGCTCAGCATGTAACTGCCTTGCTGTGCCTGCCAATCGATGGAATAAGGTGCAGTCTCGTCTACACCCAGAAAACTTCCGTTCGCGAAAAACTCGACCTGCGCGATACTTCCGTCCGAATCGGCCGCATCCGCTCTTAGCGTGATGTTCCTGCCATCAAAGTATTCTATCGATGATCCATCGAGAGGCGCGGTTAGACTTACCGATGGCGGATTATTGACGTGGTTTGCGACTGTCGCCGATACCCTTGGGGAAATATAACGCGTGCCATTACTGTCGGTCGCTATGGCCTCGAACGTGTAGACGCCCTGCGTTACCGATGGCACTGTTGTCGTATACGGCGGCTCTGACAATACTGCGAGGGTTTGGCCATCCAGTAACAGCTCAACCTGCACAATGCTGCTTTCCTGGTTTGAAGTGACGGCCGTCACCACAACATCATCGTTCGGCAGAAAGTAACCTTCGCTTGTCGGTTCAGCTATCGTGACATGCGGATCATCGCTAACGGGCTCAACCCAGTTCTCTGGTTTATAGATCCATATATCGCCCGATTGCGCGCCTGATCCGGCATACTGATCCTGTAGCGCCATAAAGGCGTCTATCTGGGCGATATATTTCCATTTACCCAGTACTCCCGCTACGGCATAGGGGTCGGGAACTTGTGTGGAAGCGCTTTCGATTTTTTCGATGTTCCAACCCTCTGGAGCAACAACCGCGGGAGGGTGAAGCGCCCAGACGTCACCTCCGCCTGCCCAGAGAAGAAGCCTGTTCCTTGGCGCGTCATAATCCATGCCATAATTCCCGAGGCCATAGGGATACAGGCCAGGTACACCGGGCACGAAATCACCCTCAGGGACAAAAGGCACGTTTGGATTTGTGGGGCCGGGAGTGGATAAATCCCAGTAGGTGAACAGGTCTTTGGAAACCCTTACAAAGAGATCGTGAGTCGGAAGATAAACGCCTGGACCCTGACCCCATATTATACCCTCACCAACGTGCTCCCATTCATCTTGAGAGGGGTCATCTATATCATTAATGGTGTACTTGGACAGGGTCGATTGCGCACCGTAAAAGAACACCACATCTTTACCGTTTTCCTGTGTATAACCAGCCGAATTCTCGAGGGTATGGCGGGGAAACTTTGTAACCGGCAAGGTTCCCGGAACGTCCCGGTTTTCCCACATCCCGCCACCAATGACCCACAAGTTCGGGTTATCCCATTGCGAGTGAGAGCCTGTTAACCCTCCCACTTTATTCTTGTCTGCGCGAGCTGGATCGAAAAAATAGGGGCCGGTAACGCGATACTGGTCACCGTCTGGCATTGTCAGCGGGCCAGCCGGGTCGCGCATGATATACGGTTGAGCAAAGTTAAAACCTGCTCCACCAAACGTGGCAAACCGGTCAACGATGGGCAGATAGGTACTGCCGTCGTAAGTGTGCAAGGCCTGCGGCGAGGCATCCGGGCCATCCACCGTCAGCCAGGGGTAGCTACCGAGAGATGCTATATCGCTGGGCAGGGACATGCGGTCCCACTCAAGGGTCGTGGCTCGCCAGCGGTACACTTCATTGCCTCCGTAGGAGCCATGCCCTCCGCCATAGATGAGCAAGTCGCCTCTTCGACTGTCCCACGCGAAACTACTGAACGCATACATTATCCCTTGTGGCGTCCAGGGGCTTGAATCAGGCGCTTTGGTGGTGGACACCAGCAGGCCGGTGGGCGGCCATGCATCCCGGAATCGATTGGTGTTTACCCGCACCCATCCATTTTCCGGAGTGGACCTCACTATGGAGAGCAACTGCTCAAGATCAGGCGTTGACGGTCGCGGATCGACGTCGGATGGCAGTTCGGAATCGGAATGCGCCAGACTCGGTAGCAAAAAAATTATCGCAAGGGACAGGGATATACATAACCTTGTCAGTGCATTGAGGTAAGCCATTATAATTCCGCCCGATTTATCCCTGGATAGCAGTACGCCAAAACCAGCAGGTTCATAAGAACTATAGCGCATTCATGGCATCCATGGCCTGCATGCCAATTGGATTTCGCCATGTGCTTTTGAACAGCAATACGAACAGGCACACCAGTCCGATGGTGCGCTCGCCGGCGCCTTCGTGGTGACGGGCCGGGGAGATCCGCTGCTACCCGCGGTCAGCGCAGCAGCAGCAGGGTGATGTCGCTGTGACTGAGCATGCGGGTGGTGTTGCTGCCAACGAAGAACTGGCGGATACGGGAATGGCCCCAGGCGCCCATGACCATCAGGTCGATGTCGTTGTCGCGGTGATACTGGCCCAGGGCGGCCTGGACTTCGCCCTCCACCGTAGCGGTGGTGACAGCGAAGCCGGCGTCCGCGAGGGTGTCGCGCGCCTGCCCGATCTGCCGTGTCTGCTCGGCCGATAGCGGGCCAACCGTGACCAGGTGACAGGGCAGGCCCACCAACAACGGGCTGCTGGCCACCAGGTTCAGTGCCTTGGAGGCGGTAGCACTGCCGTCATAGGCGATCATGAACTGCCGGGGAGCGACAAACTCCCGCATCACCACCATGATGGGCCGGTGCACGCTGCGCACCACGCTTTCCAGGTGAGAGCCTATGGTGTGTGCCGCAATATCATGGTCCTCACCCAGGCGGCCCATGACCAGCAGACGGGTGCCCTCCTCCAGATCGCGCAGGGCATCGACCAGGTCACCGTGGCGCTGTTTGCGCATCACATCCCCGGCGCCCGCCTTCAGGGCCACCGTTTCCGCATCCTGCAGCAGGTGTTTGCCGTGCTCCAGGGCCAGCTTTTCCCGGCGCTCGTCCAGCGTGGTCAGTTCCTGGAGCAGCTGTTCGCGGCTGCCGAGGCCGATAGCGCCGGACAAGTCCTGTACCGGCGGTACCGAGGGCCGCTCCAGCACATGCAGCAGCATCAGGGGAGTCTCCAGCCGGGCGCTGGCCCAGGCGCCGGCAACAGTCACACAGCGGGCGCTCGCGGAGCCGTCGATACAGGCGACAATATTATGCATGTTATGAGTCTCGCTAGTGACTGGACATCAGTTTCTCGATGGCTTCCGGCTTGTCGTGCACGCCGAAGCGGTCGACGATGGTGGTGCTGGCCTCGTTCATGCCGACCAGATTCACCTCGGCGCCCTCGCGGCGAAACTTGATCATCACCTTGTCCAGTGCCGATACCGCAGTAATATCCCAGAAATGCGCGCCGGATACATCGATAGTGACACGCTCCAGTGCCTCTTTGAAGTCGAAAGCGCCGACGAAGCCGTCCGCAGTGGCGAAGAAGACCTGGCCCACCACCGTGTAGATCCTTTGCCCATCGCTGTCATCCGCCGCCTTCACCAGCATGTAGCGACTGATCTTGTTGGCGAAGAACAGGGCGGCGAGCAGGACACCGACCAGCACGCCCAGAGCCAGGTTGTGGGTGCCCACCACGACGACAACCGTCGCCAGCATGACGATACTCGAGGACAGCGGGTGGTGCTTGATGTTGCGGATGGAGTCCCAGGAGAAGGTGCCGATGGCGACCATGATCATCACCGCCACCAGTGCCGCCATGGGGATCTGCTGCAGCCAGTCGCCCAGAAAAACCACCATCAACAGCAGGAAGACGCCGGCGGCGAAGCAGGAGAGGCGGCCGCGACCCCCCGATTTCACATTGATCACTGACTGCCCGATCATGGCGCAGCCGGCCATGCCGCCGAGCAGTCCCGCGCCGATGTTGGCGATGCCCTGGCCCTTGCACTCCCGGTTTTTGTCGCTTTCGGTGTCGGTGAGATCGTCGACAATGGTAGCGGTCATCATCGATTCCAGCAGGCCGACCACGGCGAGCGCTGCCGCGTAGGGGAAGATGATAACCAGGGTCTCCAGGTTCAGCGGCACATCCGGCCACAGGAATACCGGCAGGGTGTCGGGCAGTTCGCCCATGTCGCCCACGGTGCGGATGTCCAGCTGCAGCAGAATCGCCACGGCCGTCAGGGCCAGGATACAGATCAGTGGCGAAGGTACCAGCTTGCCCACCGCCGGCAGCAGGGGGAACAGGTAGATAATCCCGAGGCCGGCTGCAGTCATGGCGTAGACATGCCAACTCACGCCGGTGAGCTCGGGAATCTGGGCCAGGAAGATCAGTATCGCCAGTGCGTTGACAAACCCGGTCACCACTGACCGGGACACGAAGCGCATCAGTGACCCCAGGCGAAGCAATCCCGCCAGGATCTGCAGCACCCCGGTGAGCACGGTGGCCGCGAGCAGGTACTCGAGGCCGTGCTCTCGCACCAGGGTAATCATCAACAGCGCCATGGCCCCGGTGGCGGCTGAAATCATCCCGGGGCGGCCGCCGGTGAAAGCGATGACCACCGCGATACAGAACGAGGCGTACAGGCCGACCCTGGGGTCGACACCGGCGATGATGGAGAAGGCGATGGCCTCGGGGATCAGGGCGAGGGCCACAACGAGACCGGCGAGCAAATCACCGCGGATGTTGCCGAACCAGTCTTGTTTGAGCGTAGCGAGCATGGCAGTAAGTCTTGGCGAGCGTCAGGGGGAACCGCAAGACGCGCCGCCGCCGTGCAGGGGTGCTCGGCGTCGGAGGCTGGCGATCATGGAAGGGGGCCGATTATCCGGGAAGCGGAGGCTGAAGGCCAGTGCGCTGTGAACTTGTAGCGTGATCTGCTCCCTGCGGGCTTCGCGGCTGCGC
>CAZFJQ010000044.1:0-30106 GCA_964519755.1 uncultured Halioglobus sp.
CTCCCGGTGCGCGGCCGCCTTGTAGGCATCGGCATCAAGCCCCACCAGCCGACTGTTGAACGGCTGCAGGTACTCGTAGGCCGCAGTACCGGTTCGCCCCATGCCAAAAATCAGTATCTCGGCGTCGCCCAGGTCCGATGGCTGTTCATCGGGGTGCACCGATTTGCGCTCGCTGCGTTGCAGTGCATCCTCCCAACGGGCGAACAGGGGGTGCGCGTAGCGATTCAGCGGCGCGGCAACCACGAAGGACAGGGACACAGCCAGTGCCAGCGGTACCAGCCAGTCTGTCAGCACCACCGCGGCCACGATGAGGCCGAACTCGCTGTAGGCCGTCAAACTCAATGCGCTCAGGAAAGCCGTGCGGGCGCGCAGCCGGAACGCCACCAACAGCAGGTGGAACAGGAGGCCCTTGAGCGGCAGTAACATACCCACCACCAGCGCAAATACCAGGGCATTCAGATCGGGCAGGCCGGACATTCCGATCTGCAGGAAAAACCCGACGAGGAAGACCTCCTTGAGCGCCCAGAGCGATGCGGAGAGTTCCTTGGCCTTCGGGTGATTCGACAGCAGCACGCCCATCACCAGCGCGCCTATCTCCGAACTGAGCCCCATCGCTGTAAAGCCCATGCCGCCGAGAACCAGCGCCAGCAACATACCCATCAATACCAGCAGTTCATCGTGACCGGCAAAATTGAGCAGGGAGTGGAGCAATGGACGCAGCAGAGGCAGTGCAAACAGCCCGAGGGCGTAGATGGTGGGCGTCTGCCCGCTCCAGAAGGCGAGCACGCCCAGGGCAATGATATCCTGCACCACCAGGATGCCAATACTGGTGCGTCCGTGGAAGGTACCCAGCTCGCGCTTCGCCTCCAGCAGCTTCGCGGCCAGTACCGTGGAAGAAAACGACAGGGCAATCGCCAGCAGAACCGCCGTATTCCAGTCGAGACCGGCAAGGAAATAGATGCCTGGGCCGAGAATCAGCACGCTGATCAGGAAGTGCAGCAGGGCTCCCCCCACCACATGCGGCTGCGCGATCTGTTCGAGTTTGAGTTTCAGGCCAACCGTGAACAGCAACATGAGCACGCCGAGGTGGGACACGTGGCCGAGTATCTCGCCGGTCTCACTCGGCAGGCCAAGCCCGGGGCCGACGAAGTTGATGGCAAAACCGGCCGCGAGAAATCCCACCAGTGGTGGAAGCCCCACCTGGCGCACCGCCAGACCGAAAAAAAATGCAAACGAGATGCAAATTACTTCAAACATTGTGCCCCCGACATACCAATTTGCTGCGCCAACCGAAGAATGCCGGACTGCCCGGGACCCTGCGGTACGACCTAATATACACGGCAACCCTCGAGCAATGAGGCGTGGTGAATCTGATCAAGCACTGCCGCAAGGCAGGGTGATGTGCTCATTGGCGCCAGAGTGTACTGCCTGCAACCGGGAAGTTCACGCTGTGCATTTGTGAAATACCGGGGGCAGCGCCAAAAGACCGGCGCACTGCAGCGCTCCGGGCCGGGGGGACCCTGAAACCCCCGCGACCCCTTGCCCGCGGAGAACGCGGCTCTGTGCTCAAAGATGGCCCGTCATGCATGGCGCGACAGTTTTGAGCGCCAGCGGCGGGCCATGGGAGAATGCACAGCCTGGCGCGAGGACTTTTCAATGCGAACCCGGTAGTATTAGCGCTGGACTTTCTACGTGAGCACCAACGGAACCCGTATGAATAAACCGCCCCTGAATATCACCAACGTGGTGATTTTTGTCGGCTTTCCCCTCGCAGCCATGCTGCTGGTACCGTTGTGGGGAATTTATCACGGCTATGACAGTTTCCAGTGGCTGTGGGCCCTGGCATTCCTCTACCTGAACGGCTTGTCCATTACCGGCGGCTACCACCGGCTATGGGCGCACAAATCCTATGAGGCGCATCCGGTTCTGCGCTGGTTCTTCGCGCTCTGGGGCGCCGGCGCGCTGCAGAACAGCATTCTCATCTGGGCTTCTGATCACCGCCGACACCACCGCCATGTGGATGACTACGACCGCGACCCCTACTCGGCCAGCCGCGGTCTGTGGTTCAGCCATATGGGCTGGATGCTGCGCGACTACGAAGCTGATGGCCCGGATTTCAGCAATGCCCGCGACCTGCAGCGCGATCCCATCGTCATGTGGCAGCACCGCCACTACGTGGTGCTCACGACGTTCATGAACCTCGGCCTGCCACTGTTGCTCGGTATATGGCACGGCGACATAATCGGCACGGTGCTGCTCGTGGGTTTATTCCGCCTGGTGGTCAATCACCATGTGACATTTTTCATCAACTCTCTGGCGCACTACTGGGGCAGCAGACCCTACACCGAATCGAACAGCGCCCGCGACAATGGCCTCCTGGCGTTGCTTACCTACGGCGAGGGCTATCACAACTATCATCATATTTTTCAAACGGACTACCGCAACGGGGTGCGCTGGTGGCAGTGGGACCCCACCAAGTGGATGATAAAGCTGTGTGCCTGCCTGGGGCTAGCCAGCAATCTCAACCGGATTCCGAACTTCAAGATCCAGCGCGCCATTCTCGACACCCAGTTCCAGCGCGCGCGTCGTGAACTCGACACCGTGCGCGACAGCGAAACCCTGCGCGAAATGCTGGAACGGGAGTACCAGTTGTTTACCGATTCCATCAACCAGTGGACGGCATTGCAGGCGGAGCGCTACGAGCGGAGAAAAGAACAACTCGGCGACGCGCTGGTGGTGCGCCGGGCGCACCTGCAGGACAAATGGGATCACGCGGCCCTGCGCACGCGCCTGAAAACCCTGGAATACGGACTCAAGATGCAACGCAAGCGCCTGCGCATGCTGATGGCGGAGGTGCAACTGCACCAGGCCCAACCGGCCTGACAGCATAATCCCGCGGCCGGCGGGCACAAGCCTGTGCCCGCCAGAGCATTCTGCCTTGCCTGCTCCGTGTATGCTACAGTCGGTGCCCGCCCATCCGTGAGGTAGATCGCATGTCAGCTTCCGTCCATGATTTCACCTGTGAATCGCCATCCGGCGACAAAAAGCCACTGGCCGATTACCGCGGCAAGGTTCTGCTGGTGGTCAACACTGCGTCCAAGTGCGGTTTCACCCCCCAGTTCAAGGGCCTTGAGGAACTGTACGAGAAATACCGGGACAAAGGCCTGGAAATTCTGGGCTTTCCCTGCAACCAGTTTGGCAAGCAGGACCCGGGCAGCAACGACGAAATCATGGAATTCTGCCAGCTCAACTACGGCGTCAGCTTCCCGATGTTCGGCAAAATCGATGTCAACGGTGATGCCGCCGACCCGCTTTTCCAGCACCTGAAACAAGCCGCGCCGGGCGCACTGGGTACGCAGGCCATTAAATGGAACTTCACCAAGTTCCTGGTCGACGGCGAGGGCAAGGTGCTGCGTCGCTATGCTCCGAAAGACAAACCCTCGGCGATAGAAAAGGACATCCGCGAGTTGCTGGGCTGAGGCGTACCCGGCCAGCCCGCGCTGCACGGGCAGCGGGTCAGTGCTCCCGGGTTTCGCGAAACTCTATATCCGGCCACCGCTCCTGCATCAGAGCGAGGTTGACGCGGGTGGGGGCGAGGTAGGTGAGGTAGCCCCCACCGTCCATGGACAGGTGCTCCGAGGCTTTGCGTCGGAATTCCTCCAGCTTGCGCGCATCCTCGCAGTACACCCAGCGAGCGGTGTATACGTTGACGGGTTCGTAGCGCGCTTCCACCTTGTACTCGTCCTTGAGCCGGTACACCACCACGTCGAATTGTAGCTGGCCCACCGCGCCCACGATCAGGTCGGTTGAATCGAGGGGTGCGAACACCTGGGTAGAGCCTTCTTCCGAGAGCTGCTGCAAACCACGCTGCAACTGCTTCGATTTCATCGGGTCGGCGAGGCGAATGCGTCGAAACAGCTCCGGCGCAAAGTGCGGAATACCAGTGAACTGCAGCTCTTCCCCCTCAGTGAAGGTGTCGCCTATCTGGATAGTGCCGTGGTTGTGCAGCCCGATGATATCGCCGGCCACGGCCTCCTCGACCAGCGCCCTGTCGCCGGCCTTGAAACTCACCGCATCGGCGATTTTGACATCCTTGCCGATGCGCACATGACGCATCTTCATACTCTTGCTGTAACGGCCGGAACAGACCCGCATAAAGGCAATGCGGTCGCGGTGCCGGGGATCCATATTGGCCTGGATCTTGAACACAAAACCGCTGAATGAGCTTTCACTCGCCTCCACGCTGCGCCCGGTCGTTGCCCTGACCTGCGGCGGGGGCGCCCACTGTACGAAATCATCCAGCATTTCGCGCACCCCGAAATTCCCCAGGGCCGTGCCGAAAAACACCGGGCTGAGCCGGCCCGCCAGGAAGGCCTCCGCATCAAAGGGGTGGCTCGCACCTCTCACCAATTCGACCTGCTCGCAGAATTCATTGTATTCGTCGCCAAGCAATTCCCTGGCCGCAGCGTTTTCCAGGCCCTGTATGCGCCGATCATCCGGCAGCGTGCTGCCTTGCCCGGGTGTGAAGACATGAATAGTGTCGGAGTACAGGTTGTAAACGCCCTTGAAGTCCCGACCCATGCCGATCGGCCAGTTAATCGGCGCGCCGGCAATCTGCAGCACTTCCTCGATTTCGTCCAGCAGTTCAATCGGGTCGCGAATGTCCCGGTCCATTTTATTGACGAAACTGAAGATGGGGGTATCGCGCAGACGACACACATTCATGAGCTTGATCGTCCGGTCCTCTACGCCTTTGGCGCCGTCGATCACCATCAGTGCCGCATCCACGGCGGTCAGCGTACGGTAGGTGTCTTCGGAAAAGTCCTCGTGCCCGGGGGTGTCGAGCAGATTGACAATACGCTCGTGGTAGGGGAACTGCATCACCGATGAAGTGACGGAAATACCCCGTTCCTGCTCCAGGCTCATCCAGTCGGAGGTGGCATGCGGACCCTTTTTGCCTTTCACGCTGCCGGCGATTTGGATCGCGCTGCCCAACAGCAGGAGCTTTTCGGTGATCGTGGTCTTACCCGCGTCCGGGTGCGAGATAATGGCAAAGGTTCTGCGCCTGCGGATCTCGTTATTTAAACTGCTGTCTGTCACTAACGGTGACTCCTCACTCATGCTGGACCGGGATTACCAGAGGCAACTGCGCGAACTGGGGGGTACCTGGAAGAGTATTGAAACGCCCGGCCACCGGGGCCGACATCGCGGGATGGGGCTACTGCCACGAACCCCGCGCCGGGTCGGGAGTTTAACACAAAGGCCAACTGCAGATTAAACGGTTGCGCGCTCCCATGTTCGATGCAACCGCAACCAGCAAGGGTAGTAAGAACAATCCGCATCGCCTATTATCCCGGCCGGTATACAGCGGTGGCCGGGTCACCCGGGATTTTCGCGACCCTCATCCAGCATGGGATTCAAATGAACGTCCAATGAAGAGCGCAGACGTCAAACACTGGCTGGCCTTGAGAATCCGGCACAGCTATCAGTTCCTCAGCAGCCCGCTGGCCATCGTGTTCCTGACCCACTCCCCAAAAGTGCACCCGGGCTACGGTATTAGCTGGCGCAAGCGGATCTGGCTGGGCTTTCGTTTCTGGCGTAACCACAGCCGGGTTACCTCGGGCACATCCTGGCGAGCGCACCTGATAATGGCCATGAAACTGCTGGAAATTCCGCCCGGTGTTGCCGGCGCTGTCGTGGAATGCGGCTGCTGGAAAGGTGGTGCGACGGTCAACCTGTCGCTGATCTGCGAAATGACCGGGCGCACACTCAAAGTGTACGACTCCTTTGAGGGGCTACCGCCCCCGCGCAACGGCGATGCCATCGCCCAGCGCACCTTCAGGCAGGGGTTCATTCCCGGTATTTTCTGCGGCACCCTGGAAGAAGTGACCGCCAACGTGCGCAAGTATGGCGCTATCGATGTATGCGAATTCCACAAGGGCTGGTTCGAGGACACGCTGCCCGATCACACGGGCGAGATTGTACTCATGTTCCTGGATGTGGATTTCTACGCCAGCCTCCGCGACTGCCTGCTGAACCTTTGGCCGCGGCTGGTGGACGGGGGTTTCGTGTTCCTTGACGAGTACCTCAACATCCCGTACTGCGCGGTATTCTATTCGGAAAAATTCTGGTCGAGATACTTCTCTTGTGCACCGCCCGGCCTGGTCGGCACCGGCACCGGCGTACAGGTAGGCATGTTCTACACCGACCCATCGATACGCTTCCGGAAGGGCCAGTTGCAGGGCTCCGAGAGCACCGCCTATTGCATTAAGGGAACGCGCGCCGTATGGGACTACTATCCGGAAGACGCCACTGCGCCGGAGCTGGAAGCAACCGCCCCTCCGACCGCCAGCTGATCGCTGCACCGACCTGCTCCCCCAAGGTCCCGAACGCTAATCCTGTCTTCACACTGCGACATATTGACGCTGCCGCCCGGGCTGGCCTGCCACTATAATGCCATGGTGAAGAACCAGACCTTCAGCCATCGCGGGGCGCTGAGTCCCTCCATTGACAACCTGCGCAACCTGCTTTTGATCCGCAGCATCGCACTGCTGGGCCAGACCGCTGTACTGGCGTACGTGCTCGCGTCCAGCCGCACCCTGAGCAGCCTGGCCGGGGTCACGATCAGCCTTGTCCTGCTTGCCCTGGTGACGATGGCAAGCCTCTGGCGCACTACGCGCCCCTGGCCTGTTGCCGACCGGGAATTTCTTGGCCAACTGTTGATCGACGTACTCGGCTGGACGGCCTTGATGTATTTTACCGGCGGTGCCAACAATCCCTTCATCTCGTACTACATTGTACCGGTCGTCATCGCCGCCGCCGTCCTGCCCTGGCGTCATACCTGGCTGATCGCCGGCACCTGCATACTCGCCTACAGCCTGCTCATCAGGGCCTACCAGCCCTTTCCGCTATTTACGCCACACGCTGCGATGGGCCACGGTGACAGCGCCAGCGTGCATGTTCTCGGCATGTGGTTTAACTTCCTTTTCAGCGTCGGCCTGATCACCTACTTCGTCGTGCGCATGGCAGCCATACTTCGGCACCAGGAAGAGCAGGCGGCCGTGGAACGGGAAGATCGTTTGCGCAACGACCAGGTGATGGCAGTTGCCAGCCTCGCCGCGGGCACAGCGCATGACCTGGGCACCCCGTTGGCGACCATGACCGTGCTGACCGATGAGATGCTCGCGTCTGAACGCCTGGATGCGACAACCCGCGAAGATTGCGAGCTGTTGAAAACCCAGATCGCCCAGTGCAAGAGCACCCTCGCCGCACTGAGCCGCACCGCGGAATTGCAGTCGGCACGGCAGAGCCAATCTATACAGGCTGGTCGCTTTGCAAAAGAGGTGATTGAGCGCTGGGCGGTGCGCAGGCCCGGCACGGCATACCGCTTTGAGTGCGCTACCGGAAGCCCACAAATAGCCGTCGACCCCACTCTGGGACAGGCGCTGGAAAATCTTCTCAACAACGCGGCCGATACCGGCTCGGAGGAGATCAGCATGCGCGTCGAATGGGATACCGCGCAGGTACATATCCAGATTCGCGATTGGGGGCCGGGCATTGCGCCCGCTGTGATGGAACGCATCGGCAAACCGATGCTGCACGCCGACCGCAGCGGCCTCGGTATCGGGCTGATGCTGAGCCAGGCCACAGTGGAGCGCCACGGCGGGCGGGTTGAATTACGCAACCACAGGGAGGGTGGCGTGCTCGCCACACTCAGCCTGCCGCGAACAGATTGAACAGACAACGAGTCGAACGATGCCCGGCGATGCGAGAAAAATTCTGCTGATTGACGACGATGAGGTTTTCACCGCGGTGATGGCCCGTGGTTTTAAACGGCGCGGCTTTAGCACCCTCTGCTGTGCCAGCGCCGCGGAGGCGGTGACGGCCTGCCCGGCATTCGCGCCCACACACATCCTGCTGGACCTGAATATGCCGGGCACATCGGGGTTAGTGGTGCTGCCCCGCTTGATCGACCTGGCGCCCGGGGCGCAGTTGGTTGTGCTCACGGGTTACTCCAGTATTGCGACCGCGGTGGCGGCAACCCAGGCCGGCGCGAGCAATTATCTATGCAAGCCCGCAAGTATCGACGACATTCTGCTGGCCTTCGACGGCAACCAGGCCACCGAGCACGGGACGGTACCCACGGACCCCCTGTCGGTGGAGCGGCTGGAGTGGGAGCATATACAGCGTGTTTTGCAGGATCACGACAACAATATCTCGGCAACTGCGCGCGCGCTGGGTATGCATCGCCGCACGCTACAGCGCAAACTGCAGAAGCGGCCGGTCAAACGCTAGCGCGCGATATCCTCTGCCAGAACCGTCAGCAAACGCTCCCCCACGGCATCCAGCGCCAGCGTTTCCCGGGGCAGCAACTGTGCCATGCTGGTAACCGGAAGGTCGGCATAGCCGCAGGGGTTGATGCGCGAAAAAGGTTCCAGGTCCATATCGACGTTCAATGCCAGGCCGTGATAGCTACAACCGCGGCGCACCCGCAGTCCCAGCGCGGCTATTTTCGCATCCGCCACATACACACCCGGGGCCCCCGGCCGCAGCGCGGCCTGGATGCCGTACTCAGCCAACAGGCGAATGGTGCTGTGCTCAATGAGGCTCACGAGGTCGCGCACGCCGAGTTGTCGGCGCTGCAGGTCAAGCAACAGGTATACGACCCACTGGCCGGGGCCGTGGTACGTGACCTGCCCGCCTCGATCGGCCTGCACAACCGGAATGGCATCGGTATCCAGCAGGTGTTCCGCGCGCCCGGCCTGGCCCTGCGTGAACACCGGTGGGTGCTGCAGCAGCCACAGTTCATCCGGCGTGTCGGCCTCGCGCGTGTCGGTAAACTCGCGCATCCGCGCCAGTGTCGGTGCGTACTCCACCTGGCCCAGCCGGCGCAGCAACAGCGGCGCAGCGGCCATCAGAGCACCATTTGCACTTGGCCGGTAGCGAGGAGATCCTCGTGCAGAGCCTTTAGCTGTTCCGGCCCGGTGGCGGTAATGGTCACACTGAGAGCGACAAAAGTGCCCTTGCGACTATCCCTGATGGATACGCCGGCCTGATCGAAACCGGGCGCATGGCGCTCAAAGACCTCCAGCACAACCGCGCGAAACTCCGCGCTGGAGCGGCCGAGGACCTTCACCGGATAATCACAAGGGAAGGTGATTTTGGGGGGGTCTGGCTCAGACACGCAAACTCAGCTCCAACGATAAAACCGCTGCCCGCGTCAGGCCCGGAACAGGCTCGAAATCCACATCAGCAGGGTATCCCAGAGGCGCTTGATCAAACCGCCCCGCTCGACCTCGGCCAGGGCCATCAGGGGGGCATGATGAACCGTCTCGCCATCCAGCGTAAGCGTCACCGTACCCACCGTATCGCCCAATGCGAGCGGAGCGAGCAAAGGATCTTCCACCTCGACAGTGGTAATCAGGTGCTCGCCTCTACCCCGCGGAAACGTCAGCACGGTGGCCTCGACCACCCCGACCGGGACCGCGTCGGCACTACCTTTCCAGACGCGCACGCTGTCCAGCTCGGTCATGGCCTCGAACACGGTGTCTGTTTCGAAGAAGCGGAAACCGTAGTTCAGCAGGCTGCGCGTCTCGTTCTTGCGCGTGCGCTTGCTGTCCGTTCCCATCACCACCGAGATCAGCCGCATGCCGCTACGCTCGGCAGACGTCACCAGACAGTAGCCCGCCTCTTCTGTATGACCGGTTTTCAAGCCGTCTACGGATGGGTCTTCCGACAGCAGCGTGTTGCGGTTGTACTGCCTGATATTGTTGTAGGTGAATTCCTTTTCCTTGTAGATCGCGTACTGTTGCGGGTGGTGCTTGATCATCGCCCGCGCCAGAATCGCCAGATCGCGCGCGGTAGTCAGGTGATCGGGATGCGGCAGGCCATGCGAATTCACGTAGTGCGTATCGAGCATCCCGAGTTTCCCGGCGGTCGCATTCATCATCTCCGCGAATACTTCCTCACTGCCTGCGATGTGCTCCGCTATGGCAACGGTCGAATCATTGCCCGAGGAGATGATGATCCCGCGCTGCAGGTCTGCAACAGACACATCCTTGCCCGGTTCTATCCACATCAATGAGGACCCCTTGAAGACGGGATTCTGCGACCAGGCGTTCTCGCTGATCGTTACCATGGCGTCCTCGGAGACCCGCCCCTCTTCGATCTCGCGCGCCAGTATGTAGCTGGTCATCATCTTGGTCAGACTGGCCGGCGGCAGTGGCATATCGGCGTTGTGTTCCGCCAGCACCGCACCGCTCTCGGCATCCACCAACAGCCAGGCAACTGCGTTCACCTGCGGGGGTGACGGTACGATCGCGGCCACCTGTGGGGAAAAAGCGGCGAGGGCAAACAACAGACAGACACTGAGTCGGGACATGCAGATGGGAAACCGAGAGGTGAGAATTCGCCTGAATGGTACCGCAAGCGCGCCTGCAGCGAAAGAAACCGGGGTTGCGTAGCCCCTTACGCGGGGAAATCCGGCAAGCGGCGCCGCGAAAACACTCTCGTCGGTGCGCCGGAGAAAGACTCAGGGCAACGGTTGGCCCGCGTTGTAGCCGCTCTCTTTCAGCAGGAGCTGCATCTGCTGCAGCTGCGCGGGATCATCCACCGGGCCAACGCGCACGCGATAGAGAAAGCCACCGCCTGTTTCCACCTCGCTCACCACTACCGGCTCGGGGAGCAACGCCTGCAGTTCACCCTGCAAACGCAGGGCGCTGGCCTGCGAACCGAAGGCACCCATCTGCAAAAAGCGGTATTGGCCCGGCAGCGTGCCACGACGATCATCCACACCGGCAATATCAATAACCGCGACCTCCACCTCCGCCGTGCCCTCATGCGCGAAGCCCAACTTTACTGCGGCCGCATAGGAAAGATCGATGAGACGATCGGCGTGAAAAGGACCGCGGTCATTGATGCGCACGACCACCTTGCGCCCATTCACCAGGTTGGTAACCGTGGCGTAACTGGGAATCGGCAGGGTTTTGTGCGCCGCAGTAGCTTTGTAAAGATCAAAGATCTCGCCGTTAGAGGTGGCGTGGCCATCGAACTTCGCACCGTACCATGACGCTATACCCCGCTCTTTATAGCCGCTATGCCCCGGCAGGACCGTGTAGGTTTCACCATTGACAGTGTAGGGGCTGAAATTGCCAGCAGACAGAATCGGATCCGGCCTCGGGACCGCGTCGCGAACATCGCTGGCGCTGATACTTCGCAGGGGCGCGAAATCCTGCGCGTGCGCATACCGCGAGCCGGGCTCGGAGGTACGCTCCGGTGGTGGCACCGAACAGGCAACCATGGCCGCCCCTGCCACGCACCAGAACGCGCGGATTGCGCGTATCACCTGGCAAACTCCCGGGCAAGCCGCTGGCTCAACTGGTACACGCTCATGGCGTACATGGCGCTGTGGTTGTAGCGGGTGATCACGTAAAAGTTGTGCAGACCAAGCCAGTATTCGTAGCCATCCTGCAGTTCAAACTTCATGGCTGTCGCCAGCGCATCCGGATCAAGTTCCTGCCGCGCGGTTACGCCCTCCTCGGCAAACCCTGCCACGCTGCGCTCCGGCTTGAGGCCGCTGCGGCCACTCACGAACAGCGCATCGGGGACATTCGCGTCAGCGTCGGCGGCAGACACTACGACCTCCCCCGGGCGCCAACCGTGCTCGCGAAAATAATTGGCTACACTGCCGATGGCATCCACCGGGTTGTTCCAGATATCGATGGCGCCGTCGTCATCGAAATCGATCGCGTAATGCCGATAACTACTCGGCATGAACTGGCCGTAACCCATGGCCCCCGCGTAGGAGCCCATCAACGTCTCCGGAGCAACGCCCTGCTCGCGCGTCAGCAGCAGGAAATTCTTCAGCTCGCTGCGGAAAAATGGCGCGCGTGGAGGATAGTCGAAAGCCAGCGTCGACAGGGCATCAAGCACGCGAAAGCTGCCGCTGATCCGCCCGTAGAAGGTCTCCACCCCGATGACGGCCACGATCATCTCGGCCGGTACACCGAGTTCCCGCTCAGCGCGCTCCAGGGCCGCCTTGTGCTGGCGATAAAACTCAACACCCGCCTGTTCACGCTGCTGCGTGAGAAAAATCTCGCGGTATTCGTGCCACGCTTTGGTTTTTTCCGCCGGTCGGGAAATCGCCTCCAGGATACTGTCTTTGCGCTGCGCCTCAGCGAACACGCGCTCCAGTTGCTTGCGTTCAAAACCCTCCTCGGCGACCAGCTCATCAATCAAAGCCTGCGCGGACGGGCTCTCTCCGTAGTTGTCCGCTGCGCAGGAAAGCGTTGGCCAGAGGAAGGTGAAGATCAGCAGATATTTCAGCGGGTGAGGCATATGCAATCGCTCTGTTGACGGGAAACCCGAGTAGACCAGTTGCCATGAATCGCATTCATCGCGAGACCAGACGCTGTTCCGTGCTGATCGCCATGAGGATGCCGAAACCGGCCATCAAGGTGACCACGGACGTGCCGCCTGCGCTCACCAGGGGAAGCGGTAAACCCACCACCGGCAGCAGCCCCGCCACCATCCCCATATTAACAAAGATGTAGACGAAAAACGTCAACGTCAGGCTCCCCGCCATCATGCGACCGAAACTGGTTTGAGCGTGCACTCCTATCCAGAATCCGCGCAGCAGAATCAGTAGGTACAGGCCCATCAGCAAAAGTACACCCCGCAGGCCGAACTCTTCGGCCAGTACGGCGATGATGAAGTCCGTGTGGCCCTCGGGCAGGAAGTCGAGCTGCGACTGGGTACCCTGCGTCCAGCCCTTACCCTGCCACCCGCCGGAGCCGATTGCGGTCTTCGACTGGATGATGTTCCAGCCCGCTCCGAGCTTGTCGCTCTCCGGGTTGAGCAGCGTGATGATACGCTGTCGCTGATAATCCTTGAGCAGGAACGCCCAGGCCGGCCAGGCTGATGCAATGGCCAGCAATAGCGCTCCAAAAATGTAGCGCCATCCCAGCCCGGCCATAAACAACACAAACAGGCCGCTGCTGGCGATCAGGAGCGCGGTACCCAGGTCAGGCTGCACAAGAATCAGGCCGGCGGGCAAACCCAACAGGCAGAGAGCACCCATCACATACACCAGGCGCGGCGGCAGAATTCTATCGGCCAGATACCAGGCGATAGCCAGCGGCACCGCGAGCTTCATGATCTCCGAGGGCTGGAAACGAAATCCGCCGATCTGCAGCCAGCGTTGTGCCCCCTTCGCACCCACACCCACAAACATGACCGCCACCAGCAGGGCCACGCCCGCCAGGTACAGCCACGGCGCCCAGCGGGTATAGCGCTGCAAACTCACCTGCGCGCCGACAAACATCACCAGATAAGCCAGCGCGAAATACCGTCCCTGGCGAATCACCGCATCAATGTTCTGCCCCGAAGCGCTGTAGAGTACAAAAAGGCCATAGGCCGTCAGACACAGCAGCAGCACCAGGAGAGGCACGTCCACGTGCAGGCGCATGGCGACACTGGGGGCTCGCGACATGCTGCCGCGGCCCTGGTGGGGCATCTGTCGGACATAGTCGCTCATCAGCCGGTGTCCCGCAGCAGCCAGTTGTCGATCACGGCGCGGGCGATTGGCGTGGCAGCCGAACTGCCACCACCATTCTCGACAATAATCGCCACCGCGATGGTAGGTGCGTCGAATGGGGCAAAGGCTATGAACAAACCGTGGTGACGATGCCGCTCGGCCACTTCTTCTTCCTCGTAAACGGCATTCTGTGCAATACCTATGACCTGTGCCGTACCGGTCTTGCCCGCCATTTCATAGCGAATGTCATCCGCGAGGGACTTGGCGGTACCCCGCTTGCCGTGCACGACCTCGCGCATACCGTTGAAGACCACATCCCAGTCGTCGTTGCTGAACTCAAGCCGGGACTGCCCGGGCACCTGGACGGGCTCGCCATTGATGGCCTTCAGCAGCCGCGGGGCGTGGCGCTCTCCGCGGCTGGCAAGCACGCCGGTCGCCGCGGCGAGTTGCATGGGCGTAGACAGCCAGTAGCCCTGTCCGATTCCCGCGCTTATGGTCTCACCCGGGTACCACGCCTGCGCCATCTCGCGACGCTTCCAGGCAGTAGAAGGCAAGACACCTCTTCGCTCATTGGTTGTGTCCACGCCCGTCGGCGAGCCAAAACCGAACGGTGACAGGTACTCATGCATACCGTCGATCGTCAGGCGTCGTGCGAGATCGTAAAAATAGACGTCGCAGGACTCCGCTATGGCCATCTCCATATCCACCTGGGGCGCATGGCCGGTGCCCCGTATGCGCAGTGTCCAGTCACGGTAGAGCCGCGAATCGCCGGGCAGCTTGTACCACCCCGGGTCGGCCACGGTGGTTTCCGCGGTGACCAGGCCAGACTCGAGCCCGGCCATTGCCATAAAGGGTTTTACCGTCGAGCCGGGCGGATACGAACCCTGCACCGCGCGATTGAACAGCGGGACATCCGGAGAATCCCTCAGCGCGGAATACTCGCGGGTGCTGATGCCGTTGACGAACAGGTTGGTATCGAAGCCCGGCGTGGAGACCAGTGCCAGCACGCCACCGGTGTGGGGGTCTATGGCGACCACCGCGCCCCGCTGGTCTCCCAGCGCCTCCCTGGCGGCTTTCTGCAGGTAATAATCGAGATGCAGCGTGAGATCATTGCCCGGCTCCGGCGCAAAACGCTCCAGTACCCGCAGCACGCGACCATGCGCATTGGACTCCACGTTTTGATAACCGACCGTGCCGTGCAGGGTGTCTTCGTAGTATTTTTCCACGCCAACCTTGCCGACATGAAAGGTGCCGCGATAGTTGGTCTCATCGAGTTTCAGCACCTCGCGCTCATTGATACGACCGACGTAGCCCACGGCGTGCGAAAACAGCTCTCCGTGCGGGTAGTGACGCAGCAGCTGCGCGTCGACCACGATGCCCGGCAAGCGATGCTGGTTGACGGCGAGCAGCGCACGTTCTTCCTCGTTCAGGCGAAAACGCAGCGGTACAGCTTCGTAGGGGCGGCTGCGCGCCAGCTTGTTGCGAAAAGTCCTGACGTCATCGTCCGAGATAGACACCAGCGTGTTCAACTCTGCCAGGGTTTCCTCCAGGCCATCCACGCGCTCGCGCACGATAGACAATATAAAGCTGGGGCGGTTATCCGCCAGCAGGATGCCGTTGCGGTCGAAGATCAGGCCGCGCTTGGGAGGCAGGGGCTGCAACTGCACCCGGTTGCGTTCCGACTGCGTCTGGTAGATTTCGTATTCGTTGATCTGCAGCGTGTGGTAACGAGCCAACAGCACACCCATCAGCAACACCACGAAACCCAGGGCGGTAACCGTTCGCGTGCTGAAAATGCGCGATTCCCGGTGTTGGTCCTTCAGCGTGATTTTGGTGGACATCAATAGAGTGGCCTGGGCGGCAAGCGTTGAGACTAGGATCGATGATACGGATGTCTGGCGACGATTGTCCAAGCCCGGTAGAGCTGTTCGGCCAGTATGACGCGCACCAGTGGGTGCGGCAGGGTAAGGTCACTCAGGGACCAGCGCTGATCGGCCCGAGCAAGGCACGCAGGGGCCAGGCCATCCGGGCCACCGACAAGAAAGCTGTAGTTCTCACCTGACATCAGCCAGCTCCTGAGCTCGCCGGCGAGGGCTTCGGTAGACACCCGTCGGCCGCCGACATCCAGCGCGACAACCCGGTCGCCCGCGGGCAGCGCCTTCAGTATCTTTGCGCCCTCGCGAGCGCACAACTCTTCGACTCCGGCGTCGCCAACGCGCCGCGCTACCGGTATCTCGCGCCAGGCAAGCTGCAATTCGCGCGGCAGGCGTTTCTGGTACTCGGCTATCCCCTGGGCAATCCATCCCGGCATGCGCGTGCCGACAGCAATCACTGTGAGACGCATCAGGTGACGATTTCGTGGTCCGTCCAGAGACGTTCCAGGTCGTAGAAATCGCGGGTGGCAGGCAACATCACATGCACAACCACATCGCCATAATCCACCAGCACCCACTCACCCGCGTCCTCGCCTTCCACGCCGAGCGGACGCACGCCCTGTTTCTTGGTTTCCACCGCGAGATTCACCGCCAGCGACTTCACATGCCGGTTGGAGGTACCGCTCGCCACCACCAGGTACTCCATCACGTCCGTCAGCGAGCGGACATCGAGGGTGACGGTGTTGACTGCCTTCAGATCCTCCAGGGAAGACTCCACCAGGGAGACCAGTTCATCGGCATTCATTGGCAGGCTTCGATTGTGTTTGCTCGCACAGATTCATTACTCATCGATAAAGGTGTCGGGTTTCAATGTAATCGACCACATCCTGCGGCATAAGGTAGCGTGCCGACCGCCCGGATACCAGCAGTTCACGGATTTCGCTGGAGGAAATGGCCAGCGGCCGCAGTTTTTCCACCAGGATGCCGCCGCAGGGCCTGCCGTGAAGCTCCCGCACCGCCCGCAGGCGGTGCTGGCCCAGCCACCGGGCAACAACGCCCTCTTCAGGGAGCTCCCAGCCGGGGCGTGCAATCACCACAATATGGGCGAGCGACAGCAGATCCTGCCAGCGGTGCCAACCGTTGATACCCAGCAGCGCATCGCAGCCAAGCACCAGGCACACGCTTCGCGCCGCGCCGAACTCCTGGCGCAATTCGATCAGGCTGTCGACGGTGTAGGACGGTCCGGGCCGCTGCAGTTCACGCCTGTCGCACAGCAGACGCGGTTCTCCGGCAATCGCGAGTTCGACCATGGCGGCGCGGTGCGCCGCACTGCAGCCCGGGGGCTCACGGTGCGGGGGCACAGCGCTCGGCATCAGTCTGACATGCGCCAGGTCCAGTCGTTCCGCCAGCTCCAGCGCGGAGCGCAGGTGCCCGTAATGCACGGGATTAAACGTGCCACCGAACACGCCGATCGGCGCCTGCGCGTCGCTCCTCAAGAGCGAATCTGCCCCTCGCCCAGCACCACGTATTTTTGCGACGTGAGGCCCTTGAGGCCGACCGGGCCGCGGGCGTGCAGTTTGTCGGTCGAAATCCCGATTTCCGCTCCCAGGCCATACTCAAAACCATCGGCAAAGCGGGTCGAGGCATTGACCATCACGGAGCTGGAATCCACTTCACGAAGGAAGCGCATCGCCCGCGCATGGTCGCGCGTCACAATGCTGTCTGTATGGCGCGAACCGTAGGTCTCGATATGCGCCATTGCGGCATCGATACCATCGACCACCCGCAGGGCCAGCACCGGCCCGAGGTACTCTTCGTGCCAGTCCTGTTCGCTCGCCTCCAGCACATCGGGAAGCCACTGCCTGGTGCGCTCACAGCCGCGCAACTCAACACCGGCTGCGGCGAAAGCGCGGGCCAGCTCCGGCAGCAGGACAGGGGCCTCGGCGGCCGCCACCAACAGTGTTTCCATCGTGTTACAGGTGCCATAGCGCTGGGTCTTGGCGTTCAATGCAATCGCCAGCGCCATGCCGTGATCGGCGCCCTCATCGATGTAAACGTGGCACACACCGTCGAGGTGTTTGATCACCGGCACCCGGGCCTCCCGGCTAACGCGCTCGATCAGGCTTTTACCGCCGCGGGGAATAATCACGTCCACGTACTCGGGCATGCTGATCAGGCGGCCGACCGCCGAGCGATCCGCTGTCTGCACCACCTGGGCGCTGGCGGCCGGCAACCCCGCCGCGCGAATGCCTTCAACCAGGCACTCGGCGATTGCGCAGTTGGAGGCCAGCGCCTCCGAGCCGCCGCGCAGTATCGTCGCGTTGGCCGATTTCAGGCACAGGCTCGCCGCCTCGACCGTTACGTTTGGCCGCGATTCGTAAATGATGCCAACCACACCCAGGGGCACGCGCATGCGTCCGACCTGGATACCGCTGGGCATGCGCTGCAGGTCGGTGATCGTGCCAATCGGGTCCGGCAACGCGGCCACCTGGCGCAAGCCCTCCAGCATCGCGTCGATGCGCACCGGTGTCAGCGCCAGGCGATCCATGAGCGCTGCATCCAGCCCGGCCACCGCTCCGCGTTCCAGGTCTTCGCCATTCGCCTCGATCAGCCGCGCGCGAGCGCCGTCGAGCGCATCGTGCGCGGCCAGCAAAGCCGCATTGCGCACATTGGTCGCAGAGGACGCCAGCTCGCGAGCAGCCTGTCTCGCCGACTCGCCGACCTCGTGCATGTACTGATCCAAGTCCATATAACCCGCTTCCCGACCGCGCAAAGCCGCGATTATAACCGATCGTCCCGGGGCGTGTGCTAAGCTTCTCGCCCCGCCGTGGCCTGGGGAATGCGTATGCCTGACACACCCGATCTGGAATTTTTTTACGACTGCTCCAGCCCCTGGAGCTACTTCGCCTTTACCCGTATCCAGCCCATGGCCGCAGCGCTGGACGTACCCATCCGGTGGCGCCCGATTCTGGTGGGTGGTGTCTTCAACGCGGTAAACCGCGAGCTGTATGCGGCGCGTGAGGCCATGTTCCAGGGTGAGAATCCGCGCCGGCTCAACTACTACCTCAAAGACCTGCAGGACTGGGCAAACCTGTGCGGCCTAACCGTGCGCATGCCGGCGGGTCACCCAATCAATAGTGTCAAAGCCATGCGCGGAGCGCTTTACGCGGGAGAACTCGACCTGCTGGTACCTTACTCGCGCGCCGTCTTCGAAACCTACTGGAACGGCGACAACCCGGACATCTCCGATGATTCGGTGCTCGCTGACATCTGCGTCAGCACGGGCCTGGATACGCACGCGTTCTTTGCTGCTATCAACGACCAGGCCTGCAAGGATCGCCTGCGCGCCAATACCGATGAGCTTATCGAACGCGGCGGATTCGGCTCACCGACACTATTTATCGATGGCGATGATATGTACTTCGGGAATGATCGCTTGCCGCTGGTGGAATCGCGTTTGCGCAAGAGACAAAAAAGCGGGCCTTGACCCGCTTTCAGGTTCCCTGCAGCCGGGGGCCTTACAGCGCCTCCGCGTTCTCCGTCAGGTACTTCGCCACGCCGCCGGGCGATGCTTCCATACCGCTGTCACCCTGTTTCCAGCCGGCGGGACAGACTTCCCCGTGTTCGTCGGTGAATTGCAGCGCCTCTACCAGGCGGATGAGTTCGTCGATGTTGCGCCCCAGGGGCAGGTCGTTGATCAACTGCGCGCGAACCAACCCCTCGCGATCTATCAGGAACGCGCCGCGGAAGGCGACACCCCCGGCGGATTCGACATCGTAGGCGCGACAAATGTCATGATTCACATCGGCCGCCATCGTGTAGCTCACCGCACCGATACCGCCGTCGTTCACCGCCGTGTTGCGCCACGCATTGTGCGTGAACTGGGAATCGATGGATACCGCGACGACTTCAACCCCGAGCTCGCGGAACTTGTCCATCCGCTTGTCCAGCGCGATAAGCTCCGAGGGGCAGACAAAGGTGAAATCGAGCGGGTAGAAAAAAACCAGCCCGTACTTCTCGGCCATGGCTTCCGACCGTTTGAAGGAATCGACTATCTCTCCGGAACCCAGAACCGCAGCGACATCAAAATCTGGTGCAGGCTTACCAACTAACACGCCCATGTAACTATTCTCCTTGGGAGGTTGACAAAAAACGCCCGCCGGAAGAGCGAGCGCGAAAACTCCATACTATCTATCCCGGCCGGGGTGCCCAATTGAAACTGCGCATGGCCTCGATAGCAGAAATCAATGAGAGTCTGGCGCCGCATCCTCTTCGGTTGTCGCGGCAGCGGCAGATTGCTTGATCAGCGTTTGCAGTTCGCCATTTTCGAACATCTCCGTGACAATGTCGCACCCGCCGATCAGTTCACCATCTACCCATAACTGGGGAAAGGTGGGCCAGTTGGCGTACTTGGGGAGATTGCTGCGGATGTCCGGATTGCTGAGAATATCCACGTAGGCAAAGCGCTCGCCACAGGCCATCAACGCCTGCACGGTGCGCGCCGAGAACCCACACTGGGGCTGATTCGGCGAGCCTTTCATGTAAAGCAGAATGCCATTTTCCTCTATCTGCTCTTTAATGGTATCCATAATATCCATGTTTTTCTCCCGGGCTTTTCAGCCTTTCGCTCCTGTTCCAACGTGCCCATAGTTTAACTCAAATCGCCCTGCGATTGCTCGTCAAGCGCTTTTACCGTTCCGCGAATGCGCCCAACGCGCCCGCAACCGGGAACTGCTGCCAAACCCGGCCCTGAACTTCGCTAATCAGGAGAGACGGCTCTTGAAATCCTCGAAGCCGAATCGCCGGATAACCTGCAAGGCGTCGGTGCGACTGTTCCAGATTGCAATACTCGGCAGGTTGATACCGTTGAACGTTGTGGTTTTCACCATGGTGTAATGCGCCATGTCATCGAAAACCAGGCGATCGCCCACGGCCAGCGGCGCGGCAAAACTGTAATCGCCGATCACGTCGCCCGCCAGGCAGGTCATGCCACCGAGGCGATAAGTGTGCGCCAGTTCATCCGGCCCCCCGGCGCCGAACACCCCGGGACGGTAGGGCATCTCCAGCACGTCGGGCATATGGCAGGTTGCCGAGGTATCCAGAATAGCCAGCGGCATGCCATTGAAAGCGGTGTCCAGCACTTCGGTCACCAGCACGCCGCTGCGAATAGCCACCGCCTCGCCGGGTTCGAGGTAAACCTGCACGTCGTAGCGGTTGGCAAATTCGCGCACCCGCGCGATCAGCGCGTCCACCTCGTAGCCCGGGGCGCTGATGTGGTGGCCTCCACCGAAATTGACCCACTTGAGCGTCGCGAGCAAGGGGGCAAGCCTGCGCTCCACCACATCCAGCGTGCGTCCCAGCGGCTCAAAATTCTGTTCGCACAACACGTGGAAGTGCAGGCCCTCTATCGCGTCCGGCAGTACCCCGGGTAGCTGCCCGAGAGGTATGCCCAGGCGCGAACAGGGCGCACAGGGGTCGTAGATCGGCACCGCGCCCTCGGAGTGCTCCGGGTTGATGCGCAGGCCGAAGCTGAGAGAGGGACGACGCGACTTCTCGGCCAGCAGCTGAGCCTCGAAGCGCTGCCACTGCTGCATTGAGTTCAGTACCAGGTGATCGGCCAGCGGCAGTACGCGCGCGAGGTCGGCATCGCTGAATGCGGCGCTATAGACGTGCACCTCGCCGCCGTACTCTTCGCGGCCGAGACGCGCTTCGTTGTAGCCACTGGCGCAGATACCATCAAGATAGCGCGACACAAGCGGCGCCAGATGCCAGAGTGAAAACGCCTTCAGCGCGCTGAGTACTTTCGCACCGCTCTCCCGCCGCACCCGCTCAAGCACCTGCAGGTTGCGCTCCACCGCCACTTCATCGACGACAAAGCAGGGCGAGGGTACCCGCGCCGGGTCGAAGGCACTGAATGAGGCACTTTCCATCAATCGAGCGCAAACCCCGGGTCTTCGATCACCGTCCAGGGCAGCCCGTTTTCCTGCATGGCCTGCATGAACGGGTCCGGATCGAATTGCTCCACGTTCCATACCCCCGGACGCGTCCAGTGACCCTCGAGGAACAGCTTCGCGCCGATCATCGCAGGCACGCCCGTGGTGTAGGAAATCGCCTGCGACTGCACCTCGGCATAGCAGGCCTGGTGATCACAGATGTTGTAGATGTACACCGATTTCTCCGCGCCATCTTTCACACCGCGCACCAGACAGCCGATGCAGGTCTTGCCGTGCGTACGCGGCCCGAGGCTGGCCGGGTCAGGCAACAGTGCCTTGAGAAACTGGATGGGCACAATCTGCTGGCCCTGGAATTCAACCGCATCGATGCCCGTCATGCCGACATTTCCCAACACTTCGAGGTGCTTGAGATAGTTGTCGGAGAAGCTCATCCAGAATTGTGCCCGGCGCAGCGTCGGAAAGTGCTTACTCAGCGATTCCAGCTCTTCGTGATACATGCGGTAAATATCGAAGCTGCCGATGTTTTCCGGACAGGTAAAGCGTTCTTTCCGCGACATCGGCGGCGTGGCGACAAATGCGTCTTCCTCCCAGTGTCGACACTCCGCGGTGACCTCACGAATATTGATCTCGGGGTTGAAGTTGGTGGCGAAGGGGTAGCCGTGATCGCCACCGTTGACATCGATGATATCCAGGTAGTGGATCTCGTCAAAATAGTGCTTGGCAACATAGGCAGTGAAGACATTGGTCGCGCCCGGATCGAAACCACAGCCGAGTATCGCCGTCAGGCCGGCTTCGCGGAAGCGGTCGTGGTAGGCCCACTGCCAGTGGTACTCGAACCTGGCGGTATCCTGCGGTTCATAGTTGGCGGTGTCCAGGTATGCCACCCCCACCTCCAGACAGGCGTCCATAATCGTGAGGTCCTGGTAGGGAAGAGCGACATTGATTACCAGCGCGGGCTTCTCGGCGCGCAACAACGCCACCAGTTCGGGCACATTGTCGGCATCAACCTGAGCGGTGCGAACCGGCCTCTCGATCTGTTCGGCAATCTTCCGGCAGCGCGACTCGGTGCGGCTGGCCAACACGATCTCGCTGAAGATCTCGGGCAGCTGGGCACACTTGTGCGTGACCACACCGCCCACGCCTCCCGCACCGATAATCAGAACTTTCGACATGCGCACCTCCGTAGGATGTATTCAGGGTTCATAATAGGTGTAGCCGCGCAAACTTGCGGCAAAGGCCTCCAGTATCTTCTGTCGCGTGGCCACGTCGATGACGCCGCTGCGCACTGCCTGCTCCGCCCGGTCGCGCAACTGCTCCTGCAAGCGTGCCGGCGTGTACTCCACATAGCTCAGCACATCCGCGATGCTGTCGCCGTGCAGCTCTCTGGCAAAATCGAAACTACTGTCGGCATTGATACGGATGCTGACGACGTTGGTATCGCCAAACAGGTTGTGCAGGTCGCCGAGCGTTTCCTGGTAGGCCCCCACCAGGAAAACCCCGAAGTAATAGCCCTGCTCTTCGTTGAATCCATGCACCGGCAGGTTCTTGCGGCCGCCGATGAAATGATCGAGTTTGCCATCGCAATCGCAGGTCAAATCCGCAAAGATCGCCTGGCGCAAGGGCTCTTCATCCAGCCGGTGCAGGGGCATCACAGGGAAAATCTGGTCGATAGCCCAGGAATCGGGCAGTGACTGAAAGACGCTGAAGTTGCCGTAGAAAATGTCCGTAATATCGTCGCGCAGCTCCTCCAGATCCTCCGGCACGCGATCCAGCCGCGGCAGCAGCTTGACAATACCCTGGGCAATCGCCAGGTACAGGTTATCGGCGAGCGCCCGCTCGCGCAGGCTGAAATGTCCCCAGCGATGTTGCTCGCGAATTTCGTCGCGATAGTAACGCGCGCTGTTGTAGCTCTTCTGTACGTTGTGCAGGTCCAGGTTCTGGTAAAGCTCAAACATCCGCGGTAGCGGCTCGCGGCTGTCGGAGGGCACTGCCGCGGGCAGCGGTCCCGGCTCAAAATGTGTCACGTCCAGTATGTTGAACAATAGAATCGACGAGTAGGCAACGGTCGCCCTGCCCGATTCAGACAGTAACACCGGGTGCGGGATCTCCAGCGGGTCGAGAATTTCCGTGATCGCCTCGAGGATATCGAGGCAATACTCCTCCAGTGCGTAGTTCTTGCTGTGCACATCGTTGGCGTTGGCGCCTTCGTAATCCACCGCCAGGCCGCCACCGACGTCGAGGTGCCCCATGGGAGCGCCCTCGGCCACCAGGTCCACGTAGTAACGCACGGCCTCGAGCACACCGTTGCGAATGTTGCCGATATTGGGAATCTGGGAGCCCTGGTGGAAATGCAGCAGTTGCAGGCACTCGAGCATGTCTTCGGCGCGCAACTGGTCGACCACGTCTATCAGTTGGCCGGCCGACAACCCGAACAGGCTGCGATCACCACTATCCTCACTCCAGTGGCCGTCCACCTCCGCCGACAGCTTGACGCGCAGCCCGATCAGCGGAGATACCCCGAGCAGCTTGCTGCGCTGGATGATGAGGCGTAATTCGGACAGCGTCTCCACGACGAAAAAACAGGGTATGCCGAGCTGGCGCGCGCACAAGCCGAGATCGATGAATTCCTCGTCCTTGTAGCCATTGCAGATGATGTAGCTGTCGTCGTTGGCGAGGCTTGCCAGCGCAATCACCAGTTCCGCCTTGCTGCCCGCCTCCAGGCCGTGGTGGTAGCGGGCGCCGAAGCGCGCGATCTCCTCCACGACCGGCGATTGCTGGTTGACCTTGATGGGGAAGACCCCTCGGTAATGATTGCGGTACCCGGTTTTTTTGATGGCGTTGGCAAAGGACTCGTTGAGCAGGCCGATCCTGTGATCGAGCAGGTTTTCAATGCGCAGCAGCACCGGCATGTCGAGGCCGCGACCGTGCATACCGTGCACCACGTCCATCAGGGACACGCGCGCACCGTCGAGCCCGGGAGCAATAACCTCTACCTCTCCCGCAGTCGAGACGCCGAAATACCCCGCACTCCAGTCCGCCACGCCATACAGTTTCGCGGCATCGGCAATACTCCAGGGGTCGTGCTCTGCATCCATGGCCGTCTCCATCGCGTAACTTAACGGCGCCAGGGTGGCGCCCGCCAAAATCGGCGTTTATAGCGGATTCAAACCCGCTTGTCTTGGACTATACACATCCAGTCTGCAATTTTTTAAGTGCCCCTTGCTACCCCGGCCCACCAAAGAGTGCGTAATACGGGCGCGCCTGTCGCGTTGCCAAGGGTCACGCTTGGGGCTATAGTGACCGCTCTTGAGGCGGCTTGTGCTGCCTTTTTGCGTTTTTGGGAGGGGCACAAGCATGTCGTCGCTGATGCAGACCTACGCCAGACTGCCCGTGACGTTCAGTCACGGCGAGGGCGTTTACCTGTACGACACCGAAGGGCGGCGGTACTTCGACGCGATTGCAGGGATCGCGGTGAACGGACTGGGCCACGCGCATCCGGCCGTGACCGCGGCCATTCGCGAACAGGCCGACAAGCTGGTCCACAGCTCAAACCTCTATCGCATAGAAGCGCAGGAACAACTCGCCTCGCGGCTGACACAACTCGCCGACATGGACACCTGTTTTTTTGGGAATTCCGGCGCCGAGGCGAATGAGGCGGCGATCAAGCTCGCGCGCCTGTACGGGCATCAACGGGGCGTGGGGAAACCCGCCATTGTGGTACTGGAAGGCGCCTTTCACGGTCGCACACTGGCCACGCTGAGCGCGACCGGAAACCGCAAGATCCAGGCCGGCTTCGAGCCACTGGTCAGCGGCTTTATCCGCGCGCCACGCAATGATATCGACGCCCTGCGCCAGATCGCAGCCAACAACCCCGACGTCGTCGCCTTCATGGCCGAGCCGATTCAGGGTGAGGGCGGCGTCAATCCACTGGGCGCCGACTACCTGCAGGCGGTACGGACACTCTGCGACGACAACCGTTGGCTGCTGATACTGGATGAAGTGCAAACCGGTAATGGCCGCACCGGCACGTACTTCGCCTACCAGGATATGGGATTCCTGCCCGACGTGGTGACCACGGCCAAGGGGCTTGGCAACGGCGTACCCATTGGCGCATGCCTGGCGCGCGGCCCCGCGGCGCAAGTTCTGCAAGCGGGCCACCACGGTTCAACCTATGGCGGCAACCCCCTGGTGTGCGCAACTGCCCTGGCGGTGATCGAGACCATTACCGCCCAGGGCCTGATGGCAAATGCCACCAGCATGGGAGAGGTAATCCGCGCAACGCTGCTCGCGGAGCCCGCCGCAGCCAGACAAATTACCGAGGTGCGCGGCAAGGGTTTGATGCTCGGCTTTGAGTTGAACGGCAACGCCGACGGCCTGGTACAGCAGGCCCTTGAAGCCGGCCTGCTCATCAACGTGACAGCGGGCAGCACCATTCGCTTGCTACCACCACTGATCATCAATGAAGAGCAGGCACGCGAGCTGGCGATGAGTCTCGTATCGCTGTTGCGCACGCGCGCCTGAGGCTCATCGGCAATAGTATCGGCAATCATTTATCGGCAAGGTGCGCAGGATGCCAGAGGTTCGACATTTTCTAACACTCACGGATTTCAGCCCCGGGGAACTGCAGCGACTGCTCCAACGGGCGATAGAGATGAAACGGGAGCACCGCGAGGGCACCGCCCGGCGGCACCTTGCAGGCAAGGTGCTGGGCATGATCTTCGAGAAATCCTCCACCCGTACCCGGGTGTCTTTTGAGGCCGGAATGGCGCAGCTTGGCGGACACGCGATGTTCCTCTCACCGCAGGACACGCAGCTCGGCCGCGGCGAGCCCGTGGAGGACAGCGCGCGCGTTATTTCCTCCATGGTAGACATCGTCATGATCAGGACCTATGGACACGCCATTGTGGAACGCTTTGCGGCCCACTCCTCGGTGCCGGTGATCAACGCGCTGAGCGATGCGTACCACCCCTGCCAGTTGCTGGCAGACATGCAGACCTGGTACGAGCACCGCGGCAGTATCGCCGGGCGCAGCGTCTGCTGGGTGGGTGACGGTAACAACATGTGCCAGTCTTACATCAATGCTGCGCGGCAATTTGATTTTGAGCTGCGTATCGCCTGCCCGGCGGGTTTCGAGCCCAATGCAGAGTTGCTCGAGGCAAACAGTGACCGCGTGCGCATCGAGCACGACCCACTGCTCGCCGCGCGGGGTGCAGACCTGCTGGTAACCGATGTCTGGGCTTCGATGGGACAAGAACAGGAACAGGCGGAGCGCAGGCGGCACTTTGCCTCCTACCAGATCAACGGCGCGCTGCTGGCCGAGGCGGCACCCGATGCACTGTACATGCACTGCCTGCCCGCGCACCGTGGCGAAGAGATCAGTGCCGAGTTGATGGACGCACCCGACACGGTCATCTGGGAAGAGGCAGAAAACCGGTTGCATGCGCAGAAGGCCCTGCTGGAGATGCTGCTCGGCTGATGTTCGCCGACGCCGGGCCGGGTATCCGGGCCGGTGAATGGTATCGGGAGCAGCACCCGGCGACCCTAAGAACCTGACAATATATAAAGTCTCGTTTATATAAAAAATGAGTTGATGGCCCTGCAATCGGGCTTCGCGAGAGCTCTCCCACCTGCCCCCGCAGTGAAATCAGGGCCTGTACGGTTAGTGGGCGCAGACACACATAACAATCAACACTTTATCCACAGAATAAACCCAGATAGTTACCCTTGCATTGCGCCCGAGGCCGCATTATCTTGTAGTTGAGTGAAGCAGTTACCCCAATATATAGGGTATAGCGGCTAAATAATTGCCTGCATAACAGTCACAGCCACAGCCCCGACGGGCCAGCTGCTGACGGCCGCCAAAGGGAACATTCTCCCGCCCACCGCAGGGACGCCCGCAATCGTCGGGCGACTCGACCGGGGTCGCTGTTTTTGCCCAGATTGCCACTCAGAACAATAAGGGCCCTAGCGCCAGTACCGGAGACGACATGCAAACAGAGATCAACCAGGAAGGCGCCACCGCCGAAACCACCACAGTACCCCCTGGAGCCACCACCGTCAGCGGCAATATCGCCGCTACCGCACCGGGCAAACTGCGCGTTATCAAGCGCAATGGCACCGTGGTGACCTTCGAGGCCAGCAAAATATCGGTCGCGATCACCAAGGCGTTTCTCGCCGTCGAGGGCGGCAATGCCGCCGCCTCAAGCCGTATTCACGAGACCGTGGCACGCCTTACCGAACAGGTAGTGGCTATATTCCAGCGTCGAATGCCTTCCGGCGGCACTATTCATATTGAAGATATCCAGGACCAGGTGGAACTCGCCCTGATGCGTTCAGGCGAGCACAAGATCGCCCGCGATTACGTGATCTACCGTGAAGAGCAGGCGCGCAAGCGCGCTGCCAAGCAGGCCCTTTCACCCGCCACCCAGAAAGCCGCCGGCAACATCACGGTAGTGCAGGCGGATGGCACCCGGGCACCGCTGGACCTCGATCGCCTGCATACAATCGTGACGGAGGCCTGCACCGATCTCACCGATGTCAGTGAAACCGAGATCCTCGATGAGGCACTGAAGAATCTCTACGATGGCGTCACTGCCGGCGAGTTGAGCACCTGCCTGGTCATCACCGCGCGCACCCTGATTGAGCAGGAGCCGAACTACAGCTACGTGGCGGCCCGCCTGTTGTGCGACACGCTACGTGCAGAGGCGCTGTCATTCCTCGAGGTGGCTGACAGCGCCACCCAGGCGGATATGCATACCCTGTATGCGCAGGCACTGCCGGCGTATATAGAAAAAGGCGTGGAGCTTGAGCTTATCGCGCCACAACTCAAGGAGTTCGACCTGGTACAGCTCGGCCAGGCATTGCTTCCGGAGCGGGATTTGCAGTTTACCTACCTCGGGCTGCAAACCCTGTACGACCGCTACTTTATTCACAGCAAGGACACCCGCATAGAGCTGCCGCAGATCTTTTTCATGCGCGTGGCCATGGGCCTGGCGGTAGAAGAGGCCGACAGGAACACGCGTGCGATCGAGTTCTACCAGCTGCTGTCGTCTTTCGACTACATGAGCTCTACGCCGACGCTGTTCAATGCGGGCACCCTGCGGCCGCAGCTCTCCTCCTGTTACCTCACCACCGTCCCGGATGACCTGCGCGGCATTTACGGGGCGATCCAGGACAACGCCATGCTGTCGAAGTTCGCCGGCGGCCTCGGCAACGACTGGACACCCGTGCGAGCACTCGGTGCCTACATCAAGGGCACCAACGGCAAGTCACAGGGCGTTGTGCCATTCCTGAAGGTTGTCAACGATACCGCCGTGGCTGTGAATCAGGGTGGCAAGCGCAAGGGCGCGGTGTGTGCCTACCTCGAGACCTGGCACCTGGATATCGAGGAGTTCGTTGAATTGCGCAAGAACACCGGCGACGACCGGCGGCGCACGCACGATATGAACACCGCCAACTGGATCCCGGACCTGTTCATGAAGCGGGTTTTCGATGGCGGAGAGTGGACCCTGTTTTCACCCAACGATGCGCCCGACCTGCACGATCTCTACGGCCAGGCCTTCGAGGAGCGCTACGCGCAGTACGAAGAGATGACACGCAGCGGCGAGCTGAAACTGTTCAAGCGGGTCAAGGCCGAGAACCTGTGGCGTAAAATGCTGGCGATGCTGTTTGAAACGGGCCATCCATGGATGACCTTCAAGGATCCCTGCAACCTGCGCTCCCCGCAACAGCACGTGGGCGTCGTGCACTCTTCCAACCTGTGCACCGAGATCACCCTGAACACTCGGGCAGACGAGGAAATCGCCGTCTGTAATCTCGGGTCGGTCAACCTGCCACAGCATATCGATGAGAACGGCCTGAACCTGGAAAAGCTGCAAAAAACCGTGCGCACCGCGGTGCGCATGCTCGACAACGTCATCGACATCAACTACTACTCGGTGGATTCCGCGCAGAACTCCAATTTCAAGCACCGTCCGGTGGGTCTTGGCGTGATGGGCTTTCAGGATGCGCTGTACAGGCAGCACCTGGCCTACAGCTCGGATGCGGCGGTCGCGTTCGCCGACCAGTCCATGGAGGCGGTCAGCTACTTCGCCATTCAGGCATCCAGCGAGCTCGCAGCAGAGCGCGGTGCCTATTCCAGCTACGAAGGGTCACTGTGGAGCCGCGGTATATTCCCGATCGACTCCCTGGATATACTCAGCGAACAGCGCGGCGAGAAGTACCTGCAGGTGGACCGAAGCCAGACGCTGGACTGGCAGAGCCTGCGCGAAACGGTAAGGGCGCGCGGTATGCGCAACTCCAACGTGATGGCAATCGCGCCCACCGCCACCATCGCCAATATTACCGGTGTCTCGCAGTCGATTGAGCCGACTTACCAGAACCTGTATGTAAAATCCAATCTGTCCGGCGAGTTCACCGTGGTCAACCCATATCTCGTGGGCGACCTGAAAGCACGCGGCCTTTGGGACAGCGTGATGGTCAACGACCTCAAGTACTACGACGGCAGCGTGCAGGCCATCGACAGGGTGCCTGACGATCTCAAGGCTATCTATGCCACTGCCTTCGAAGTGGAGCCGCGCTGGCTGGTAGAGTCGGCCAGCCGACGGCAGAAGTGGATAGACCAGGCGCAATCGCTGAACCTGTACATCAACAACGCCAGCGGCAAGAAGCTTGATGTCACTTACCGTATGGCCTGGTACAGCGGCCTGAAAACCACCTACTACCTGCGTTCACTGGCGGCGACC
>CAZFJQ010000045.1:0-13756 GCA_964519755.1 uncultured Halioglobus sp.
AATCATAGGGCCCCTGGTTGGTATCCCGAGCGATATAGAGATGCCGGTAACCACCACGCAGAGTCCAGGCGTCTGTCATCTGGTAACCGACCAGAGCGACTGCCTGCCATGTGCCTTCGGTATCGCCCAGCGCACCAGCATCCAGGCTGAACGAGGCAAGCCATTTCTCTCCGATCTGGCCTCGCGCTCTGATGGCCACCAGGGGATCAACCCAGCGTTCCTCCTGGCTGGCGCGCGCTTCTGGCGCTACATCGGCTGTAAGACGAACGTCATTCTCGGAATCGACGAGCCGCGCACCAAACCCCAGATCGAGGGCGCCACGTTCCCATTCCCAAGCGGTATAGAAACCATAGACGCTGGGGATAAACAGAGTTGTCTCGCTCTCAAGTCGATCGAACAGCAAGCCAAACGGCGTGGCCTCATCGGCCTCCAGGTTAAGGTAAACTACATCTGCCGCGAATGCCCAGCGGTCTTTGCTTGCCGCCAGTGTGAACATTGCACCCAGGTTCAGCGCGTCCAGCGCATCGCTCAGGCTTAGTACTGTTTCAGCCGCGCCATTCGGTGTCCCGAAGCGGGTGGTGGTTTCAGGCAGCCAGAGATTGGATGAAAATTCGACTTCCCACTCATCTGAGCCGTTGCTTTCCCCGGCATGGGTAACGCCTGCCAGCAGAAGTGCGCTGACGACAAGGGCGGAAACCGCCCTTGAAGGTAATTTGTGAGGAAATTTTTTCATATCAGAACCGTGACTTGAAGCTGGACAAATTTACTCGCTACGGCATTAGCAAGTACTTGTAACCCCCTTTATTGCAGATCCCCTTCCGGGTGATACCAGATCGGAGTGGTGTAGGCACGCTCCTGAATACTCGCCGGTACATCCGCCGGACGCGCCTTGCTGAAGAATTTGGCGTCGTGGGTGGTCCACCGCGGTGTCGGAATCTCCAGCACCCGGACATAGTAGAATGCCGACCGATCGGGATCGAATGCGTCATCTTCCCAAAACGTCGACAGGTAGGCCGCCCCGATGCTGTTAACGTAACTTGCGTCAGCGACATTCACCGTATTGCCGACAGCTGGAAGCTTGTCCGCATCGTCCAGTTTCCGATCGCCGGACCAGGCAACGTCGAACACCTTTTCATGCAATTCGCCATCGCTATCCAGCCAGCCCTTTATCACCTGTACCCTGTCGAGGTTCGCGCCGTCCGGGTCACGCATCGCCTTGATCAAAAACCCCGGCTTAGCGCCGCTAACCGGCCGCACCAGGTCACCTCCCATGGGAACGCCGCCTTTGTAGCCAATAGTCGCGAATTGAGACGATTCAAGATCTTGCTGATTGAAATCAAACCCGGCGAAAACCCTGACCACCATTCGGGTTCCGGTCGTGGCATAGACTTCCTTGCGGGACATTGCGTCCCACAGTGCCTCGCGCGAATTCTCTGTGGACCATACCGCGGCGAGCCCTGAGGCACTGGTCTCACGCGCGTATATCTGGAAACCCGCCGGTGCCGACCTACCCGCAATCACCTCTTCAAACCTTATGGCATTATCACTCGGCTCCAAGCCGGCAACCTTACCAAAAAAATTATCCTCTTCGGCAGTGGTCAATGCCGTATGGGAATCTGTCGAGCCAATAAGTCCAAACTTGAAGGGGTTGGTGCCAAGCTTTTTCGCGTACTGCATTCCACGTTTGTAGGCAGCTCGCGCATACTCTCTGGGCAGCATCTCCGGGGTTTTCGGGTTTGGGCCGAAGCTGGCCTTGTCCCAGGTCTCGAAGTCTGAGAACTCATCGTCCGGGGAGAGCAAGGGATGGGCTTCGCCATCGCCCTTCATTTGTGTCACCTCGTACAGCGGCTCCCAGCGCATACGTGCGCGAGCGTATTCGGCGGTGATCGGCTCCCTGGATGTTAACGTGACGTCGTCGAACATCAGGCCATTCGAGAGATTGCCGTTGTGGGGGATTGCCAGAACACGACCACCCGTGAGCCTCTCGTAGTTCGCCATCCAGGCCCATAGCGCCTCGGGATCAGTGGAGTCGTACTGGGACATGGGAACGACCTGGTCAGCACGATCCTTGCCATCTCGAAACACAACATTGCGGTGCAGATTATTGCCGCCCGGCATGCTGGTCCATTCGTAACCAATGAATGCAGTAAACAGGCCCGGATCGTTAAACGTCTCTGCCGCAGTGGTGAGGTTACCCCACATCGTTTGCGTCAGTTCAGGCAACTCGGCGAGGGGATCGTCCAGAGCATTCATGCGCTCCAGCCAGGCATCATACGCCTTGCCCTGCCCTTCAACGGTCCCCTGCTTTACGAAGCCATGCACCATGCGGCCCCACTCGCTCCTGAGCAGCGAGGGATTATCAGTCGCAATTGCCGGCGCCAGCCCCAGGTTCTCGGCATGATCGGCAATCACCAGGAAATCGAGAGGCCGGCGCAGACGTACGGGCAACCCGGTATTGGACAAAACTTGTTCACCGCGAGCGAAACGGTACGCCTCATCCGGTCCAAGCGTCGCGCCGATCATGCCTGCATCGGTAGAATACGAGGTATGTAAGTGCGTTTCCCCGAAATAGACCCTGTCGGGCCTGGAGGGTTTGGCGGGCGGCGAATAACTCGACCCCGACGGTGTATTGTTAGTCCCTTCAGCGTGAGACGGGGATGCGCCCAGTAGCACAGCAAGTAGCGCAATTGCGGCAGGCCCGGCGCGCAAAGCCCCATACCGCTGCCCGATAACAGGTAGCCAGAATCGCTCACTTGCTCCAACCGATGCGCTACTCATAGTGCCCTCGTTGAATGCTTCGTCGATGGGAGTGCCTTATGCAGTCTGGCAGACGGGAGCGTACCGCCCCCTCAACAAGCCACAGGCCCCTATCTCGTCCCCTTAGGGTTAACGAAACTCTGGATGCTACCCGATACGAACGGCGACCTGTACGTTTCGTCTGCGCCGTCGCTATGCACTTTTCGACAAAGTTTACTAAAATCCTGAAACCATCCGTGGTGAGTACGACGCCAAGGAGTCAGGATGACGAGTAATTCAGCTGGGGCGCGCAATTCAGAGCCAATCGCAGGTCGCGTCACAATTTCCGACCCTTCACTCCACGAGAATTTTCTGCAACCTGTCGACGTCATATGCCAGGCGGCATCCCGTCTGTATCACACTCGCTTACAGTATCTGCTCACGCCACATTGCATAATTTATAAAGAGGCATTCCAGTTCGGCGTAACCGCGACAGGGGCGTTACCTGCTCCTTACTATGCGTTGTGCATACCTCTACATTTGACAGGTGACGCATCCTTTGGAAAACAGCGGTTTGCAGTCAATACCATTGCGTTTTCTGACGCCGGCGCACTGCACGCGGTTATAGCGCCGGGACAGGAGCATGTCACCCTGTTGATCCACAAGAGCTTCGCTCGTAATCGCCTGTCTGACAGTGAATTACTGCAACTGAAACGATGCGCCCAATCCCGGCAGATCACAACATCCAGCGAGACGATAGCAGCTTTCGGTGCGTGGCTATCACGTCTCTTACAGTGCTGCCAGGTTTGGCATACCAACAACACGCAGGTAGCTTTAAGGCAGGCTGAAGACGATATGGTGTCCTGGTTAAGCTTTGTCATCAACCAAGCAGGACCCGGCTGTCCACCGCCTGCCAAACGCATCACCGCCCTGAGTCGCGCCATGAACTGGCTCAATGCAACTGACACGAACGTACACATATCCACGCACGATCTCCACCGGGCCGCTGCCGTGAGCCAACGCACACTCGAACGGGCCTTTGTCGAGAATTTCCAACAAACTGCTCGGGAATTTTTGCTGAAACGGAGGCTTCACAATGTTCGCCGCCTGCTGCTTGAAAACGAAAAGGATACACTTCTGGTGAAAGAAGCCGCCATTACCTGCGGCTTCTACGACCTGGGCCGATTTTCTCAGTACTACAAGAGGTTTTTCCGTGAGACACCGTCTCAAACTCTAGCGCGGCGTGCCACCTCCCTCTCGCCAGACGCCCCAAGTTTGCATGCACTGCAGCAAACGACCTACTGACGCCAACAGAACACGATTCAGCCTTTCTGTACGCAAAAGCTCTGGATCAGGTTGAAGGTACCGGAGGCATCGGTGACAACAAATACCTCATAGTCTTCCTCCAGGGCTGATAAAACCGGGAAACTGACACACCCCAGTAACAGCCCCTGCCACGAGCAGTTGCTTTTTCCGGGTTGCCTTTACCGCGTGAACAAAATCTTCGTTATCCCAGGCATTGATCTGCCCGGGACGGGCGATAAACGGTGCGTCGTCGAACTATCTGAACTTAGTGATAATATCGTCCGCGAAGCGCTGGATGCCGTCTATCTTCTGCTCCAGGGTCGGTGTTTCACCGTGATAGAACACCCACGGCATCGTCATGAGGTGGGTTACGCCGCCGGCGTGCAGGCGCTTGTAGCCTTCAATTTCCCAGGCGTCGTTGGGTGATGCCATTACCTCAAAGGGGCGCTCGCTGCGCCCATACTCCTCGCGCATGGCCTGGATCGTTGCCACGGTTTGCAGAATTTCATCGCTGGACTGCAGATCGCTGATCCAGCCGTCCCCCAGTCGCGCGGCGCGACGGTGTGCCGCGGCGGATATGCCGCCCACCCAGACAGGTATAGGGGCCGAGGGGGCCGGGTTCATTTCCAGCCGGTCAAAGTCGTAGTACTTGCCGTGGTATTCCACCATCTCCCCGGTCCACAACAGCGGCAGTATCTCCAGCATCTCGTCACAGCGTTTGCCGCGGGTGTGGAAGTCCTGCCCCATCAACTCGTACTCGTCGCGACTCCAGCCCACCCCGATCGTCAGCGTTACCCGGTTATTCGACAGCACCGCCGCCGTACTCACGGCCTTGGCCACCTGGAAAGGATTGCGGATGGGCAGCACGAACACGTTATTGGTAAAGCGTATGCGTTTGGTCACCGCGGCGCAGGCACCGATCGTCACCCAGGGGTCGGGCCATTCGGTAAACGCCTCCCAGCGTCGCTCGCCGGTTTCGGTATAGGGGTAGGCGGTGGTGATACGTTCCGGGTGAACGATATGGTCGGAAAAGGTGATCGCGTCCCAGCCATGATCTTCAGCGGCCCGGGCCAGGGGGAGTATTTCTTCGCTCTTGCAAAAGGCCATTGAAATGACAAATTTCATGTGTCGAGGAACCCTTGTGTAGATTTCATTCGCAAAAAAAACGGCGCAAGCGCCGCCGGTGATACTGAAAATTTCAAACGGAATGCATCAGCCGCAATCATGACACAGGAATACGTCTACCGGAAATGCGCTTCCCTGCGACGCAAGCAAACTTCAGGAATGGGATTGCAGCAGCTCGATGCGATACCCGTCCGGGTCGAAAACCATGGCGACGGTCACAGGCCACTGCTGCAACCGGGCTGGGCGCATTTCTACCTCACAGCCGTACTCCACCGCCGCGCGGAAGACCCCCTCAATGTCGTCAGTGTAGATATAGAACTTCCACAGGGCCTCATCGCCGTGATCAATGGGGCCTTGCTGCGCGGTCTTCTGCGCCAGCTGCAACTTGCTGCTGGAGCCCTCTGAGCCGAGGACAATTTCTTTCGCATCCGGGATTTCGATGCGGTCCAGCACCGTGAGCCCCATCACTTGCGTATAGAACTCCTCGGAGCGCTCGAGGTCGGTCACCGCAATGCAAAACTGTGCGAGTCGCGATCCCATGCGCTCAGCCGGGCAGCACCGGATTGGCACGCGCAAGAATGGATTCGGTCCGCTTGCGCAGTTGCGCGTCGTTGGCTTCACTCGCCGGCAATATCCAGAATTTACCCGCCCTGATTCCCTGCAAACAGGTCTCGGCCACCTCCTCCGGCTGCGTAAGCTGCATATTTTCAAAGCCCGACGCTTTCGCCAGCTCCGCCATCGTGGTGTAGGCCACGGGTTCGTTGTCGTCACGCAGGTGTGAGGGCCGGTTGCGCATGGAACTGAGGATATTGGTATTGACGATGTGTGGGCCCGGAAACAGCACGTGCGCCTGCAGCGCGGCGTCATCCATCAGGAACTGGTAATGCAGTACCTCCGTCATGCTGGTCACCGCCGCCTTGGTAGCGGCGTAGATGGGCGTGGTGGGCATGGAGGTAAGACCACCGTTGCCGGAAGAGGTATTCACCACATGGCCCGGTTCACCGTGGGCCAGCATATTGGGTACGAAGGCGCGCAGACCGTTTGCCACCCCCATCACATTCACGCCGAAGCCCCAGTTCCAGTCATTTGGCGTGAGGGTCCACATGCGACGCTGGGCTTCCTTGATACCCACGCCCGCGTTATTGCACAGTACGTGGACGTTGCCAAAGGCCTCCCGGCTGGCCGCTTCCAGCGCAGCCATGGAATCAGGGCTGGCAACATCCGCCTGCACGCCGATAACGCTCAGCCCTGCCTCCCTGAGTTGGGCGGCGGCTGTCTCCAGCGCGGAGGCCTCGATATCAGCCATCACCACATGCATACCCTCGCGGGCAAACAGTTCACACAGGCAGCGCCCCACACCCGAGGCGCCACCTGTTACCACGGCGGTCTTTCCCTGGAAGCCAGCTTCCATGTCATATCACTCCTGTTCAGCGGCGCACAGCCGCGTGCGCATTGTGTCGGTCAGGATACTGCTTCGAGATCCGTGGGCAGCCCGCCCTCATCGGGATACGGCCCTCCCACATAGAATTGGGAGAAGTACTTGCGGAAACGCATGATGGGGCCGTCACCGTCACACAGTACCGGGCTGCGCAGGTGGAACTTGTTGCTCCAGATGGGAATGTCCCCTTCCAGGCCGCGCTGGCCATTGGTGCTTTCAATCGCACCCTGGATTCCCATGTACTCGAAGGAGTCCGTCGCGTAGGGGCGGTGGATATAGATGAAGCGCACTTCTACCCGGGCGTCGTTCACCGGCGTCACCAGAACCTGCAGCAGGTATTCCATAAACCCGGAGAAGCGCACCCACTTCTGGCCAGCGCCGTTTTGCACTACCTGCACCGCCGACTCAACCTCAAAGGCGTTGCCGGCCTCGTCGGTTACCGTGCGTACACCACTGACGCGGCTGCGGCGAATGTGCTTCTCGTAGCTCGTTTCGCCCTCGGGCACCGCTTCCATACCGTGGACGTACTTGAAGTGGGCGACATCCACACCGTTTTCCGCGATCTCCTGGGGACAGGAAGCAAAAGCCCACTCAAAACGTGCCCGCTCCGACCAGGCCGGATCATCAACCTCATCCAGAGGGATCACCGCGTGATCGGGCGCCGCGCCCTGCGGGTGATACCAGGCCCAGATCACCTCGTTTTCCTCGCACACGGGGTAGGTCTTCAGGCAGGGCTTGCCCTCCCACTTCGGCGGGATGCGGCTGGCGTAGGGAATCTCCGTGATGACGCCATCGGTGTCGTACTGCCAGTGATGGAATGCACAACGAATGGATTCACCCTGCACCGTGCCGCCGTGCCCGAGGTGCGCCCCGAGGTGTGGACAGGCCGGGTCCGTCAGGCCGAGCTTGCCGGATTCGGTGCGAAAGAGCACCATATCCCGGTCGAAGTAGTGCACGTTGCGTACCTCGCCGACGGCGAGTTCATCACTGTAGCCGATACAGAACCAGCCGAACGGCATGGGCATGGGAAATCGGTCAGACATGCTTACTCTCCTCGCGTATTCCAGGCCTCGCGACTCTCAGGCGGCCACGTCGATAAAATCGGATTTCATGGGGCCGATGCGCCGGGCGATCGCATTCAGCGCGTCCACATCCAGGTCATAACAGTTCAAGGCATTGCCACCCAGCATAGCCTCGATTTCGACCTCCGGCAGCCCTTTCATATAGGTCAACAGCTTTTCGCGTGTTTTCGGCCAGGAACCTTCCGGGTGTGGGTAATCCGTCCCCCACATCACCCTGTCGATGCCGATCTGGTGGCGTACCGCGGTCGAGCCCTCGTCAAACAGGGCCGAGGCGCCGATCCAGCAGTTGCGCCTGAAATACTCACTCGGGCGCAGGGTGAGGTTGCTGCGGAAGTCCCCCAGCTTGCCCGAGGTGTGCTTGACCGAGGCGCGCACGTCCATCAATTCAAGCAGGTGCGGCACCCAGAACTCGCTGACCTCGGTGAGCGCGAATTTGAGGCGCGGGAATTGCTCGAACACGCCGCCAAAGATCAGGTGCCACATGGGGCGGCCGGCCCACCACGCGAACTCGGTGAGAAAAATACCGATAGCGCCCGGAAGGCTGAAATTGTAGTCCGGCGACGGGCCCGAGTGGGTGTGCACGACCATGTTATGCGCCTGGCAGTACTCCCAGACCGGGTAGTATTTCGGGTGGTTGTAAGGGTCCCTGTCGCCCATCAATGCCGGGATGAGAATGCCCTTCAGGCCGTTGTCGTACGCCCATTTTACTTCCGCCAATGCCTCGTCCACGTCGTAGAGCATCAGCACGATCGCAAGCCCGATGCGACGCACCGGTTCCTCCTTGCAGAACTCCGCCATCCAGCGGTTGTGGGCGCGGGCGCCCGCCCACTGCAGCTCAGGGTCCACTCCCCAGGGCTTGAGGCCGAGCCCGGCACCGAAGGGAGGCGCGTTCTGTTCGGTGATACCGTCGGGAAACAGCACTTCCGCGGCAACCCCGTCGCCGTCCAGAACGCGATTGCGCACGCTGCCGTCCCACGCACCCTTGAGATCTTCCTCGATCCCCTGCCGCCACTTGTCGTTGAACTCGTCCAGCAGGAGCTTTTCTTCCATTTTGCGCGTCATTGCGCGCTGCGTGGCCAGGCCGTCGTCGAAGGCCTGGTGGTATTTACTTTCCAGGTAATCCCGGTAGCCATCCATCGGCAGGCCAGCGTGCCCGTCCGTGGAAACAATCAGGTAACGATCCATACTCTGTACTCCTTCTGCTTGGGCCTCGAGGCTCAACCCTGAATGGGCCCGCCGAGGTGGCCCGGCCAGCGGCTGCCGGAGATCGTGTCGATGTGGGGCCAGAACGCCTCGGGGTCCAGCGGGCCGGCCAGGCTGATGTCACGACTGAGATATTCAGGCCACCACAAATGCGCCGAAAGCTGTTCCAGCATCGGCAGCCGGGTGGCAATCGGATCCCACGGGCTCTCCCGCAGCGTGAGTGTCCCGTTCAGCGCCACGCGGTGCCCCGGCCCGTATTTGCCGTAGATGTGCACCACGTGCGGGGGGAAATCGTAGCCCTTGCCAAAACCCACTTGCCGGGACACCTTCACCCACCACTCGTGGCGCTCTATGCCCTCCGCGGGCAACGGATCCTCATCACCCAGCGTTCCTTCGAATTCGACAAAGGTATAGCCCTGGTGACTACTCCGCGCGGCGACCTTATCGCCAAGACGGTAGTACGCCGTTTCACAGGGAAACTTCGGCTGGCCGTTGGCCGACTGACAGATGAAAATCGGCGCCTCCTGATCGATCCCGTAACCCAGCGACCATTCACCGGGGATGCCGTCGTAGGTGGCATCCACGGTCATCAGGATGCCGTACTCGGGCTCCTCGTTAACCGGCAGGTTATAGATCGTGAGATTCACGTTCGGGCTCGCGCTGTTCTCTATGCCCGGCGGCAGCAGCTCGGCAATTTTCGCGGGGTCGGTGCGGTAGACGATCTTGAGCATGGGCCACTGGCTTATTTCGCCAGGGCTGGTCATCGGTTCCTGGGTTGGGTCGGACATTGCAGCCTCCTTGTCGAGCTGAAGCTACAAATTACACGCGTGCGACGCGGCGAAAAACCGCGTGGGCGTGGTTAGAGTGTTTCCGGTCAAGGGGTAGTCCCACCATCCCCGGGCGACAGCGGCCTGGCCTGCCCCGCCTGGTACCAGATTGCGGAAGCGATCGCCCGCTCCTGCAGCGTGGCAGGCTGCGGCGCCTCGACGCCCAGGCGCATGGCGTCGTAGGTTGACCAGCGCGGCGTGGGAATTTCTATCGCGCGCGCATAGTAAAAGGCGTCCTGCGCCGGATCGAAATCCGGATCCTGCCAGAACGCGCTCAACTGGGTAGCGCCGATGCTATTGGTGTAGGTAGCCCTGGCGACATCCACCGTGTTGCCCACCGGCGGCGCCGTGCCATCCAGAGCAGGTACGCGCCCATCAGACAGCGCGACATCGAAAATCCTTTCATGGCTCACACCCCGGGCATCCACCCAGCCCTTGATCACCTGCAGCCGATCCAGGTTGGCCCCTTCCGGATCCTTGGCCGCCCAGAGAACGAAAGCCGGGGCTGAGGCCGTGGGGTTGTCGCCCGGGCTGCCCTCCCCCGACGGCGGGTGGAGCGTACCGCCCATCGGCACACCGCCGGCATAGGCCTGTTCCAGCAACTGTGTGCTCTGCAGCATGTCCGCGTCATAGTTGAAACCGCCAAAAAAACGCAGACTGATGCGCGGGCCCGAAGTGGCAAAGGTTTCCTTGCGCACCAGCGCATCAAAAATCGACCCCCGGTTGTTCTCCTCGGCCCATACCCCGGCCAGGCCGGCAGAGCCCCACTTGCGCGAGCGGCGCAAAGAGTCCGGCAGGAAGATCGACTTGCCGAGACGCAGCCCGGCCGTACCATCCATCAACGGCAGTTTGCCGTGGTGTTTGTCTTCTTCCGCGGGCGTACTGGCGTTGTGGCTGTCGCTGCTGCCGATAACGCCGAAACGATACGGGTTGAAGCCTTCCGTATGCGATAACTCCAGGCCCGTGCGCAGGGCATCGCGGGCGTAGCTGCCGCGTGGCTCGCTGAAGTCCCCGCTGGGGCTCAACTGGGCAGTCACGAGTTCAAAATCGGCGAACTCGTCCTCGGGTGATAACAGCGGGTGCGTTTCGGAATTGCCCTTCACCTGCAGAATTTCGCTGACCGGTTCATTGCGCATGCGCTGCGCGGAATAGGCCGCGGTCATCGCGCTACCGTCGTACTGCGCGCGCTCATACATCAGGCCGTTGGAGACATTGCCGTTGTGGGGAATCGCCAACACTGTCATGCCGTCCGCCCGCTGCTCATCCAGCGCGTCCCAGAGATCCTCCGGGTTATTCGAGTCCAGCGAGGAAAACGGCCGCTCGGGCACGCGCTCATCGCGGTAGATCACGTTGCGGTGCAGGTTCTGGCCATCGGGCATGGACGACCATTCGTAACCGACAAAGGTGGTGAATACACCGGGCTCGTTATGTTCCCTGGCGGTATCACGCATGAGTTGCCAGGCGTCGTGCTCTATTTTGCGCAGCTCGGGTGAATCCGCGTAGGTTTGCAGGCCGGTGATATCGCGCATGATCATCAGCATGGCGTAGGCGATGGACAATGGCCCGTCATTCAGCAGCCGCTCGCGCAGGCTGCGCACTTCCAGCGGCAGGGTGATGGCGTCGTCCAGCCTGGCGACACCGAGGTACTCGGAGTGATCCGTCACCGCTGCGAAGTCCAGCGGCCGGTCAATGCGAATCGGATAGCCCGCGCCGTGTTCTATCGTGCCGCCGCGGGTAAAAACATAGGCGTCGTCCGGCGTGGCCTTCACGCCCAGGGCGTAGGCATCCGTGGAGTAGGTGGTGTGAATGTGCAGGTCACCCCAGAGCAGGTGCCGGGTAGCCCGGTACTCCACCGCCGGTTTCGGGGGCGCTGGCTCAGCCGTGGCCGGATCAAACGCAGGAAACAATGTGGGGTCATCAATCGGGCTGCAGCTTGTCAGCAGGCACGCTGTCGCGGCGGCCAACAACGCTTGCAGAAACAGTTTCATCGCAGTGTCCATTTTTTTAGCAGCATTGAACCGCGGGCGGGCGGTGTCATTGTCGCGTTCGGCGGCGTCGCCGCCAGAAAAAACAAGCACCACCAGCCAACAGCAGCAGCCCGCCGATGAGCGGCAGATAGCGCGGCAGGAACACGAACAGCATGGTGTTTATGCCCACCTGCTTCGCCAGCTCGTAATCATCAGGCATGGGCAACACACCCGCCTCACGCTCGTAGCGGGCGTACTCTGCCTGCATTTCCCGGTAAACTTCGGGCAATTGATTGCGCAGATCCCTCGTCTCACCGGGATCTTGCGTAATGTCGTACAGGCGCCACGTTCTGTCGCCCGCCGGTGGCTGGTTTCTCACCAGCTTGTAATCGCCCCGATAGAGCGCGGAATTGCCGGAAAATTCGTACCCGATCGCGGCAGCCGGATCGCGCAGACGCGGGGCGCCACCGGCTACGACCGGCAGCAGGCTGTTACCGGTGATGGCTTCGAGACTCCCGTTTGCGGCCGGCGGCTGCACGCGGGCAATGTCCAGCAGGGTCGCCGGTATATCGGTGACGTAGACGAACCCGTCGTGCACCGCTCCCGGAGCAAGCTCAGCCAGTCCGGCCAGGATCAACGGTACACGCACGCCGCCCTCGCCGGCCGTGAACTTGTGCCCCGCCAGCGGGGTATTCGCAACCGTGCCCCAGCGCCTGCCAGCCGCCACCCAGCTACCCTTCTGCCCCAGCGTCTCGACCTCCCGGTGATAGTGTTTCTCCAGCCAGCGCCGCCCGTATGCGTTGGCGTAGGGTTCCGCGGCGCTGGCGCCGTTGTCTGAAAGAATCACAAACACCGTATTGTCATACTCACCGGTCGCGCGCAGATACGCGACCAGGCGGCCGATTGCATGGTCCATCGCGGTGGCCATGCCGGCGTAGGCCTGCATGCGGCGCGCTTCGAAATACTGTTGCTCGGCGTCAAGCGCATCCCAGTCAGCCTGCGAGGGGCCCTCCGCGAAAGTCGCCCGCCCGTCGAACAGCCCGTATTCGCGCAGTCGACTGATACGCGCATTTCGCACTTCAGCCCAGCCTTCCGTGTAACGCCCACGGTAAGCGTCGATGAAGCGGGCGGGCGCCTGAATCGGCGTGTGATTCGCCTGGAAGGCGAGGTAGGCAAAGAAGGGCCTGCCGGTAGCCTTGCCTGCGTCGAGGTACTCAATCGTCTTGTCGACAAAAAACGTCGAGGAGTAAAAGTCCTCGGGCAGCGACGCAAGTCGTTCGCCATCCGCGTACCAGTAGGCTTCCGCCTGCATGGGCAGGTAGGGACGCATTTCAAAGTTGTCGGAACCGCTGTCGGCCTGGATGAACGAGTCGTCAAAACCGCGGGCGGGGGGCAGGTTTCCGGCACCGGTACCAAGATGCCACTTGCCGGCAACCGAGGTGCGATAACCCGAGGACTGCAGGAGACTGGCTATCGTCCGCACCCGGTCATTCAGTACACCCGCGTAGCCGGGCTTGCCGCGGTGCGACAGGGGCATCAGTTCGCGCATACTGCCAATCCCCGCGAGATGGCTATCCACGCCGGTCAGCAGCATCGCCCTGGTGGGCGCGCAGCTCGAGGCCACATGAAAATTCGTGAAACGCACTCCCTGCTGTGCCAGCGCGTCGATGCTGGGCGTACTGATCTCGCCACCGAACGCACCAAAATCCGAAAACCCTATGTCGTCCGCGACGATCAGCACAATGTTGGGTGGCGGCTGTGCGACGCTGACCAGCGGCCACAGTAGCGCCACCACCAACAGCATTGCGCTGCGCAGTGTGCGCGGCAGCCTTCCAGGCGCTTGACAGCCCATCACCACAAACTTCCCGACACCGTTGTTATCTCCGTTAGACCGCGTGCGTGTCTGCACCCAAAGATTACGCGCGCGGCATTCTGCTTAAAAGGCCGCGAGCGTGTCCAGACTGTTTCCTGGAGAGTGCTATTCAATCACGATGCGCGTGGCAGGATACGAATTGGCCGCGTATTCCCGGTGTCGCGGCACCCGGGTTGCGGGGATTTCCCGCTGCGTGCGCC
>CAZFJQ010000045.1:13856-29540 GCA_964519755.1 uncultured Halioglobus sp.
CTGCGTGCGCCTACTGCGTGCGCCCACTATCAAGGTCTATACGGAAACAGTGATTGCGCCTATATTGGGTCGGGACGGCGCCCGCAACCCGCATTTGCCACTGCGCCGGCAGTACCGGTCGGCACACAGGGGGACACTTGAGCTTGGGTCGTTGGGAAGGCATTGAAGAATACATCTGCGTTGTGGAATCCGGCAGTTTCACCGCTGCCGCGGAACGCCTCGGTGTGTCCAAATCCTATGTCAGCAAACAGGTCAGCCTGCTGGAAGACCGGCTCGGCGTGCGTCTGCTACAGCGCACCACCCGCCGCCTGACCCTGACCGAGATAGGCAGCAGCTTCTTCGGCTACTGCAAGGAGATGGCGGAACTCCTCGACCAGGCCGAATCCACGCTCTCTGACATGCAGCAAAGCCCGCGCGGAACACTCAGGCTGGCGCTGAACAGCCGCTACGGTACACAGTACATGGCGGGTGCGGTGGCAGCATTTTCGCGCAAGTACCCGGAAGTGACCGTGGAGGTGAACTCGAGCTTTCAGGACGTAGACCTGCTCTCGGAAAACTATGACCTGAATGTGCGTTACAACAAACTGGAGGATTCAACCATGGTCGCCCGCCGTCTCGGCGGACACCTCCTCTGCCTGTGTGCGGCGCCCGGCTACTGGCAGGAACACGGGCAACCCGAGAGCCCGGAGGATCTGCGCACACACAATTGTCTGTCGACGCCCGATCGCATCTGGCTGTTCAATACACCCGATCGCAGGGACTCCATCAAGGTGAAAGTCGCCGGCAACTGGGTGAGTGAAGACGGCGCAAATCTGCTGGCGGCGGCGAAAGCCGGTATCGGCATCGCGCAGCTTCCGGAATTCTACATCCGGGATGCTATCGCCCAGGGCGAACTGGTGAAACTCGAACACCAGGACTGGAGCCTCTACTACCGGATAGCCTGGGCGGTTTACCCGAACACACGGCACCTGTCTGCCAAAGTGCGCTACTTCATCAATTTTCTCGTGGAGTACCTGCACGACCTGCAGGACGACACACGCTTCGATGGTTTCGTAGAATAGGCACGGTACACGCGCGCTTGTGTCGCCTGGCGCTGCCTGGCAAAGCGGCGGCCCCGCCCAGATTCCGATTACGCTTTCCCGCCCAAAACCCGGTGTAAACGCATGCCTTTGTATTACGCCGCCGCCGAAAACACTGAAATTATGCACAGCGCCTTCCCTGGTTCACACGCTGACACTAAGGTACTGCGAGACCCTCGATAGCCTGGCTGCAGGACGCCAACGTTTTGCGGTGACCACAGCAGACAACCACGAATTTATCAGATCAGGAGAATGCCATGACGGCCACAGCCACTGAAATCCAGCCAGGCCCCTCTGCAGCAGCGGGCGCTTGCAGCCTCGGTTCACCGCGTGCGGAAGCCCTGCTCGCGGCGGCGAGAAACCTGGGCCCGGTACTGGAGGCGCGCATGGAGGCCTGCGCCAGGGATCGCAGGGTACCCGAGGAGACCATTGCGGATTTTCACAACGCGGGCTTTTTCAGGATACTGCAGTCGGCTGCCTACGGCGGCTACGAGATGGATCCCCAGGTGTTCTACTCGGTGCTGCTGGAAATCTCCAGGACCTGCATGTCGTCCGCGTGGGTGCTGGGCGTGATTGCCGTGCACAACTGGCAGATGAACCTGTTCGATGACCAGGCGGCGCAAGAGGTCTGGGGCGAGGACAGCAGCGTGCTGATTTCATCCTCCTATGCGCCGATGGGCCAGGTGACCGTGGTGGACGGCGGCTTCAGGCTCAGCGGTCGCTGGAGTTTTTCCAGCGGTTGCGAGCACTGCGACTGGGTATTTTTGGGCGCAGTGGTGCCGACCGCGGAGGCCCCGTGGGATATGCTGAACTATCGCACCTTCCTGCTGCCCAGGGGCGATTACCAGATCGTTGAACACTGGGACGTGGTGGGCTTGAGCGGTACCGGCAGCCACGATATCGTCGTCAAGGACGTGTTCGTCCCCGAGCATCGCACGCACAACATGCTGGCCGATGACGGCGGACGCAAGTTCATGCACAAACCACCCTTGTACCGCCTGCCGTTCATGCAGGTTTTCTCCCGCGCCGTATCCACACCGTCGCTGGGTGCGCTGGAAGGCGCGCTGGAAAAATACATTGGCGTCGCCAAGACCAGGTTGGCAGGCCCAATCGCGATGAAAGATGACCCGGATGCGAAACGCCTGGCTGCAGAGGTCGATGCCGCAGTCAGCAGCATGAAAACCACGCTGTTCGCGAATTTTGATTCCCTCATGGACTACGCACGTCGCAGCGAGATTGCGCCGCCGCTGGAACGCGCCCGATTCCGCTACAACACCGCGACCGTGGCCGACCGCTGCGTCGCGCTGTCATCGCGCATGCTCAAGGGGTCGGGTTCCTCCGGCATCAGAAACAGCAGCGCGCTGCTGAAACAGCACAACGACATACTCGCCAGCCAGGCACACGTGGCCAACGTATCCGCTCCGTTTGAGGTCAACCTCGGCGGTATGCTGTTTGGCCAGGATTCAGTCGATCCAAGCCTGTAAACGGTTTCTGCCGGGCGCGCCACGAGCGCATCCACCACCATCCTGTATTCTGGAGAACCCTGCATGTCAGACGCCACACCGCTGCCGGAGGGCAACTACGCAAACTGCCCGAATGGGTACAACATTCACTATATCGACCAGGGCGAGGGCCCCGTCGTCGTGTTCCTGCACGGTTCGGGGCCCGGCGCCAGCGGGCACAGCAACTTCCAGGGCAACTACCCCGAGTGGGTGGCCGCGGGCTATCGTTGCCTGGTACCGGACCTGATCGGCTTCGGCTATTCGGACAAACCGGAGGACGTCGACTACCCGCTGGCATTTTTCGTCGAGTGCCTCAAGCAGACACTCGCCATCGCGGGCGTCGACCGCTGCACGGTGGTGGGTAATTCACTGGGCGGAGCCGTGGCGCTCGGGCTCGCGCTCGAGTATCCCGAGCTGGTGGAAGGCCTGATACTGATGGCGCCCGGCGGCATGAGCCAGCGCGAAGAGTATCTGCAGATGCCGGCGATGCAGAAAATGTTTGAGATCTATATGTCCGAGGGCGAGCTCACCCCCGCGTCCATGCGCGACCTGTTCGAGTTTGGCCTGGTGTACGACCCACGGCATGTCACCGACGAGTTGCTCGCCCAGCGCATGCACATTATGTCCCTGATGAATATCCAGGTAATGGCGAGCATGGACATCCCGTATCTCCCCGAGCGCCTGCATGAACTGCGTTGCCCTGTGCTGGCCTTCTGGGGCGCCAACGACAAAATGATGCCCGACAGCGGCCTGCTCGCCCTGGTGAAAAACTGTCCCAACATGCGAACCATCGTGCTCTCCGAATGCGGCCACTGGGCCATGGTGGAGTACGAGGCACTGTTCAACCGTGCCTGCCTCGATTTCCTCGCGACGGACGTGGCCAACGGTTGAATGCGGAAAACCGCCTTTGCGTCGACGGCCAGGCGCAGCACGGGTATAGAGAACAGGCACACTGCGACGCGTGTGCTGCACCCTCGAAAGACTAAAAATCCGGGAACAAAAAAATGCCCCGACTGAGCGGGGCCAAACGACCTGTGAGCACTGCATGCACGGGTCTACTCCCGCGGCCTGCGCGGGCCCGCTCTCAGCAATTCGCGTCGAACACCACCTCCTCGTAAACCGGATTCTCGCCGTCGATAACAGCCTTTGTCTTCGCCTCCAGGTAGCTATTGAAAGGATGCGTAAAGATCCAGAACCTGCGTTCACGGATTGCCTGGAATACCCTGTCCGCACACTCCCCGGGCGCGATGAAATCCGGCTGGTCGGCCATCAGGTGGTCGGCGGGGTCACCCTCGACGCTGCCAGACTCGATACCCAGCAATTCGTCGCTGATGGAGGTCAACACCGGGCCGGGGCATAACAGCGATACATCAATGGGCGCTTCTTTGCCGGCGAGATCATAGGCCAGGCATTCCGTGATACCGCGCACGGCCATTTTAACGGCGGTGTACTGCGCCATGCCGGGGGCAGCGACCAGCGAACCGACAGAACCCGTGTTTACGATGTGCGCTGCCTTGCCGGCCTCGAGCATGGGGGGTACAAACGCATTCAGCCCGTTGACAACCCCCATCACGTTGATGGACAGGATTTTCTGCCACTCTTCGGCGCTATGCGACCAGCTATCCCCGAAGCGCAGAATCCCGGCGTTGTTGAACAACAGGTCGGGCACGCCTGCCCCGGCGATGCAGTGTTGCGCAAAATCAGCATAGTCAGCGGCGTTCGACACGTCGAGCGCGTGCGTGGATACTTGCGCGCCCTCGCCCTCGAGGCCGACGCGCAGAGACTCCAGCCTACCGGCGTGCACATCCACCAGTACGACACGCATGCCCTCTCTGGCGCAACGTGTTGCGAGCGCCCTGCCGATGCCGCTACCGGCGCCTGTTACCACAGCCAGCTTGCCGTTGAATTGATCCATACCCAGCCCGGAAATTGAATTTTTGTTGTTAAAAGGGGAAGACCATACTCTAGCTTTCCGGGGGAGTGGTGATAAAGCCCTGCCTGGAATTTGTTTGTCCTCGCCAGGGCGGCAATCGCGCAGGCCATCGTCGCATTCAGACGCTGGTACACAGCAGCCCTGCCAAACGGTCGCTATTGGCATGCGCTCATGGACAGTTAATTCGCGCCCAAGGGGTTTTTCAACACACCCTCCCGGGGCTAGGGTTAGGGATTGCCAGTGCCGCCAGCGCGTGAGGCGGGCCCTCCTATCATAAATAGAACGAGGTAGTGCCATGAGTAGTCCTGTGAACAACCGCAAAACACTCGCAGCCGTCATCTCAATCGTCGCCGGTACAATGAGCGGCGCACCCGTTTCTCTCGCACAGAACGCCACTGTCCTGGAGGAAGTGACTGTTACCGCACGCAAGCGGGTGGAAAACCTGCAGGACATCCCGGTGTCGGTCACCGCCATTTCCGGCACCATGATTGAACAAACAAAGATCTTCAATGTAGCCGACATTGAGCAGCGCACGCCAAACCTGACAATCAGGGCTTCGGATAACGGGGTCAGCAGTGCCCTGCAGGCCTACCTGCGGGGCGTTGGCCAGTTCGACTTCGCACTCACCGTGGATCCCGGTGTGGCCATGTACGTGGATGGCGTCTACCTGGCCAGAACAATAGGGGCGAATTTTCAGCTCTCTGATATCGAACAGATTCAGGTACTCAGAGGCCCCCAGGGAACGCTGTTCGGCAAGAACACCATCGGCGGCGCCATTGCCGTGACCACCCGCAAACCCTCCGGGGAAACGAACTTCAGCGGCGAAGTGACCGGCGGTGAGGACAACTACATCTCCTTTGACGGCTACGCGGAATTTCCGGTCACGGACGACGTTGCGGCGAGCGTTGCGTTTCTCACCACGCACTCGGACGGCTGGCAGCAGCGCGACCGCGGCGACGATGCCGGCAACGACGACATGTGGGCCGCGCGCGGCCACCTGGACGCGGACTTCAACGACCGCTGGAATTCGCATTTCGTGGTGGACTACACCCACATAGACCAGAACGTGTACCCACAGGTACTCGCGGACTTCAACCCCAGTGCGCCGCTTGCCGGTGCCTACAATGCGGCGGTGCTGGCGCCGATGGGCGAATCCTGCTGTACCCCCAATATCGACGACATCGACAAAAGCAGCGCCCTCAACAAGCTGGACAAGGACCAGGGGGACACCTGGGGGATCAGCTGGACCAATACCTGGGAAGGGGACGGCCTCACATTCAAATCGATCACGGGCTATCGCGACATGGACACGCTCTCCTATCGGGATGCCGACAACGATGTCAGTGACTTCTTCTCGGTGGGGTCGGCGTTTGACGTCCAGCAATTCAGCCAGGAATTCCTGCTCAGCAATGCCACGGGCGGTACCTTTGAGTGGCTCGCCGGCATCTATTACCTGGAGGAAGACGGCGATCACGTCAGCGATGTGACCGTCGGCGGTGGGCTTTTCGAAGCCAACGGCTCCGAGCCCCTGGACCTGACCCTGTCCTACGATCGAACCCAGAAAGCCACCAGCTACGCCGCGTTCTTCAACACGACCTGGCATATGACCAGCAACGCGCGACTGAACCTGGCCGCACGCTACACCTACGATGAGAAAGACCTGGACATGTTCACGATCAAGCGTGCGAGTCAGACGCCGGTGCTGTTGCCCGGCCCGACCACGGCGGACGCCTGCACCGACGTGGTGGCCGATGGCAGCGGCTCCACGGTTTCCTGTAGTGAAGACTGGGACGAGTTCTCCCCAAGAGTGGGGCTGGACTACGACTTCAGCGAAGACCTCCTGGGCTACGCAAGTGTCTCCGGCGGCTTCCGCAGCGGCGTCTACAACGGTCGGCCGACCGCGACTTCACAGGTTTCAGTCGCGGACCCGGAAACACTCATGAGCTACGAGGTCGGCTTCAAATCGCAGCTCTGGAGCCGACGCCTGCAGATCAATGGCGCCGTGTTCTACAACGACTACCAGGATCGACAGTTCCTGGTGAACAGAGCCTCCGGCGATGCGAGTACCGCACTGGCGCTGGTGGTAGACAACGCCGCGGATTCCACCTTGTGGGGCGGTGAGCTGGAATTCACGGTGCTGCCCATGCAGGGGCTCACCCTGGGTGGTGGTGTCTCCTACATCGAGCCCGAGTTCGAGAATTTCGAAGCGGTTGACCCGGGTACGGGCGAACTGGAAGACCTCAGTGATCGCCCCTTCGCAGCGGTTCCGGACTGGACGGCCAACCTGCTGGCCATGTACGAGTACGAGTTACGCGATGCCGGCAGCCTGCGGTTGCGCGGCGATATGTCCTACAAGAGCGATATCTTCTACAGCGACGATGAAAAAAGCGCGAGCTTCGATCGCCTGCACGCGGGCAGCTACACCATCATCAACGCGGGCATCAGCTACATAACCAGGGACGACAAGTGGGAATTCGGGGTGTTCGGCCGCAACCTCGGGGATACCCGTGAGATTCGCGGTGGGTTCGGGGTAGACGCTTTTGGTACCACCACCGTCAGTTTTACCGAGCCTCGCCGCTATTTCTTCAGCGTGAAATACCGCAGCTAGGGGATGTAGCCGGTTTATGGTCGACAGCAACAGCACAGATGTTTTCGGCAGGGTCCGCCTGGGCTACGTCGTCATAGGGTCGCGAAAGCTTGAGGCGTGGAAGACCTTCCTGACGGAAGGCATCGGTTTACACCTGGCCTGTGATTCGGCGGACACGCTGGCGTGGCGCATGGATGATCACGCCCGCCGCCTGATTGTGCAGAATGACGACGCCGAGGATGTCACGGCCATCGGCTGGGAGCTGGAGGACGAATCGGCGCTGGCGATTGTGCTGGCACGTCTCGCCGGCAAGGGCGTGCAGGTTGACGTGGTGGAGGGTCAGCAGGCCGCCGACCGGGGGGTGAGATCCCTGCATCGCTTCGTCGGTCCCAAGGGCCTGACGCTGGAGCTGTTCACCCAACCGATAATGGATACGCGTCCACTGGCAATGCTCTGTAGCGGGTTCGTCACCGGCAGGGGCGGCATGGGACACCTGTCGTTCATGTCGCGGGAACCCGACCGCAAGGCTGCATTCTGGCGGGAACTGTTCGACGCCAGAACCAGTGACCGCATCGAGATCGCCGCCGGCGACAGGGCGGTTCTCGATGTCACGTTCCTGCGCATGAACCAGCGTCACCACTCAGTTGCTATCGCAGCCACTCGAAAATTCGCCGTGGACATGTACCGCACCCGCATTCAGCACCTGAACCTCGAGGCCGCCACACTGGATGACCTCTCTGGCGCCTACGGACGCTGCAGCAAACTCGGTTACACCTTCGAGCGCGGCGTTGGCCAGCACCCGAATGACAGGGAGCTGTCCTTCTACATTGCGACGCCCTCGGGTTTCGACCTCGAAATCGGCTGGGACGCGCTGACCGTGGAGGAAGCAAGCTGGCAGCCGGGCCGCACTTATCCCAACATGAGCACCTGGGGGCATGACATTCCCGGGCGCTTTTCCTCCGAGCTGAAGTTCAGCCATCTCGTGCACGCCGCGCGTTCGTTGCGGAAAAGCGAGTACCTTCCCTGGTAGTTCGCCCCGACCGCTACGGCACTCAGAAGAACCAGGTGACCTCACCGCCATACAACCGCGGCGGGCCGGCGATAAAGGTGGGTAAACCGGGATCGCCGCCGCGGTGGCGAGCAGGGAGCGAAAGAGGCTTTGCTCCCGGTGGGTTTATGCATGGACCTGGCCTTTCCGACTGAACACGCTGACTCAAGGCACAGGCCATGGCGCTCGCCGCAAGAACACACCGCGGATCGATGGGGTCAGGGGCATTGATACATGCTTCACGCGTTTTGCACTTCACTTGCCAACTGGCCCGCAGCCGCCATAATGGCCGGATAACATAATTCAGGAGATTTCCATGCTTCGACTCACCTGCCTGGCCAGCACTTTTATCCTGGCCCTCAGCGCCTGCAGCGATTCCAGCGACAACAGCATCGAGATCGGTACCGCCGAGTTTTCCGCGGAGATCCGGCGCACGGACTACGGCATTCCGCATATCACCGCCAGCGACTGGAAAGGCCTCGGCTACGGCCACGGCTACGCCTACGCACAGGACAACTACTGCGTGCTCATGCGCCTGGTGGCCGAGAGCAGCGGCCGTTCCTCTGAATTGATGGGCGAGACCAACAGCCGGAACCAGGCCGACTTCCTGCAGCGCTTCATCAACGGCGACAAGGAGACCTTCAAGGAAATGGTGGTGGACCAGTTGCCACAGTTCGCCATCGACGTGGCGGAAGGCTACACCGCGGGCATGAACCGCTACCTGCGTGAAACCGGAGTAGAGAACCTGCCCGAGGGCGACTGGGGCTGCCGCAACGAGCCCTGGGTGTTCGAGTTCGACAGCATCGATTACTGGATGTACCTGCGCAAGGTCGCGCTACGCGGTAGTTCCGACCAGGGCATCTTCCGCAATGCGCTGCTGTCCGTTGACGGGCCAGGCAACCCGTCGCCGCAGGCAATGGATTCCGACATGAGCCTGCTCGCCACCTCCGATGCGCTGCGTCGCGCCTCAGAGCAGTTGCGCGATGTAAGCCAGGGCAGCAACGCGCTGGCGCTGGGACGCGATGCCACCAAAAACGGCAGCGGGCTGCTGCTCGGCAACCCCCACCAGCCGTGGTTCGGCGATGGCGCATGGTACCAGTCGCAACTGACCATCCCCGGCGAATACAATGTAGCGGGGGCCTCGCTGCACGGCACACCCATTATCGGTATCGGCTTCACCCGTGACCTGGCATGGACGCATACGGTCTCCTACGCCAATCGCTTCAGCCTGTACGAGCTGAAACTCAACCCCGACAACCTGCTGCAGTACGACTACGATGGCGAATGGCGCGATATCGAACAGCAAACCATCGAGATTCTCGCCAAACAGGACGACGGTTCGATGGCCACGCGTTCGTACACCTTTTATACATCGCAGTACGGCCCCATCATCAACCTGAAGAACGAGGAGCCGCTGCTCGATGGCTGGCCGATGGTCAACGGCTCGATCCTCGCCTTCCGCGACGCCAACCTCGACACCGGCCCGCGCCTCATCGAGCAGTGGGTGACCAAGGCCCAGGCGTCCAGCCTCGACGGCTACATCGAGGCACTGGGTATTATCGGCAACCCGGTCTTTCACGAGCTCGCCGCGGACCGCCACGGCGATGCCTTCTACGGCGAGATATCCGCCATACCGTTCATCACACAGGAACAGCTCGATACCTGCGTGAACGGCCTGATCGGGCCGCTGCTGGCGGACCTGACCACCAACGTGATCGTCTCGCTGGACGGCTCTGACCCGTTCTGCGAATGGGGCACTGACCCGGACGCACCCGAAGGCAGTAACCTGTACAGCAGCGACAAGCTGCCGCAGATTCGCACCACGGACTACGTGGGCAACAGCAACAACGGCTACTGGCTGTCGGATGCGAACAACCCGCTGGAAGGGTTCCCCACCATCATGGGCCCCCTCGGCTACGAGGGTAACCAGCAGTTTCTACGTACCCGCATCGGCCACCTGATGGTCGCCGAACGCAAGGCCGCAAGCGACGGGCTGGACGCAGAACCGCTGTTCGATTTTGAGAACCTGAAGGCTTTTATGTACAACAACCGCGTGTACGGTGCCGAGATCGTGATGGACGACATCATGACCATCTGCAATACCGAGGCGGCTGAACCGGTGCTACCCGCCTGCACCGCACTGGCGGGCTGGGACCAGAAGGTAGAACTGGACAGCCGCGGCGCGCAGGTGTTCCTGGAGTTCTGGAGCATCATCCGCGACGAGTTGGGCAACCCCTTCCAGAACGTCGTGCAGAGCGAGGAGTTCTGGCGGGTTGATTTCGACGCAGAAGACCCACTGAACACGCCCCGGGGTATCGACACGACCCTGCCGGCCAATCACGAGCGGGTGATCAGCGCGCTGCAAACGGCAACCAATCGCCTCGCAGATGCGGGAGTGGGCCTGGAGGCGCCCTGGCGTGAGGTGCAGGTGCTCGAGCGCAACGGTGAACGCGTGCCCATCCATGGCGGCGCCGGCACTGCCGGCATCTACGGCGCCATCAGCGTGAGCCTGAAGGAAGGCGGCTACGTCAATCCCGGCAGCGGCAACTCCTACATACAGGTAGTGACCTGGGATGACAGCGAGTGCCCGATTGCCGATGTGATTCTGGTGCCGTCCCAGTCCACCGACCCGACCTCGCCGTACTTCGCCGACCAGACAAAGCTCTACAGCAACAAGGAGTGGGTACGCTGGCCCTTCTGTGAGGAGCAGATTGCCGCGCAGCAGATCGGCGAAACCTTGCAGATCGAGGAGTAACAGCCAAGCGGGCCCCTGCAGCCGGGTGCACCAGCAGCGGGCGCCCCGTGCGCCTGTAACGCGTGTTCAGCATAGAAAAGACGGCCTGAGCCCACGATCCCGCCGGACAGTCGAATTGTTGGATGAATCTTGTCATGATGCATTCATGACAACTTCTTACCAACTGCGCGATGCGATTGCCTCCGACGCGGCCCGGCTGGTCGAGCTGCTGCTGCGTATGGACGCGCACGTCGCCGGCGTACCGCGCAAGACGCTGCGCCCCACCGAAGCGGGTCTGCGGGAAATCAAACGGCGGGTGCGCGGCTTGATCGACAATCCCCATGTGCGGCTGGTGGTGGCGGTAGATCGCAGGAATACCATCGTGGCCATGGGCGACCTCGCCGTCTGGCACCATCCCGAGTACTGGGAAAATCCCGAGCGCCGCGGGCGTGTGGTCGGCGTGATCGATGATTTCTGGGTCGAACCACGCCACCGGCGTCGCGGCCTGAGTCGCAGCATCATCAATGAGCTGCTGGAATTTGCCGCCGAGCGAGGCGTGCGTGAACTGTCACTGGAGTACGCCCTGACCAACGAGGAGGCAGCCGGCGTCTGGTCGCAACTGGGCTTCCAGCCCACCGGTGTGACGGCCACAGCGAACCTGACCGAGGTACTGGCAAGGCTGGGAGAAAAAACATCAAAACAAAACACGGAGAACGAAGTGTGATTGGAGACCGTGATGTGCTGGTGCTCTACGACGAGCGAATGCTGCAGCACAACCCTGAAGTCCAGGAGCCCTATCTGCCGGGCCGACTCGAGCGCCGCGTGCGCGAAATCCTCCAGGGCCTGGACGCCAAATGGAGCTACCCGGAACACCCGGGGCGCATCACCGCCATCCGCGAATTGCTCGAGAAACACCCGGTGCCGGGCGTGCGCTTCGGCACTGGCGCCGCAGCCACCCGCAAACAACTCGCGCGCGTTCACACGACCTCCTACCTCGAGGACATTTACTCGCTGCGCGGAAAAAATGCCTGGCTGGACGAAGACACCACCGCCGTCTCCAAAGGCAGTGTCAAGGCGGCCGAGGTCGCCGCCGGCACCGCGATCCAGGCGGTGGAGGCCGTAATGTCCGGCGCCGCCAGCAGCGCCTTTGCGCTGGTACGCCCGCCCGGCCACCACGCCGAGCCGGTGCGCGCGCGCGGTTTCTGCCTGTTCAACAACGTGGCGGTGGCGGCTGCCCATGCCCAGCGGGCGCTCGGTTGCCAACGCATCCTGATCATCGACTGGGATGCCCACCATGCCAACGGCACGCAGGAAATTTTCTGGGCCGATCCCGACGTGCTGCTGTTCGACACCCATCGCGCCGCCCCATTCTACCCGGGGAGCGGCACGCTCGAAGAGGTGGGCGGTGGCCACGGCGTGGGTACCACCGTCAATGTGCCCCTGCCCGAAGGCAGCGGCGACCTGGCGATAATGGAGGCCTTCAAAACCATCCTGGTCCCGGCGGCCCGATGGTTCAAGCCGGACCTGATTCTCGTCTCAGCCGGTTTCGACCCCCATCGTCTCGATCTCGCGCTGAACATGAGCTACGACGGCTTTTCCGCGATCACCGGGGTCGTGCAGGCGCTCGCGGACGAGCTCTGCGAGGGACGCCTGGCGATGGTGCTGGAGGGCGGCTACCACCTCGAATCACTATCGCATGGCGTGCGCGCGGTGCTGGAGGTACTCGCGGGGGGCGAGCCGGCGGTGCCGGTTGAAAGTGGCCTGGAAGAGGTGCGCGAGGCAGCGGAATATCATCTCGACGCATTCACTGACGACTGACTGACGACTGAGTTCAGGCAATGGCTGCCGTCCGGCGATAGCGGGCCGGTTGCCTGTCGACAGGTCCGCAGCGCGCCGCCGCATTACCGGCCCGGGCACTGCTACTACTCCAGCCGCAAATTCTGGATAATCAGGGTTCAATAATAAAACTCGCGGACAACCGCCAGGGAGTCAGCATGCCGGCATTCACCAACCACCGCGCACTCCTGCTGGGAACAGCGCTTCTCTTCGGTGGCCTCACGGCCTGCGGCTCGGGAGACAATTCCGATAGCAACTCCCTCAACTCCCAGGGGCCGGCGACCCAGTGGCCCGAGAGCGATGTAACGCTGGGGCCGCTGGTATCAGGCACATTCTCAGCGCTCGATGGCACGTTCGCATGGACCGACTATGTGTACGATGACCGCGGGGCAAACACCGACGCAGGCGACCGCACCGACATCGCCAGCGCCGGGGGTGATGTAACCTACCCGGACGGACTCTCCAACGCCGCGGACATCGTGCAGGTGCAGATCAGTGAAGCCGGCGAGGGACTGCACCTCCGGGTTGTCCTGCAGACGCTGCTCGACCCCGCGCTGCCGCTGGTGGGCATCGCCTTCGATATCGACAACGACCGCGCGACCGGCGCGGCGACACTGCCGGGTGCGTGGCAGCCGGACGGCTCGCTCGGGGTGGAGTTGCTCGCACTGCTGGCGCAGGACGCGGGCGAGCTTCTGCAATGGGATGGCGGCCAATGGACGCGCGTTGCCGACCTCGCGGTCAGCGTGAACGTGGATACCAACACGCTCGACAGCACGCTGCCGTCGCGGGTTCTGCCAGACCGCGCCGCCACCTGGAGCGCCATCGGCGTCGCCGGCGTTACCTCTGCCTCCTGGCTCACCGGCGCCGGGATGATTCACGACCTCGCGTTCGTCGGGGATGAGCCGTTTTACCAGTGGCAGGACTACCGCCAGGCCGACATCCTCGCCGGCAAGGCGCCCGTGGGCGGCGCCTTCACCACAATCGATTTTACACGGCTCGCGAAGGGCGCGACTGTGCTACCCGCTGCCACCGCCCCGGGTTTCCATACCTACCTGTACCACTCCGCGCTGAAGCTCGCTGAAGGCATTGCCGAGACTGCCGACGGACCGGAATTTCTCGGCCCGTACCAACCCTACCTGGTCTATGTCACGGAGGAGGGGCACCAGCCGGACTCGGCGATGACCGTCTTCCTGCACGGGCTGACGCAGAATCACCTCGGCAGCGTGCTGGCAGGCGGGGCGTACCTCGGTACCGGCCGTGTGCTTTCGCAGGAGATCGGTGCGCTTGAGCAATACGTGCGCGACGGCACAGACTTCCCGCCCCACAACCTGACGGTGTGGCCACTGGCTCGCGGTGCGGGGCTTTTTTACGAGGGCATTGCGGAGCGCGATGTCCTCGACGTGCTGGCCGACGCCAGTCTCAGGCTGCGGCCGGATCCCGAACGTATAATTCTCAGCGGTGCCTCGATGGGCGGCATCGGCACGTTTCGCCTCGGCGCACTGTATCCCGATCTGTGGTCCGTGGCCGTGCCCATCATCGGCTACGCCAGACCCTCGGTCGAGCCGCTGCTGAGCAACTTCAGCAACCTCGAAATTCTGCAGATCAACGGCGCGCTGGATGCCCTCATCCCCGCCGCCCTGCCGGAGGCTACCACCGACAAACTGGACGAGCTGGGGCTCACTTTCAGGGCCTGGATGCTCGACGACCGCGGGCACGAGGCCGGTGGTTACGCCTACGACTGCGTATACCGCGACCTCGCCGACTACGTGCGCGTGCGCAACCCGGCCCGCGTGCGCTATACGGTTGACCCCGGCATGTTCGTGGTCGACCCAGCGACAGGGCTCGAGCTGGTCCACGACCGCGCCTGGTGGGTATCCGCCATCGCCGTTGCCGACGACAGCAGGCTCGGCGCCGTGGACGCCCACAGCCTGGCGCTCGCACAGCGAGAACTCGAGGAACTGGCGCGCACCGACGAGCGCTACGAAGGCGGCGATGCCGGGCGTGACCTGTGCGGCCCCAACCCCGATATCACCACCGGCGATACCTGGCGCTATCGCGCGCTCGAGCGGATAACCGGCGACGAACTGCCGCTTGAAAACACGCTGGAAGTATCGCTGACAAATCTCACAGCGGCGACTTTCGATCTCGGCCGGGCGGGCCTTGGCGGCGGCGTCGCGGCACGCCTGCAGGTCACCACCGACACCGATGCCACCGTCGTGCTCACGGGGCTTGAGCCCCGCCAGGCCTTAACGCACGCCGGGGCCACCGTCACCACCGACGCCGACGGTTCCGTCAGTCTCGCCGTTCCCGCCGGGTGCGTTACGCAGGAGGATGAAGCATGCCGCTACACCCGAATCGACATCCTGTAATCTATGTCCGCGGTTTCGCCATGCGCGATGCCGAGATTGAAGATACCGTCAATACGCCCTACATGGGCTTTAATCTCGGTTCGACCCGGGTACGGCAATCGCACGATCGATCTTTCCGGCAATACATTTTTGAATCGCCACTGCTCCGGCTAATCAAGGAATACGATTACAAGGATGTGTATCTGGAGGGCGAGATACGCCGTGGCGCTATCCCACAACAGAGCGTCATCATCTATCGCTATTACGAGCAGCCGGAAACTGGCGAAGGCCAGCGCCCCGACATATTGGAAGCCGCCGCCGGGCTGAGCGAGCTGATCGAAACGGTGCGGCGCCAGGTTTGCGACGGCGATGCAGAGGCTGAGCGCGCGTTTAAAGTGTATCTGGTGGCGCACTCCATGGGCGGGCTGATCTGCCGCTGCCTGCTGCAGAATGACAAGGTCGGCACCCCACTGGCCAAAAGCTGCGTGGATAAAGTGTTCACGTATGGCACTCCGCAAAACGGCATCGAAATCGCGGGCGTCAATGTACCGAGAATGCTGGGTTTGTGGGATATCAGCAATTTCAACCGCAGGAATATAGCCGACTATCTCGATCTC
>CAZFJQ010000046.1:0-28834 GCA_964519755.1 uncultured Halioglobus sp.
CTCGTCGCGATCCAGTTCTATATGACAGTCGCTAGCGCGGGGCTGGAACCTTGCTGGAGACCGCCAGGGCCGAAGCCACTAGAGGTGAACTCATGGCTGCTTACGCAGCCAGTTGTGCACCGTAGTTGTCGTCGTTGGCAACCAATAGTTTGCAGCTTTGGATTAACGTGATTGGCTACCATCACGGCATGCACCTGAAGGGTTCGTTACCGTCGTCGAGCCCGAATCGCGTCTGAGCCCTGGGGGCACACCAGGGTCGACGAAGCGGCCAGTGCGTTGTTCGGGCATAGCTGTTCCTGTATCAGCGCCTGCATTCGCACGCAGGGGTCGTCGCTGGCCAGGGCGCGTTTGAGCATGCTTTCCCCCAGCATCGAGAGTCCGCCGGTCATTACCGCGGCCCAGCCGCGCCAGAGTATGCTCGAGGCGTTTGGCTCCAGGCGCGGTTCCGACAGTGGGCCGCGCACCTGTACAGTATTGGAGAACAGGCTGCCAACCGAGAGACCCAGGCCCTCGCGGCTGCGCGAGTCCATCTGGGCATGTAGTGTTTCATCGCGCAGGTCAATCTGTGCGCGCCCCACGAGGTTGGCCTGGTTGGTGCGCGCGACAATCCCGTAGGGTGTTGCCACCAGGCCGTCTTCGGCCTGAAACAGCGCAATACCACAATCCAGGCGAGACTTCTCGGCTTCCATGCCCGGTAGCAGCGTCTTCAATATACCAGTAGCAATGTCTGCGCTCAGCGGGCCTATTCCCGAAAAATCGAAGGGGCCACTGCCCAGTTCCAGGTAGAGAATGCCCGAGCTGTTGGCGGCCAGTTCTGCAACGCTTGCACCGGTCGACGTCAACGACACAAAGCCGGAGCGAGGGAAGGACGTATCTCCCGTGAGGCCTTTGACGCCGTTGAATGTACTCTCGAACTCCAGTGTCGGCGTTGGCTGGACTGCATCGAATGCCAGCGTTAGCGCGGCCTCGCCATCCTGCATGGCCCCGCTGCTGGCCGAGGCCGAAAGCTTGCTGTTTTCAACCCGGGCGCTGAAGGTGATGTCACCGGCGCGTATCACGCTGCTCTGGAGCTGTGAGAGCTTGCCGGTGATTACCAGGTCGAGATTGTCGAGCGTCTCCAGCGGCAGGGCCTCAGGGCTGAAAACGCGCTCCCCCGCCCTGGTTGGCGTATCGTCGGCCAGCATTCGCAGTGGTGATGCAAGCAGGCTGCCGAGAAAGCCGGCACTGGTCCTGGCGACGCCGGCGATGGCGCTGCCCGCGCTCTTTCCGGCGGAGTTCGCCTTCGCAGCCGGGCTGTCCTCCCAGGGCGCCAGGGAAAGCGTTCCCCCTTTGATATCAACGCGCCATGTATCGGGTGTGCCCCGGCGGTACTCTACCTCACCGCTCAAATCCGTGTCGCCCCAGACGAGTTCGCGCATCTCAAGCTGCACGCCGTCCGGCAGCCGCTTTGCCTGTATTTTCACGCTTCGACGTGCTCGCGCATCGACGTTCTGTGTGTCATCCGTCGCGCTGAGATTCGCCTGGCCACTGAGATTCCCCAGCAACTCGCGCTGTGAGCGCCCGGCACTCTCGAACTGCACGCTGCCGGAAACGGGCACCGCGGCCTCATCGGTGTATTCCAGCAGGTACTGGTCGAGATTGACGTTCGTCAGGCGGGCCGAGCCACCCAGGATTGCCTTTTCGCCCTGCCACACGATGCTGCCGCTGCCCGTGAGCTTGCCGCTGTCGCCTTCGAAGTCCAGGCTGCGAAGCTCGATGCGGTCTTCCCGCGTTGCCACCTCAAGACGCATGCTATTCAGCGTGTTGGCACCCAGTGTCACCTTACCGGCGGTGACTGAGAGTTCAGCAGAGCCAGATTCCCGCAAGCGCTGCAGGGGGTCCTCGCTGTCAGCCTCTTCTTCATTCTTTTGTGGTAACAGGGTTCTCAGGGTGTCGATATCCAGGTGCGGGGTTTCCAGGGATGCTTTAAGGCGGGGTGTACGGTCCTCTATCAATGAAAGAGTCCCGCTGATATCCAGTGCATCGCCGGTAACCTGAACGTTGTTAAGGTACAATTCATCAAGGCGCTGTCGGTCGAGCGTTATTTCGGTATCGGCCGCAATGTTCAGCGATTCTCCGCTGAGCGGGGGGCGCAGCCAGTTGTTGTCTGCACGCAGCGCCATTGTCAGCTCTGCGCTTCCGCTGATTGTGTCGGGCGCTCCCGGGGTGTCCGGTAATTCAGTCCCCGCCAACAGTGTGCCGCTTACGCGACTGTGGGGCAGCCCCGGTTGGCGTAGCAGCGCCGCTAAATCCGCCTTTGTCAGGTCAACCCGCAAGCTGGCGTCGAGGTTGTCGCCTGTCGGGTCTTTTGCCGTGGCGCCAAGCTGGTAGACACCGCCGCTGTTATCCCTGGCCTTCGCTTCAAGAACCGTCTCCCCGGTGTCGTCGTCACTGCCCTGATGGGTAAGCAACACCTGTGCCTGCGCAAGTGCCAGGCCCGGCGCCAGCAGGTTGGCAATGTCGATTGACGCGTTCACGTCCACGCCCGATAGTGCGCTCAGTGTGTCAGAGAGCCACGCGGGCGAAACGCTTGTCGGCGGTGCATTCGCAGCCTCCGGCTCCGGCGAGGCGAGAAACGACAGGTCGAGATCGTTCGCCTGCAGTTCAACGTCAATACTGCGGTGCCGGGTGCCCGCAACCCGGATATTGCCGGTCAGCGTGCCATCGCCAAGCTCCACGGCGAGCTGCTCGAGGGCGAAGGCTTCGGCGCTGTTGTCCAGTTGCCCGGTGAGCTCGATGGGTATCGCCCCGTGGCCGCTGGCTTCGGCGTCAGCGCTCAAACTGCCGGCAGCCGTAACGTTGCCGGCGAGTGAGTAAAGCAATGCTCGCCAACTGGCTCCGGTGGCTGTGAGTTCCAGGCTACCGGAGTGCATGGCCCAGTTCGCGTGCAGCGACCCCGGGCCGGCGGGCGCGTCAGGCTGGCTGCCGGCTTCACTGCCGGTGTCTTGCGCCTCAAGAGTTGCCGCCAGACTGGCACTCCAGCCGTCAGTGTGACTGCTCAGGGTCATATCACCGTGTAATAAAGCCCCTGGCGCGTTGCTGGTGAATTTCTCAATAGTCAGCCCGTTGGCGTGGGTAACGATGCGCAAGGCGGTGTTGCTGAACGTTCTGCCGGCCCACTGTGCCTGTTCAATTCGCACCCGGCCCGCGTGCTTCGGCAGGGTAAGCGCCGGTACAGGAGAATCCAGCCATTGTAGCAAGGGCGTTCCTTCGCTCCGGGGCAGGTAGGCGCCCAGCAGTGCCTGAATCTCTCTCGCCTTTAGCGTGCTGATGCGCGTGTTCGAATGGGTCGGTAGTTTCCAGGGGTCCCCCGCAGACGCCTCGATTTGCGCCGCTATTCCGGGTGCATCCAGCGCGGCGTCCAGCGCGTAGCCCCGGTTCCCGTCGGAAGATATTGCTACCTGGGCGGTGGCCAGTGTGTCGGGACGCCCCGCCACCCGGGTTTGCAGCTCGAAGTGCGCGGCGCGCAGTGCCAGCAGCTCGTCCAGCGAGGCCAGCGCAACGCGCAGGTCGATGCCCGCGGACCCGTTCTGCAAGCGGGCGCCAGCGGTCGCGCCCTCGTCCTGGAGTTGCAATGTGAGTGCATCCAGCGCGATGCTGGTCCCCGGCGGCTCCGCTGCGATTTCCAGCCGCTGCACGCTGATCTCGCCTGGCAGCCAGTCGCGCAACCACAGGTAGTTAGCGGCAGCGGGCTGTTCGCCAGAGTCCGGCCAGCGCCACATTGCGAGCTGCAGCGAATCGCCAGAGACCGACTTTAGTCGCAGCTTGCCCTTGAGCAAATCGGGGAACGAGAGCGATAGCGTCAGATGGGTGGCCCGCAGTGCCGGTGAGTCCGCATTCCCCAATACCAGCTCGGGGCTGCTCGCCTGCAAGTGCCGGAGGCTCAGCTCGAGTGGGGCCAGCCCCACGTCAAGGCCAAGCTGTTTCTCGAGCAGCCCGGGCAGTGACGCGTTCAGCGCCCTGGCCAGTAGTGTGTTGCCGGCAACAGCGAGCAATCCAAACGCCAGGGTAATGCTGATCAATACTAGCGCGGTTTTTTTCACGAGGCCGTTGCGTCAGTGGCAATTGGACGAGGAATGGTAGCAACCGGGCGTTGTAGCTGTCACTGCTGAGAGCGCCACCGTTGTTTTGCTGCCCAATGACGGTTTTTGTGGTGGTGGCCGCTATAATACCGCGCTGTTTATTCAACACAGGATTGTCTCCATGCTTCCGAGAACCCTGATAGCCGGACTGTTTTTATGCCTGGCTGGCGCTACTGCGCAGGCCGATCAACTGGCCATGGAAAACGGCTCAGTGCTTATCGGCACGTTGATCAGCTCCGATGAAACCCACGTGCTGTTCTCCACGCCCTTTGCCGGCGAAATCAAGATCAAAAAAGTGAATATCAAGACGATCGTGGCCGAAACCGGGGTCACTGTGCTATTGCAGGATGGTGCGGTGTACAAGGACAAACGCATTGTCGAGCAGGGCGATGACCTGATCATGCTCAGTGATGATCAAAGCCCTGTGCTATTGAACGTCCCCGACATTCGTTTGATCAACCCCGAACCCTGGCGGCTGGGTGAGGGTTACCGGTGGTTCGGGCGCGCCAGTGCTGCGCTGGAATCGGAGCGCGGCAACACGGACACCGATGAACTGGACATGGACCTGGAGAGTGTCTGGCGCAGCCTGCGGGATCGCTACACCATTCGCGGTAAGTGGGAGATCGACGAGGCCAACAACGAGCGCAACAAGTATCATTGGCTGCTGCGCAACAAGTATGATCGATTCTCCAGCGATGATCCGGATAACTATGTCGGCGCCCAGGTCGTCCTCGAGGCAGATGAATTCGCCGATCTCAATCTGCGCACCGCGCTCGGCCCTTATATTGGTCGTCAATTCCTGGAGTCACCTTTGCTGACGCTGCACGGCGAGGTGGGTTTGGTCGGGGTGGAAGAGCGGTTCGATACGGCACCGAACAACGAATTCTGGGGTGCCAACTGGGAACTGCGCCTCAGCAGCGAGATTCTGCCGGGCCTTGAGCTGTATGCCGACCAGTTTGGCGTGCATAACTTCAGTGATTCGGGCGCGCTCATCCTGAATACCACCGTGGGGCTGCGTTTCCCGCTTATTTACGGGTTGGAGGCGTCCGCGGAAGCACGATACGAGTTTGATGGTGGCGCCGTGGAGGGTGTAGACGACACCGACGAAACCTACAACCTGAAGCTGGGCTACAAGTGGTAGGCCCGGCCTGGCGTGGCAAGCCGGTTGGAGGCCAGGCTATTGTTTGACGTTTTCCCGCACGATACGCTGCTTCTGCCGGTTCCAGTCGCGCTCTTTCTCGGTGTCGCGTTTGTCGTGTGATTTTTTACCCGTCGCCAGCGCGATGCGCGCCTTGACCAGGTGGCCCTTCCAGTAGAGCTGGGTGCACACGCAGGTCTGCCCTTTCTGCGCGGTGGCGGCGTGAATCTTTGCCAGCTCGCGCTTTTTGAGGAGTAGTTTGCGGGTGCGGGTCGGGTCGGAAACGAAGTGTGTTGAGACGGTGTCCAGCGGCTGGATGCTGGCGCCGAGCAGCCAGGCTTCGCCGTCCTTGATGAGCACGTAACAGTCCCCGATATCCGCCTTGCCCATGCGCAGGCTCTTGACCTCCCAGCCCTCCAGCGACACGCCGGCCTCGAATGTCTCCAGCAGTTGGTAATCGAAGCGCGCACGTTTGTTGCGCGCGATCGTGTTGTCCGGTTTGCCGCTGTTCTTTTTTGCCATGCCGCGCATTATACGGATAAGCCCGGCGTATACTTAGCCCCGGATCGTGAATCCTTCCCTTTTTCGTACGCTGGTGGTGGGGCAACCTGATCGCATGACTTTCGGCATTCCTCCGCAGTGACAGCCACTGCTTTCGGTCCCTCCCTGCGCTGGCGTTCGCGCACAACCTTTGTGCTCGCGCTGTCCGCCTCGGCTGTGGGTCTTGGCAACCTCTGGCGTTTCTCCTATCTCAGCGGCGAGAACGGCGGTGCGGCTTTTTTTCTCACCTATATCCTGTGCCTGTTCCTGATCGCGGTGCCGGTGATGATTGCGGAAATCGTCGTCGGCAACCAGGGCAGGGCGGGGCCGCTGCTGTCGATACGCCGGGCGGCCGATCGCTCGCTGCTCTCGCGGGGCTGGATGTGGCTCGGGGCGCTGGCCTGCCTGACGGGTCTGCTGATCCTTGCGTTCTACGTGGTGGTAGCCGGGTGGTCGATGGCCTATGCGCGGTTCATGCAACTGGGTGTATTTGCGGCGGCCCCGGCTCTGGAGGTGGGTCAGCACTTTGGCCGGTTTGTTGCCGAGCCTCTGCAACAGGTCTACTGGCAGAGCCTGTTCCTGTTGGCCACTGTTGGTGTGCTGGTGTTCGGTGTGCGTCGCGGCCTGGGGTTGCTGGTTTGGCTGGCCGTACCGGCGCTGCTGGCGCTGCTCGCCTATCTCATCCGCTTTGGCCTGGAGCATGGCGACATGGAAGCTGCCCGGCGCTTCCTGTTCACCACCCGGCTGATGGATTTTTCGCCGCAGGCGGCACTCGTTGCTCTTGGCCATGCGTTCTACACCCTCGGCGTGGGCGTGGGCACGGGGATCAGCTATGGCGCCTATGCGCCGGAGCGTATTCCCATCGGGCGCACGGTGCTCTCCGTGGCCGTGTTCGACACCATGATCGCGGTGTTCGCGGGGCTTGCCATCTTTCCCATTGTTTTTGCGAACAATATGGAGCCCGCGATGGGTCCGGGTTTGTTGTTTGTGAGCCTGCCCTATGCGTTTGGCAACACCCTGCAGGGCGAGCTGTACGGTACGATATTCTTTTTGCTGGTGATGCTCGCGGCGCTGGGCTCGGCGGTTGCCATTATGGAGCCGATTGTCAGCGCACTGATGCAGTTTGCGCATATCGAGCGTCTCACGGCGGCGGTTCTGGCCGGTGTGGCCGTCTGGTTGCTGGCGCTGGCCGTGGTGGTATCTTTGGCTCCCGGGGAGAGTGCGCCATGGTATGGGCAGGGGAACCTGTTCGAATTTTTGGACGGGCTGACCGCAGTTTACCTGTTGCCTCTGGTATCTTTATTGATGGCCGTATTTGTGGGCTGGCGCCTGAGACCGGAGATTTTGCGTACCTATCTGCAGCGTGAGTCCAACGCCTTTTTCCGGTACTGGCGGTTCTTGCTGCGCTTTGTCGCGGTACCTGCCATTGTCCTGCTGCTGTTGGCGCCCCATGTGTGAGCGCGTGACCAATCGCGGCATGGCTGCCGGAGAGGCTAACCAACGATCTGGCGGGCGGGGTGTTCCGGCGCGCCAGACATGTGCAGGAATGGATCCATGACAACGGAGCAGATGATCACGGTAGAGGTAGCCTACGCGTTGCCGCACAAACAAAGCATCCTGGGCCTGAAAGTGCCGGTGGGGACTACCGCCCTGGAAGCGGCGAAAAAATCCGGGATCACGGAGCAGTTTGAGGGTATAGACCTGGACAACGCGAAGCTCGGAATTTTTGGCAAGGTCATTGCGCCAACGCAGCGCCTCAGCGAGGGCGACAGGGTGGAAATCTACCGTCCGCTGGTGGCAGACCCCAAAGAAGTGCGCAAGGCGCGCGCGGCGCGGGTGAAGGAGCGGCGCAGCAAGGCTGACGACTGACAAGGCCCGCAGGTAACGCGGCCCGGCGCCCGGCTGCGCTCAATCGCCGATATTTACAACCTGTACCGCATCGTCCCGGGTTCTGGATCGTTCGGGGTCGAGCTGCGCGAAAGATCTTCCAGGCGCTTCCGGCGGCCCAAACTCGCAAACATTACAGATCGGCACGTTTTTGCGGTTCGTGGCGAGCATGTCAATGAAGGTCTTGCGGGCCTCGTTGTGCATCAACTCACTGACTTTTGATTCCCGCAGGCTGCCGAGATTGGCCGCACCCGGGTGGGCACAGCAGGGCACCACCGTGCCCTGGGCGTCTACATAGAGCTGGTGCAAGCCGCCGTGGTATTGCTCCTGGAAGTGCTCGGACGGTGCCACAAAGGTGCAGATGTCGTCGGGGACCTCCAGTGGCCTGCCGGTGCGATTTTCCTGCGCCTCCGGTAATACTTTCCAGTCGCGAAACTCGGGTGTCCAGCCACGCGGCAGGAGTACCTGTTCCCAACGCTGCATGGCGGCCTCATTCTCGATAATGTTGCGCGTGACAAGCTGCAGGTCGGGCGCCACCCGATTGCGGATGTCTGCCGCGCGATCAAGAAACTCGATGAGTTTGTGCCACTTGGCGGGTGGGCGCAGCTGTTCATATTGCTCAGGCGTGCCGTCGCCGTCACAGCTCACCACCAACCGGTCGAGTACACCAAGGGCCAGCGCGCGCTCCAGGTCTTCCCAGTCGCACCACTGCGCGTTGGTGGAGATCTCTGTCTCCTCGGCCTTCCATGGCTGGCGCGCAATAACCCTGAAAATACTGGTGAGATCAGTATGCAGGAGGGGCTCGCCGAAATTGAACAGCCGCAGGTGTTTTATGAACTGTACATCGACGTTGTCCAGGCAGGCGCTGAATTCTTCCGGCTCTACCCGGCGCACCTTGTCCATGATGGTGGAGTTGGGGCAGCCAACGCAGCGCAACTGGCAGCCGTGCACGATATCGATCTGGAAGGTGTGCAGGCTGTTAACGGCTCCCTCAGTCACGGTTTATCCGCGGGGAGGTCGGGCCCGCTTTGCCAGTCTGCGGGTTGATAGTCACCTTCTACCGCGACCAGTGAGTCGCCCTCAAAACGCACGGTGAGATGAGATGCGCTGAGTACGGTTTGCCCGTTGCGTTTCACGTAGGGATAGTCCCAACGATCCGGGTTGAAGGGGTCTTCGACCAGTGGCGTGCCCAGAATGAAGCGCACCTGTCGGCGGCTCATTCCCGGCTTGAGTTGATCTGCCAGTTCCCGGGTGACAATGTTGCCCTGTTCGACATCAATCTTGTATACGCCGGGGAAACCAACGAAGCCGCAGGCGCCGAGTAACAGGGCCAGAAGAGCGATCGAGACAATACGCATCGGGTAAAACTTCCACTTACCTCACTGGGGTGGCATCATACAGTCACTGAATAGCACAGAGAACCCCTTGGGCCATGGCTGAGCATAATCAGGAGCTGCGCAAGGCAGGGCTCAAAGTCACCTTGCCGCGCGTAAAGATTCTGGAAGTGTTGGAATCCACGTTCAAAGACGCTCAGCATATGAGCGCAGAAGACGTGTACGATGCCCTGCGCGACGCGGGCGAAGATGTCGGGTTGGCGACTGTTTACCGCGTGTTAACGCAGTTTGAGAGCGCCAAGCTGGTGATTCGACACAATTTTGAAACCGGGCACTCCGTGTTCGAGCTGGCGAAAGGCGGCCACCATGACCACATGATTTGTGAGGCTACAGGCGACGTGGTGGAGTTCACCGACCCTGTTATCGAGCGGCGGCAAAAAGAGATTGCCGCGGAGCACGGTTTCGAGCTGGTCGACCACTCCCTGGTTTTGTACGTTCGCAAGAAGAAGTAACTACTGGAAGCCGCTGGCGGGAAGCGGCGTGCTCATCCGGTGAGCATTTCGCGTGCATGGGCCAGTGTCTGCTGCGTGATTTTCAGGCCCCCCAGCATGCGCGCAATCTCTTCAATCCGCTCTTCATCCTGCAATCGACTCAAGCGTGTTTCGACGACTTTGTCGGCGGTTGATTTCGCGACGCGCAGGTGTGCATGACCCTGCGCTGCCACCTGTGGCAGGTGTGTCACGCACAGCACCTGGGCCTGGGCTGCCAGCGACCGCAGTAATTTTCCCACGACCTCTGCCACCGCGCCGCCGATACCGACATCGACCTCGTCGAATACCATACTCGGCACCGTGGTACTGCTGGCGGTGACCACCTGAATCGCCAGGCTGATACGCGACAGTTCACCCCCGGACGCGATCTTGCCCAGAGGCCTGGGCGGTGCGCCCGGATTGGTGCTGATGCGGATATCGACCTCCTCGCGCCCCTGTGGGTGGGGGTGCTGGCTCTTCAGGGCGGGCAGGCCGATTTCCAGCTGGCACTGATCCATTGCCAGCGTCGAGAGTACGTCCGCTACTTTTTTTTCCAGCTTGCGGGCCGCGCGGGAGCGCTGCTGGCTCAGTTTGGCACTGGCCGTGGCGTACTGGTCAGCCAGTGTGCACAGGCCCTGCCTCAACTCATCGACGCGCCGGCCACCGCTTTCAAGCCCGTCAAGCTCTTCGCGCAGTGCAAGGTGTCGCTCCATGAGCTGTTCCGGCATTACCCGGTGTTTACGCGCGACGTCGTAGATACTCTCCAGCCGACGCTGCACCTCGGCGAGTTTCTCTGGATCAACCTCAACCGCATCGAGGTGCCGCTGAATCTGGGCGCTCGCCTCGCTGATCTGGATTGCCGCGGAATCCAGCATTTCCCGGGCATCGGCCGCTTCCCTCGAGGCGTGTGCATCGTCACTCAGTAACTGCAACGCCCTGCGAACACCCGTTTCCTGCTCCTCGCACAACTCGAGCGCTGCATGCGCGCTGCCGAGTACATCGTGGGCATTGGCGAGTAATTTCTCTTCCCGCTCCAGCGCGGCGAGTTCCTGGTCCTGCAGGCTGAGGGTGTCCAGCTCCTCCACCTGGTAGGAGAGTAGCTGCATGCGGGCAGTACGCTCATCGCGAGCGCCCGCCAGCAACTCCAGCTCTTTATGCCGTCTGAGCCACTCCGAGGCGCACTGCTCCACTTCGCGTACAAGCGGCAGGTGACCCGCATAGGCGTCCAGCAGTTCCCGTTGATGTGGCTTGCGCAACAGGGATTGGTGCGCGTGCTGGCTATGGATGTCTACGAGCAGCGCGCCCAGTGCTGCGCAGTCCTGCAAGGTAGAAACGGTGCCATTGATGTAGGCCCGGCTGCGCCCCTCCGCGGTTATGACCCGGCGGAGGAGCAACTCCTCGCCAGTGTAGAGATCGCGATCGCGCAGCCAGGCTTGTGCTGCGGGAATGCCGGCAACGGCGAACACGGCGCTGATCTCCGCCCGCTGGCTGCCGGTGCGCACGGCGGCGGTGTCTGCCCGATCGCCGAGGCACAGGCCGAGCGCGTCCAGCATGATGGACTTGCCGGCCCCGGTTTCTCCGGTAATCACGGTCATGCCCTGCGAGAAATCCATCTCGAGTTCTTTCACGATCGTGTAGTCGCTGATGTGAATCTGGGTGAGCATGCACCGCTCCGTGCGTGTTTGTCTCCGTTATACCCCAGTTGTCGCGCGCAATAAACAGCACCTCCTGGCACCGCCACAGTTTGTATTTCGTTCCTGCTGTGTTACAAACCGGGTGAGAAAAGGTAGAGGGGACAATGTCGGGCGGAAAGATATCAGAGCGCGCAAGCGTGTTGCTGAAGGCCCTGGTGGAGCACCACATACGCGAGGGGCAGCCAGTGGGCTCGGGTACGCTGCGTGAAAGTGCGGGCCTGCCGGTGAGTGCCGCTACCATTCGCAACGTGCTCTCAGACCTGGAGGAGCAGGGGTACCTGCATTCGCCGCACACGTCAGCCGGGCGCGTGCCAACCGCCATGGGTTACCGCCTCTTCGTAGACAAGTTGCTGCAGGTTAAGCCGCTGGAACACGAGGCGGTGGAGGCAATGCGACAGGCACTCAACCGCGACAAATCCTCGACTGAGCTCGTACAGTCTGCGTCGACCCTCTTGTCGGTCATCACTTCGCAGGCCGGGCTGGTAACAGTGCCGCGACAGGAGGCGCAGGAGCTGCGCCAGGTGGAGTTCCTGCCGTTGTCGGGTGACCGGGTGCTGGTGATTCTGGTGGTCAACGAGCGCGAAGTTCAGAACCGCATTATTCACACCCAGCGGGCATTCAGCGAGGCGCAGCTGCGCGAGGCCGCGGCAATGGTCAATCAGCGCTTTGCGGGGCGGCCCCTGCGCGAGGTTCAGGAGCAGATTCTGCGCGAGATGCAGGAAGCTCGCAGTACCATTGATCAGTACCTGGGTGACACCCTGGCGCTGGCGAATCGCGCGCTCGATTGTGAAGAGTCCCGCGACGAGTACGTGGTGGCGGGCGAGACCCGCCTGTTAGGCAACGCGACCGCCGAGGAAATGCTCAAGTTGCGGGAGCTGTTCGATACCTTCGAGCGTAAAAAGGACATCCTGCACCTGCTCGAGCGCTGTACGCGTGCCGATGGGGTACAGATATTCATTGGCGAGGAGGCCGGCTACGAGGTGTTTGGCGATTACAGCGTTGTGACTGCACCTTATGGCGATGGCAGCGCAACGCTGGGGGTGCTGGGGGTGATCGGCCCCACGCGAATGGCTTATGAGCGGGTTATTCCCATTGTGGATGTCACCGCCAGGATGCTCAGCTCCGCCCTGTCCCCCTAGGGGAATCCCGCTGCTCCCGGGTTGGCGCACGCTCTCTTTCAATCAAGACCCATCGTACCCTTGAATAACGCGCATACGGCCCCATATCTGCGGCAGGTAGCCGCGCGTCTTTGTGCGGGCGGTGTGTGCACACTACAGCCATTGAACGGAGTGCAAGCGTGGCGAAAGACGATCAAGAGCAGACCGATACAGGCCGGGAACAGGCCGAGCATGCTGAGGAGGCTCCCGCGGCAGAGGCCGCTGCGAACGGCGGGGAAAGCGCACCATCGGGAGGCCCTGAAGAAGAAGTGGCCCGCCTGGAAGTCGAACTGGCGGAGGCCAGGGATACGGCGTTACGCGCAGCCGCGGAGGCGCAGAATGCAGCGCGCCGTGCCGAGCAGGACGTGGACAAGGCGCGCAAGTACGCGCTCGAACGTTTTACCGGTGAGCTGCTGCCGGTTGTGGATAACCTTGAGCGCGCCCTGGCCGCTGCCTCGGGCGACGATGCCACGCCGAAGGCAATCGCGGAGGGTGTCGAGCTCACCTTGAAGAGCTTTCTCGACGCCCTGCGCAAGTTCAATATTGCGGTCGTGGACCCCCAGGGCGAGCCCTTTGACCCGAATCTGCACCAGGCGATGACCATGGTTGAAAATAGTGACGTGGAGCCGAACACCGTACTTGAGGTGATGCAGCGCGGCTACACGCTCAACGGTCGCCTGGTGCGCCCGGCAATGGTGGTGGTTAGCAAGAGCGGCGGGCAGGCCTCGGGCTGACAGGGTTGAATCCGGCTGGATAGGACCCATATCAGGGAACAAGTGAATTGGGCGGCTTTCGCCGTCGTCAATAGAGACTGGAGACAAGCAATGGGCAAGATTATCGGGATTGACCTGGGTACGACAAACTCCTGCGTATCCGTGCTGGAGGGCGGCAAGCCCAAGGTTATCGAGAATTCGGAGGGTGACCGCACCACTCCCTCTATCGTGGCGTACACCGATGAGGGCGAGATCCTGGTCGGGCAGAGTGCCAAGCGTCAGGCGGTGACCAACCCGCACAATACCCTCTACGCGGTAAAACGGCTGATCGGTCGCAAGTTCGATGACGACGTGGTGCAAAAAGACATCAAAATGGTGCCTTACAAGATCGCCAAGGCCGACAACGGCGATGCCTGGGTCGAGGTGAAGGGCGAGAAAATGGCCCCCCCGCAGGTGTCTGCGGAAGTGCTGCGCAAGATGAAAAGAACTGCGGAGGAATACCTTGGCGAGACGGTGACCGAGGCGGTTATCACCGTGCCTGCGTATTTCAACGATTCCCAGCGACAGGCCACCAAGGACGCGGGCAAAATTGCCGGTCTGGAGGTCAAGCGGATCATCAACGAACCCACTGCCGCGGCCCTGGCTTACGGCATGGATAAAGCGAAAGGCGATCACACGGTGGCCGTGTACGACCTGGGCGGCGGCACGTTTGATATTTCCATTATCGAGATCGCTGAAGTGGACGGCGAGCACCAGTTCGAAGTGCTGTCTACCAATGGCGACACCTTCCTCGGTGGTGAGGATTTCGACCTGCGCCTGATCGAGTACCTGGCAGCCGAGTTCAAGAAGGAAAGCGGCATCGACCTGCACAGTGATCCGCTGGCCCTGCAGCGCCTGAAGGAGGCCGCGGAAAAAGCCAAGATCGAGCTGTCCAGTTCGCAGCAGACGGAAGTGAATCTGCCGTATATCACCGCCGACGCCTCCGGGCCGAAGCACATGGTGGTGAAGCTGAGCCGCAGCAAGCTGGAGTCGCTGGTTGAGGAACTGGTTGAACGTTCCATGGAACCGGTAAAGGTTGCACTCAAGGATGCAGGCCTCTCGCCTTCCGATATCAACGATGTGATTCTCGTCGGCGGCCAGACCCGTATGCCCATGGTGCAAAAGGCGGTCGCAAACTACTTTGGCAAAGATCCGCGCAAGGACGTCAACCCGGACGAGGCGGTTGCCATGGGCGCATCCATCCAGGGCGCTGTGCTGGCAGGGGACGTCAAGGACGTGCTGTTGCTGGACGTAACGCCGCTCACGCTGGGCATCGAGACAATGGGTGGGGTTGCCACGCCATTGATCGACAAAAACACGACGATCCCGACCAAGAAATCGCAGATTTTTTCGACCGCGGAAGACAATCAGTCGGCGGTGACTATTCACGTGGTGCAGGGTGAGCGCAAGCAGGCGGCGCAGAACAAGTCGCTGGGACGTTTTGACCTCGCAGATATTCCGCCCTCCCCGCGCGGCATGCCGCAGATTGAAGTGACTTTCGACCTGGATGCAAACGGTATCCTCAACGTGTCGGCGAAAGACAAAGCGACCGGTAAGGAGCAATCGATACGCATTACAGCATCGAGCGGTCTCTCCGATGACGAGATCGAGAAAATGGTCGCCGATGCAGAGGTGAACGCCGAGGCGGATAAGAAGTTTGAGGAGCTGATCACGGCGCGCAATACCTGTGACGGCCTTGTTCACGCCGCGCGGAAAACGCTTGAGGAGGCTGCCGAGCATGCCACCGATGACGAAAAGGCGGCAATTGAGAGCGCCATTTCCGAAGCGGAAGAAGCCATCAAGGGCGACGACAAGGACGCCATTGATGCGGCGGCGAACAAGCTGACTGAAGCGACCGGGCCGGTGGCGCAAAAGATGTACCAGGCGCAAGCGGCAGAGGCTGAGGGCGGTGGCGCAGACGCGGAGGCGTCGGCCAACAAGGACGAAGCCGCAGACGATGTCGTCGACGCCGAGTTCGAAGAGGTCAAGGACGACAAGAAGTAGGAACGGGTCGCCGGTTCTCGCAGGGCCAGTCACGCCTGCGGGAACCGGGATGCCAGTTGGGCCGTGGCCTGACTGTTAACAACGATCAACCTGGAGATTACGCGGGTCGCAGTGCCCGCGTAGTCAGTTGAGAAACAGCAGGATAAGAACGCGGGTCTATGTCAAAACGCGATTATTACGACGTGCTCGGCGTCGACAAAGATGCCGGTGAACCGGAAATCAAGAAGGCCTACCGCAGGGTGGCCATGAAGTACCATCCGGACCGCAACCCGGACGATCCGGACGCGGAAAACAAGTTCAGGGAGGCCACCGAGGCCTACGACATCCTGACCAGCCCCGAAAAGCGCCGGGCTTATGACCAGTACGGCCATGCCGGTGTTGATTCCAGCATGGGTGGTGGCGGCTTCTCGGGCGCCAACTTCTCGGATATTTTTGGCGATGTGTTCGGTGATATCTTCGGTGGCGGAGGACGTGGTCGCGGTGGTCCGCAGCGTGGCTCCGACCTGCGCTATACGCTCGACATCTCGCTTGAAGATGCCGTGCGTGGCACGACGGTGGAAATTCGCGTACCCAGCCTCTCAACGTGTGATACATGCGACGGTTCCGGTGCCAAACCCGGCAGCTCTCCGGCAACCTGCGGCACCTGTGGCGGGGTGGGCCAGGTGCGCATGCAGCAGGGTTTCTTCCAGGTGCAGCAAACCTGCCCGACCTGCCGTGGCCGCGGCAAGACAATCACCGATCCCTGCACCGGCTGCCGCGGACAGGGGCGGGTAGAAAAAACCAAGACCCTCTCGGTGAAAGTGCCCCCGGGCGTTGATACTGGCGATCGCATTCGCCTGTCCGGCGAGGGCGAGGCGGGGCCGGACGGTGGCCCCGAGGGCGACCTGTTTGTGCAGATCGCGGTGCGTCAGCACCCGATATTTGAGCGCGATGGCAAGAACCTTTATTGTGAGGTGCCTATTACCTACCCCGATGCTGCGCTCGGCGGCGAACTGGAGGTGCCGACCCTGGACGGGCGAGTCAATCTCAAGATTCCCGCGGAGACCCAGACAGGTAAACTGTTCAGGCTGCGCGGCAAGGGCGTCAAGCCGGTGCGCGGTGGTAATGTGGGTGACCTGCTTTGCAGGGCGGTGGTGGAAACGCCCGTCAAGCTCAGCAAGGAGCAGAGAGGCCTGCTGGAGAAGTTCCGTGACAGCCTGAACGAGGGCAGCAAGAACCACTCTCCGCGCCAGACCAGCTGGTTTGAGGGCGTAAAGAAGTTTTTTGAAGATATGAAAATATGACCACTCGAGTCGGTATTGCCGGCGCCGGCGGACGCATGGGCCGGGCCCTGATAGAGGCGATCGACGCCGCGGCCCCCGGGGTAACCCTTGTGGCCGCGCTGGAGCAGCCCGACAGCAGCCTGATCGGTGCGGACGCGGGTGAGTTGGCAGGACTCGGCAAGAATGGCGTGAAACTGGTAGGTGACCTGTCTTCGGTGATCAACGACATCGATGTACTGATCGATTTCACCGTCCCGGCGGCCACGCTGGCCAATCTCGACCAGTGCGCGCAGCAATCCGTTGCCATGGTCATCGGCACCACCGGTTTTTCCCCCGAGCAACAGGCAGCGATTGAGCGCAACGCCACGCGCACTGCGATCTGCAAGGCCTCCAACTTCAGTACCGGTGTAAACCTGTGCTTCAAGCTGTTGGATATGGCGGCGCGGGTGCTCGGTGACGATGTAGATATAGAAATCTACGAGGCTCATCATCGCCACAAGATAGACGCGCCCTCGGGCACTGCCTTGAGTATGGGGCGGGTGGTAGCGGACGCCCTGGGCCGCGATCTTGAGAAAGTGGCGGTGTACGGCCGGGAAGGGCAGACCGGCGCCCGGCAACGGGAAACCATAGGTTTTGCGACGGTGCGCGCCGGAGACATCATTGGCGACCACACCGTGACCTTTGCCGCAGATGGAGAGCGGGTCGAGATCACGCACAAGGCGTCCGGGCGTATGGCGTTTGCGCGGGGTGCGGTGCGCGCCGCTGGCTGGGTTGGCAGCAGGCAACCGGGCTTGTATGACATGCGCGACGTGCTTGGGTTGTGAGCGGCGCTTTTCGTTTCAGGCATTGCCCGGGGGAAGCCCTGCGGGTAAAGCGGAAGGATAGAGAGAGAACACAACTGTGAGCGAATACATTGTCAATATCGATGAAACCAACGCAGCGGCCCTGCTGATCGAGGAGTCGCACAAACGCCCGGTGGTTGTCGACTTCTGGGCGGATTGGTGCGAACCCTGCAAGGTGCTCATGCCGTTGTTGGAAAAAATCGCCGGAGAGTACGAGGGTGCGTTTCTGCTGGCCAAGGTCAATGCCGATGAGCAGGGCATGATTGCCCAGCAGCTCGGCGTTCGAAGCCTGCCAACGGTCATGGTGATGCAGGGCGGGCAGCCGGTGGATGGGTTCGTCGGAGCACAATCCGAAGCGGCGGTGAGAGAGATGCTGGAGAAATACCTGCCCAGCCCCTGGGACGGACTGCTGCAGAAGGGTATGGAGGCACTGGAGCGCGGTGAGCCCGCGGCAGCGCTGCCTCCCCTGCGTCAGGCGTGGGAGGAGTCCGGCCGTCGACATGACATCTGTGTTGCCTATGCGGGAGCCCTGGTGGAGAACCTGCGACTCGATGAGGCCGAAAAGGTACTGGATGAGGTGCGCCTGGCAGACCAGGATGCGGCCTTTGAGCAGGTACGGGCGCAGTTGGAGATCAAGCGCGAAGCCGCGAAAACCCCCGAGATTGAGGCGCTCGAGCGTCAGTTGGAGGCGAACCCGGACGACCTTGATACGCGCCACGACCTGGGAGTGCAATATACCAATGGCGGTCAGCACCGCGAGGCGATGGAGCAGTTTATAACCATACTGCGCGCTGATCTTGAACACGGCGATGGCGCCACCAAGCGTATGTTGCTGGATTCCATTGCGGCGCTTGGCAAGGGCGATCCGCTGGCGGCTGAGTACCAGCGCAAGCTTTACAGCCTGCTGTACTGAGGGCACCGGCGACTGCTGTTTCAGCTGACGGCCGGCTGCTGTCTTCCAGGGTCAACAATTCTGTGGCGTTGGGGCATTGTGTTGCCGTAACGATAACGCTAGTGTCAGGCCCAGACTGGGTTAACCGGCCCGCGCCGGCTTTGAAGGGAGATTCTGTATGAAATTGGGCTTTCTGCTCGGCTATTCTGGCAAGAGCATTCATGTTCCTATCGATCTCATTCGCCAGGCCGAGGCCATCGGTTTCGACTCTGTCTGGACCGCCGAAGCTTACGGCAACGATGCGGTGTCGCTTGCGGCCTGGGTATTGGCGCAGACAGAGAAGATCCGGGTAGGCACGGCGATCATGCAGATGCCGGCCCGCACGCCAGCCATGTGCGCCATGACGTCAATGTCAATGAACCAGCTATCGGGCGGACGATTCATCGCCGGGTTGGGTGCTTCCGGGCCACAGGTGGTCGAAGGCTGGCACGGGGTGCCCTATGGCAAGCCGGTGACGCGCACGCGTGAGTACATCCAGATTATGCGAGCTATCATGGCGCGCCAGGGGCCTGTCGAGTTCGATGGCGAGGTGTACCAGCTGCCGAATAAAGGGGAGGGCACGACCGGCCTCGGCAAGCCCTTGAAGTCTATCCTGGAGGCAGCGCCTGAAATTCCTATCTACACGGCTTCAATTACACCTGCTGGCCTGCGCTGTGCTGGCGAGGTGGCGGATGGTGTTTTCCCCGTCTGGATGGATCCGGAGAAGTACGACATTATCGGCGAGCACCTGGACAAAGGCTTTGCCAAGGCGGGCAACGGCAAGAGCCTGAAGGACTTCGACGTGGCGCCGTTTGTGATGGTGGCGCCGAATGATGATCTCGACGCGGCCTTCGACTCCCTGCGTCCCTGGTTGGCACTCTATATCGGTGGCATGGGCGCCCGGAACAAGAACTTCTACAACGACTATGCCACGCGTCTGGGGTACGGCGCTGAAGCGGAACGCATCCAGGATCTATACCTCGAGGGCAAGGTTGATGAGGCCGCGGCCCAGGTGCCCAATGCCCTGCTCGACGAAGTAGCCCTGATCGGTTCGCACGCGCGCATTGTTGATCGCCTCGCCCGGTGGAAAGAAGCCGGCAAGCGTGGCGAAGTCGGCTCCATGTTGTTGAGCATTGGCGACCCGGCCATAATGGAGCTGTTTGCCAAGGAACTTTTGTAGCCTGCGGGCCGTTGCCCTGGCTCCACTGCGGGATGGGTGGGGCGGTGACGGAAGTGGCGTAGTGTAAAAGTGTCCTGGTGTAAAAGTGTCCTAGTGTATTGACGTATGAGGTTGTGATCGACCCGGTGGAAAAGGTTGAACGCTTTGCGCGCACTATACTCAATGGGTTTGAATCCTTCTTCGCCGATTTTCAGAATGTGACACTGGCGGCGAGATCCCGCTTTGAAAATGCCGATTGGCACGGCATCCGGCGCGCCTCCATCCAGCGCATCGACCTGTACAAGGCGAAAACCACGAAGGTATTCGAGTACGTGGAACTCATCGCCGGCGATGATCTCCGCGACCTGGACTTCTGGCGCGAGGCCCGGGCTGGCTATTCCGAGTTGATCAAGGGGCACGACAACTTCGAGATAGCGGAAACGTTTTTCAACTCGGTGTACTGCGCGGTGTTCAAGCATCGCAAGATTCGCAATGAGTACGCGTTTGTTTTCTCGCCGCTGGGTGATATGCCACCGGCGGATGTCAGCAGGGTATATCGCACCTACAAGCTCGACTGCCCGATGGAAGTACTACTGGAGCGCATATTGACAGATTATGCGTTCTCCATCCCCTACGAGGATATCCAGCGCGATGTCAGTAATATCCGTGCAGCGCTGCTTGATTATCTCGCCCCGCGATTTGATTTAACCAATGAGAATGTAGAGTTCCAGTTGCTGGAGCACCATTTTTTCCGCAATAAAGGGGCGTACGTGGTTGGGCGGATACTGTCCGGCGGGAAATCCATGCCGTTCATCCTGCCTGTCCTGCACAATGAGGCGGGCGCTGTGTACGTCGACACGATACTGTTCGGCTCCGATAAGGTCAGCGTATTATTCAGTTTCACGCGCTCCTATTTTCTCGTGGACGCCAGCATTCCTTCCCAGTATGTGCTGTTCCTGCAGCAGCTCATGCCTGCCAAGCCCATCTCGGAAATCTACAGTGCGATGGGCTATAACAAGCACGGCAAGACTTACTACCATCGCTGTGCTTTCAGGCACATGGAAAGCACCACTGACCAGTTCATTATCGCACCGGGTATCAAGGGCATGGTGATGACCGTGTTTACCATGCCCTCTTACGATTTTGTTTTCAAAGTCATAAAAGACCGGTTTACCCCGCCGAAAGAAATGACACATGAGCAGGTGAAGGCTAAATATGCACTGGTAAAACGCTGGGATCGCGCCGGGCGTATGGCTGACACGCAGGAATTCAAGAACCTGGCATTCGCCCGTGACCGCTTCTCCGATGAGCTCATGGAAGAGCTGCACAAAGTCGCGCCATCGGTCATTGAGGAACACGGCAAAGCCCTGGTATTCAGGCACCTGTACGTAGAAAGGCGCATGACGCCCCTGAACCTCTATCTACGCAATGCGAATGATGAGCAGGTGTGGGACGTGATGGACGAGTACGGCAACGCGATCAAACAACTTGCTGCCGCCAACATTTTCCCGGGAGACATGTTGCTCAAGAATTTTGGCGTTACCCGCCACGGACGCGTTGTGTTTTACGATTATGATGAAATTGTCCCCCTTACCGAGTGCAATTTCAGGGTAATACCTGCGCCGCGAACCGAAGCCGAGGAAATGGCCAGCAAACCCTGGTACACGGTTGCTCCAAACGATATCTTTCCGGAGGAGTTTTCCCTGTTTTTTTCGGGCAACCAGCGAGCGCGGAAAGTGTTCGACCAGTTACACAGCGATATTTATGAAGTGTCGTTCTGGCAGGGCCTGCAGGAAAAAATTCACAGTGGTTATGTTGAGGATTTCTTCCCCTACCGACGGGAACTGCGGTTTGCCAGGGAGCCGGTACCCCGGGTAGAGGCGGGCTGATGGCAACGCTGTATATCGTGCGTCATGGGCAGGCGTCTTTTGGAGCGGAGGACTACGACAAACTGTCTCCGCTCGGACGTCGTCAGGCGCAGGCGGTGGGTGAATACTTCCGTGATTGTGGTATTGCGCTGGATGCGGCCTACAGCGGGGATCTTCTACGCCAGCGCGACACCGCGAAGCTGGTGCTGCAACAGCAGCAGGGCGAGGTCGATTACCATGTAGACGCGCGCTTCAATGAAATTGAAAACGATGCACAGATCAAGCACCTGCTGCCCGAGGTGATCCTGCAGAACCCTGCGATTGAACAACTGGTGAGCAGGGGACTCAGCGCCAGCAAGGATTATCAAAAAGTTATCGACGCGGTGTTCAATTACTGGGTTTCCCCCGCCTGCGACAGCGCGCAGATACAAAGCTGGCCGGACTACAGCGGCGGGGTGCGCCAGGCACTTGCCGATGTGATGCAACAGCAGGGCGCAGGCAAAACCACGGCGATCTTTACCTCGGGTGGCACGTTGGCGACGATTGTCGCGCAGGTGCTCGGGCTTGGGGGTGACAAGACCTACCAGTTCTATGAGCCCGTGATGAACTGTTCTGTTACGCGCCTTTTCTATAGTGGATCGCGGGTATCACTTTCTTATTTTAATGATTGCTCCTTTCTCCAGCTGCTTGGCGCGCAGCGCGACGAGAATCTGGTCACCTATCGATAGCGCTATGGATGTTTTTCTTGTCAGGCACGGGGAGGCCAGTAGCAGTTGGGGAGAATCACCTGACCCCGGCCTGAGTGAGCTCGGAAGGCAGCAGGCCGGGGCGGTAGCGGCGCATCTTGCGCCAATGCTTGACCCGGGAACGCAGTTGCTCACCAGCCCGCTATTGAGAGCCCGGGAGACGGCGACGCCGCTATTCGAGGCACTCGGGGAGCGCGTGCAGGTGGCCGAGGCCTACCGGGAAGTACCCTCACCGGTGGCGCTTGCAAACAGGCAGGCCTGGCTGCGGCAGTTTATGGGCGAGCGCTGGGAGCAGCAAACAGAAGTGTTGCTGGAATGGCGGGAAAACATTCTGACCCACCTGGTGCAGTTAGACCGACCCGCTGTGATCTTTACGCATTTCCTGGTGATCAACGCCGTGGTGGGGCACCTCACCGGTAAAGCGGAAACCCTTTGCTTCTGGCCGGACAATGGTTCGATTACACACTTGCGTGTGGTCGATGGCAGCATGCGTCTTCACGCGCTGGGCGCCCAGCTCAGCACAAGGGTTAACTAGCGTCGCTGTTCACCCCGCTATGATTCTTTTTTTTCCACGGGGCGTAGCAAGGACTCCTGGGCACTTGAGGCTACCAGGGCGCCATCGCGCGTGTAGAAGCTGCCCCGACTAAAGCCCCGGGCGGCATCTGCACTCGGGCTTTCGGTGCTGTACAGCAGGTATTCATCGGCACGGAAGGGGCGATGAAACCACAGCGCGTGGTCGAGGCTGGCAGATTGTATGCCATCGCTGAAACCGGAGTATGGATGCGGGTAGAGCGCAGTGCTCAATAGTGCAAAGTCAGACATGTAGGCGAGCAGTGTCTGGTGTCGGGCCTGGTCATCCCCGAGGTCACCGAGCGCCTTGAACCAGACATGCTGCACGGGCTCCCGCTGCTCCGGATTCAGTATGTCGCGTCGCTCGACCGGCTTGCGCTCCAGTGGGTTCAGCGAGGGTTTATCGATCTTGTCAGGATGCTTTTTGGCGAGTTTCACCCAGTAGTCGTAGTCGGATTCAAGCTCTTCAGGTGGCGTTACACGGGGCGGCTCTGCCTGGTGGGATAGCCCGGGCTCCTTCTTGTGAAATGAGATGGCGGTATTAAAGATCGCAACGCCATCCTGTTTGGCTACAACTCGCCGCGTGTTAAAGCTCCTGCCATCGCGAATGGGGTCAACGTCATACACGATCTGCTTTGCGGGGTTGCCCGGGCGCAGAAAGTAAGCGTGCATCGAGTGTGCCGCCCGCTCTTCGTCGTCTACTGTCCGGATTGCTGCATTCAGTGCTTGCGCGAGCACCTGGCCCCCAAAGATACGCGATGGCCTTTTCGGGCTTTTGCCAATAAACAGAAACTTGTCCATCTGCTCGACTTCCAGGTACGCGAGCAGTTTTTCCAGATCGCTGGCCACGATAAGTCTCCTTTGTTTGGTAACAAATTGCTGCTAACGAGGTAGCAAGCCGTTGAAAAATACGTCGAAGTACTGGGTGGATGCGGTTTCGATCGACTCGACCCGGCGCCAGCGATCAATTTCCATGGCCGCGTTGATCGCGCCCGTGACCATGTGCTGTGCAACGAAGGTATTGACGGGCCGAACACTGCCATCGGCCTGGCCCTCGAGTAGTAACTCACCGAAACGCTGATTGACCTTCTCTGTACGTTGCAGAATCGGCAGGCGCTTCTGCAACGGTAGCGCGGTGATCGAATTGTAACGTATCAGGGGGCCTTCCTCTGAATTCTGCACGTAAAACATGTGCCGGCACGCAATTTCCACTTTTTGCATCCCGGTACCTGCTTGAGTAGCGGCAAACGCATGGATACTCTCGGAGATGTTCAGCGAATGCTTGTAGCAGTTGTAAAGCAGGTCTTCCTTGTTCTTGATGTGGTAGTAGAAGGCGCCCTTGGAGACGTGCAGGTGCTCGGCTATTTCATCCAGTGATGTGCCGTTGAAGCCCTTCTTGTTGAAGTACCAGATCCCGGTTTTGAAAAAGGCCTGCTGCTTTAGCCGGTTCTGCTCCTCGCGATTGAACCCGGGCAGCGGAACGCCCGCAATCCACGTGGTTAGATCGGGTGCAGGCGGGTGCGTTGACGGCCCCGCACAGAGACCGTGGGCGATAAGGTCGAAACCCTCTGCAGCGACATCCTGTACCTGCTCAGGCGGGATTTGTTGTAGCCAGGAGAAAGTCCAGTCCAGCGAGCCTAGAATTGCCAGTACCACTGATGTCGGTTCGCAGGACCGCAGGCTGCCCTCGGCGATGCCCTGTCTTAGGTATTCCCGCAGTCGCTTGAAGAGTTCGATATAGCGCGCCTCAACCGTCTCGCGGTGCGGTGCTGGCAGCGCGGCTATCTCCAGCAATACCGCCCAATGCGGTGCGCGGCCCGTTTGCGCGGCCTGCCAGTTCTCGAAGTGGCACAGGAAAAACGCCCGGATGCGCTCGAGCGGGGTTGCATGTTCGCGTTCGATAGCATCCAGGCGGCTGTGGTGGTGGTCAAGCGCCGCCATGTAGCATTGAAAGATCAATTCTTCCTTGGTTTTGACGTAGTAGTAGAGGCTTGTTTTGGATAGCCCGAGACTGTCTGCGATATCCTGCAGCGTTGTTGCACGGGAGCCCTTGTGGTTGAAAAGCCTCGCGGCCTGCGAAAGTATCGCAATTCGCTTCGCGTCATGTTGAGCGGTGCGGTTGAAAGGCGAGTTGGATGCGCCGGAACCAGAGCTTGTGTGTGTTGCCATGGGGTGGGTCGGACGGTTTGCACCGCCCGAACCTACTGGTAATTCGACGTTTCCAACTTTAAGTATTATTTTTGTCGCTGTCTACCCGCACAGCGACTTCCGGCGTGCCAACATTCACATCCAGCCATTTTCTGGACTGAAAATGATAGTAGAGCATGCTTGCCTTAATGACGTAGTCAAAGAGCATGACACTGAATATCCAGTAGATTGAGAGGCCCATCCACAGGAATAGCAGTGCTGGTAAAAGCCGGCCGAAAATAATGCCAAAAAATGTCGCCCGCAGGGGAAAGCGTGTTTCACCGGCTCCGCGAAGCGCCCCGCCCAGCGTGAATTCAAAAGCCATCATCGGTTGAGCAATGGCGATTATGTAAATGAAGGCGACCGTCAGTTCTACCACCTTCGGGTCGTCGATCATGAATCGCGCTAGCGGTGCGGCGAACCAGGCCAGCAGAATCGACAAGGTAGTCATTGCAAGGAATGCCATGCGTAGCGAGCGGTTTGCGGCGAGCACTGCCTGCTCTGGTTGGCCGGCTCCAAGATGCTGACCGACCAGCGTCGCGGTTGCGATACCAAAACCGAAACCGATGACAATGGAGAACGCCACCAGGCTTATACCGATTCCATAGGCCGCGAAGGGTTCGGTACCGTACTGGGCAATGATGGCAAAGAAGGCGAGGAACGCTAATTGCACGATTCCCTGTTCAATGACCGATGGCGCACCAATGTTCACGATCTGCCGTGCAATGTGCCAATCGACCGTGAGCCGCTTGGTCGGTTTCAGTCGGAAATGACCGCGCCACCACACGATGGCGAATGTGAGGGTGATCAGGGAGGCACCGGCGCTGCCACCGAGTGAAACACCAGTGACGCCAAGCTGGGGCAGGGGGCCGACACCAAACGCCAGCAACCAGGCGCAGAGAATATTCAGAATGGAGCTGAAAAAGAGAAAACAGAGTGGCGTGATCACGTCGCCAATTGCGCGCAATGATGTGCTCAGCATCATGCTGACGGCCGAGAAGACGTTGAACACGCCTAGCCAGAAAATGAAGCGGCCGGCCAGGCGGGTCGTCTCCTCATCCAGCCCGAAGAGGCTCGCTATCGCTTCGGGCGCAAACAGTACCGGGACGCTCAGGACGCCGGCCAGGGCTACGGCAAGCAGAATTGAAGTCCATGCGACGATTTCTGCCCGCTCCGTTTGGCCTGCACCCCAGGCCCTGGCCACCATTGCGGTAGCGGCGACCGAAACCCCCATGAGAATCGCCTGTACCAGGAAAAACACCCGGTGACCTGTGGTGACCGCGGCAACCGAGCTCGTCCCCAGTTGGGCGACAATTTTGATGTGCAAAAAGCCTACCGTTGTGAACAGCAGGTTCGAGATGATATTCGGCCACGCCAGGCGCCATACCGTGCGGCTGGCCGAGGCGGGTTTTTCAGTCAGGGGGAATGACAATGGGTGCACCTTTTCTGGCGCGCTATTCTAGCACCTTGACGCCGCGCCGTGGCTAATTCAGGCGAGCGCGCGGCACTGCCGGTGGCGGAAGCAGTCCGTCGTATGGTCGTTCACCATGCCTGTGGCCTGCATATGGGCATACATGATGGTAGAGCCGACGAAGGTAAAGCCCCGGCGCTTCATATCCTTGCTCAACTTGTCTGATATGGCTGTATTGGCGGGAACTTCGCCCAGGTGGCGCCACTGGTTTTGCACGGGTCTGTCATCCACAAAGCCCCAGATATACTCGCTGAAACTACCGAACTCGCGCTGTGTGGCCAGGAAACTCCTGGCATTCTGGCGCGCGCCGTAGACTTTCAGACGGTTTCGAATAATCTCCGGGCGTTTCAGCAGTTTATCGAGCTTGCTATCGCTGTAGCGGGCGATTTTTGCAGGATCAAACCCGTCAAACAGCGCGCGATATCCCTCGCGCTTGCGCAGGACAGTTATCCAGGAAAGCCCCGCCTGGGCCCCTTCCAGAAGCAGAAATTCAAAGAGCCGGGCGTCATCGCGCACAGGCACACCCCATTCCGTATCATGGTAGGCGATGTAGAGTGGGTCGTTGCCGCACCACTGGCAGCGTTGTGGCATTGCTACACCTCCTGCAAACAGGTCGCAGTAACAGCGTCTGGCGCTCAGACGCGTGGCTTGGCGGAGCACGGGACGCTGTGCCACACTTGCTCCCCGGTAGCCTTGGGATTGTGGGCGCGCTCCGGGCCTGCGTTAGCTGCATTTGCTGCCGAAACGGCCTGATTCCTGGCTGGATAGTGTACATCGACGAGTGATTTATGACAGATACTGTTCTCTATAGTTGTGCAGAGCATGTCGGGAGACTCGTGCTGAATAATCCCGCCGAGCACAATGCGCTTGGCAGCAAGCAACTGGAGGCGATGGAAGCGCACCTCGCCCAGGTGGACGCAGATAGCGCGGTCAGGGTTCTCTTGATCTCCGGAGCGGGGGAAAAAACGTTCTGTGCCGGCGCATCGCTGAAAGAACTGGGGAATGCGGATGTCACGGCGCATGCCTTTCAGCGCATCGGCGCGCAGGTTGCGGCCCTCTCAACGCCGACTATCTGTGTGTTGAACGGTAGTGTTTTCGGAGGTGGTGTGGAACTCGCAGTGAGCTGCGATTTCCGGATAGGTGTGGAGGGCATGCGGTTGCGGGTTCCAGCGGCCCGTCTCGGCCTTTGTTATCCGCCCGATGGCATCCAGCGTTTCATCGATACGCTGGGTAGGCAGGTAACTCGCAGAATGCTGGTGGCGGCAGAAGAGTTCGACGCGCAGGCTTTAGTGGATGTCGGTTTTCTTGACCATCTTGCCCAGCGACAGAACCTTGAAAGCCACGCGGACGATTTGGCGCAACGAATCGCCAGCCTGGCCCCGTTGGCAGTGCAATCCATGAAAAGCATACTCGCCCAGGCGACGGGTGCGGCCGTGGATACCGAAAATGCGCTGTTGCTGTCACAGCAATGTGCCGCTTCTGAAGACCTGCAAGAAGGCTTGAAGGCACAGCGCGAAAAGCGGGTTCCCCGGTTCAAGGGCCGTTAAGCATGCGCTGGTTGGGGCGAGAGTGGCCCGTGACACTGCAAATTTCTATCGATCGCCAGCCAGGGCAGGCCGAGTGATTCCAGCCACTTTAATCCGGCCGTTTCAGTTTTCAGGCGCGCAATGCAGGCTGCGCTACAGGCGGTAAGGCAGCTTTCTGCCCTGATGCCTACGCTCAGGAGGCCAGGTACCGGTTGGCCATCTACCGGGCTTAGCGCGCGTCCAAAGTGTTCATTGTCACGCACCGTGGCCCGCTCAAAGTCTCCGCGCATGGCATAGCTCAGATCATTCAGTTTAAGGCGAGAAATGGCCACGCTGGACCCTTTGGGCAGGCGCACACCCACAAGCCAGTTGGCACCGCCCGGCTGTTTGCCAACTGTGGCGATATCGTGATCCATCTCAATAAGCGCGTGCCGCGCATTGTTACTGACCAGCACCTTTCGCAGGGAGTCGACGGCATAGGGCCGAACGCAACTATTGAGATCAATCAGCATACCTTTTCTCGACAGGTGAACCCCGGCTTCGGTGCGCTCCAGGTGCTTCATACCTACCAGCCTGAGAATAGCCTGTAGTTGTTCGGAGGAAGCTCGCAACCGGCCTTTGTCGTCATAGCAGTTTTTCAGGATGACACTGGTTGGATCAAACAGGTGATTACTGCGAGCCCATAGCGCATGGACGAAATCGAACAGGCTGGCGCTCTCCGCATCCAGCTCTAGAAAAACGCCGGTTCCAGCGCACTCGTTGAGGCGGCCTATGAGGCTTTGCGGTTCGTAAGAGCTGAACTTGAGCTCCAGCCGCGAAAGCTCCTCCTGACACAATGCGAGGAGGTTTTGGCCCTGCCCCTGGGTGTTATCAACGACTAACCGGCAAGACCGGCCAAATGCTTGCAAGCGAATTTCAGCTAGATCCACTTCTTTCCCACCGTTACTTCGCCTATGCACAATCGAGGATGCCTGGCCTGGTGCCCTTGCGAGCCTGGGTTTATCCTTTGTTTCGGTAATGTTACATCGCTGTGGGGCTGAGGACCATATGAATGGCGGACGCACTACTCTCTCACTGGCAGTGTGACTATTATGCTGGTTCCATCGTCTACCTGC
>CAZFJQ010000047.1:0-28089 GCA_964519755.1 uncultured Halioglobus sp.
ACGCTGTGTCCCTGGCAGAGATCCAGGTCAACGTTGATTTTCATCGCCATCCCGGCCTCCTTCTACTGACGTTTTCGATAGCGCAACATGCAGGGCGAAGCAGGCTTCAGGACCATTGCCGAAAAATCATCCTGGTAGCTGTCAGGCGGATCAACCAGCTCGAATTCATAGCGCGGCAGCAGTGCCGCAAAAATCGACTTCAGCTGCATCATTGCAAAGGCGTTACCCGCGCACTTGTGCGGCCCGCCGCCAAATGGAATGAATGCCCAGAGACTATCGGGTTTTGGCCGGTGTGGATCAAACCGCTCCGGATCGGGAAAAAAGTCGGTATTACGGTGTGAACCGAAGGTTGAGATCGCCACGGTCTTGCCCGCCTCGATCAACGTGCCGTTGTAATCGATGTCTTCGATGACACGCCGCATCAGCAGAATCAGCGGCGGATGCAGGCGCAGCACTTCCTCGATGAAACGTTCTAGCCGCGGAATCTCCCTGAGCGCCTCGAGGGTGAGTTCCTGCCCGTCGCGAAACAGTGTCTGCAGTTCATCCAGTACCTCCCCGGCATATTCCTTCTGCCGCGCGAGTTCCACCAGCGTCCAGGTAGCGGTGCCGGAGCTGGTGTGATGTCCGGCGAACATGGTGGCGATCACCAGCCCGGTGATTTCATTCTCGGAGAGATGCGAGCCATCCTTGTAGGTACCTGACATGAACGTCTCAAGGGCATCGCCATAGTGGGTGTCACTGTTAGCGCGGCGCTCCCTGATCATACCGCCGATCAGCTCCTGTAGCCGCACCAGCGCCTTGTCACGCGCCTCGAAAACAGGCTGCTGCATGTAGGGATCGACAAAGGCAATAGCCTGGAGACCTTTCTCGAGCGCGTGGTAAAGCTCCTTGAATTCATCTGTCATCTTGTAGCGGAAATCGGCCCCGAGCAGACAGTGACAGGCTGTGTGCAGTGTGAGCTGGATAAACTCATCGAGAAAATCCAGTTCTCCCTCCTCGCCCCAGCCCGCGACCCAGTCTTCCACTTCCTGCGCGATGATAGCGGCGTAATGCTGCATGTTCTGGTAGCGCAGCGCATCCACCTGGATCTTCAGCTGCGTTTTCATACGATCGGGCGGCGCATCGAAAATCACGCCTCTGCCGAATACCGGCACTGTGGCCTGATAGGCCGCCGCCCTGCTGAGTTTTTTGTCCAGTGTTTTCAGGAACGCTTCCTGGGCTTCAGGCCCGCTCATGAGCACAGTCTGCTGACCGCCCATGTTGAACTCGGCGAGTTCACCGCATTCGGCGTTACAACGCATCAGGAACCTGGCGAAGTTGACACCGAATTCCTCCATGTGTCCGACGCCCGGTTTTTCGCCGCTCACCTTCGGTGGCAGGTTCAACGGGGTATCTGCAGCTTGCGACATGCTAGCTCTCCTTAACCTGCTGGGCCGACATAACCGGCATCTCCTTGAGGATGCCTTTCTCGACACACTCCTTGATCAGGTTCGTAATGGAGGTGTAGTCGTACATGTCCAGTTGCTCCGACCACTGGTAATCGCCGCCATACTTGAACCAGGAGGCACCGATGACTTTCATCTCGGAGCCGTCTTCGCGCACGGGTGCCCCGGGCGGTGTCTGCCACCAGGTTACGAAAGCTTCGCCCCGCGTTTCGTCGATGACAATTTTGTCGTAGGGGTAGGTCCAGCCAACATAGGGGTCCATCGCCGCACCCACACAGGTTTCACGCACGGTTTCGCGATCGTTGAATTCGTACTTGCCGTTTGGGGTATCCCAGCCGTAAGTCACGTCCGGCGTATAAAAATCAGCCAGGGGTCGCCAGTTGCCCTCGCGCTCGGCCCTGTCGTTCACCGCCAGCCAGCGCCGCATCATCTCTTCCATTTCGTCTCTACTGTATTCGGACATTTCAACTCCCACCTGGATTTCTTGACAGACCGGGACAAGATACCGAATATATTTTATAGCTTCAACTATTATCAATGAGCCCGCTGCAGGTTGACCGGGCACGAGACAGCACAGGGCTTATCGGCGATACTTTCCCGATAATTCCGTGATCGGCAACGGGGAGGTCGTTCTTGAACAGCAGCAAGCAGAGCAAACGCGAACTGACGCGCGAGAAAGTCATCCGGGCAACGATCAACTGTATCTACCGGGAAGGCTTCCACGCCGCCCACACCAACCGCATCACCGCGGAAGCCGGAGTATCCTGGGGCGTGCTGCAGTACAACTTTGGCGACAAGGACGGCCTCCTGCAGGCAGTGCTGGACCATATTTTCGAGGAGTTTCTCCTCACGCTGGCCAACACGCGACTGGATGGTGTGGATATACGCGAACGCCTCACGCAGCTAAGTGACAGCATATGGCAGCTTCTGAGCCGCAAGGAGTACCGGGTAAGCGTGGCGATCCTGCGCAACGCGGGCAAGGACAAGAGCTCAAAAATAAACGGCCAGCGCCTGGTTAAGCTGTGGGCCGCCGAAGCATCAGAGCTCTGGGATGCGTTACTGAAAGACGACGTAGCGAATTCACCCATGAGCGAAACGGCGAGACACCTCCTGTTCGCCGGACTCAGGGGCCTCGCCGATGAAATCAACCCACGCGTACGCCTGACTCGAAGCGCCTGGCAGGCGGAGCGTGATGCGCTCGGCGACGCTATCGCGTACCTGCTGCTAAAGCACTAACCCTGGCTTTTGCTTACAGCCAGCCAGGACACAGCGCGCTCACGGTCAGACTGCGTCCGCATTGTCTCCCAATGCCGTGAGCTCTTCGCCCAGCACCTGCAGAAATTGTGCGCCAACCGCGCCGTCGATGACACGGTGATCACAGGACAGGGTTGCGCTGAGCATGTTGGCAACCGCGGGAGCACCGTCTTTTACTACCAACTTCTCTTCCGCCTTACCCAGTGCAAGAATGGCGCCCATCGGCGGGTTGATGATAGCGGTAAAGCGCGTCACACCGAACATGCCCAGGTTGGAAACGGTAAACGACGCGCCGGTGATGTCTTCCCGCTGAAGTTCACCGGCTGCGGCCTTTTCGCCCAGCGCTGACACTGCCCGGGAAATCTGCACTGGCGATAGCGTTTGAGCCTTGCGCAGCGTTGCCGGATAAAGTCCGTCGTCGGTCGCTATGGCGACGGCGATATTGGCATCCCTGAACTGGTGGATCACGTCATCCACCAGGTTGACATTCACCCGAGGCTCCCGCGCCAGTGCGCGAGCAACACAGTAAATAATCAGGTCGTTGACCGATACTTTCTGCCCGGCCTCTGCATTGAGCGCAGCGCGCCGTGCGATCAACCCCTCGAGATTGTAATCCACCGACAGGTAAAAATGCGGGATCGTCTGCTTCGCCTCGGTGAGGCGCTTCGCTATCGTTTTACGCGTGGGTGACAGCGCAATGCGTTCAACCCCCGGGGAGTCGTCCTCCCCCGTGACGGCCTGTTCGCCGGCCTGGGCACTCGCCGCGGCACGCACGTCTTCTTCGGTGATGCGATTGCGTCGACCAGTGCCGGTGACGCTATTGAGATCCACCGACAGCTCCTCGGCCAGGCGCCTCACAGCCGGGTTGGAGCGAACGTTGGCATTGCCCGCATTGCCCGCCGGGGTTGCCGTCGCGGCGGCAGTACTGGCGCTGTCCGGGGTCTTGCCGACGTCACCGGCGTAGCTGTTGATAAACTCTTCTACTGAGGCATCGTCGACCTCCGGGGAAGCGATCACGCCCAGCAATGCGCCCACGGGCCTGGCATCACCCTCCTCGGCCAGGATGCGCCTGAGCACCCCACTGCAGGGTGACTCCCAGACATTGACGATTTTGTCCGACTCCATCTCGAACACCTCGTCACCCTTTTCCACCGGGTCACCTTCGCGCTTGTTCCAGCTGCTTATCGTCCCCTCGACCATTTCGATGCCCCACTTGGGCACTGCGATCGGATAGATACCGCTCATGTTTTCAGTACCTGGCGGATGGTGGCGATGATACGGTCCGTGCTCGGTATGTAGGCCGCCTCCAGTTCCGGCGAAAATGGCGTAGGGCTGTGCGGCGCGCATACCTGCTTGACCGGTGCCTTGAGAGCGTGGAACGCCCGGTCCGCCGCCAGGGCCGCGATATCCGCGGTAAGCCCACAGCGAGGCGGTGACTCATCGACGACCACCAGCCGCCCGGTCGCCTCGACACTCTCGATAATCGCGTCGGCATCCAGAGGCGAACTGCTGCGCGGATCAATCAGGTCACAGCTGATACCGTCTGCCTCAAGGGCATCAATGGCCGCCGCGGCTTTACCCACCATCTGACCGAAGGCAACAACCGTCACGTCGTCACCCTCGCGCACGAATGCGGCCTCGCCAAACGGTATCGTGTACATTGCGTCCGGCACCTCGCAGGCCTCCTGGTAGAGCACCTTGGGCTCAAAAAACAGCACCGGGTCGTCGTCGCGAATGGCCTGCAGTAGCAAGCCCTTTGCATCGTAGGCGTTGGAGGGAATCACTACCTTCAGACCAGGGAATGCGGTCATTACCTGGTACATCGACTGGCTGTGCTGACTGGCAGCAGAGAAGCCACCGCCAGCGGCAAAGCGGATGACAGCCGGGCAGCGGCTCTTACCCCCAAACATATAGCGGAACTTGCCCATCTGGTTGACGATCTGGTCCATACACACGCCGATAAAATCGGCAAACATGATTTCCGCAACCGGGCGCATTCCCACCAGCGCAGCACCGGCGGCCGCGCCGACAATGGCCGACTCGGAGATGGGGGTATCGATACAGCGATCCGGACCGAAAGCGTGATAGAGGCCGGCGGTAACGCCGAACACACCGCCGACACTGCCCACCTCGCCTTCGCTACCGTTGCAACCGGCTACGTCCTCGCCGATCACGAACACGCTGTCATCTTCCGCCATTGCCTGATGCAGGGCTTCGTTGATCGCGTCGCGCATGCTTTTCTGTGGCATGTTCGTTACCCCCCGGTGGTGCCGTATTGAATGTAGACATCCTGTGCGACCTGCTCGGGCAGCGGGCGTGCCGCCCCCTTGGCCGCCGCAACGGCGTCTTCGATCAGTGCAAGCACCTCGGTGTCGATCTCATCGAGGCTGGCCAGGCTGACTTCACCGGTGTCCTGCATGCGCGCGCGAAACCGCTTCAGGCAGCAGGAATCTTTCCGCAGGCGGTCGAGCTCCCCCTCCGCGCGGTAGGTTTGCGGGTCGCCCACAAAATGCCCGTGGAAGCGGCCGGTCTCTGCAAACACGCCCGCGGGCCCGTTACCCGCCCGCGCGTGTTCGATGGCCTTTCCAGCCGCCTCGTGGACCGAGAAAAAATCGGCGCCATCGGCAACAAACACCGGAAAACCAAAGCCCTCGGTGCGCGCCTTCAGGTCTTTGCAACCCACGGCGTAGCGAATGTTGGTGTGCTCGGAATAATAGTTGTTCTCGATCACGAACACGGCTGGCACCTTTAACACCACCGCGAGGTTCATGGCCTCGAAGCAGGTACCCTGGTTGACTGAACCGTCACCTGAAAACGAGACCGCGACCCTGCCGTTCTTGCGGATACGCGCCGCCAGCGCAGCGCCGACGGATATCGGCGGCCCTCCCGCCACTATACCGTTGGCCCCCAGGATACCCTTCTCCATGTCCGCCACGTGCATGGATCCGCCCTTGCCCTTGCAAAGACCTTCACTGGAGCCGAACAGCTCTTTCATCATGCCGATCACGTCGGCGCCCTTGGCAATACAGTGGCCGTGGCCACGGTGCGTGGAAATGATCGTGTCGGCGGCGTCCAGATGCTCGCACACACCGACGGCATTGGCCTCCTGCCCCGTGTAGAGATGGGTAAAACCCGCGATCTGTCCGTTCATTATTTCCGCGTGAACGCGTTCCTCGAACTCGCGGATGGTTTTCATCTGGCGGTAGGCCCGCAACAGGTTATCCCTGGGTATGCTCACTGGGCTGTTCCTCGATTCTTATTGCATGCAGTGCGCCGTCGAAACAGCACGTTCGGCGACTATAAAGTATCAACCGGGATAAAACAATCAGGTCGGTCTGTTTTTTCGGGAAGGTACTGCAAGAGGCCCCTCCTGCCGCGCCGCACAGTGCCGGGGAAGGCGGGGCACACAGGCCGTGTGCCCCGAAGCTTCATTGCCAGGCTCGCGTCAGTCCGAGATGGGCCAGCGCGAATCACTCGTATAAAACTGAAAACGCTCGGCGATCATTTCGCGGGTGAGACCGTAAGCTGCGAGATCGTACTCGTGCTTGCCGTGCTTGCCTTTGGGGTTGGCACTGACATGCGCCTCCAGCACCGCCCTGGATTGCGCGGTGAGAGGCAGGTCAAACGCCGAGTACACGGATTCCACCACGCGCATTGGGTCGGCCACAAAATCAGCCTGGGAGCAATCGACAAAGCGATTGGCCGGCAATTTCTCACGCATTGCCAGTCCCTGCTCCAGGGACAGGGCATACCATTCCATTACCGCGCGGCCTATCTCCTGTTTATCGAGGTCACCGCAGTCGCCGGCGTACATGTTCATCACCACGCGATTCATACTGTTGATCGATGGCACCACCTTCTGCGGATCACGGTGGCACCAGACAAAACGGGCATCGGGGAAAACTTCCAGGATGGCATCAATGCCCCACATGTGCGCCGGTGCCTTGAGCATCCAGCGACCACCCGGCCGACGCCAGCTCAGCATCTGCATCTGCCGCTTCTGATACGCGTACATGGGAGCCAGGTCCTGCTTCAGTAGCCAGGAGCGATAAGGCTCCAGCATTACCTCGAAGCCGAGCTGTACGCCGTTGAAGGCATAGGCATGCAGCAGCACGCACTCCTCGGGCGTATCGGCGTCGATATAATGAATCTTCGCGAACTCGGAATCCCGGCTTTCCTCCAGCGCCTTCGCCAGATACGGATAGCGCGGATCCTCCTCGCCCGGCGCACTGCCCGGCCAGGGATCCGGGAATTGCACCTCCCACTGCAACAGCCCGCGATTCTCCGGCGCGGCCACCAGCAGGTTCAGCAGTGCAGATGTGCCTGAACGCGGCAGGCCGGTCACGAAGATCGGCGCCTCCACCTGTTCTGCAGCGTACTCTGGAATAGTTTTGAAAGCGTTCTCACATTTCAGTCGGGTGGCGAGCAGCGTGACAACGCGTGCACGACAGCGCTTGCGACCTTCCGGATCGCGTATATTGCGATCGTAGGTTGCCAGCAGCACTTCAAGGCCCTCGCGAAAGGGAAGCTCGCCGAAGTCACTGAAGCCGGTTTGTTCTATCGCTTCGGCGATTACGCCATCGGCGTCAAAACTCACTGCCGCGCTCATATCAGGCCAACTCCGATAGTTTTGCTACCCGGTAGTTCAGTGAGGGGTGACGATCCGCGCCGATCCACCGCCAGCACATCGTGCCGACACGGTGTCCGGCGGTTTCGATCCAGTTCGGCACGCCAGGGTCTGTGTGCGAGACCACCACGCGCACGCTCCCATCCGGCTCGTAATGCGCCGTGTGCTTGTTCACATGAATAGTATGATGACGGTAATCAAGTGATTCCATCCACCAGTTGTCGAGTTGAAAATTCCAGGTCTGGCATTCGGGAATATCCGGGGCCTCGATGATGAATACCTCATCCTCTTCGAGTTTCCAGGCACTGTGGAAGTAGAAAATATTCGGGTCACCGCCGATAGCCTGGCAATAGGCCTGATCTGCCGGTGGCAGTTCATTCAGCGTCGGTAGAAAACTTTCGGCCCAGTTCTCGAACATCTGTGCAGACCCCTGCATGAATCTCACCGCGCCCTGCAGGCCACGCTCGAGTTTCTCCGCGCTCAGCGGTTCCGGTCGATCGTCGGTGGCCCCGATACGCTCGATCTTCAACTCGGCACGTTTCTCGTTAATGCGATCCTGGAACGTCTGGCGCACCGTAATGGAGTTGCTACCCGCGGCCATCGGCAGCCAGTTACCCGGCTTTTCTTCCCGGCTGATAATAATTTCGAGCTCGCCATCTGGGCCGAGTTCCATCTGTCGGTGATCGATGTGCCCTGTCACCTCCATCGTACCGTCGACTGCATACTTGTTGATGATTGAGCTGATGCCCAGGTAATTCACGCTGCCACGCGTGCCGGTGATGCGGTAGTCGTACCTGGGGTTGATGGTTGCACTCTCGTAGCGGTTATCCGGATTGTCGGCACCGAGCTTGATGGTCTCGTGGGCACCACAACGCAATTGCGGAAACATCGGGTCGCGATGCTCGAGAAAGCTCTCAAGCCCACCGCGCAGGAGTCGCGTCAGGTAGCGGTAGCCCTCGGCCTGGTTAAAAGCGTCTTTGGGCGCTTTCTCACTCTGGATTATCTTGCCCGCTTCTTTCAGGGCATCGCAGAACTGCTCCCAGGCGGTTCCGTCCAATACGCGCTGTTCGGCGTCTGACATCGTCTCTACTCCCTTGGTGAATGAAACTATTTTCGCCCGGACAGTGTCTGCAAAGCGCCTGGGTGAAGCAAGCCTGTGGTGGCCGCAGACGCACTGATTGGGCCATAGCATCGGGAGAGTCTGTCACGTTGAACCGCTGGCCGGTGGCACCCTGCACAGCCACACTCGGGCCGAGACTAGCCCGAAGTAGACTGGCGCCCGGCAGGAACCGCAACCGTGATACTGTCACTTTCTTCCCAGCCGTAGCGCACCGCCCTGGCCTGTAACGTGACCCCGGGCGCGACCTGCAGGGGCTGTGAATACAGGCGCCACTCACCATCACCGATACGGTAGCCGATCGATGCATTCTCTTCAGCACTCAGCGCCAAACGGCCCTTGCGCAATACGAACTTCGGGGCCGGCGTAACAGGTGTCTCACCCTGCGGCTGAAAGCGCGCGACCATCTCGGCCTCGGACATCTCACTCAGGTCCGGTGTCACGGCGAGCCATGCCTGTAGCGCGCCGCGCAGTCGCTGCAGCACCCCGGAATACGCCTCATCGGCGGCCAGGTCGTGTACCTCGTGGGGATCCGTCCAGGTGTCGAACAAGCGCTCTTCACCGGGCGGCTCAAACCACTGGCGTTGCACCGCGTTGAGTTTCCCCTCGGCATAAAGGGACTGTAATTGCAGCGCCATGTCGATATTGTCCCTGAACGCAAGTGCGTGCCCGCCGGGTTGTCCGGGCCGCCAGCTACGTATGTATTTATAGCGCTTGTCGCGCACCGCCCTTTGCCGATCATTTACCTCGTCAATCCGGTCGCGGGCGGCGAATACATACTCCCTGCGCGGACCCGACACCAAATTTACCCCGGGCATATTCCCGGGTACTGTCACGCCGGCGAGCGCGAGTATGCTCGGCGCGAGGTCCACAAAACTGATCAGGCGCTTGTCGACCGTGCCGGGCTCCACGCCCTGCGGCAGGTAGGCCCGCGGCCAGCGGATGATCAGGGGGACGTGTATGCCTGAGTCAAACAGTTCGCGCTTCGCACGTGGCAACCCGTCGCCATGATCCGTGGTCCAGATAACGATGGTCGATTCCGCCAGCCCATCCTGCTCTAGCTGGCGTAAAATTTCGCCGACCTGTTGATCCATAACCCCGATATTATTGTAGTGCCTGGCGACATCGGCGCGCACGGTGGGGGTATCCGGGTAGTATGGAGGCAGGGTTACTTCGTGCGCCGACACACGGCGCGCGGGCTCCACATCCGGCTGCATCCACGCGCGCACAAGCTGCATGAAAAAATGCAACGGCCCGTGAGGCCAGCTTCCCAGGGGGCGGAATACCCCGCTCTCGTGGGTCACTGCGAAATTGACAAGCCCGAAGAAAACCCGCCCCTCGGGGCGCTTGCGCCAGTGGGTTCCCGCGCCCTCGTCATCCCAGATAGTGAACGGGCCACTCCCGGCAAGCGTCCCACTGAACTGGTAGTCCAGCTTGGCGTCGGTGTAGGTGTAGTAGCCCGCTGCGCGCAGTAATTCCGGGTAAGCTTTTGCCCCCGCGGGTGGCACAGACTTGTAAGTACCGAGCGGCCCGCGCGTGGTGCGCATGTGCTGGGTGCCGGTGGCGATCTGGTGCCTGCCGAGAATATGCGCCGCGCGGCTTGGCGCACACACGCCCGAGGTCGTGTAGGCGTTGGTATACACCACCCCTTCCCTGCCGAGTTGATCGAGGTTTGGCGTGGACGCGGTTGAATCGCCGAATACGCCAAGTCGCGGGCTCATATCCTCGGCCATCAGCAACAGAATATTGGGCGGCTGTAGCGGTATGCCGGGAGCAGCGGTCGAATGCGTCCCGGCAAATGCGAAAGCCAGTGCCAGCAGTACGCTGATGAGCGTTTCCCGCCGCGCATGGCGCAGCGAGATGATAGCGTGATGCCAGTCGCCCAGCGTTCCGGCAGCGCTCATCACACGCTGCCTGCTGTCAAATCTGCCCCTCGGCCATCTGTTGCACCGCGTAGTCACACGCGCGTGCGGTGAAGGCCATATAGGTCAGGGACGGATTCACGCAGGATGCAGAGGTCATGAAGGAGCCGTCCGTGACAAACAGGTTAGGCACCTCGTGCGCCTGGTTCCAGCGATTGAGAACAGACTGCGTCGGGTCATCGCCCATGCGCGCGGTACCCATCTCGTGGATGCCCTCCCCCGGCAGCGACATCTCCACGGGTGACGGCAAGGCGTACACTGCCCCGGCCGCCTTGAGTATGCGGTCGGCATGCCTGGCGGCGTCCTCGCGCAGCTTCACCTCGTTGTCGCTCCATTGGAAATCGAATGCGACCTGGGGCATGCCGAAGCGATCCAGCTTATCGCTGAGGTAGAGCCTGTTGGATTCGCGCGGCAGGCACTCGGTGAACCCGGCGAGGGCAAATATCCAGGGGCCGGGTTTGCGCAGCGAGTCTTTCAGCTCGGCGCCGAACCCGCGGGCGTTGTAGCCGGTTTGCCAATCAATCCGCAGCAGCGCGGTCTGGAATCCGTAACCGCGCACGAAATCGGCGTCCTCGTCCTGGCCGTCAAGATTACGGAAACGAGGTATGTACAGGCCCGTGGGCCGATTGCCGTGGTAGTAGCTGTCCATGTCATCCAGAAACAGCCCGAGGCCACTCATGCCCAGGGTGTGGTCCATCAGGTAATGGCCCAGTACGCCGCTGCCGTTCGCCAGCCCGTTGGGGAACTCGGCGCTCACCGAATTCAACAGGATCTGGGTACTGGCTATGGTGGAGGCACAGAGGAAGAAGACTCGCGCACTGTAGGTGGCTTTCTCGCCGCTTTGTGTGTCGATCACATGCACCCGCGCTATACGCCCCGTTACGGGGTCGTACTCCAGACGCTCGACCAGCGTATTGGCTTTCAGTGTCATGTTGCCCGTGGCGCGCGCGGCGGGCAGCGTGGAGGCCTGAGAACTGAAGTAGCTCCCCGTGGAGCAGCCACGCGGGCAGGGGCCGCAATAGTGACAGGCGCTGCGCCCCGGCAGATCCTCGGTGAGAATAGCGGTCCGGGCGTTGGTCAGCGTGATATCCGGCGCCTTTTTCTGCAGCCGTTCGCCGATGGTTTTCTCCAGGGCGAACCAGGGCATGGGTTTCTGGAACTCGCCATCGGGCAACTGGGGCAAGCCCTCGGCCTTGCCATTCACACCAATGAACTTCTCCACATAGCTATACCAGGGAGCGATCTCGCTGTACTCAACCGGCCAGGGTATGCCGTGCCCATCCTCTTTGTTGGCGTTGAAATCCTGTTCGCTCAGCCGATAGGTCTGGCGACCCCAGAGGATCGACCTGCCGCCCACGATATCCGATCGAATCCACATGAAGGGATTCTTCTGGTCCACGACATAGGGGTTTTCCTTCTCGTTCATCCAGAACGGCCGGTTCGCCTCGCCGAAGGAGTGAAATACCCGCTTGGCCATCGGGTACTCCTCCTCGTAGAGCTGGCGTGGAATCTTGCCCTGGTAGGGCAGCTTCCAGGCGGGCGCGTGCTCGCCGAAGTACCCGGAACCGTGCTCCAGTTCCTTGCCGCGTTCCAGCACCAGTACTTTCAGGCCCTTTTCAGTGAGTTCCTTGGCCGCCCAGCCACCGGACATGCCAGAGCCCACAACAATGGCGTCGAAATCATAGACTTGCGTGTCGATCGTGTCGTTGCTCATGCCATTGGCCCCAGCGCCCAGCTGCTCTCATCCGGCGACAACGGTATGTCACCATCAAAATACATAGGCATGGGGTTGTAGCGCAGCACCTGCTTGCTGCCGATTTCCGAGGTGAAAAACCCCCAGATTGTGAGCTCTTTAAGCTGGCAGATAAACGGGGCATCACTGATAAAATCGCGTTGCACATTGCCGAAGTCATACCAGGATGAATCCGAAGCGGCCTCCTCCAGTTCCTGCATTATCTCAAGTTGCTGATCCGGGCCAAGCCGATCAAAAGAGCTGCCATAAATACCCGGAATACGCATTTCAATATCTGCCAGCCCGGCATCGAAAATGGCGCGCTCATCATCGTTCAGCCAATCGGCGACCATCAGCTCGACATAATTTGGCACACCCGCATCAATGGCCCCCGGGGTATCCGTGCGCGGAATAACAATTTCGGTCATGGCGGCGACAATCGCGCGCTGTGCCTCACTGAAATACGCGACCCGCCCCTTGTTGTAATTCGCGGCGGACGCGAGATAAACCCGCTGCTCCTCGGTTAGCGCAAAGCCGAGTTGCGCGGCACTCACACCGCCCACCAGGATGGCGGCGCACTGCAGAAATTCCCGTCTATCCATAGCGGCCTCTCATTTGCCTCGCAATTTTCCGAACAGAACCGGCAACAACAGGATCGCAGCCGCCAGCGCAATCAAACTGTGCAGACGGTAATCCCAGGTGCCGAAGTAATAACCGGCTGCCTTGAAAATACTGTAACCCCAGTACACGGGATCAAACTTCGTCAGGTGGTACAACTCATAAAACAACACTGCGGTGGGCGGCAACAGGAAGTACAGGTACATCACGACGGCGAGCGCGATCAACCAGCGCCGCAGCGGTATTGTCACGACAGACCCCGCACCGGCACGAGAGCGCCGTGCACGGCACTCGCGGCACGCGAAGCCAGGAAACAGATGACGTTGGCAAGCTCATCCGGCGACACCCACTCTTTGAAATCCGCATCGGGCATGCCAGCTCGATTGGCTGGCGTATCAATCACCGTGGGCAGCACGGCGTTGACATTGACGCCGCGATGGCGCACCTCGTTGGCGAGACTTTCGGTGAGCCGCATCACAACGCTTTTGGATGCGCAGTATGCAGACATTTCCGCGAGGCCCTCGCGTGCGCCGTAGGCGCCCACGTTGACAATGCTGCCGCCGCCATTTTCCAGCAACAGCGGCACGGCGGCTTTCAGCATGTTGCGCGTGGTGTTGACGTTCAGTGCAAACATGCGTTGCCAGTCATCATCACTGTTTTCCCAGGTTGGTGCGCCCATGGCGAAACCGCCGGCGAGATTGAAGACGCCGTCGAAGGGGCCGATCTCTGCCAGCAAAGCGGTTGTGGCCGCAAGATCCGTGAGATCAACCGTGTGGGCATTCTCTGTACCCTCGTCAAAGGCAACGTCCAGGCGCAGGACACTGGCACCGTGGCCCTCCGCAACAGCACACGCGCGCTTACCGAGAGCGCCATTGGCGCCGGTAACGATGATCGTTCTATTTTCCAGCATAATGATTATCTCTCATTGGTATTCCGCCGGTGCCTGCCGCAGCCTGGCAGCCCGGTAATCAAACCACCAGATCAGGCCGAACACCGGCAGTAACAGCAGGGGCACGATAGCCACGGATTGAAAGGATTCCACCGATGCGTAGCGAATAACCTGCTCGAGAGCCGATGGTGACAGATTTTCCAGTGCTGCGGCACCGCCCGCTGCCTCCAGCTTGGCAGCGTCGAATATCGCGCCCATCTCCGGCAGGACAAACTGTATCGACATGCCGCCAGCAAAACCCATCAGCCCCAGCGCCATCGCGCCGCCCTTCGGAAAGCGTTCAGAGACGATGCCCAGCATCGTCGGCCACATGTAACACACCCCGATGCCCCAGACCGTTGCGGCGGCGAAAGCCAGCAGGGGCGTATTGGCGAGGCTCAGCAGGTAAAGACCCACGCCGGCAGCAAGACAGCTTGCGAACATCAGGCCGATAGAGGAGATGCGCGCTACGATGGGCCCGGCAAAATGACGCATTACAAACATCAGGCCACTGACGTACACCAACAGCACTATGCCCTGCATGCCGACGATATTCGACAAGGAGATATTTACCCATTGGCCGGGCGCGAGTTCAGCCGCGGCAGTGAGAAACATGCACAGCCAGAAAACCCAGAACATCGGTCGACGGAACAGCTCCGCTACCATACCGCTGTAGCTCACCCCACTGGCAACGCGCTCGGTCACGGGAAACACCGAGGTGGCTACCATCCACGCCAGCACCAGGGAGGGCAGCATCAGCACGAGCATATTGAGCTGCCACGCCAGCCCGGTACTGTGGATGGCCATTCCCAGCAGACCCCCGACCACGATTCCGGCGGGCCACCAGGCGTGCAGTATGTTGAGGCGGTGGGTTTTCTCTTCCGGGTACAGGGCTGCGACCATGGGATTGGACGCGGCTTCCACAGCGCCCCAGCCCAGGCCCGTGAGCAACAGACTCACCAGCACCAGCATCTCCACGGCATCGCCCACGGGCAGCACGGTCGCCACCAGCAGGCCGGCAGCGCCGGCGACATAGCCCAGGGCCGAAAGCAGCAACATGCGCTTCATACCCATAATGTCCACCAGCGCGCTGCCGAACAGCAGGGTCAGGGCAAAGCCCGTAAAGGTAATGCCCAGCGCCTCGCCAACCATCGCGGCAGAATTTGCCACATCAATTTTGTCGTAGATGTCTGTCTGCAGATTGGGCGCGATATGGGCGCGCACGGCGAAGCCCAGGCCGATCATGAAGATCGACAGGTTACCCACGTAATACAGGCGTTTGCGATCGATGCTCGCGTTATGCATGCTCAGGCGTCCCCGTTATCGTTATATGGAGGCTCTACTCGAGGCCTAGTATACGACGGTTGCGCGCCTCATCGGCAGTGCCACCGGCGAAATCGTCAAACGCCCTGTCAGTAGTGCGAATGATGTGCCGGTTGATAAAGTCCACGCCCTCGCGCGCGCCGTCCTCGGGATGCTTCAGGCAGCACTCCCACTCCAGTACGGCCCAGCCCTGGTAGCCGTAGCGGGCAAACTGACTGAAGATGCCGCTGAAATCAACCTGGCCATCGCCCAGGGAACGGAAGCGACCGGGCCGATCCACCCAGTTCTGGTAGCCACCGTACATGCCGGCCCGACCGTCCGGGTTGAACTCGGCATCCTTGACGTGGAACATCCCGATCCGCTCGTGGTAAAAGTCGATGAACTGCAGGTAATCGAGTTGCTGCAGCAACAAATGGCTCGGGTCGTACAAAATGTTGCAGCGCGGGTGATTACCGGTTGCCGCCAGAAAGCGCTCAAAGGTCACGCCGTCGTGCAGGTCTTCGCCGGGGTGAATTTCGTAACAAAGATCCACTCCAGCCTCGTCAAAGGCATTCAGGATTGGCAGCCACCGCGAGGCCAGCTCGGCGAAGCCCGTTTCGATGAGCCCGGGCGGGCGCGGCGGCCATGAATACATGAGGTGCCAGAGCAGCGCGCCGGAGAAGGTGGCGTGCACGTTCAGCCCGAGGTTGCGGCTCGCGCGTGCCGCCAGCAGAAGTTGCTCGACGGCCCAGGCCTGGCGTTTGCGGGGATTTCGATGCACCTCGGCAGGCGCAAAGGCATCGAACAGCTCGTCGTAGGCCGGGGCCACGGCAACCAGTTGTCCCTGCAGGTGAGTGGAGAGTTCCGTAATTTGCACGCCATTGCGAGCGCAGATCTCTTTCAGTTCATCGCAGTAATCGAGACTCTCGGCGGCGCGTTTCAGGTCAATAAGACGAGACTCCCAGGTGGGCACCTGCACGCCCTTGTAGCCTAGCTGGCCGGCCCACCGCGTGATGTTGTCCAGGCTGTCAAAAGGTGCTTCCGCCTGGGTGAACTGGGCGAGAAATATTGCCGGGCCCTGCATCGATGCCATGTCGTCTACCTCCGTATCAATTGCCGCCTGAGACGTCCTCAAAGGCATGCCATTTAGCATCGCTGGCGCCGGCGGCAACTGCAAGTTCAATGAATGCCATACCGCGGATTGCGGCCTCGATGCCGGGGCACTCCCCGTAGCCGGGGTCCACGCCCTCGGCGCCTTCGTGTAAGCGAATCTGCTGCGCGAACGACCGGTACAGGTTGGCAAACGCCTCCAGGTAACCTTCGGGATGGCCCATGGGTGTGCGCGAGTGCAGATTGCTCCGCGCATCCAGGTAGCTGGCGCCCGCCCGCAGCATCTCGGTCGGACGATCGTTCCATTTCAGCCACAGGGTGTTCGGCTCCTGCTGGCGCCACTCCAGACCGCCGCGTTCACCGTACACGCGGATCGCCAGCGCGTTTTCCTCGCCGACGCAGACCTGGCTGGCCCACAATACGCCCCGCGCACCATTCTCGAAACGCAACAGCATGGCGCCATCGTCGTCCAGGTGGCGCCCTTCCACGAAGGTACCGAGATCGGCGCAGAGCTGTGAGATGCGCAACCCACTGACATACTCCGCGAGGTGCGCGGCGTGTACCCCGATGTCGCCCATGCAACCGCTGGGGCCCGCGCGCGCCGGGTCCACCCGCCAGGCGGCCTGCTTGTTATCGGTGTCTTCTTCTCGCTCCGCGAGCCAGCCCTGTGGATACTCCACCACCAGCTTGCGTATCGCCCCCAGTTCACCCGCTGCGATGCGTGTTCGCGCCTCCTTTATCAACGGATAGCCCGCGTAGGTGTGAGTCAGGCCATACAGCAACCCGGTTTCGCGCAGCAGGTCGCGCAGCGCCAGCGCCTGGTCGAGGTCGACCGTTGCGGGCTTGTCGGACAGTACATGAAAGCCTGCGCGCAGCGCTGCCGCGGCCACTGGAAAATGCAGGTGGTTGGGTGTGACGATGCTCACAAACTGCATGCGCTCGGACGCGGGCAGTGCGGCCTCGGCGGCCAGCATGCCCTGGTAATCCGGGTAAACCCGCTGCGTTGGTAAATGCAGCGCGGCCCCCGAGCGCGTCGAACGCTCCGGGCTGGAGGCGAAGGCGCCGCAGACCAGTTCAATATCGCCGTCGATTGCCGCCGCAATACGGTGAACGGCACCGATAAACGCGCCCTCGCCGCCGCCGACCATACCCATTCTGATTTTCGCCATGTGCTTTTCTCCCTGGAGTCGGGGCGTGGCGGTACACGTCGCTCCCCCGGAGGATGTATTGCGGGCAACTGCCTTGCAGTTGCCCTCAGGCCGGCCGGTAGGTGGCCCTGAATGCGTTGACAAAATCCTCCAGCATGGCGGTCGGCAGGTCGTTGATGCCGGCCGCGCCCGCCCTGCCGCCCCCGGTCGGGAACTGCATGCAGAGGTCCGCCGCGCCCTGTTTATTGTTCATCGGCGCGCGCACGCTGACCAGGTAATTGCCGTCGTCCTTGACGGTCAGCACCGCGTGCGCCCGCTCCGGGTTCTCCGTGGCGAGATCGTTGCTGTAGACGCCGCTTACCCGGCGCGCCCAGGCTTCATTCGGCAATATGAATACCGCGGTCGCGGCATCTGTCTCCACGGGTTCAAGTTTTGCTGCAAGCGCCATGTCTTCCCTGTAACCGTCGCGCAACTTGCGGAAATCCCCGGAGTTCGCCACGAAATCCAGGGGGCCCTCGCTGGCGAGAAGCCGCAGGTACAGCTCCTTTGGATCGAAATGCAGATCCTCCAGCGCAGGCCCGTAACCATTGTAATTGATGCAGACACCGAGCTCTTCCAGCGCATCAATATCGGCCGGGGACAGGTCGAGACCTTTGGCGAGAGTGCGCGCTGTCTGGTCGAGGTTGTCGCCGAAGGCACCCGTTATCGCCCAGTTGACCTGCGCGCCGCCGAGGTGTCCATTCACCAGCACGGCGGTACAGACATCGGCTGCCTCATTGATGATGGCAGTGAGCGAAGGATGCTGAGGGATGTCTCCGGCCTTGTGGTGATCCACGTAGAACACGCTGGCACCCGCAGCGAGGGCTTGTTCCAGCGCCGCTTTATTCTTGTCCATGGAGACGTCAAGCACGGTGATCGAGTCGCCACTGGCGGCATCCACCCGCGACAACAGGTTGATGTCGCGCTTGACGCCGGTTACCAGTTCGGCTTCACACGGTTGTTCCTTGCGTAACTGCAGCAGGGCGCAGATGCCATCGGCATCGCCGTTGAAAAGGTCGTAGTTCATTTAGCCGCGTCCAGCGCCTGGTAGTAGTCCGAAAGTATTTTCGCGACCTCGGGACGTGAAAACTCCGGCGGCGGGGCAATACCCTTGCCGAGCATTTCTCGCACCGCGGTGCCAGACAGCAGCACGAAATCCTCTTTGCTGTGATCGGGCACGTCGCGCATCATGACGACTTTATTCAGCTTCTTGCTGTACGCCGTGTGGTCGGCTTTGAATATCTCCAGCTCGAGTGCGTCGTCCGGTACTTCCTCGTCGAAGATCGTCTGCGCGTCGAAGCCACCGTAGTAATCCCCCACGCCCGCGTGATCGCGGCCCACAATAAGATGGGTGCACCCGCAGTTCTGGCGGAACAATGCGTGCAGGACGGCCTCGCGCGGCCCTGCGTAGAGCATGTCGAAACCGTAGCCGGTAACCATCACGGTATTGGGTGGGAAATACACTTCCACCATTTTGCGAATGGATGCATCGCGCACATCGGCGGGAATGTCGCCCGGCTTCAGCTTGCCGAGCAACATGTGTATCAGCACGCCGTCGGCATCCAGTTGCTCCATGGCCATGCGGCACAATTCCTCGTGCGCCCGGTGCATGGGGTTGCGCGTCTGGAAGGCCACGACCTTCTCCCAGCCGTGCTCGGCAATTTCGTTGCGAATTTCCACCGCGGTGCGGAAGGTATCCGGAAAATCCGCCTGGAAATAGGAGAAACTCAGTACCTGGATATCTCCCGAGAGCATGGTTCGGCCGAGCCCCGTAAAGGTGGCAACCCCGGGGTGCTCCGGATCCAGCGTGCGGAAAATTTTCTCCGCCATGAAGTTGATCTGTTCCTCTGAAACCGACTCCACCGCCGCCACATCCATAATGGCGATAACGGGGTTGCCGTCCACGTTTGGATCGCGCAGAGCCAGGCGGCTGCCCTCGCTGATCCCGGACTCTTTGGTCAGGTTGACAATCGGCACCGGGAAAAACAGGCCGTCCACCGTGTACATCTTCTCCGCGACCGCCAGCGAGTCGGCGAGATTCATGTAGCCGCTCAGCGGGTTGAAGTAGCCGCCGCCGAGCATCACCGCGTTGGCCGCGGCAGCGGAGTTCAGCAGCAGGGACGGCAGGCCTTCTGCCTCGGCCAGCAGTGCCTGGCGCTTATCGCTGTCGTAGACATACAGCGGGTTGAGCTCATCGGAACCGTGAGGTTTGATCATGGGGGTCTCCTGCCTATTGACTGATAATGCCGCGGCTGCGCAGCGTCTCGAGAATGATGTCGATTTCCTCCGCCAGGCTCTGCTGGTCGGAATGCAGATGAATCTCGGGTGTCGGTGGCGCCTCGTAGGGATCATCAATACCGGTGAAGTTTTTTATCTCGCCCGCACGCGCCTTCTTGTAAAGCCCTTTCGGATCGCGGCTCTCGGCTGCTTCCAGGGAACAGTCGACAAAAATTTCGATGAAATCCATGCCCGCTTCCTCGTGCAGCTTGCGCACCTGGTCACGATCCGCGGCATAGGGACTGATAAAACTGCTCAGGGCAATCACGCCGGCGTCCACGAACAGCTTTGCCACTTCGCCGATGCGGCGGATATTCTCGGTGCGATCCTCGGCTGAAAAGCCCAGGTTTTTGTTGATGCCCATGCGCACGTTGTCGCCATCGAGCCGATAAGACAGAACACCCATCTGGTTGAGCGTCCCCTCCAGCTCGACCGCAACGGTGCTTTTACCGGAGCCTGAAAGCCCGGTGAACCAAAGCGTGGCCCCTTTATTGCCCAGCAGTTTCTGCCGGTGCTCGCGCGTGATGTCGCCTTCGTGCCAGTGTACGTTGGTCGCCTTTTGTTCAGCCATTTCTGCCGTCTCCGCCGGTTTGCCAAAGGGAAATGCCTCGAGGGGCACCCTGGATATCAAGGCGCGAAAGGTTAAAGCCATTCGCTCTCCATGTAAAACAGGATATTATGGATAAGCCTACCGGTTTTTCCGGTTCTATCGCGCAGCTGCCCTGAACGCCGGCCCGCTGCGTGTCACTACACGAGGTCCTATGAAGTTCACATTCAGGCAGTTGCAGATATTTCTCGCCGTTGCACGCCATGAAAATATCTCCAGGGCGGCCGCCAGCCTGCACATGTCACAGTCCGCCGCGAGCGAAGCGTTGCTCAACCTGGAACACACCTACGATGTCACGCTGTTTGACCGGGCCAGCAACCGGCTGACGCTGAATGCCATCGGCAACACGCTGCGCAAGGAGGCCGAGAGCCTGCTCACGCACTGCCACAACTTCGAGGAGATGCTCCGCGATCACAAGAATGTCGGACACATCAAGGTCGGGGCCAGCTATACGATCGGCAATCACCTGGCGACCCGCTTCCTCGCCCGCTACCTGGAGACCTACCCCGGCGCCGACGTCCAGCTCGAAATTGCCAATACGCCGGACGTGGTGGCACAGGTACTGAATTTCGAGGTGGATATCGGCATGATCGAGGGCGAAGTGCAGCACCGTGAACTGGAACTGATCCCCTGGCGTGACGACGAACTGGTGGTTTTCTGTGCCGCCGCCCACCCCCTCGCGCGCAAGCGCCGGCTAAGCACCCGCGACATTCGCAAGGCGAAGTGGATTCTGCGGGAACCGGGCTCAGGCACCCGCCAGACCTTTGAACGGGCGATTTCAGGGCTGCTGCCGGATATCAACGTGTATCTCGAGATGAAGCATAACGAGGCAATAAAAAACGCTGTTGAATCCGGCCTCGGCATCGGGTGCCTGTCGCGCATCGTACTGCAGAAAAACTTTGCAAACGGCGATCTTGTCCCGCTGGAACTGCCGCGCCGGGACATGCGACGAACCTTCTACTTTGCACTGCAACGCAAGCGTCACCCACAGCAGACAGTGGATGAATGGATGCGAATCTGCCGGGAGATGGACGCCTGAACCAGGCCGATGGAGCCCCGGGCGGGAGTGTGCGATCATTTCGCCATCCCGACCCGGGCTCACCACAGGTTAACTTATGCCAACTTCCACACTGCTCAAAGCGGCCATATTCCTGTTCGTGACAGGAGCGGTGGCGCTGCTGTACCGACTCACCCTGTATACGCCAGAGGACCCTTGCGAGAATATGCAGCAGGACGTGGGCGGCGCGATCCTCGCGGATGACGGGGGCGACCAGGATGCGCTGGTGAATCGGGCCATTATTCTGCGGGGCAAGTGCCGGGACGCAGGCCCCGCCAGTGACCAGCCGGGCACGGAGGAGCAGGACGAGTGAAAACTCAGTAGTGCGGGCCCTGGTCGCGCTGCCAAAGACGCATAAAGAGCCGCAGCAGCGAGCCCTCGGCCGCCAGACCGAGCTTTTCCTGCCAGTTTTTCTTATGCACGAACGTCACTTCAAACACGTCCCACTCGGACAGCCGCTCCTGCACGAGGTCGTCACTGGTTTTCACCTCGTCAATGAGGCCTTCCTCCAGCGCCTGGCTGCCGTACCAGACCTCGCCCGTGGCGACTTTATCGATGTCCAGCGCGGGTCGATTGGCGCTGACGAAGTCCTTGAACAGCGCATGGGTTTCTTCCAGCTCCTGGGCGAACTTGGCCCTGCCTTCATCCGTGTTCTCGCCAAATACCGTCAGCGTGCGCTTGTATTCACCCGCCGTCATCAGCTCGAAGTCGATATCGTGTTTTTTCAGCAGCCGGTGAAAATTGGGCAACTGGGCGAGCACGCCAATGGAGCCCAATACGGCGAAAGGTGCGGCGATTATCCGCTCCCCCACGCAGGCCATCATATAGCCACCACTGGCGGCGACCTTGTCCACTGCCACAATCAGCGGTACGTCGGCATCGCGGATGCGTCGAAGCTGGCTGGCGGCCAGGCCGTAGCCGTGTACCATCCCGCCGGGGCTCTCCACCCGCAGCAGAATCTCATCACCCTCCTGGGTCTGGGACAGCACCACGGAAATCTCCTCGCGCAGGTTGTCCGTTGCGCTGGCCCGCAAGTCCCCGTCAAAATCCAGCACGAACATACGCTTGCGCCGCTCTGCTGACGCTGCATCATCGCCCTTGCGGCGCGCCTTTTTCGCAGCTTTGGCCTTGATTTTGGCGGCCTTTTTTTCGGCCTTTTGCCGGACCTTCAGCGCCGCGGGGTCATCCAACGCGCCGCGCACCGTGTCACCCATGGCCCGGTAGCGCTCGTTGATCTTGCGCACTTCGATGTGTCCCTCGTGGTGCACGGCACGCTGGCGCGAACCTATCGCCACCAGCCCCGCCACCAGGATCAAGACAGCGGCGACCACGGTCACGGCACGCGCCAGAAAGAGTGCGTATTCGTAGAGGAATTCCAAGATGTATCTCCCTTAAAGCGCCTGGAGGGATTGAATGTGGTGTTCGATAAGCTGGCCCGATATCGAGGCCACGGGCGGAATCATTGGCAGGTCCGTATAGTGGAACCACTGGGCGTCGGCAATCTCTATTTCGTCACAAACGATTTCACCGCCGGCATACTCCGCAAAGAAACCGAGCATGAGCTGATTGGGGAAAGGCCAGGATTGCGATTGGAAATAACGCAGATTATGCACTTCCACACCGACCTCCTCGCGCACTTCGCGTATGAGCGTTTCCTCTGCGGATTCACCTGCCTCGATGAAACCCGCCAGCGTGCTGTACATCGGCTGGGGGAAATTGGCGTTGCGTGCAAGCAGTAATTCCTCGCCGCGCGTAATCAGCACGATCACGCAGGGCGCAATGCGCGGGTAGTTGATTGAACGACAGGGATCACAGCGCATTGCCCTCTCGGCCTGGTCGCTGCGCATGCGCCCGCCGCAACGCCCACAGAACTGGTGATCCCGCTCCCAGTCGAGCAACTGCTGGGCCCTGCCCGCAAGCGCAAATATCCGCTCGTCCACCCGTCCCAGAATATGATAGAGATTGCCCTTCTGGTATTGCATGGGATCCGGCTGTTCCTGCGAATCGATCTCCACCGCATAGCAGGGTCGCTCTTCCCAGTAGCCGACGAACTGGCGGCGGACTTCACGCCAGCCTCCGCTCTCAACCTCGGAACAGGCGAGCAGACAGGCACTCGACGATCGCATATCGCTGACCAGCTGTCCCTGCTGGAAAACGATATGCAGTTCCTGCGTTGTCGGGGGCGGCGGTGTGTTGTCGGCGCGAAACATCGGGGGGTCATCCGCTGCAAAATGACCGGCTATAGTATGCGGCACGCTGGCGGGGGGCAAGCCGGCGGCGCAACGCGGCAGCCCGCTACCCCTGGGTCAAGGGCGCGCGCCCGGCGTTGCCGGTAATAACCATACGCATTGCTGGCTCAATAACATAAACTCCGCACATCCCCGCCACCAGATTCGAGTGCCCGCATGAACGACAGCCCACTCCTCGCCCTGTGGAAAAACTTCCTGGGCCCTTCGCCCAACTGGTACAAGCAAAGTATCGTTGGATTTTTATTGCTCAACCCCCTGCTGCTCCTGCTCCTGGGGCCTTTTGTCACCGGCTGGATCCTGATCGGGGAATTCATCTTCACCCTGGCCCTGGCGCTGCGCTGCTACCCGCTGCAACCCGGTGGACTGTTGGCGCTCGAGGCGGTTTTGCTGGGCATGACATCGCCCGAAACGGTCTATCAGGAGACGTTGAGTAACTTTGAAGTCATTCTGCTGCTGATGTTTATGGTGGCGGGCATCTACTTCATGAAGGAACTACTGCTGTTCGTATTCACCAAGCTTCTTCTCAATATCCGTTCCAAGGTGGCGCTCTCACTGCTGTTCTCCTTTGTTGCCGCGTTTTTGTCTGCCTTTCTCGACGCCCTCACGGTGACGGCCGTATTGATCAGCGTCGGGGTGGGTTTCTACAGCGTGTACCACCGGGTGGCCTCCGGTCAGGGCGGCAGCCTGGATGCCCACAATCACTCCGACGATGACCGTGTGGAGGAGCAGCACCGGGATGACCTCGAGGAGTTTCGCGCCTTTCTCCGCAGCCTGCTGATGCACGGCGCCGTGGGTACGGCTCTGGGCGGGGTCTGTACCCTGGTGGGCGAGCCACAAAATCTGCTGATCGCCACCATTGCGGACTGGGATTTCGCCGATTTCGTAACTATCATGGCGCCGGTCAGTGTGCCGGTGCTGTTCGCCGGGCTCGGTACCTGCGCGGTGCTGGAGTTGAGCCGGAAATTCGGTTACGGCGCGAAACTCCCGGAAACAGTGCGCCGGGTACTGGTGGATTACGACACGCGTGAGCAGTCCAACCGCACGACCCGCGCCAACGTCCAACTCGTCGTGCAGGCACTGGTCGCACTCATGCTCATTCTTGCGCTCGCCATGCACTGGGCTGCGGTCGGCCTCGTAGGGTTGATGGTGATCGTACTTCTCACTGCATTCAACGGTATTGTAGAAGAGCACCAACTGGGAAGCGCTTTCCAGGAGGCCCTGCCCTTTACGGCATTGCTGGTGGTGTTTTTTGCAATTGTTGCCGTCATTCATGATCAACACCTGTTCACACCCGTGGTTGATGCGGTACTGGCGATGGATGCAGGCATTCGCCCGCCCATGTTTTTCCTTGCCAACGGGCTGCTCTCGATGATCAGCGATAATGTGTTTGTCGCCACGGTGTACATCACGGAAGTCAAGGCAGCGCTGGACGCGGGAACCATTAGCCGCAGCGAATTCGAGCAGCTCGCGGTGGCGATCAACACCGGCACCAATCTGCCGAGTATTGCAACGCCCAATGGCCAGGCGGCCTTCCTGTTCTTACTGACCTCGGCGCTGGCGCCGCTTATCCGCCTGTCCTATGGCCGCATGGTGATCATGGCCCTGCCCTACACGCTGGTAATGGGCAGTGTTGCTCTCATCTGTGTGGTGTTGTTCGTTTAGTCGCGCCAGAGCACACGGCCACCGTTTGCGGCGGCTATCGCATCCAGTTGCGCTGAATGCGCCGCCTTCTCCGCGGCGCTGGCTTCCAGCACCGGCAGCGGCTTGCGACCTGCAGGCAGGCGTTTGATGCCCTCGACGCGCACCTGTCCTCCCGCGCCTTCACCCCCCTCGGAGAGTTGCAGGGTGGTCTGGCCGCCGGTCATGGCGAGGTAAACATCGGCGAGAATCTCCGCGTCGAGGAGCGCGCCGTGCAGGTCCCGCCGGGAATTGTCCACCGTGTAGCGCTGGCAGAGTGCATCCAGCGTATTGCGTTGACCGGGATGCCTGGCGCGCGCCATCGCCAGCGTGTCGATGATGTCGCACAGCGTCGTCATCCGGGCGCTGGATTCCGGTAGCCGCTCGAGCTCACTGTCGAGAAAACCCAGGTCGAAGGGCGCGTTGTGGATGATCAGCTCGGCGCCGCTGACAAACTGCAGGAAGTCCGGGGCGATCTGTTCGAACGTGGGCATATCGGCGAGAAAGCTCTCGGTGATGCCGTGTACCTCAATCGCGCCCTGGTCGATGGCCCGCTGCGGGTTGACGTACTGGTGATAGCGATTACCCGTCAGTTTGCGATTCACCACCTCGACGCAGCCTATCTCGATGATGCGATGCCCCTGTGTCACCTCAAGCCCCGTTGTTTCTGTATCCAGCACAATTTGTCGCACGCGTCTTTCTCCCCTTGTCAGTTACGCGCCTGGCGCCCGCCGAGCTCGTCAATGCCGCGATTCGCCAGCGCATCGGCGCGCTCGTTTTCCGGGTGCCCGCTGTGACCCTTGACCCAGTGCCAGGTGACCTCATGACGCTGGTTCTGCGCATCCAGCGCCTGCCAGAGATCAACATTCTTCACCGGTTTACGCCCGGCGGTTTTCCACCCGCGGCGTTTCCAGCCCGCCAGCCAGTCCGTGATGCCACTGCGCACATAGACAGAATCCGTGGTGAGGTCAATGCGGCAAGGCTGTGACAGCGCCTTGAGCGCCTCTATCGCAGCGGTCAGTTCCATGCGGTTATTGGTGGTTTCCCGCTCGCCGCCGTAGAGCTCCTTCTCGCTATCCCCGTAGCGCAACAGCGCCCCCCAGCCACCCGGCCCGGGATTGCCCCGACAGGCACCATCGGTAAATATTTCTACTTTTTTCAAGGGGATGAATTCCCTTTCTCAATTTCCACTGAAGTTTTCCGGGACAGCGCACGAGGCGTTGGAGTGGGCGCGGGCGCCGGTTTCGGCACCAGGCCGATCAGGCGTTCGGTGCGGCTTTTTTGCAAGCGACGCGTGCGGGTCATGCCCGCCACCTGCTTGGTTGCATGCAGGATGTAGAGCCCGCTCATGGGCAAATTGTGGCGGGCTGTCCAGGCATCGCAGCGCGTCAGGCCGGCGCGCAGACGGCCAGAGCCCAGCGGTGGCACGCCATACAGCCGAAAAACCTCCTGCACCTCACACCCCAGCAAATGCAGCCAGTCGGTCAGCCGCCGTTCGCTTACCGGCCTGTGTCCCCGCCACAGGCGATGTCCCAAGCGAGCTCGAAGCCTGCTCGCGACACCGTGCAGGCTGAACGGGTTGAAGCCGATCACCAGTACCTGCCCCTGTGGCGTCAGCACACGCTGGATTTCGCGCAGGGCCTGGTGCGGGTTACCGGCAAATTCCAGGCAGTGGTGCGCAATCACGACGTCGACCGAGTCACTTTCCAGCGGCAGTTCCTGCGCCCGGGCGATCAGCCCCGGCCCCGCCCTGGCCTGCTCGCTACAGATAATATGGTGATTGATCCGGCTGCCGAGACACAGTGGCTGGCCGACCTGAACGCCCAGCTCCAGAATATGGTAGCCGAAAGCCGTTTCCAGCAAAGGCTGCAGCGTTTCACGGGTAGCGTCGAGCAGGTAGCGGCCATTGGCGCCGCCATACCAGGTTTCCAGTTCCGACAGAAGTTCGCTGGACTCGGATTGCATTGCGCGGTCGATGGGTTGCCTGCTCCGGAGATGACTCTCGGCCATTTACACAAATTCACGCTACGCTTTAAGATGCGACGAGCGCTGCACGCTGCCGTGCGCGCCCTGCTTCGGGCCAGCCCGGGTGCACGGCAACGCGCTACGCAGCGTATACTCGCTGGAAGTTTAACAGGTATGGAATCTCTCGCCATGGTCAGGATCGAAGCTATTCGCGCTTTTTCAGACAATTACATCTGGCTGGTGTATCACGACGACAGCCGGCAGGCGCTGGTGGTGGACCCGGGCGACGCCGAGCCGGCTATTGCGGCCCTCGAAGAGCGTGGCCTGACCCTTGCGGCCATCCTCATCACCCATCATCACTTCGATCACGTGGGCGGCCTGGCAACACTGAAGGAGCGCTTCTCGCCCCATGTGTACGGGCCGCACAACCCGACGATCGAGGGGATTGATTCACGGCTCGCCAGTGACGACAACATCGAGGTGCTTGGCCTCGATTTCAGTGTGCTGGAAGTGCCCGGCCATACGCTCGACCATATCGCTTTTTACCACGCGGGCGAGCCGCCGCTGTTGTTCTGCGGTGACACGCTGTTCGCGGGGGGCTGTGGCCGGCTGTTTGAAGGCACTCCGGAGATGATGCACGACTCGCTGCAAAAACTTGCAGCACTGCCCGGCAATACGCGTGTTTACTGTGCCCACGAGTACACCCTGGCCAACCTCGCTTTCGCCCGGGCGGTGGAACCCGACAATGCCGCACTTGCGGCGCGTATCAAGGACGCCGAGGCGACACGGCAGCGGGAGGAGCCCACGGTGCCATCGGACATGCGCCTGGAGCTGGAGACAAATCCATTCCTGCGCTGTACGACGGCTGAGCTACACAACAGCCTGCAACAGCAGGGCCGACTTGAGGGCGACAGCCCGGTAGAGGTGTTTGCCACTGTGCGTGGCTGGAAGGATGATTTTTAGCGGGCAACGCCTCAGCGTACCTGGTTGTCGTAAAACCGCTGTAACTGGCTGT
>CAZFJQ010000048.1:0-2937 GCA_964519755.1 uncultured Halioglobus sp.
CGAAACCGCTTTGCTGCGCGGCCCAGCGCTGCAACTCGCGCACCAGCTCCGGTGTGTCGGTGTCGGCATCGCGCCGCCCGAGTGGCTTCAACTGGACGGAGATCAACGCCCAGGCATGGTTGCGCCCCTCGGTGGTGCCGTAAAAATCCGTGTCGTGGTGGCCCACCTGGCTGGTGATCGCCAGCAGGTCATCGGCGGGCACACGCTGCACAAGCGCCTGCTCAAGTCGCGCAACCGCCGCCGCCGTCTGCTCAAACCGGCTACCGGCGGGCAGTTCCACTTTCACCTGCACGGTATCAATATCAATATCCGGGTACATGCTGAAATTGATTACCTGGTAGCCCACGCTCATTACCACGGCAAACAGCAGCAGGAATGCGCTCAAGGTGATATAGCGTGCCGCCAGCCAGCGGCTGATGTAGCGTGTGTACAGACCGCGTAAACGCTCGAAGGCGCGTGCGCGCTCCCCCTGCCCCACCTGCGCAACGTGCGAAAGATGCGAGGGCAGCAGGCACAGGCATTCAAACAGCGAGGCCGACAGCAGTACGATGACCGCCAGCGGAAACGGCAGCATGAAGTCGCCGCTGGGGCCGCCCAAAAACAGCAACGGCGCGAACGCCAGTATGGTGGTCAGCGCGCTGAAGATCACCGGCTGCGACACCTGTACGGCGCCCTGCACGCTCGCTGCCTGCGCAGACAAGCCCGTAAGCCGCAGGCGCTGCACGTTTTCACTCACCACCACCGCATCGTCAACCAGGATACCCATCAGCAGTACGATCGCGGTAAGGCTCATCGCATTGATCGTGACATCAATGGCCGATAGCAACAGGAAGGCAAGACACACGGCAAAGGGAATGCCCACGGCAACCCACAGCGCGAAACGCAACTCCATGAAGTAACACAGCAACAGCAGTACCGACACCAGCCCGAGCAGCGCGTTACCACCGAGCACCTCCAGCATGTTCACGGTGAGGCGCGAGATATCCGCGGTAGTGACCAGCTCGATGCCCGCGGGCACCTGCGCAGCGGCCACGAAAGCACGCACATTGGCAGCCGTGTGCACCTCATCCGCCAATGCTTTCTTGCGTAGCTGCAGGGTAATCGCCGGGCGGCCATTTACACGGGATTGCAGTTCCCAGTCTTCGTAGTCCTGCACCACGGTCGCGATGTCACGCAGCCGCACGGCGTTACCCGGAGCCCCGGAGCGAATGACCACGTTTTCCACCTCACGCGGGTCGCGAAACTGGCCCACGGCGATGATTTTTTTCTCTACCAGAAAGGAATCCACCGCGCCGCCCGAGTCGCGCAGGTTGCGCGCGCGGATAGCCTGGATAATCTCCTCGTGGCTGATGCCCAGGCGTGCGAGTTTTTCAGGCTGCAGGAGAATGCGCACTTCCCGCTCGCGGTAGCCGATCTTCTCCACGCTGGCGATGCCGTCCACTTCCCGCAGGCCGTCAGCCAGGTTGCGCGTGACATCGCGCAGCAGCGCCTCCGGCACCTCGCCGGTCACATGTACCTCGATCACCGGCGTGCTCAGCGTTGACAGTTCCTCCAGCCGCGGCTTCTCCAGCAGGTCGTCGGGCAGCCGCGTGGCAGCGCGGTCCACCGCCTGCTGCAGATCGCGCATGATCACCTGTTTGTCCGCGGTTTCCAGGTCGAGGTTCACGGTGATCACCGAGAGGTTTTCCATGCTGTTGGAGTACAGCTTCCTGATGCCCTCCACTTCCAGCAGTTCTTCCTCCAGCGGCAGCGTAATGGCGAGTTCCACCTCTTCCGGCCCGGCACCGGCCTTGACCGTGGTGATGTTGACCACGCCCATGTCAACGCGCGGGTTGTACTCGTAGCGCATGTCGCCAATCGTCAGGTAACCGAGGCTGAACACCATCAATACGATCATGCTGACGATCAGCGGACGATCGACGAACCAGCGTATCAGCGCCTCCACCGGACTCAGCGCTCCGCCTGAACGCGCACCGGCACGCCATCCAGCAGCCGCGTCTGCCCCTCCACCACCACGCGCTCACCGGCGCGCAGGCCATCGAGAATCTGCAGTCGATTAGTGAACCCCGCCGCCAGCAAGGGTTCACGCTTATGGGCCACGCCATCGGCCACTACGAACACCACCCGCCGTCGCTGGCGGTCTACCAGTGCTGCCTCGGGAAGCAGGAGCACATCGGGCACGCTGATGCCGGTGAGTTCAATGCTGGCTGTCATGCCCGGTCGCAAGGTCGCGGCGGTATCGTCCAGTAGCAGTTTTACCGGGAAGTTGCCGGTTTGCGGATCGGCGTTCACGCCCACCCACTGCACCCGTGCGGCAAACGTTCGGCCCGCCAGCCCCGCCACGCTGACCGTGGCCGTATTGCCGGCGCCCAGCTGCAGGATATCCGCCTCGCTCACCCAGGTATGCACGCGCAGGTCATGCACCGCCTGCAGAATGATCAGGCTGGCACCGGCCTGTACGGGCTCGCCCACCTCCACCGTGCGCACATCCACCAGGCCATCGGTAGGACTGTAAATACGCGTATCGGCCAGCTCCCGTTCAGCCAGGCGGTGCGTGGCCAGCGCTTGCTGGTAGGCGGCAGCGGCGGAATCCACCGCCAGCTGCGCGGTGTCCAACACCTCGCGGGAGACCGAATCGCGCTCCGCGAGATCGCTGCGGCGCTGCAACTTCAGGCGCGCTTCACGTAGCGCCGTGCGCGCCCGCTGCATCGCCTGCTCCGCCTGACGTGCGGCAAAGCGACGTTTCTCCGGGTCCAGTTCAAGCAGCAATTGCCCCGCCGCCACCCGGTCGCCTTCATTCACATGCACGGCACTGACAGTGCCCGACAGCTCGGCGGCAACGCTTACCTCCTCCAGCGCCTCGATCACGCCGAAGGTGCTGATTGTGCTCTGCCAGTCGCGCAAGACCAGCGTCTGTACCACGACATCTACTGGAGC
>CAZFJQ010000048.1:3037-27761 GCA_964519755.1 uncultured Halioglobus sp.
GCCGGCTGAGGTGTGGCCGGCTCTGGCGTGCCTTGCTGCGGGTTCGCCGCGGGAGTTTCGGAAGGTTTCGAGCAGCCGGCGAGGAGCGGCAGCAGCAGCAAAGCGACACTAACGAGTCGACGCAGTGCCGGACACAACGAAAAAGGTGGCAGGGAAATAATGGGGGCGCGCTCCTGGAGGGCGATACAGTGGACCGTATCCTACCGATTCACCGCCAGCAATGCAGCACGCCCGGCGCCGGCAGCAGGTCCCCCGATTCACTCGACGCGCGGGCCGCCTGTGTCGGACGCCCCATAGGCGTAGCGGATATCCACCGTCTGGGACTCTCCCTCCGGCCCGCGAAGATTGCTCACCCCACGAAAGCGCAGCAGACGCTGCGAGTCACGCGCATAGGTGAGCTCGATAGGGTCCGCCAACCAGCCTATCAGCCAGGAGTCCAGCCGGACCTTCAGGCAGAGCTTCTCTTCGGTGCACCCCTCTTCCTTCAGCGCCTTCATCGGCAGGGGATCGTCGAACCCTACCACCTTGAAGCTGAAGCGCACCGCCTCGCCCTCCGTGAGGGCGTCCCAACGGCTGCGAACGTAGTTGTCAAAGCCGGCATCCACTACCGTCGCGTCCACCGCGGTCGATTCAACAACGTACTCGGATGAGTTGCGCAGGTCGCGCATTACCAGTGAAGGGCGGTGCGGGCCGGGCGAGTAGTCGAGTTCCTTGCGGGCGATGGTGTCGCCGGAGGCATCGCGGTAGTCGACAGTGCAGGTAGCGGCGCCCTCCTGGCAGAAATGCAGTTCACGGTACAGCAGTTCTTCGCCGCTCTCGTTGTAGGCGCTGCCCACCACGTCTGGCTCTCGCTCCATCGCCGAGGCGGAGGCAAAAGCGACAGCGCACAGCACCGGGCCGCCAATTGCCAGCAGCACGCGCTTTGCCATCCTAGTGCGCCTCATGCTCGGGCACCCAGCGTGCGGCCAGTTTCAGCAGGAGCGGAAACAACACCGCCCAAACCACCGCCAGTATCAACGTGCCAACCACGGGCGAGCTGATAACCACGTCGCTGAGCCGGGCGCCAGCCACGTAGGACCCCGCCCCGCCGAAGGCGCCCAGCAGCGCCGCGAGCACGGTGCGATCGTGGAAACTGCGAAACGCGTGGCACAGGGTGCTGGCGAATACCGGCCACAGACAGCTCAACCAGAGGGGCGCAAAACTGGCACCCGCCGAGCTCAGCACGCCGGTGGCGAACATGAGCTGGTCCAGGCCGATGCCGGCCACCAGCACCACGGCGATCAGCCGCATCTCAGGCGCGCCGCGGCCGATCAGCCAGAAATGCAACAGCAGGTGCAGCGCCGCCTGCGCGGGCCCGATCAGCGATGACTGGGTAACAACGATGACGAACCAGCTGATATTGAAGAAGACAGCGTTGGTGACGATGTCCAGCGCTCGCGACCTGCGCAGCCCGGTTTTTTCCAGAACACTCATCACTTTAAGGCACCCACCCTCAACCGGACCACTTCAGGCCAGGAATTCCGCGCGGGTGCGCGGGTCGGCCTTGAACTGGCCGCCGAGGGCCGTCGTTTTGGTGCGGGAATTGGCATCCATCACGCCGCGCGCCTTGACGCAGTAATGCACGGCGTCGATGGTCACCGCCACATCGTCTGTCTCCAGCAGTGTCTGCAGCGCCACCAGCACCTGCTGGGTCAATCGCTCCTGCACCTGCGGACGCTGCGCGAAAAAGCGCACAATGCGGTTCACCTTGGACAAACCGATAATCTTGCTGCCGGGTATGTAGGCCACGCTTGCCACCCCGTCGATCGTCACGAAGTGATGCTCGCAGGTACTCACCATCGAAATATCGTCGATGCGCACCATTTCTTCCACACCCATCTTGTTTTCAATCGCGGTGGCCTTGGGAAAGCGCCCGTAATCCAGCCCCGAGAAAATTTCGTCGACATACATGCGCGCGATCCGTTGCGGCGTATCGCACAGGCTGTCGTCCGCCAGGTCGAGGCCAAGGGTCCTGGAGATCTCCGCGAAGGAATCACGGATGCGCTCAAACTTCTGGTCACGGCTCAAGCCGTTTTCGAGCAGCGGGGTCTCCAGCCCGCGTGCCACGAGAACATCCCGCACACGTCGGGCCTCTTCGGAAATAGCGCGGTGCGCGGTCGATACGGGCTTGATCTTTGCGTGATCCATTCTGCAGGTCTCTTGTCGGGTTGCCATGAAGATCAATACGCGAACTCAACTCGTTCAGATCGCACTCGCTTGAAAAGTGTCTAGGCTTTAGCGCCAACACCGGCGAAGCGGAAGCCGGGCTTGGCGAAAGCGAGCTGCACCGTGCTGATCACCCGCTCGCGGAAACCACCCTCGCAGTAGCACAGGTAGTACTCCCACATGCGGATAAACTCTTCGCCGAAACCCAGCGCACGCACCGCATCGAGGCGTGCGAGAAAGCGCTCTCGCCAGTGCGCGAGCGTGATGGCGTAATCCTCGGTAATGTCGCGCAGGTGAACCATCTGCATGTCGGTGTCTTGCGCCAGGTGCTTTGCAATCACCGCTATGGAGGGCAGGCAGCCACCGGGGAAGATATAGCGCTTGATAAAATCCACCCCGTCGCGCGCGGCATCGTAGCGCTGGTCAGCCATGGTAATGGCCTGGATCACCATCTTGCCGTCGGGCTTGAGCAGCGACGAGCAGGTGCGGAAATACTCGCTGTAGAACTCGTGGCCCACCGCCTCGATCATTTCCACCGATACCAGCTTGTCGTAGCTGCCATCCAGGTTGCGATAATCCTCACACAGCAGCGTGACCCTGTCTTCCAGGCCCTCCTCGGCAACCCGCTGGCAGGCAAACTCGTACTGCTCCCGGGATATTGTCGTGGTGGTAACGCGACAACCGAACTCGCGCGCCGCGTGGATCGCCATGCCGCCCCAGCCGGTGCCGATTTCCAGCAGGTGATCCCGCGGGCTGAGCTCCAACTGGCGGCAGAGTTCGTCCAGCTTCGCTACCGAGGCCTCCTCGAGCGTTGTCTGTGGCGCGTCAAACAGTGCCGATGAGTACATCATGGTCGGGTCGAGAAACAGGCGGAAAAAGTCGTTCCCCAGGTCGTAGTGCGCGGCGATGTTGTCGCGCGAGCCCGCATGGGTGTTGCGATTAAAAAAGTGAGCCGCCTTCAGCGCCATCTTCACCATCACCGACTGGGAGTCATCGAAACCATCCAGCACCGCCATATTGGCGCAGAACAGGCGCGTCACCTGCAACAGGTCGGGCGACGACCAGTGGCCACGCATGTAGGCCTCGCCGGCAGCGATGGAACCGCCCGACAACATCTGGGCGTACACCGCCGGGTCATGCACGTGAATTTCGGCGTGTGGCTGAGCGTTTTCTGCCGGCAGGCCGAAGTGCGCACTGCGCGCCCCTTCGTGCACCGTCAGCGAGCCCACTGCCAGTTTGCCGAGCGCCCTGTGCACCGCTTCACGGGCTATTTTCTCGCCCACACGGGCGTTGCGAATTCCGGGCAGACGAACGCTGCCAATACCAGCTTCACTCATCACTCACTCCTAGAGCAGGTTTTGCGGGATCGGGATGCGCATGCAAGGGCACTCCCTTGAAAAACAGTTTCAGCGCCTGCCAGTAAATGGCCGCGCCCACTTTCGCCGTCATGAACGGGTAGTTGAACAGCAAACGATTCAATGCCGCACGGTTCAGCGCGCGCGCCGTCAGGGACAGCGTTGCATCAAATACGCGCAGACCTTCCCGGTGGTTTTCCAGGTGCACCAGCAACCGGTGATCGGGGCTGTTACTGCGCCAGTGGTAACGCATGTCCATGGGATTGAAGGGCGATACATGCAGGGCCTTGTCGAATTCAGTGCGCAGCCAGCGACCCTCGGCAGGCGCCTCGAGCACATAGCTGTGCCGCTCCTCCCAGGGCGTGTTGGTCACCTCGGCCACCAGGTATTCCAGCCGCGATTCATCCTCGCTGTAGCAGTAGTAGCAGCTGATCGGGTTCATGTTGAAACCGTAGTAGCGCAAATTGGCAAGCAGGTACACCGGCCCGCGGGGCCGCTCGCCGGTTGCAAGCTGCACGCGGTCCCGCACGGCCTCGTCCAGCGGGATTTCGGGATCACCCAGGAAGTCGCTACGCCGGTATTCTCCCAGTGCCCGCTTCTGCGCCGACCACAGTCGGCAGCCGGCCAGCAGCGTGGGAATCTCGTCCACGCGCAGGAAGGGCATCGCCACGCGGTAGCTAAACGCGTGCTCGCGCGGCGTATGCCGCCGGTGCCGGACAATCCCTTCATAGATACACGACCTCATGCGGCGGCGCTCGCCCTGCGGTCAATGGCTGCAACCACGCGCTGCGCACTGACCACGCCGTCCTCATGAAACCCGTTGTGCCAGTAGGCGCCGCAATACCAGGTATCCGCCACGCCGTTGATCTCCTGCCAGCGCCCCTGCGCCGCCTGGCCCGCGAGGGAGAACACCGGGTGAGCGTACTGGAAGCGGCCGAGAATCTTGACCGGGTTAATCGCGCCGGTGTTGTTCAGTGTCACGCAGAATGTCTCCGGGGCAGTAATACCCTGCAATATATTCATATTGTAGGTGACCACCGCGGGCTGGTCGCGTCCATCCAGCGTGTAGTTCCAGCTCGACCAGGTCTTGCGATTACGCGGCAGCAGTTTTGTGTCGGTGTGCAGCACGACGTCGTTGTTACGATAGGGAATCGCGCCCAGGATATCCCGCTCCGCGGCGCTGGGCTCGGCCAGCATCTGCAGCGCCTGGTCGGAGTGCGTGGCGATCACGACCTGATCGAAACACTGGCGCTCATTGCCCTTGAGCACCAGTTCCACACCACCGAGCGGCCGGCGAATCACGCTCTGGACCGGCGCATCGGTGTGGATACGCTTCTCGAAGCGGGCGCACAGCGGCCGCAGGTATTCGCGTGACCCGCCTTCGATCACGCGCCACTGGGGGCGATTCGTCACCGAGAGCAAACCGTGATTATGGAAAAAACGCAGAAAAAAACTCGCCGGGAAATCCAGCACGGACGCGCAGTCGGCGGACCAGATGGCCGCCCCCATGGCGACGAGGTACTGGTCGCGGAAGCGCTCGCTGTAACCATTGCGCTGCAGATACGAACCCAGCGTTTCCTCGGCGCTGAGGCGGCCGGCCTCGAGATCGGCAACCGCCTCGCGATTGAAGCGCAGAATGTCGCGCACCATCCCGATAAAAGGCAGGGACAGCAGGTTGCGGCGCTGCGCGAACAGCGTGTCGATGCTGGCCCCCGCATACTCCAGGCCCGAGGCCGGGTCGCTGACACTGAAGCCCATCTCGGTGGGCTTGCTGTAGACGCCCAACTCATTGAGAAGATTGATAAAATTCGGATAGGTCCAGTCATTGAACACGATAAAGCCGGTATCGATCGCGTAGCGGCGCGTACCCAGTTGCACGTCTACCGTGGCGGTGTGCCCGCCCACCCGGCTACGGGCCTCAAACACGCTGACTTCATGCCGTTCGCTCAAGTAGTGCGCACTGGCGAGGCCCGCTATCCCGGACCCGATTACAGCAATTCTCATGGTAAATCTGACCCTCGAAAGAGAAAGCTGGTCAATGTATCGACGATTCACCAGCACTGCCCGGGATACGGCCTGCCCGGGCAGATGGATCAACCCTACAGAATAAAGTAGTACTCATTCACATTACTGCATGCCCGACATGCTGGTACTTTTATTACAATTCGAATGATCCAATAGGAAATCAACGCGTATACTCTGAAAATCGATGGCGGAAGTAGAGCATGTTGCTAGTGAGCAATACCCACGACGGTAACGGTCAGGGCGGCACGACGCCCTCTGATGTCGGTACCCGCACAGACGAGTGGAGCGAATGCCTCGCCCTGATTGCCAAAAATCAGGACAGAGCCGCTTTTACGAGACTTTTCAGGCACTTCGCGCCCCTGATGAAGGCTTTCGCCCTCTCGGGATCCACCCTGTCGGCCAACCACGCCGACGAGCTGGTGCAGGAAGTGATGCTGAAGGTCTGGCAAAAGGCCGGCGCGTTCAACCCGAACAAGGCCGCGGCGAGCACCTGGATCTACACCATTGCCAGAAACTGTCGCACCGACCTGTTCCGCCGCCTGCAGAAATTCGATACGCCCCTGTCTGCTGAAGACGTTACGGGGGACTTCGACACCGAGGAAGCATTCGTCACGTTGCACCAGCGGCGCAACGCCGAGCGCATCCGCCAACTGATCGGCGAGTTACCCAACGACCAGGCGCAAATCCTGGCCAAAGTGTATATGGAAGGCAAATCCCACTCTGAAGTTGCCGGGGAGCTGGATATTCCCCTGGGTACCGTGAAATCGCGCGTACGCCTGGCACTGCAGAAATTACAGATTCAATTTGAGCGTTAAAACCATGGCTACCTTGCACCCCGATTTTGATCTGCTGACTGATTACGCCGCGGGCTCAATGCCCCTGGCACAGGCGGCTTGTTTGTCCATTCACGTGAAACAGTGTGATCACTGCCAGCGTATTACGGGCCAGTTCAATGAACTGGGAGCCGCGTTAATGGAGTCGCTGGAGCCGGTGCCTGTCGGCGACGCGCAGCTCAATGCAGTACTCGCCAGGCTGGATGAAGAGCAGCCGCTGGAATACGACCGCAAGGCGCACAGCGGTATTGGCACACCGGCCATCCTGCAGCGCCTGATGCGCGGCGACTTCAGCGACCTGAGCTGGAAGAGCCTCGGGTCGGCGCTGCGCATCAGCTATCTGAACACGGGGGACCCGCGACACGAAGTGGCGCTGTATCACATCCGTGCAGGCGGCCGTATTCCGGAACACACGCACCGCGGTGCAGAGATGACGCTGGTGCTGGAAGGTGGCTTTTCAGATGCCCAGGGCAGCTATCACGCGGGTGACTTTATCTACCGCAAGCCCGGCGACGTGCACGCCCCCACCGCGCTGCAATCAGAAGACTGCATCTGCCTGGCGGTGCTGGACGCGCCTCTCAAGTTCACCGACTGGAAATTCCGCTGGATGAACCCGTTTCTCAAGCTGCGCACCGCCGCGGGGGCCTGATCAGCCCCCGTACACCATGCCGCCATCCACTTTGACGATCGCACCCGTGGTATAACTCGACGCGTCCGACGCCAGGTACAGCGCCGTGCCGATAATCTCTGCCGGCGCTCCCACCCTGCCCAACGGCACGATCCCGGCCACTGATTCCTTCACCTCGTCGCTCCACGCGGCGGCAATGTCGGTGAGAAACGCACCGGGCAAAATGCAGTTCACCCGTACCTGCGGCGCCAGCGCCCGCGCGAGACCCTGCGTCAGATTGTTCACCCCTGCCTTCGCCGCCGCATAGGGGATTTCCATGGCACTGGGTGCCAGCGACGCCACGCTGCTCACGTTGATGATAACGCCGCCACCGGCCGCGACCATGCGCTCGCCGATCACCGCAGACAGGCGAAACGGGCCGGCCAGGTTAACGGCCAGGACCTTGTCGAAGAGCGCTCGCGACACGTCGCTGAGCGAATCGTACAGTGGCGACATGCCCGCATTGTTGACCAGTACATCGACTCGGCCGAAGTGCGCATAGGCGGCCTCGACCAGCGCGTCACAGGCGTCCCAGTCGCCCACGTGGCACGCGTGGGCCAGGCATTGCCGGCCGGTATTCGCGGTAATGCGCGCCGCTGCCTCGTCACAGGCCACCTGCTTGCGCGAACTGATCACCAGGTCTGCGCCCGCCTGTGCAAAAGCCTGGCACATCTGCAGGCCCAGCCCGCGGCTGCCACCGGTCACCAGCACGACCTTGCCGTGCAGATCGAAATGCGACGCTATTTTCTCTGCCGACATGGCGCTTCCCTCTCTCGTTTATCCCTGGTCTTTCTCTCGTCTTTCTCTCGTGCAAGCCGCGACACCCTGGGTAAAAGCCCCGACCCTGTGAGCCCGCGCGCAGTCCACTGAGCGGCCATTCACCCCTCGCGCCCATGTCGCCCGGCCAGACAGCGCTCAGGCATTGCGAATGGTCAAGCCTCCGTCCACTACCAGCACTGCGCCGGTGATGAAACTCGCGGCCGGCAGCACCAGGCTGAGCGTGACGTGCGCCACCTCCTCGGGCTCGCCGTATCGGCGCAACGCGGTGCGGCGCCCGGCGAATGTCGCTTTGTCGGCGTCCGTGATGCCAGCGGTGATGGCGGTATGCACGGGGCCGGGGCAGACGCAGTTCACGGTGATGCCCTCCTTCCCCAGGTCCACCGCCAGCGCGCGCGTAAGGCCCACGCTGGCGTGCTTGGCAACGCTGTAGGGGCCGTTGAAACGCGTGGCACCGAGCGCCTCGGTGGAGGCGACATTGACTATGCGCGGATGGGCGGCGCACCGCAGTCCCGGCAGCGCGGCGCGCACCGCCCAGGCCTGGGCACTGGTCATCACCGCCAGTGAGGTATCCCAGGATTGCTCGAAATTGTCTGCGTCCAGCGTGGTGGGGATCACCAGCCCGGCGTTGTTGACGAGAATGTCTATACCGCCAAAATGCGCCGCAACCGACTCGATAGCGGCAGTCACCGTCTCGCGTTGCGACAGATCACTGACGATGGGCAGTACATCACCGCCTGCCGCACGGATCTCCTCTGCCACCGCCTCAAGCCCCTGCGCGTTGATATCCAGCAGGCCGAGACGCGCACCCTCATCGGCAAACAGGTGCGCGGTGGCACGGCCCATGCCGCTTGCGGCGCCGGTAATGATGGCAACGCTGCCATCGATGGAGCGACTCAGTTTGCTCAGGCGTGACATGGGCTGTACTCCTCGATTGGTGCACGCTCAGTGCGTGCCGTTTGCTAGTCGTCGGCACGCGTATGCGTGGGAAAGATCAGTGCCTGTACATCGAAACCGAGTGCCGCGGCCCGCTCCCTGAACCGCGCGATCAGCGCATCGTCCACCTCCGGCGTGCGCGCCAGCAGCCAGAGGTAGTCGCGGTCCGGCCCGGAGACGAACGCGTACTGGTATGCCTCCCGGTCGAGCTCAAACACCACGTAGGAACCGTAGAACGGGCCGAAAAATGACACTTTCAGGTAGGCGGTTTGCGCATCCTCCACGAAATAGGCGCGCCCCTCAGCCTGCTGCCACTCGCCGTCCTGCGCATGGTAGCCGCGGTTGAGCACATCGATACCGCCGTCGTCGCGCGCGCTGTAGGTGGCCGTGACGTCGCTGAGCCCGCGCTCAAAGCGGTGATCGAGACGGGCGATCTCGTACCACTGGCCCAGGTATCGCGCCTGCTGGAAATCCTCGACCGGCGCCACACCCTCGGGCATGCCAAGACAGCCGCCGAGGCCGAGACAGCCCAGCAGCACCAGCCAGACAAACCGGCCGCGGGCCGGGGTTTTGTGTGCATTTGCCATGCGCATGGCATCTCCTCGCAACAGTGTGCGCAGGCGACCGGACGCGTCAACCGGTCGCCGGTTCACGCATCGGGCACGCTGCAATACAATGGTAGTGCACAAATATACTGGTTGTTGGCAAGGAGTACACAGTATGAGTGACACCGCACTGTCCCCGGAGGACCTCAAGCAGGCCCTGGCACAGCTTGAGGGGTGGGAACTGGAAAACGAAAAACTACAGCGCGTCTGCAAATTCGACGATTTCGTTGCCGCCTTCGGCTTCATGGCCCGCGTGGCGCTGCTGGCCGAATCGATGAATCACCATCCGGAGTGGTCTAACGTGTACAACACGGTGAGTATTGCCCTGACCACCCACGACGCCGGCGGCATCACGCAAAAGGATTTCAAGCTCGCCAGGGCGATCAACGCAACACTGGGCTGAAGGCTTGTTGCCGCCGCGCCGGGCACTGCCCGGCAGGCATCTCCGCCCTGATCAGGAAAACACCACCGTTTTGTTCTGGTGAATAATCACCCGATCTTCCAGGTGCAGGCGCACACCGCGGGCGAGGACGCTTTTTTCCGCATCCTTGCCCAGCCGGACCATATCCTCAATCGCGTCGCTGTGGCTCACGCGAATCACGTCCTGGTCGATAATCGGCCCTTCGTCCAGCTCTTCCGTGACGTAATGGCAGGTGGCACCGATCAGCTTGACCCCACGGTCATAGGCCTGGTGGTAAGGCCGGGCGCCGGCGAATGACGGCAGGAAACTGTGGTGGATGTTGATCACGCGGCCGGCGTACTTCGCACACAGGCCCGCCGGCAGGATCTGCATGTAACGCGCCAGCACAATGAGATCCGCGGCGTAGCGCTCCACCAGCTCCTCGACCGCCTGGAAGGCCGGCGCCTTGTCCTGCGGGTTTACCTGCACCTGGTGGTAGGGAATGCCATGCCATTCCACCATCGAGCGCAGATCGTCGTGATTGGAAATAACCGCCGTGATGTCCGCGTCGAGTTCCCCGCTGTGCCAGCGATGCAGTAGATCGGCCAGGCAGTGCGATTCGCGCGAGACCATCAGCACGACTTTCTTGCGCTGCCCGGAATCGCCGATTGACCACTGCATGGAGAACTCGTCCGCGATGGGTTGAAAAGCGCTGCGGAATTCCTCCAGCGAAAAAGGTATAGAGCTGGCCTTCACCTCGTTGCGCATGAAGAACCAGCCGTTCTTCTGGTCGGCGTGGTAACTCGCCTCGGTGATCCAGCCGTTGTAGGCCGAGAGAAAACTGCTGACCCTGGCAACAATGCCGGTTCTGTCGGGGCAGGCGACGACAAGACGATAGGTACGCTCCATGAGAATTCCGCTTCACCCGGGTGTATTGAATAACTGCGTGGATTGTACCGCGAAAGGCCCGGCGGGAATGGCTCCCGGCGCGACTTCGGCGTATTTAGTTCGCCGCTGCGGCCGAGGCCACACTGGCAGCTACCGCGCGCAGCGTCTGCGCGGCATCGGGGCGTTCCATTTCAATATCGGCGGCCTCCCGGGTGAGAAAGTCGGCGGCGGCGGCGCGGAACTCTGCCAGCGGCAGGGCCTGCAAAGCTGCGGGCAATGCGGCCAGTGTGGCCGGCTGCCACTGGGGGCCCGGATCGCGGCTGAATTCCGCGGGAAACCGGAAATCCAGGCGCTGCTCCAGCCAGGCAGCCTCCTCCAGGCAGGCGGCATACACCGCAGAGCCTGCGAAACCTTCCAGGCGAAAAGGCTCCCCGCGCAGGCGCAGCAGCGCGTTGAGATCCCGCGGCGAACGCTGGATACCGTGCTCCGCCCGCGCACTGCGTGGATAGGCCAGGTTAATGGCGCGCATCAGGCGAAAGCTCTCCAGGCTCATGCGCTCATTGCTGCGGGTGATATCGAGGCCCATGACCTCCTCCGGGGGCAGGCCCAACAAGCTGAAAAAGTGCCCCACCACCCCGCCGGGCGCGGCCATTGCCGTATGGTAACTCTGCGGGCTCAGCACACCGGCGAAAGTACCCTGCAGGTTTTCATACTTTTGCCGGATCCTGCCCACCAGCGATGCGGGCTCCAGCACCGCGCCCGCCTTCAGACGCTCTGCCAGCAGGCTCTCGAGGCCACTCTGTGGGCTGCGGAAATAGGCCACTACCTGCAATGCCTCCGCGTGGGGCGACAGGTAAGCATGCAGCGCCTGCATATCCTCGGCCCCCAGCCCTTCCACCAGTTCGCCCGACAACACCAGCACATCGCCCCGGGGCTTCGCCAGCAGCGCATCCAGTTGACGCCGGCATTCGCGCGCGACCGGCCCCACCTCGCCAAAGCGCTGACGAAAGCCGAGAACATAGCGCTGGGGCGTTGCGGCCGTACTGACAATCAACGGTACCGCGTGGTTGGTGAAGGGCTCGCCACGACAGGTGATAACCGGGTAGACGATGCCCCGCTCGGCCAGGAAACCGCGGTGCCGGGCGCAGTTGCCCTGGATACTGGTGCTGCCCGTCTTGCTCAGGCCGGCATGCAACACAATGCGTTTATAGCGCTCCGCTCGCGCTGCCGGGGCCGTCATCTCAGGGCTCGAGCACAACCTTTATCGCCCCGGCCTGGCGATTCGCGGCGAGTGCGAAAGCCTCCGGCGCGGCGTCCAGCGGCAGCCGGTGCGTGATGAGGATGTCCGCCAGTTCGGGCCGCTGCGCCAACAGGTAGGCAGCCGCCTCCACATCGCGCACCAGGCCCTGCCGACCGTAGAGAAACGAGGCGTGTATGCTCAGGCTTTTCAGGCAGACGTCTGCCGCCGGCAGGCTCACATCCTCCCAGTAGGTTGCCAACAGCAGGATGACCCCGCCGGGGCGGCAGAGTCGCGCCGCCTGGGCCAGTGCACCCGAGTTGCCGGCGCACTCAACCACCACGTCGAATTCGCCTTGCGGATTCAATTCCGCGCCAAGCCGCTCAGCCGCTTCCTTCTGGGCGTCGTGACGCGCGGCGATGGCGACTTCCCGCACGCGCGAACCGAGTACCGCGGCCGCGGCCAGGCCAACGGCGCCGGCCCCGACAATGGCCACCCGGCTGTCCGGGGCAAGCGTTACGCGGTTGATGCCGTGTACCGCCACCGCGAGCGGCTCTACCAGGCAGGCATCCGCCGCCGGGACATTCCCCGGCAGCAGCACGATACAGCGCTCCGGCACGCGTATCTGTTCCGCCATGCCGCCGTCGCGCCCCACGCCGTAGAGCATGCCCGCGCCGAGGCGGCAGGAAAAATAGTCTCCGCGCACGCACATATCACAGTGCCCGCAGGGCGCGAGCGGTTCCAGCGCCACCGCCCGCCCATCGGCGAGCGTGCCGGCAACCTCGTGCCCCAGCGTACCCGGTAACGGAAAGCCCTTGTCGACCATGTGCAGATCGGAACCGCAGATGCCCGCGGAGCGCACGTTCACCAGCACCCCTTCACCGCCGGGTGCGGCCACGTTCGCCACGTGCACCTGCCCGTCGCAACAGCGTACGGCTTTCATGCAGTGCACCAACGTGGCCCGAGGTCTTGAGTGTTATGCAACATACAGCGTCCTGAACCTTCAGTAAGAAAGTGCTTGATGATACCGAAACCTCAGCCTTTGGGCATTGTTGCGGCACACAGACAGGCAACCCTGTATGAAAAGTGATCTGCTTTGCCGCGCTCGATAGCCGGATCGCGCACTGCCGAATAGCCCGCGTTGTCCCCGGGCGTCCTACCTGGCCTCCTGGTTGATTGACCCGCTACCTGGATGCCAGTCTGTTCTCGTTCCTCTCTGGAGCAATTGCCCACCAGACAAACCAGACAAACAGAAACTGGAATGGCAGGCGCATATACAAAAAAAGCTCGGAGATATCGCTATATCTTTCCGGGTGTAACGCCATATTTATATTGGCCGGGTACACCGCGACAATCAGGGCTATCAGCCCATAGCCAGCCAGCAAACGGGTGCGGGGGACCAGGATACCTATTGCCCCCAGGATCTCGAATACACCACTGATGATGACGAGCTCTTTGTGATAGCCCAGATAATCCGGCATCGCCCCGGTAAAAAAGTCGGTAGCAACAAAATGCGCGATGCCGCCCGCAAGAAAGAACAACGCGACAACCAGGATTGGAATGCGAATCACCAGTACTTTTCCCAAACACGAACTGCCGGTTTGTCAGTTCTTATCCCGCTATTATGCGCCACGCTGCAATTTTTTGTTCCATGCTCACCGATGCATTGGCAGGGCTCGTTGATGGCAGTCTTTGAAGCTCTAGTTCGCCCAACCACTCCTCCACGGTTGGCGCAATGTGCTTCATAAAAATGCTCTCGGCCCTGGCGCCGTTAAAACAAATCAACTCAAGGCCGGGGTGCCCGGAAAAGAAGGCTGGAAAATCATTCACCGTGATCGAGGACTCATCAATGTCTGCGTCCAGGCTACTGCTCCTCCTGCAGGAATTCAGCGTGTCCCAGAGCGCTACACCGTGCTTATTGAGTTGTTTACAACGCTCTGGATACAGACTATCTCTTCTTACCCCAAGGATACGTTCGATCAAGCTCCAGAAGAGGTTTCGAGGATGTGCGTAATACTCGCCTTCCTTGAGCGACACTTTGCCAGGCATGCTACCGAGGATCAGCACCTTCGCGTGTGGATCTGACACTGGCGGGAAACTATGAATGTAGCTCATAGAGACTTTTGCAGCGGAAAAGAGAGTAGCTGGACAAACGGAAGCTGGCACGATTTGCTTGCCATCATACGCACCAGGGCTCCTTGTTCCAGACCGGGCCGATAGACACCAGCAAGCGCTGACGAAACTTCCCCCACGGCCCTCTTCGCCTGCCTTTCAGTTTACTCGCCAATCTCAGACGGACATCCCTGGGAAGCGCATCTATCACTGGCTGCGTTGCGGCCCCCGCAATCGACGTGGGGAAAAATTGCGGAAGATAGGTGGTATCACCGGCAATGGCTTCCAGTTTCTCCGCCAGTGCAAGGTCTCTCATGGATTCGATGATACTGACCCGGACTTCAGTGTTCCGGGCAGCGGCACCGGCTGCGGCCATTTTCTTGCGGACTGCCCTTTCGGCGCTGGCTCGTGCCTCAATTTCCTTATCTTCCTCGACATGGCTACTTATGCTCGCTGAGCGTGAGGACGATAAACTCATGTATTCGCTGTAATTGCGGGCCCCAAGGGAGACTTGAGTTCCGAAGGGGTTGTAGCGGTTCCTTGAATTCGCAAGGATCCAGGCGGATACGCTATCCAGGAGTTGAGTGCTTGTACCCCGGGCGACCAGTGCCTGAAATAGACAAATGACGCTGGAAGCAGACCCACCTAGCCAACGGAATTCTGTTTCCAGATACGCCAGCCCGCAAGTGAGCTCAGCCAATTGCTGCTCGCTTAGATCAGCGGATGCTGACTCCCAAAACACCGGGCCCTGGCGGTTGATAAAGTCCATCGATCGGAGGCCTTTGATATCAGCGTCGTCTCGAGTGCCACCCGCGAGCTCGGCGCGGCCAATCGATATCAGTTTTGCGCGCACTGTTGGTGAAAGCTGCGTCATCGCTCAACCCGGGAACCTGCGCAAACAGCAAGCGCGCTTCCCTCTCCCCTCAGCTTTTCTTGCTGGCAGTCTGCGATTCATCGGCCCTTATATCAAGGGTAATCCGCAACGCTTCGACCGTCGAAATATGGACATGAAGCAGGTCGCTCGCGCTGGTAGACGCTGGGCCCGCCTGTTTATACTTTCTACGCCCTGATGGATCCGGCTAGACTATTATGCGGTCAACCAGCAGTAGCTCAGTACATGTTATGTTTGTAGTCCAACTCCAGGCCCTTCTCCACGGCGCCAGGCAAAGACACCGCTGCCCGCGCTACCTTCGCTTGCAAAGAGCTTTCCTTACTTTGTTTTACGTGAGCCCTGAAAATTTCAGAGGGAATCAAATCCTCAGGCCCGGTTTCCGCGGGCCACAAGGCTGAATTGGTAATCGCCGGGCTGGGACTTATGCGCATTGAGGCCGGCTTTATTCTTGTGATCAGCTTAGGCTGCTTGCCGTTAATCTCGAATTTCTCCAGGAGAATCTCGTCGCAGCACAGCTCTGCCACGCCCTTGACCTCAAGAATGTCTTTGCAGCCTGGCACCAGGGCTATAAGGCTTACTTCTGGCTGCTCAAGAATGTTGCGGAAACTATCTATTCTTCGATTACCTGGCCGATCAGCGAAGCAAGTAAAACCGTCGTCTTCCTGCATCAGGAGATTTGCCGGATCACCCCTGGGGCTGACATCAGCTTGACCATTACTATTGATGCTCGCCAACACCAGGAACCTGGATTGCTTCACAAAATCCGCTATTTCACCCTGTGAATGCTCCACGGAACAGGGCGACCAGAACTTTGCGCGTCGGAACGATTTGGCGCAATGCAAATAGCACTCTTCCACCTCCAGGGTGACCCGTCCATCCGCTATGCGAGCGAGCTTTCCATTGACGCGCAAGGTTTCCTCCATACCACTCACCAGAAAAAGTGCGCCAAAAGAAAGATCTACTTCAACGATGCCTGCATCATCCAGCGTAGCCAGATCAATGGTTAAATGTCGGGGACCAGAGAACGATACAAAGCCCTTTTCACCGCCGGCTGCCGTGAGCTGGACGTGCCCGGCCCCGCCAACAGCAATAAAACCGAAACTGGAATACGACAACCAACGCCTTGCGTGCTCGTCAACGTGGTCAATAACTTTTAGATCGCGGGGAGCAGGCAGTTTCCCGACCCTGTTCTGCACCTGTTGAATATTAGTCAACTTCATAGGTATACAGCCTTTGCCTGTGTTGTGCATACTGCTGGGCAGAGCAGTGTTCCGTCCAGGCAGCCAGTCGTCCAGGGCCGCCTGTTTCTTTACCCTTTTTAACCTTTTTGCAACACCCGAATTCTATTGCACGCTCAGTAATGAGCGCGACGACCCGGCGCGCGCGCCAATTGCCGGAGCCTGGAGCCATAGTTGAACCCCTGCATACACCGGGAACAGGCTATGAAGAAGTAACAGGACCGGCCTGTGATGAATGCTCACGTTTCCAGTTTTTTCTGCTTGATACGCTTACCTTCTTTAACCACCTTCGCGAAATCTCGTCCCTGAGAGCGTTTTTCAGCCAGGGTGGCTGTTGCCAGGGCGTTCTCACGCATAAGCTTTCGGTAATTGGCCAACCTTCGTCCATCAAGCTCTTTCTGTTGTATCGCTTGAAGTACGGCACATCCGGGTTCAGTTTCGTGCGCACAATCGGCAAACCGGCATTGCCTTGCCAGCAGTTGAATATCGTCAAAGACAGCGCCAATTGACTGATCCAGCTCGGCCACCCTGAGTTCCCGCATACCGGGAACATCAATCAAAAGCCCGCCGCAGGGCAGGATGTGTAGTTCGCGATGAGTTGTGGTATGACGTCCTTTTTTATCCTGCTCACGAATCTCACTTGTAGCAGCGACCAGGTGGCCCGCCAATGTATTGAGAAGTGTCGACTTGCCAACGCCAGAGGAACCCACGAGAGCAACCGTAGAGGTGCGGCCAATCCAGGCGCGGACCCCACCGAGAGTATCCGGATCAAGAGCATTGACGGTTTCAATCGGAACCCCGGCCTGAACGCTGCGGGCACGCTGGATGAAAATATCAGAGTCGCCAATGAGATCAGCCTTGGTGAGAATGATCACCGGCATGGCTCCGGCTTCGGCGCACAATGTCAGATAACGCTCCAACCGCGACTCTTTGAACTCTTCATTGCAAGAAGTGACTATAAAGAGGACATCTATGTTAGCAGCTATGAGTTGTATCTCATTATTTCTACCTGCACCCAGTCGCTTGAATAGACTTTTCCTTTCCAGGACTTGTTCTATTCTGCAACGTGCATCATCCAGAACGACCCAATCACCCACTACTGGCCTGTCAATCGCAGCCGATTTTTGCAAGGCAAGCGACAGTTCCACCCTTCGCTCACCTGTTTCGCAAAAAACCGTGCTTCTGGAGCGCTGAACAGACATCACACGTCCAAGACGTGCTTCCAGTATGCAAGGGTCTGCCAGTTGACAGATGAAAAACTGAACGAGACCCAGTTTCTGTAATTTCTCACCCATAGCTGCGATACGCCATGTTCATTAAACCTAAGGCTGTAGCGCGGAGAAGGCAGAGCGTTCCCGGGTGCAACCCCCAGGCGTAGGTGCCCTGAATAGTCAGGTCAGGCGGTTCACCAGACCGCAAGAACTCCGGGCCGAACTGGCGGCGCTTTTTAGCCACCTCGCTGACCATTAGCGCCAGTACCTGCCTGAAGAATAGATTGGGCCATTGGGGTGCTGCGCGACTCGAAAAGGTGGCCTGGGTGGCGATAAGAATTCTTGCAGGCTCTGATCCTCGGACAATCGGCTGAACCCATTGCGGCGAAGTGTCACCTCCGCCTCTGCATAGCTGGGAAAATTCATGCGGTCAAATACACCGGACCTGTCGTTGACAAAGAAGGCGGTACACATTCCTGAGTCAGCCTCCTGATCCAGGAGCTCCCAATTTTGCTGCAGCATCTCTACAATCTTGAGCCAGAAATCCCGGCTTCTAATGTCAACCAGATGCGATTCGAGCACGGAGCCTCCTTGGCCGCTAACGCCCCGGCTCATAGTCCGTACGAGCGACTTGCCAGGTTTGTTTCTGCGCATGGACACCCGGAAGCAATGCGCCAGGCTGGGCTTTGGCTTTATAGGTGGCGAAAATGCCAGACAGCTTCAAGGCAAGGTATCTCTGCTCCGTACCTCCTGGGCCTTGGCGCTCGCCATCACGGTGCAAGTCCACCATGAGGGAGAGCAATGTTGATTCGTCCATTAGATGCGATATTCCACGTTGCTTTCCGGTTTAGCTCAATCTATAGAGCGGCCTGACGCCTGACTAAGCAACCTGCCGGTTCTGGCACGGAGCTTGCGCTAGTGAGCGGAGTGACAGGTTCCCTGGCCTGCTTCAACTTCATGTTATACGCCTACCCTCTTGCACATAATCGTCGCTGAATCTGGGCAGAGCGACGAAAACTGGCGGCTATCTCGGATAACGGCCGGAACATCAGATCTCTCTACCGTGGAATAGCCCCTGGACTCAAAATAGAGCTCGGCAGTTTCCGTTAACAAGTACAGAATCCCAAAACCCTTATCCACGGCGAGTCGTTCCAATTCCTCAACGATGTTAGCGGCAATGCCGCGACCTCTCGTCGCCGGAGCGGTTGCAACAGAACGAATGAGGGCAACATTCCCACATCGTTCCAGCCCGCCAACCGCTCTAACTCGCTCGATCGGTCCTTCGATTCGGAACAGTGAAAGATCCTGCTCGGGAAGATCGTCTATTGGCAATCCGCTATCAGCAAGGAGCTTCGCTATTTCTGGTAGTTGTTCTGGCGTCGGCGTTCTCATGGCATATAACGTCCAAAGCAGCGGTGCGCAGCATGATCTTCACCCGATGAAACGGACACACGTTTACGCCGCCTGTTGTTCAACAGTTTACCGGGCTCATGTACGCTATCCCCGAATGCAGTCGTTCTTGATTGTAGAACCGGTTGATGCAGGAAGCCAATGCTTTGCGCAACGCCACTTGACTATCGAATGTCCTCCCACGTATGAGCTCGCCCTTAAGACTATGGTAGAACGACCCCATGTGCGCATTGTCGGTGCAGAACCTGGGGCGGTGGTAGCTTCGCTCCAGGCCGTGACGTGCGAGTTCTTCCTGGATGGCATAGGCCATGAACTCAATGCCAAGGTCTGTGCGGAAGCCGAGGGGCGTCAATCTGCCGTGAGCGGCAGTAACCGACCCGCTAAATGCCATTGACTTCGATGAAAAAGGTATTTTAGCCTGATACAGATGGTTAATCAGAAATGACAGCAAGCCGCCCCGAATTCCTGAAGGGTATTTCGCCACATCACGGCGAGGTGGTGCCTGATCTTCTCAGCAAGCAGACACAAGAGAAATTGGCGACTATGTTAGGTGCAATGCCTAGCAGTGAGACGTGGTACGCCGACATTTATAGCAAGGCCATCTATGGGCCAATGGTGTTCCGCGACAAAGAGTTAGACATTGTCAACACGATTGAGCAGCTATTGCCGAACCACCGTATTCTGGCCGATCTCTACCTGGAGAAGACTCCCAACGACAGAGGCTTTCCGTTCCACACGGACTTTGACTCCATCGGCTTCATGGAGCGCCCCGAGGACATGCTTACCGTTTGGATTCCACTGACACCTGTAAAAGAGGAAGGCTCAGGACAACTTTCGATTGTCATGGAGGAGGGAGCCGTTAGATTGTCGTTGATCCGCGAAGCAAATCAGATGCACAGTCTATTGCGCGTTGCAGACCCATCAATTCCGGAGCACCCGCCATTTCAAATGACAATGCAAGAGCTGGATTACCTGGAAAGCACGAAGTTTACGCCCTCGCTGGATGCCGGTGATGCATTACTTTTTTGCAATGCATTTTTCCATAAGTCGGAGGACGTGCTCCAGGGTAAGCGGGCTGCCTACATCATGCGTCTTGTACCAAAGGATGCCAACTTCAGCCGGGCACGTCTCCTGGGGCTCAGGAAGCTCGGCCAAAACCTGGCAGTCGTCAACGAGCTTCTGGAGCAGTACTATCCGGATGCCTCGTAGTGCGGAACTATTTTTGGCTGTTGATTCAAGCGGTCGACTGTCCCGGCGATTGACCGGGGTGGGGCGATGATAGCCGCCTTTCATTGGTTTTTTCCGGGTCTGGACAGGGTTGCGTAGCGGACTTTAGGGCGGAATCAGTATCCTAACGCTTAGCTCACTGTAACAACGCGAGCTCAGCGATTGTTTTTTCCGGTGCAGCTGTTTGTTAGGCAACATTCAGCTTGCATGGTCATGGCGCCCAGAACTCAGCAGCACCATTCGGAAGTTGTTCAAGAACTTTATCAAAGGCTTCTTTATCGACGTGCCGCCGTAACGCTTCCGCAACATCTCGAATTGCAGTTTCTGTTGAAAAGTTATGCTTTTCACGCAACGACTTGACCTCTCTTGTCATAATCTGGCGACTCTCAAAAGGCCGTTTTTTCTCGTCTATGTCCCAATCAGTCACAAACAAGGCTCTAAGGCAGACTGGCAAGACGTTTGCGAAATCTATAGCATCCTGAGTTGAAAGCCTTCGACGAAAAACTTGAAATACGCTTTGTGTCATGGTGTATGTTACATGTGTACTCCAGAGTCCTGCTGTGTCTCTCGCATCAACAAGGTAATCAGTAAACTTCTCTGAAGCTCGTTTATATTCTAGAGGAACTGGCATGCCTTTACTTTTTCTCCAATACGAATACGCCTACCGCTTGCCGCAGCAGCGCTGAAACCGCCATAGTGCGCGATTCAGGGGTAAGCGGCGCATTCAGGGCGGCAGATCCAGTGTCCGGACAACACTCTACATCAGGACACTCAGTGCCACGCGATGCAATCCAGTCATTGGCGGGTTCTATCGGCGCCTCGTCAAGCAGGGCAAACACACAAAGGTAGCCCTGACCGCGGCTATGCGCAAATTTTTGGTCATACTCAATGCAATGATGACAGACAACGTGGCATGGGCTTACCAGGGAAAAACACAGGCTGCATCACAGTCGCTTGTTAGCAGGCTTAGTCATTGGCACGGCGATTCCAGATTGCACCGAGAACTACACCCGACGCAGCTCCAATACCTATAGCCTGCGCCATGCTGCCCGTGGCAGCGCCAAAACCTGCTCCAATCGCTACCCCTGTGGCTACACCAATTCCCATTTTGTTGCTAAAGCACGCTTTACAAAGCTTTTCCATAACTGAACTCCTCATCGTGTAAGTGGCTATGTCGGAGACCATGGCATATGTGAATCCGGGAATAAAATGCTAACGCCCGGCATCACCAGCAACAAGAAGCGCGGCGACGAAGGAGCAGCGCCTTTTGCTGTCCGAGTGCATGCGATTGTTAGCTATCCTGCTTCCACCAATGAATCGCTACAATCTTTCAATCTAGAGTGAGATCGTCAATTAATGGCACATAGCGGACCCCTTATTCTGTCTAGCCGCTGGCTTGGCCTACCGCGAAGGTAATAAGCGCCCAGAACAGCACTAGCAAAGGCAAGTACCGACCGATCAGGTAAATCCGCCACTCCCACCAGCGATTAGCCGTCCCTAACACTGTGCGAATTCGGTGCGGAGGAATGAACCAGCACAATAGTGCAGCACCCGTAACACCGGAAAAAATGATCACATCTCCTCCAGCCACACGATCGATCACATTTAACACCGGCTCACCGGCAAGACTCCATTCCAAAGGTGTGAAACTCAAAGCTGAGGCCGTACCCAACACAAGCATGACAACTGTCACCAGCGTCACCGCCACTGAATTGTGCAACCGAAATTCCTCGGCAACTGCAGCGATCACTACTTTAAGACCAGCGAGCGAGGAACTAAAGGCGGCCATAAAGAACAAGCCGAAAAACAATATCGCCAGCCAGTGACCGCCAGGCATTTGATCGAACACTCGCGGTAGTGTCTCGAACGCTAGCCCCGGTCCCTGCCCTGGTTCCATACCAAAACTAAACACAAAGGGAAAGATCATCCACCCCGCCAGAAGTGCAACGCTAGTCTCTACTCCGGCAACGGTCAGACATGCTCGGGGGACGTGGGTTTTGCGCGGTATAAAGCTGCCGTAAGTAGCCAGATAGCCCTGACCAATAGCCAGGGTGTAGAACGCTTGGCCAAAGGCAAACCCCCAGAGGCTACCGTCCAGCAAACGTGACCAATCCACCTGAAAGAAAAAATCTTTCGCCTGTCCCCAGCCGGTTGTCTGGGATGCCCGATATACCAGGAATAGGACCACTCCCACCAGAAGCGGCATCAACAACTTGGAAAGCTTTTCGATCCCGGCTACATCACGCGCCAGCACCACGGCCGCCAGCAGTGTGGTGATGACAAAAAACCAAAGTGAATTAAAACCGCCGATAAAATCATCAAAGCCGCGTACTTCACCACGTACTGCGTCGACTGCATACCCTAAAGTCCAGCCCGTTATCACCAGGTAATAGCTGGTAATCGCAACCGTTACCAGCACCACAAACCAGCCATAAATCGCGCCAAATCGGTTTACCTGCCGATAGGTGCCTACAGTGCTGCCTTTGGCTAGCCGCCCAGCGGCAACTTCCAAAATCATAATAGGTAGTACGACGACTATTAGAGCAATAAGATAGGCGACTACAAAAGCACCACCACCGTTTTCGCCCATTATGTAAGGAAATCGCCAAAGGTTGCCCAAGCCCACCGCCGCCGCCGCCATAGAAGCGATGAAAGCCGGCTCCGAGCTCCATTGTTTTCGATCTTCCTCAATAAATTCGTGACGACGAAACATGTACCTCCTCTAATGCAGAGCGCTCAAAAACAACGCTGTCGATCGTCCGACTTGACACTGTAGGCTCAAATTGATGTCCAGAAATCGTCCTGTGGAGCTAACGCTTAAATAACCGGCGCGTGACTTGCCAGGCGGCGTTGACTGCAATTCCCGCGTTCCACACTACCGCTTTCAGACAGTGCAAAGAGCAGCTGACCGGATGTGCGCGAGTAACGAAGTGGAACTCAAGATAAGCCAAATCAAAACCCACGACCCGAATCCGCGCCTCTTACCTTCACTATTCTCGGGCCAAAGTCTATATAAGAACAGCAACACAGCCGCCTCAACCGCAATGATGACCAGGGATACCCACATTCCAAATACGCCCATTAGGCAGGCATATGTACTGATGGGGTCTTGGCTTGTAACAATTGCCGCAGAGGAAGCGGCTATAGTCTGTAGCGCCAAAGTGGCTACCAAACCCAATACCGCAAAATGTCCAAAACCGACACGAAGGTGAGCTTGAAGAGCCAGAGTACTCCAAGCAGCTACCATTAATGCAGTCCATGCCCATGCGGGAATCAGAACGACAAATAGCATTTCGACTTCCCTTCGAACCACCTAACGCCGCGAACAGCGGCAGGCTTGGAGCGGCGAAGCCACGTAAAGGCTGTCCACCACCAGCTTGCTGGTGCGATGCTGCCTGGCCTTGTTCGGCGATTTAGTTAGCATGCCTGGGTATTGGGTCTAAATTAGGCTCTACAAATGCTGTTTTCGCAGCCTCTGAAAATAGCACGTCTTCTGAATAGTGAGTAAGCATGATTCTAGAGTCTAAGAGCTTTGGATTTTGGCCAAGGAAATCCTCAGCCGAGGAAACATGGCTGGTGTTGTGCATGAAATGATGGACAGCTAAAAGCCATGCCTCAGTTAGAGTCTCATGATACTTTACCAATGGGTCAACACCGGAATGTGTCAGTAAGCCTGTTAAAGCTTTTTTTACAAGGTTTACAGATTCATTTGGACTGCTGGTTTGAGCAAGATATACATAAGCTAGCCGCAAATGCGCTCTATGATCGAATTCCGGAACAGGAAAAGTGCAGGACTCAACGTCGTCTTTAAAGGCTAAATCTTCTTTCGTTATCTCGTGTGTCATGATTTTCTCAATTATATTCGCCTAACGCCCTTCATCAGCGGTGCAAACGCAGGTTGCATCCAGCGCCGAAGGCGCGAGGTGCATGAGATTATTATGAGGCGTTTGCCCCATACCCCTTCACTCTGACCATACCGCATACTCATTGCCGCTCGGATCCGTAAAATGAAACCGACGACCACCTGGAAAGGAAAATATAGGTTTGGAGATCTTTCCGCCTGCGCTCTCAACGTTCGCGATCGAGGATTCAAGATGCTTGCTGTATAGAACCACCAATGCGCTGCCTGTCTCTGTCGTGGCGCGCAATGTTGATTTGTAAAAGCCGCCATCGAGCCCTGCGCCAGTGATGGCCGCATACTCCGGTCCGTAATCGATAAACTCCCAACCGAATGCTTTAGCGAAGAACTGCTTTGTACCCTCGATATCAGTGGCTGGAAGTTCAATGTAGTTAATTTTTTCTGTTGCCATCTCAGGCTCCTAAGCTTGAGCGTCTATAACTGGGGTATAGTGCTCGACTGCCGGGAATGGATCGTAAAAGTGATGAAGCAATGAGCGCCACGTTTGGTACTGTTCCGACCCACGAAACCCAACTATATGGTCTTCTAGTGTTTCCCAGTTGACCAGGAGAATATATCGGTTGGAATTTTCGAGACACCTTTGCAGCTGATGGGATTGATACCCATTCATGCTGGCGATGATCTTTTGAGCTTCTTTGAAGGCTGTCTCGAATTCATCAGCTTGACCGGGCTTCACGTCTAGTATTGCTACCTCGAGTACCACTGGGCTCTCCTATGCCTCATAACGCTTCAGGCTGCGGGCGCCGAAACCGCGCAGTGGTTTTGACGTCCGCGTCGCTTGACTTGT
>CAZFJQ010000049.1:0-25150 GCA_964519755.1 uncultured Halioglobus sp.
GTTTTTTGTTCGGCCCCAGCCAGCAGGCAGCGCCACGGCCTTGTGGGTCCAGGTAAGTGAGGCCGTGCGGTATAAAAACCGGCAGACTGAAATCAAAAAACGGCGCCAGACTCGCCGGGTGATTGCACGACCAGTTCAAAACCGGGTCATCGTGAAAAGCCGCAGCGAGAATATCCACTGCGTGAGCCTGGTTGGTCGATGTGACGGGTACTGTTTGCAACGCGATGATCCGTTGTTATTTAGCCATGAGTATAGCCGCTGCAGCGAATTCTGGCGATGAATCGGCTGGCTGGCACTCCTGGCGCGACACAGTTGCTGCCGGCGAGCGGGCTGTCCCTGCAATGACCCTGGCGCAATTGCTGCTAACGCGGCTTGCTTGTGATGTTCCCCGGCGGCCCGCGGCGCGCGAGAATGCGGTGTTTCTTGCAGGAACGGCGGCAGTGGTTGCCGCTATGGGGGCGCAGGTGTTGCAGCGACGGGGAAGGCAAGCGGACGGCGAGCCGCTGCGCGAGCGGTGCGGGGGAAGGTTACCGCGAGCAGGCGAGAACCAGCGTGCGCATCGAGCCGCGCCGGAGAACACAATTACCGAGATTACCGACGACGATTACCGTTCCGTGTGGCGACCCTGCGAGGCGCTGGATGAGGATTCGTCCGCCTGTGAGCCGCGCCATCACCCCGGGCGAGCCGGGGGTAATCGCGCGTTACCGCGGCAGGTTGCCCGGACGAACTAGCTGTCGGGTGTAATGGCGTTGATGTGTTCCAGGGCGTCCGTGTACTCGTTCAGTAGACGGAAGACGATATCGCGGCAGGACTCCACCTGGTTGATCTGCCCGACCACCTGGCCAATGGGGTTGAAGGCCACGCTCTGACAGTCGCCACTGCCGGCATAGCGGTGTGTGCGCCGTACCGCATCAAAGGTGAGGTAACCCTGCAGCGGCATCGGCAACGGGTCCGGGGTGTCGGCGCGTTCCCAGGCCTCTGTCCACTCGTTTTTCAGCATGCGCGCGGTTTTACCGGTGAAAGAGCGCGAGCGCACGGTGTCTTCGGAGGTGGCGCGCATGTAGGAATCGCGCTGGGCGGGCTCCGCACTGGCCTCTTCGGAATTCAGCCACATGGAACCCATCCACACCCCTGCGCAGCCCATGGACATGGCCGCCAGCATCTGGCGGCCATTGGCGATGCCGCCGGCTGCCAGCACGGGTAGCGGCGCCACCGCATCCACCATTTGCGGCCAGAGCACCATGGAAGTCACCTCTCCCGCGTGACCGCCACCCTCGGAGCCCTGGCAGACGATGAAGTCCAGCCCGGCTGCCTTGTGCGCCATGCCGTGCTTGAGCCTGCCCGCCAGCGCACCGATCAGGCGCCCCGATGCGTGCACCTGGTCCACGATGTCCGCCGGCGGGGTGCCGAGCGCATTCACGATCATGCGGCACTTGTCGTGGGTCAACGCCTCGTCCACCAGCGCCTGGGCCTGCACCGCGGAAAAGCTGAGCGTTATGTCATCGTCCTTGTCCGGCCACTCGGGTACACCGTGGTCTGCGAGTAACTTGTCTGCAAATTTGCGGTGCTGCTCGGGGATGGCGTCTTTCAACATTGCCACCAGTTCTTCGGGGCTGGTTTTGTCCATGCCCTCGTATTTTTGCGGAATGGCAGTATCGACGCCGTAGATGTGATCGCCGATGTGTTCGTCAATCCAGTCCAGCTCTTCTTTCAACTGCGCCGCGGAGAAGCCCACGGCACCGAGCACACCGATACCGCCTGCTTTGCTCACGGCCACCACCACATCGCGGCAGTGGGTGAAGGCGAAGATAGGCATTTCAATGCCCAGTTGCTTGCAGAATTCAGTTTGCATGTTGACCTCGATAGCATTCAGATAACTTGAGCAAGGCGTCAAGGTACCGAAGGAGAGGTCTGTGTCCAATGGCGGGAACGGCCTGTAAAGCTAGCCGAATTTGACTGTTCAGGGCATTGATGGGCGGGGCGTCGCCCGCAAGCGGTTTCAGTCGCAGAACAGGCTTCTGGCTTTCCGCGGTTTACCGCGCACCGCCGCCAGGTGGTTCTGTTTTAGCGCGTCACATTTGTGCGCGTCTTCGCGCACGCGGGCCATGTGCATGGCGAAATTGTCCTCGACCTGCTGGCGCATGACATGCATCCAGCGCAGGTGTTGGCGCCAGGTCTCATCACTCAGGTTGTCCGGTTTGTTCAGCTGGTCGTCTTGCATGATCCGCATTCCTTCAGATGCTGCTTGCCGAGGCTTTTTGATAATGGACCACAGGCGCGCAACGCAGACAACGGCAGACCACCTGAAACGTGAGCCAGTTCCGTGCACTGCGGGCGTTTTGTGACTTATTGCCGTAGATCGAGGGGCGCTTGAGGCGGTGGACTACTCGGCGCGCAGGGCTTCAATCGGGTCGAGGCCGGCGGCACGCAACGCGGGGTAAATGCCCGCCGCCAACCCCACTGCGCAACTGAGTGCGAGTGAGATGGCCAGGTACGTCGGCTGCAGCGCTATCGGCAGCCCCGGTACAAACACATTGAGTGCCAGTACCAGCGCCCCCACGGCGCTTAAACCGAGCAGGCCGCCCAGTGACGAAAGTAGTACCGCTTCGCCCAGGAACAGCCAAAGAATCTGCTCTCGCGTGCAGCCCACGGCTCTCAGCAGGCCGATCTCGGGTGTGCGCTCGCTCAGCGCCGTGGTCATGATGGTGAGCACGCCCACGCCGCCAACCACCAGCGCGATGCTGCCCAGCGCGGCGATAGAAATCTTCAGCATCGAGAGTACCCTGTCGAGCGCCGCGAGCATGTCCTCCTGGGTGAACAGGGTGAAATCCTCATCGCCGTGCCGCTCCACCAGCAGCTCGCGTATGCGCTCGGTCATTTTTTCGGAAGTGGTCGTCTGGCGGAACACCACATCCACCTCCATCAGGCTCTCCTTGTTGAACATCTGCAGCCCGAGGTCGGCGGGAATGTAGACGCCATCGTCCAGCCCAAAACCCAGTAACTGGCCCTTGCTCTCCATCACGCCGATGACCCGGAAGCGCGACCCGCCAACCCGCACGAAGCTGCCAAGAGGGCTGGCTCCACGGAACAGTTCCTGGCTCACCGTGGCGCCGAGCACCACGTAGTAGCGCGAGTTCTGCAAGCCATCGTTGGGGAGGAAGCGACCCATTGCCACGTCGAAGCGCCAGGCGCGCGCCATGTCCGGCCCCACACCAAACACATCGACGTCACGCCCGAGCTGTGCGTACTCAATTTTTGCGGTGCCCTGTACCATGGGCACCACCGCGTCAACGTGCGGAAGTCGCTGCAGGGCGCGGGCATCGTCGAGTGACAGCGGGCGTATGGTGGTAAGCAGCCCGGACACGCTGGTGGTAGTGGACTTCCCGGGTGTCACCGCGATGATACGTGTGCCGAACTGGGAGAAACTGTCCATCAGGTACACGCGAATACCCTCGCCGATGGACGTGAGCAATGTCACGGCGGCTATGCCGATACTGATACCCAGTGCGGTCAGCAAGCTGCGCAGCCTGGCGCTGGTCACGGCTTGCAGCACCCAGCGCAGCCAGTCACTCAGCAGCATGTTGCTTCACTTCTTACCCAGCGCATCGACAGGCTCCAGGTTTGCGGCCTGTTGGGCCGGTAACCACGCAAACAGCAGTGCGGTGCAGATGGCGAGCGCGAGGGCGGAAACCAGCGCCCATGTGGGCGTCATGAAGGGTATGTGGGGAAATACCTGTCTGCCGATCACCACCACGAGAGTGCCAACCGCAATGCCGAGCAGTGCGCCCGCCGCGGCGAGAATACCCGCCTCGGCCAAAAACAGGTTACGTACCTGTGCGGCCGGCGCGCCCACTGCCTTGAGCAGCCCGATTTCCGCCGTGCGCTGCTTGACTGACATCAGTGTAACGTTCATCACCAGTACCCCGGCCACGACGAGGCTGATGCCTGCTATCCCGGCGGCGCTGAGCGTGAGCACCCGCAGAATATTATCCAGCGTGGATAGCATGGCGTCCGCGCTGGTGATGGTGACATCCAGCTCTCCCTCATGCAGTTCCTGCATGCGCTGGGCGAGCTCGTCTTTGACGGTCTCGATGTCATGGTTATCACCCACCCTGAGCATCACCCTGAAGACGCCGTGCACGTTGAATACCGATTGCGCGGATGCGACCGGGATAAAGATCACCTCGCTGAGGTCCATGCCGAAGGAATCGCCGCTGCCAGAAAGCACCCCGATCACCCTGAAGCGGTAGTCGTGCAGGCGCAACCACTGGCCGATAGCGCGACGGTTGTCGAACAGTTCCTGCTTCAGTTTATGGCCGATGACGGCCACGGGCGCGCCCTGGTCCAGCGGCAATTCCGGCAGGCTGGTGCCCTGGCCGATAGTCAGGTCGCGCAGGGGGAACAATGCGGCACTGGTGCCGATGACGTTGCTGTCCCGTTCGCGGGATTGATACGAGACCGGCCCGTTGCCCAACACCAGCGGTGCGACCGCGGCAACACCCGGCACGGAACGCTGCAGAATGCTCACTTCCTCAAGGGTGATCGCGCGCGCTGCCGCGCCGCTTATCGGCGCCATGCCGCCGGTGGTTTCCTTGCGCCCGGGGAAAATGACTACTGTGTCCTTGCCAAGAAAGGCGAATTCGCCGAGTACATAGCCGCGTGCGCCTTCGCCCAGAGCCGTGAGGATGATCACCGCGCCAACGCCCAGGCCCACCGAGATCAGTAGCATTACGCTGCGAAAACGCTGCCGCCTGAGCGCGAGCAGCGTAAAACGTAAAAGGTCTGTGGGCGCCATACTCATGCCGGGATAGTATTGTGGGTGTCGGTTTCCACCCGGCCGTCGCGCATGCGGATTTTGCGCCGGGCCCGGGCACCCATCTCGGTATCGTGTGTTACCACCAGCAGTGTAATGCCTTCGCCGTTCAGCGCTTCGAGTATGGCAGTTACTTCCGAACCGGACCGGGTGTCGAGGTTGCCGGTGGGTTCGTCGGCAAGCAGGACGCCCGGTTTCATCACGATACTGCGGCCAATCGCCACCCGCTGGCGCTCGCCGCCCGAAAGCTGGTTAGGCAGGTGGTGGGCGCGCGCCGCGATACCCAGCTTGTCCAGTATACCGCTCACCGTGGCGTGACGATGTCTCGCGGCCACGCCGGCCAGCATCAGCGGCAGTTCGATATTTTCCTGTGCGGTGAGCCTGCCGATCAGGTGGTAAGACTGGAACACGAAGCCGATCTCCTCGCGGCGCAGCCTGGCCCGCTCAACTTCGCCAAGGGACAGCGTGTCTACCCCGTTCAGCAGGTACTGTCCCCGGTCGGGGCGGTCCAGCAGGCCGAGCATGTTCAGCAAGGTGGATTTGCCCGAGCCCGAGGGGCCCATGACGGAGATGTATTCTCCCTGGTCTATCGTCAGCGACACGTCGTCGAGCGCATGCACTTCACTCTCGCCGAGCCTGAAGATTCGCGTCGCGCCCCTGACTTCAATCATCTTTGGGGCGCACCGCGAGGCCGTGCTCAAGGCCGGGTACGTCGAGTGAAATCACGATCTCGTCGCCTTCGTCGAGACCCTCGAGCACCTCGGTGAAGTCCCAGTTGCGCAAGCCGGGGCGCAGGGTCACGCGCTCCAGTAGCCCTGTGGCGCGATTGAAGCGAAAGACTTCGTCGTTTTCCAGCACCGTTTCCGTGGGCACGCGCAGCGCATCGTTGCGGCTCTCGAGGATGAGGTCTATGTCTGCGCTGTAGCCCACCAGCAGCCGCGCGCGCGCTGCAGGGTCGTCAAATGACACATCTATTTCCACCGTACGGGCCTGCTTCTCGAGATCGAGCACGTAGGGCGCAACCCGTTCCAGGGTGCCGGGAAATACCTCGCCACGGTAGGCATCCAGGCTGATGCGCGCAGGCAGGCCCGGTTGCAGACCGCCGGCATCTACCTCGTCGATGGGTGCGTTCACGTAGAGGCAACTGTAGTCGATCAGGTCCACGGCCGGTGGCGTGGCCACGCCGGGCGGGGAGGGGGTGACATACTCGCCGATTTCGCCGTTAATTTTAGCGACGACGCCGGCGAACGGCGCTCGCAGGTAGGTTTCCTCGAGCTGCACTTCGTGCATGTCGACGTTGGCGCGGGCGACCTGCACCTCATCGCGCGCCGCCTGGCAGGCGAACTGGCCGGCCTCGGCCCGTGTGCGACCCAGTTCCGCGGCCTCCTTTGAGGCGAGGTTTTTTGCCTGCAGCGTGTCGAGCCGCCGCGCCTCGCGCTGCGTGTTGGCGGCCTCGACACACACCTGGCGTGTGCGGCTCTCGGCGGCCAGCAGCTGGGCCCGTGCCTGCGCGGCCATTGCCTGCCGATCCTTGTTCCACAGCGACAGCAGCACCTGGCCGGCTTCCACCCGGTCACCCTCATCGACTGCGAGGGTGTCCACGCGCCCACCCAGGGGCATGGAGAGTTTGGATCTGCGGCAGGCCTCGACGGTGCCGGCACGGGTGTTGGACACGGTTTCCTCGACGAGGCCGCGACCGACGACATGCAGCGTAACTGCCGGTGGAGGCTGCCGGCTTTTGAGCCAGAAAACCGCTGCTACCGCCCCGATTATCACCAGCAACGCGAGAACTTTTTTCACCGCGAGCGCCTCCTTGAACCACGTGTCCGGAAGTATGCAGTGGGCAGGTGTGTTTTTCGATGTTTCATGTCAATGGGTTGAGAAGGCCTCGTGCAGCAACCTGAAAGAATGCTTCCGCTCCTCAAAATAATACATATTGCTGACGGCCATGATTTCGTCCGCCTGATGCAGTTCCGCCAGGTATTCCAGGCGCGCGCGTACCTGGGCCGGTGTGCCAGTGGCTCTGCCGGGGGCCCGGCTGGCAATGAAAGCCTCTTCCTGCGGCCCGAGAGGATAGTTGGCAACCTCCTCCGGGGAGAGTGAGCGCCCGTCCGACTGCCCGCTGATAAACCGCAGCAGATTGATGTCGTAGGTTAATTGCAGCAGCTGTGCCCGCTCCTGTGAGTCGGCGCAGAATACGCTGAGCGCCAGAATCGCGTAGGGCTCGGCTTGCAGCTTGCCGGGGCGAAAATGCTTCCTGTAGTGGCCGATCAAGCGGCTGTCAGCCTGTGGATTGATAAACAGCCCGAGGTTGTAGGGCAGGCCACGCTGGGCTGCAAGCACGGCGCTATCGGCGCTGGAGCCCAGCATCCACAAGGGAATCTTGTTTGGCGCGCGCGGGCTGACCACGGGTTGTGTGTGCTCCTCCCACAAAAAATGTTCCAGCTCGGCAGTGAGCTGGGGGAAATCTTCAAAGCGCGGGCGACGCCCACCCGCGAGTGCCACGGCCGTGGACATGTCTGCGCCAGGCGCCCGTCCGATACCGAGATCGATGCGGCCGGGATACAGGTTCGACAACAGCGAGAAGACTTCGGCGATCTTGTAGGGGCTGTAGTGGGGCAGCATGATGCCGCCTGACCCAATACGGATGCTCTGGGTTGCCGCGCCAATGGCCGCGAGGAGTACCTCAGGTGCGCTCCCGGCCACGGAGGGGAAAGCGTGGTGCTCCGATACCCAGAAGCGGGTGAAGCCGAGCTGCTCACACCAGCGCGCCATCTGCAGTGTTTCCTGCAGCGCCGCCGAGGCCTGATCGGCCGAGCGGGCAAGTGACTGGTCGAGCACTGAAAGAGCCAGGTTCATGCGTGCATCCGCGTGGTAGTTGTCTGCTCGTTATCGTGTTGCCAGGTAGTTGTCTGGCGCCCGACAGTGTCTCACAGTGCCGCTCTCTGCGCGGCGCTGAAGAACGTCGCCTGTTCCGGGGCGCATTATGCGGCCTGGCCGTTAGCGCGCCAACCGCCCGGTTACAGTCCGGGGACAAGCACTGGTAGCTGGAAAATGTCATACGCCATATGGGTAGTGGCGCAGGGTATACTGGTAGACTTGCGCGATGAATCAATACCCCTACTGGCAGGAACTGTTGCTGATTGCGAGCGCGCTATCGGTATTTGTATTTCTGGCCACACTCGCTGCTGTGCCCTGGGTTGTCGCCAGGCTGCCGCATGACTATTTTTCGCGCGAGACGCGCTCGGCACTTCGCGACATGCCGCAAGCGCCGTTCTACACGATACTGGTTGCATCGATCAAGAACATCGTCGGCAGCCTGCTTGTTGTGCTGGGCTGTGTGATGTTGTTGACGCCGGGCCAGGGTCTGTTGACCCTGATAGCCGGCTTGCTGCTGATGAACTTTCCTGGCAAGTACCGGCTCGAACGTTGGTTGGTGATGCGCCGCGGGGTGATGCGGAGTCTCAACTGGTTGCGCAGACGGCGCGGCCAGGCGCCCTTTGATACGCCGCCGGGGTACGATTTTTCCGGGGGCTGATTTGCGTTATGCTGAAAACGAGATGGCTCACAAAAATGAGGAACTGGCATGTTTAGACACCTGATTTCACGCTGTGTGCGAAGCGTGCCGCTACTGGTGGCGTTGGCATCGGGGCTTGCGTTCGCCGCCGACGACCTGATGGAGTCCGACTGGATCGATCTCGTGAAGGGCCACGTGGACGCTCCCACTGGCATGGAGGTGGTGGCGATCGACGACACCGCCTCGCCGGGAATGCGCACGGTCACGTTGGCCGTTCCCAAAACCGCGATGGCGGAGAACACCGTCATGGAAGAAGTGGTCGTTGTCGGCAGGCGCCCGGATGCGCCTGAGCCGATTGAAATGACCTACGAGTGGGTAGACGATTACGACAACGATCGGTATGGCCTGGTGATCCGACTCGGAAAAAATTCCGCGTGGCCGATCCGTCTGTATATGAACTCGTCGATGGGCTTTGTAGAGTAAGCGCCGGAGGTGACCTTATGCACCAGATAGCCGGCATCAACGCTGACGTCATTAAAATGTTTGCCCCGAATCCCGGGCGCCTGCCACTGCTGCCCGAGTTGAGCCCGCAGGCGCAGGTTGCGCTGATGTGTCGCATGCTGTTTCGGGAAGGCTGGAACGAGCACATCGCGGGCCACATTACCTATCGCCTGGAGGATGGCCGCATTCTCGCCAACCCCTGGGAACTGGCCTGGGATGAGCTGTGTGCGAGCGACATCATCACCCTGGATGAATCCGGCGCCGTGTTGGAGGGCGAGTGGAACATCACGCCCGCTGTGGGTTTGCACCTGCAGCTACACAGGTTGCGCCCGGACGTCAACGTGGTGATCCACAACCACGCCCAGTGGAGCGGCCTGTGGGCAAACATGCACCGCGTGCCGCCGGTTTACGATCAGGCGGGCGCGTATGTGGATGGCCCGCTGCCGCTTTACGACGAGTATGCCGGTACCTTTGAGGATGAAGACAAGAGCCTCACCGCGGCGAAGGCGCTGGGCGATGCCAAATGGGCACTGCTCGCGAACCACGGCTCGCTGGTAGTCGCCAGGGACTTACGCCAGGCGCACCTGCGTGTTGCCACCCTTGAGTGGCGCAGCAAACGCGCCTACGAGCTGGAACTGGTGGGTGGTGGCGTACCGCTGAGCGAAGAACAGGTCGCGGAAATCGCCCTGCCCGACGCCAACGGCTTTCCCTTTTTGTGGGAGGCGATGGCGCGCAGGGAATTGCGGGCGGACCCCGCAGTACTGGACTGAAAAAGGACACCTCGATGGCACTCACGACCAGGGCGCTCGACAATGTCGGCGTTGAAGTCTCCGGATTCGATATCACGCAGCCGATCGACGACGCGCTGGCCGCCGAGCTGGTTGAGCTGTGGAACGAACACGCCATTCTGGTGTTTCGTGGGCAGGACGTGAACCCGGAGAACCAGATTGCCTTCAGCCGCGTGTTCGGCGAACTGGAGATGCATCCCCTCGCGGCCACCACGTCCAAGGAGTATCCGGAACTGTTCACCCTGGTGAACGACCCGGAGAAGGAAAAGTACATGGTAGCCCGCTACAACGGACGCGATATCGTGGGCAAACTCGACTGGCACATGGATCTGCACTACACCGGCAAACCCAACCGCGGTGCCCTGCTGCGGGCGGTTGTGTGCGCAGAGGAAGACGGTCTCACCGGCTTCGGCGACCTTGCCAAAGCCTACGATGCGCTCGACGATGACACCAAGGCCCTGGTCGACCAGGTGGAGGTTACCTACGCCTTCAGCATGCAGCGCCGGCATATGCGCTACGTGGATGTCGAAGGCTATGAGCCGAGTGCCTACAGCCCGCGCAAGCCTGCCGACATCCAGTTTCCGAATTTCCCGGAGGTCGCCTACCCGGCGGTGGTCACACACCCGGTAACCGGGCGCAAGGTGCTGGAAATATGTGAGCAGTTCCTGGAGCGCATCGTTGCGCCACACAAAGCAGGCCTTTCCAACGACGAGGCCGTCGAGCTGCTCGAACGGCTGGTGGCGCACACGCGCCAACCCGAATTCCACTACTTCCATCGCTGGGCGCCCGGCGACATGGTGTTGTGGGACAACTGGCGCGCCATGCACTGCGCCACGGGCACCCCGCCCGGCGTGGAGCGGGTGATTCACCGCACCACGATTATGGGTGATGCCACGCTCGGGAGAGTGGTGGATGCCTGAGATTATGCCGCGGGCGCGCCCTGTTCAAACAGCAGCCTGTCGTCGATCACGCGCTGAGCAATGAAATCGTAGATAGCGCGAATGCGTGCGCTGAAACGCAGCTCCTCGTGGGTGACCAGCCAGAGATCGAGTGCTGCCGCGCTGTACTCGGGGAAAATACGGGTGAGATCGCCCGTCATCGCTGCCCAGCGGTGTGACAACACGCCGATTCCGAAGCCAGCCCGCACCGCCGACATTTGCGCGGCAGGGCTGTTGGTGAGATAGACATAGGTGCCCGGCAGGGCGTCGGCCGTGGCGAAGGCGATGCTGGTCGGCATGCGCGGGCCGGATGCGGTATCGAGCCCCACCAGCGTATGCGCGTGCAGGTCTTCCAGGCTGTTCAGCACAGGCGCCTGCTGCAGGTAGGCGGGGCTGGCATACAATCCGAACCCCACGGCAATCAAGCGCTTGCCGATCAGGTCTGGCTGCATCGGCTCCCCCAGCCGCAGTGCGATGTCCGCCTCGCGGTGCACCAGGTCTACCGTACGGTTCTCAATCTGTACCTTGACCACGATCTCCGGGTAGAGGCGATGAAAATCCAGCAGTACGGGCGTCAGCCACTCGGTACCGGTGCCCTCGGTGGCCGAGACAGTCACCTCGCCGCACAACTCCGTGGACTGCACCTGGATCGAGCGTGCAATGGCCAGCATTTCACGCTCCATGCGCCGCGCGCTCTCTAGAATACTGGCCCCCGCGTCGGTCAATTGCATGCGCCGCCCGGCGCGCACGAACAGGTGGGTGCCAAAGCGTTTTTCCATGGCCGCCAGCCGCCGGCCTACCGTGGGCTGCGTGATATCGAGTTGCTCGGCGGCGGCCACAAGGCTGCCGTGGTCAACGATCGCCAGAAATAGCCGGATGTCAGCCCAGTCTCGCAGGGGGTCATTTCCATTCATAAATGCATACTAACTATATATTTCTGATATATCTATACATTAAGGTCATGGGTAGAGTGGGCAACGTGACTCCACAGGAGGAGAAATACGCCATGAAATACACTCGAATCTTGATACCCATTATTGCGGTTGCAGCCGTTACCACACTGCTCTGGAATGCCAGGGCCAATGCGGACGCCATTGAGCACTACCAACCGAACCTGCTGACCCAGGCGGAGCGGGCCCTGGAACGGGGCCGGCCGGATAATGCGCTGGGTCTGTTGGAAGGGCGTGTAGAGGGCTTCAGACGCCCTGCACATCAGGCCCAGGCACATGCGGTGGTGTGCCGCGCCTGGTACGAGAAAGGCGAGTATCACAAGGCGGAGCGAGCATGCGATGCTGCTGTGCAACTGGATGGCGCCGCACTGGCCTGGAGCCACCTGAACAACCGGGGCGTAATGCGCCTGCTGCTGGGCCGGGTTGATGAAGCGCTGGCTGACTTCCACGCCGCCGCGAGCAAAAACCCGCAGGCCTGGTCGGTGCGCCGGAACCTGGCTGCCGCCGAAGATGCGCAGCGCCGGGACGAGATCGTACTCAGCGCTGTTTTCTAGGGTTGCCCGCGCTTGTGTTGCAGGGGTCCATCACCGCCCTCCGGGGCGGTTTTTTGTTGGCTGCGCCCGGGGCGTTGAAAGCGCGGTTTTCAAGCGCTGCCCAGGCCTCCCGAGCCGCCGGCCCTTGACCTCCAATGCCTCCATCCTTATAGTACCGCCCCTCACGCGCCTGTAGCTCAGCTGGATAGAGTACCTGGCTACGAACCAGGCGGTCGCACGTTCGAATCGTGCCAGGCGCGCCAAACCAAAAGGCCTCACTCGAAGAGTGGGGCCTTTTGGTTTGTGGTGTCTGGTCGAGAGACGTGCCCCGTTCGACAAATGCGCCAGCATTTGGACCGAGCCGCGTAGCGGCGAAGCCCGCAGGGCCACAACAGCCCTGAGGCTGTTGTGGGTCAATCGTGCCAGGCGCGCCAAACCAAAAGGCCTCACTCGAAGAGTGGGGCCTTTTGGTTTGTGGTGTCTGGTCGAGAGACGTGCCCCGTTCGACAAATGCGCCAGCATTTGGACCGAGCCGCAGTGGGGCGCCGAGCTCGGCGAAGCGCGCAGCGTCACAACAGGCCCGAGGCTGTTGTGGGTCAATTGCCAGACCCGACCAGGCGAGACTGTCCGCTGCGAGCCAACGAGCCGGTGGTTTATGCTTCATATACCCATTATGAAGTCCATGTTCGCGATGGGTTATTTGCGCGCAGCGTCGGGGTGGTGTTCATGTCTGTCGGCGGTTCCAGCCATTGCGCTGCCGGTGTTGTTAAAAGTTGAAGAATTACTAAATTCTGATACCGGTGTACAATGACGCGTGCTGTCCGCTGGAGTGCTCGTTTCAGCATTGATCGCGTTGTTGTGTATGCGAGTATTTATTCGCTTTTTTGAACAAGTCGGCATGCGGCCTTTTGTATATTATCGAATGGCTCAGCCATTCATATCGTAATTATTTTTGCGCCGTCGCCATGACCAACAAAGCTGAAGACATTAAACAGCGCTTTGCGTTTGATCAAGCAGACGTTCGTGGCTGCTACGTGCGGCTTGATCAAACATGCAAAGCAATCCAGGCGACACACCATTACCCGCCCGGGCTTGCTGAACTGATCAATCAATTCACTGCCGCTGCTGTGTTATTAAAAGACAGCATTAAAGCGGATGGTAGCTTAACGATCCAAATGCAGACTAATTCAGTGATCGGTTTATTGATGGCCGACTGCTTTAGTGATGGTAGAGTTCGTGCAATCTGCGAATATGACCAGCAGGCGATTATTGTTCAAGACATTGATTTGAGTAAGCAGGAGGGCGCAGTGCTGGCCATTACCATTACGCCTGCCGAGGGTGAGCGATATCAAAGCTTTGTGCCCATTGAGTATGCCAACCTTAGCCAATGCCTGGAAGATTACTTTTCGCGCTCCGAACAATTGCCCAGCAAGTTTAAATTTTTTGCTACCGGTGACACAGTAGTGGGCCTTTCATTACATGCCCTTCCCGTACAGCGAATAAAAGATACGCAACAGAGCGCTCAAGCATTTGAGCACTTGAGTGTCTTATTGGATTCCTTGACCCCCAATGAGGCTCATCATGACGGCGCTGAGGAGATGTTAACTAAACTATTTCATGCGGACCACTGCCGTATTTTTTCGAGTCAGAAAATTCAGTTTGGTTGCGAGTGCAACGCAGAGCGGTCTTTCTCTGCGATCCAATCTTTGGGCAAAGATGATATTCAGTCATTGATTGATGAAACCATAGCCGAAAATAATTCTACCGTGACTGTGGATTGTCACTTTTGTTTTCAGCGGTATCAATTTTCAGTTTCCCAGCTACAACACTTAATCACCGGTCATTAATAGTAAGGACGTTACAAGACCAGTTGAAGAGAGCTGATCTGGATAAATCAGAAAAGTCGAGAACCAGCCAGGCAAACAATTAAGAGCACCGAAAGCGGCTGGAATTTATCGCGAAAAAGACGACGAAAGCTCTAACGTTACGTACAGTAAAACAGTGAAGAACATTCAAATCTGAGCAGACCAGCGGCGGCAGTTGAGTCGAGACATTTTGGCGGTGGTGATTAGGCCAGGCCATATTTCTTGGTAAGCTATTGAGCTGTGATGCAATAATCCTGAACGACAGGGTTATTGCCTGGCTACTGGTGTGATCGAATAATAAGAGCACCGTTGGTGCAGTAAAAAGGAGGATCTAAATGAAAAAGTCTCTATTGGGGCTACTGATCCTATTGGCTATTGCTTTGTATGTGGTGCGACCCATTGGCGTGCGGATGCTCGACGACTCGATGAACATAGTTAATGAGCATGAGCCGTATAGCATCTCACCCCAGGCCGCTGCCTTGCATGCAAGTCTGATCGTTGGAGATTGGCATGCCGATACAACGCTCTGGGAGCGCAGTATGGCCGGTCGGCATGATATTGGTCACGTAGATCTAAAACGCATGCAAGAGGGTAATTTAGGCTTGCAAATGTTTACCTCGGTGACCAGATCGCCGTCGGGTCAAAACTATGAGAGTAACGAGACGTCGGCGAGTGACAACATCACCCTGTTAGCTATGGCGCAACTCTGGCCTATTGCCACATGGAGCAGCTTGAAGGAACGCGCTCTATATCAGGCTGAGCGAGTACATGCGCTTGCTGCTGATCACCCCGATGATTTTATGGTGATTGCAAATAAGTCAGATCTGGCCAGGTGGTTAGCCGTGCGCGAGACTAATTCTGATTTTGTTGGTGGTTTGATTGGCACTGAAGGGTCGCATGCATTGGATGGCGAGCTCCAGAGTATAAGTACGCTGTTTGACGCCGGTTTCAGAATGATGAGCTTGCAACACTTTTTTGATAACAAACTGGGAGGTTCTTTGCACGGTACCAGCGGTGCCGGGTTGACCGACTTCGGAAAAGAAGCGGTCCGCTTGATGCAGGCGAAAGACATTATCGTTGATGTGTCGCATTCATCCGAAGCCGTGGTGCGGGATGTTTTTGCGCAGTCCGGGAAGCCGTTGGTAGTGAGTCATACCGGTTTTAAGGGACATTGTGATACACCGCGCAACATTTCCGATGAGCTCATGCAGGCCATTGCCGCCGAGGGGGGGTTAATTGCGGTTGGATTCTGGGATGCTGCGGTATGTGGTACGTCGCCGCAGGCCATTGTCTCGGCCATCGAGTACGGGATCGGTTTGGTTGGAGTGGATCATGTATCACTCGGCTCGGATTACGACGGCACTGTTGAAACAGATTTTGATGCGAGTGAGATGGCGGTGTTGACGCAAGCAATGTTGGAGTCGGGCATGCCTGAGGAGTCTATCCGGAAAGTCATGGGTGGTAATATGGTGCGTTTTTTGGAGCAAAATTTGCCCGATTAGGCAGCAAGTACGACAGGTTCCGATGATCCCTGGCATACAACGCTGGCCTGGTTTTGAGCGTATCTGTGATGACCGAGGGAATAATTACACATGGTATTGTCGCGACTATACTGGAGACAACCAGGATGCAAGAACCCGACGTCAAACCCTGGATGGGCTGCTGCGCGCACGCAACCCGGCTCTAGCGTTGCAGCCAGGTCTCGGCCTGTGCCGAGGCGAGCTTTACCAGATCACCATGGGCCAGCGGAATATCAATGCCATGCAAGCCCCAGCCGGGTAAGAAGTCGGCACCCACGTCATCACGACGTGGGTCTGCCGGATCGGCATCAACACTGATTGAAAGATACCCTTTGCCATCGCGTTCAATACATTCGCCCTGAAACAAGCCGGGCAGCTTTACAAACGGTGTTTCAATGCCCGCATCCGCGGCGCTGTCAGCGTAGGGCGGCATCTGGGATGTAGCGAAGTACGCATCGAGGTGCAACCTGCCACCACCGAGTTCCACCGGGTTCGTGCAGGCTGCGCGTGTATCGGCACTGCCGGTGAGACCAAACACCGCGGAACCATATTCCGGTGGGGCGATGTCGCGGTAACTCGAGTAGTTCACAAAGCAGTGAATACTGTTGTCGAAGGTACATGGCGGCGTCTCCAGTAAATCAGCGCCTGTCTCCGCATCCACCGGCAGTTCTATAACGCTACCGATAAGATGCGCGGCTATCATCCGACTGCTGAGATAGTTATCGCCCTCTATCTCCACACGCAGCAGCCGAAGCAGGTGTCTTGCGCCCTGGGAGTGCCCAACCAGAATAAACCCGCGCCCCTCGGAATTCGCCACGTAGTGCCTGAATGCATCGGCAACGTCACCGTAGGCAGTATCCTGCACCACCTGACTGGAGAAGTTGCCAGACACAATGGCGGCCACAGTCGCCTGCCGATAGACCGGCGCAAACGTCCTGCAGACAGAGCGGTAGCGCGCAAACTGCGTGAAAGTGGTAAGTTTTTCTTCCGGACCTATCACCAAATCAGCGTTATTTGAGGCATCGGTGCTAACCGTTGGGTATACGTAGAAACAGTCTACAGCCGGACTGGTAGCCACAGGCGATACCTCAAGCTGTGTGCTGCCATCGGCGAAAACCAGTGTCGCAGAGAGATCGCCCTGACAGGCGCTGGCTTCGCCCTCGATACCCGGTCTGCACAACCAGTTTTCCGGGCCCTCGTACAGGGCACTTACGTATCCTGCATACGGATTCGTGGCATCCGCGCCATTGTCTGCTCCGTCGGAGCATGCGTTCAATAACAGGGCGACGAGCATCAGGCACCAAAGCTGCAATTTCATTCGACATTATTCCTGATTCAGCGAGCGGGCCTTCAGTTTACTGTAATTTTGCGCCCATGAATGTTGCGAGCCTGCCCTAACTTCGCACAAAGCCGCGTTAACCATCGTTGAATGCCGCTCCACTTTACTGGGCTGCAGGGGCGGGGGCTATGCTGGCCTTATGTCGGAGAGCAACAGGCGGCTTGCGAGGCCCAATGATGCTAACGGCCGGTCGCAGCGACTCGCGAATTATTCCGCAAATCCGGATGCGGCATTGAGTAGTATTTGCCCCCTGCAACATTCTCCAGCGATTGCAGCGTGCCGTCGGGCCACCGTATGCTAACTTCGTCGATGACTTCTGCATCGCCCAGGCCGAAGTGCAGGGTCGACGGGTTCTGGCCCTGGAAATTGCTGTTTGCCAGCACCGGCCGCATCTGGCGCTGCCCGTTGACTTCGACTGTTACCGTCGCACCAATCGCGCCGGTATTGGGCTGGGTGCCAATCAGGTGAAAACCGACAAAGCCGTCGGCGTCACTGCCGCGGAAAGTGTTCTCGTAAAAACGGGGCGTACTGGAGTTCTGCACTGTCACAACATCGATATCGCCATCGCGGTCGTAGTCAATGCACACGATGCCGCGGCCATTGGTCCTCTCATCCAGTCCCCAGGCTTCACCCACTTCGTCGAATGTGCCATCGCCGCGATTCAGGAAGAGTCGCGGCCGGATGCGCAGGAATTGCGCCAACTGGTTTTGCGTCAGCTCAACAATGATCTCGGGGACAAGGGGGACGACCTCGTCGGGCAGTGATCCGAAACCGTTTTCATGGAAGATATCGATCCAGCCATCATTGTTGAAATCCGCTGCGCAAGCTCCCCACCCCCAGCCGCCGTCTCTCAGGCCTGAAGACTCAGTGGCATCAGTGAATGTCAGGCCATCGCCCGTTCCCCTATAGAGCCGGTTCCCGCTGTCGCCCCAGGAAAGCATTACGCCGTCATCTTCCTTGTAAATGGCCGTCACGAACCAATCGAGAAGGCCATCATTGTCAAAATCCGCAATCGCCTGTCCCATGCCATTTTCGTCGGTGATTACCGCGTGGTCGGTAGTCACAGCAAAAACACCGTTACCGTCGTTGAGCAGCACCTCGCTGGTGCCAAAGTCGGAAGCGATAACAATATCCTGGTCACCGTCGGCATCGAAGTCGGCAAATGCGGGTGAGAAATGGAAATTCTGTTCCAGGTCCGCGCCGGTGGTGCCGGCAACATCATCTGCCGCGCGCATGACGCCACCGGCATTGCGCATTAACGCCGGAGCCTGCGCGGGTCGCGCTTCGTTGTCCCAGTGCGCCGCAAACAGGTCCAGCCAGCCGTCACCGGAATAGTCGCCGAAGGCAAAACCGAAAACGCTCTTGGACATACTGATCTTCTGTCGCAGCTCAAAGTCCGCGTCGGTTCCTGCATTCCCGTACAATGCGGTTTCCCGCGCGCCGAAGAGATTGCCAACGGCAAGGTCGAGTCGGTAATCAGCATCCAGGTCCGCAAGCCCCAGTGCCCCGATCATGTCTGGCAGGCCACTCAAATCGAGAGACTCGCGCTTGAATCCATCGTCGGTACTCAGGTAGGCCAGCAACGCCGGGCCGTTCCCGACGTAGGTGCCAAACACCAGGTCCGGCCTGCAGTCACCGTTGATGTCGCCACTGACCAGGGGACCGGAGCTCATTGCGAATTCAACCTGGAACGACGAAGCCGAGCCATACCACATCTCTGGTGGAATAAAATGCGTGTGCTCCAGACCGAGCGCCACCGTTCTATCGACAAATCGTGATCGACCGGAGGAGGGCCGCTCCGGTGTGTGATCGTGGCATTCCAGAAGCTCCTCAAGCTGCCCGGCTGGCAGCGGTGGCACCGTGGTAGCGCGCTCGAGCATGCCCGGTGCGACGGCTGCTTCGCTCGCAATATCGAACGGCAGCGATGCCGTTGATATATCGAAAACCGGCTGCAGCAGGTGCCCGTCAAAATCATCGCGATAGCTCGCGATCCATGGCTGCAGGCAATCCCGCGACCTGACACAAGGGTCTGTCAGCGCGGTCAGGAAGGCCACCAGCGCGTCAATCTCGGCGTCAGTCAGCGCGCGATGGGGCAGCAGCGGGCTGAGCCGATCAATGGCCCGACCGGTCAGCTCTCTCGCCGTCGGATAGGCATCTGGTTTGCCGGCGAGCTGGCGCAGCCTCGACAGCGAGAAATCGAATGTCTCGAACTGCGTTGCAGGGTCTGCATGATAGCGAAGTAGCGCTTGCAGATTCTCGAACGCGCCCGCGTGACCGTAGGGGGGCGTGACCTCGACATTCAACAGCGAAGGCGTTCGAAACCGGTATTTGTCGTCGTCATCCTGGGACACCAGGTAGGCGCCCGGGTCGTCGCCATCGGCGCGCTTGCCTCTTCCAAGCTGCGGGAAACCCACCACGTGAAATGACTCATCGGAAAGCAGGGGCCCGCTGTGGCAACTCGCGCAGCCGAGCCCGCCCTGAGGCGCGTCTGCGAAGAAAAGCCGGGCGCCGCGTTTCGCATTCTCGGAAAGGGCGCCCTCGTTGCCGCCCGCGTAGTCGCGCCAGGCCGAGTCGATGAAGGTCTGGGTGCGCTGGTAGGCGCTGAGCGCCCGGGCAATGTTGTCGTACGTGACGAATGTTTCCGGCGCAGCCATTGGCGATTCTCCGAACGCCGATCGAAAGGCTTTAACCCACCCTTTTTTTGAGCGTAGCCGTTCGGCAATACGCTGGCGAACCTCGGCAGAGGTCAGTTCATAAAATTCGCCGAACCCCCGCATCTCCTGAAATGAAACGGTTGGAAAGCGCGCCTGGACGGCGAGCAGGTCGCCCACTGCATTCTGGTCCGGGTTGGTGCGCAACGTGCTCTCCGGTGTTCTGAAACGCGGCTGGCCGAGATCGTCAGTGCCGGGCAGCACGTGGATGCGCCCATCAAAGAGCAGCGCATGTTTGAACAGGCCCGCGTTGAAGGTCGTCAGCGAGTTGCGACGAACATTCGGCCCGCCGATGCGTGCCGCTTTCGGGTCGCGATCACGGCTGATATCCGACACCCGGCCCGGGCCGACAACCTCGGGCAGGTGCGCACCAATACCAACCGGCAGCGAAAGCTGGTCGCTGCCACCCAACAGCGGGTGGTGACAGGACACGCAGGCAACGTCGCGATCGCCGCTCAGTTGCGTGGAGAAAAACAGTGCCCGGCCCAGTGATGGCAGGGCGTCCGTCGGCGCGGCGCGATGCGACTCATCAATGGCCGCATACGCATCGCCGAGTTCAGTTATATCGACAAGCGTGGCCAGATTGTCATCGATCGAAGCGTTCACGACGGTGTAGGGAAGAATGAGCGCGACGAGCAAAGCCGGCGCCCGCGCGCGTGAGCGCTTGAAGCCGGTCGATTCCTGCACCGGGGTGTCCTCATCAAGTCCAGCAAGGAGGCCCAGTATAGATACCGCCATCCTGCGCAACCAGTTCTGAGGTCGTTGTTGCGTACTTTTTTACCGCTTTTTCCTACTTTTTTGAAAGAAGCCTATATGTTGTCCGGTTGCGCATCTGCCCGCGCATGACGCCCCGGATGACTGCCGCGATCACGTTGTTGCGAACTCGCGAGCCAAACGACGGCGAATGCGGGGCGAGGGCAGGGGCCTAGGACTTGAGTGCCAGCAATTGCTGGTAAAGATTGTCGGCCTCTTCCGACAGCATCGAGTAGCCGCGTATGTCGCCGTTGCGCTGGGCGCGCATGGCTTCGCCCAACTTCGCCTCGTAGGCCTTCTGCAGTTTGTTGACCTGTCTTTCGGCAGAACTCTTGAAGATACCAAGCATAGTCGCTCCCACTGTTCCTGTAGTCCAAGTGGATACGGCCGGGAAGCGATTTGGTTCACTTTCGCTGAAGACGTGGGGCTTATCTGTATAAGCCCCTCGCGGGTGTAAGCGCATGCCCGGCGACCTCAATGTCGCACGAGGCAAACGATGCGCTAGTTTGCGCCTCGGAATCCGACGCGCGCTGCGAGCCCGCAGACCAGCACTGCAAGCAGCAATAAAGCCCAGGCAGGCATGACGGGCACTGGCGATGCTTCAGAGGGAGCGGGAGCTGCCGCAGCCGTCGCCGACCAGGTGCCGGTAATGCCCAGCCCCGACCAGGTGCCGGATAGAGCGCCGGGGCCTGTCACACTGCCGGTGAACGTGGCGTTGCCCAAACCGCCAACGGCAACACCGATACTCAGCGCAGTACCGTTAATAGTGCCGGATATCGCGCCGTCGATGTCGGGACAGGGGCCGTTCGTTACGCTGACGTCGGCTGTCCCGGAGAAAGAACCGGGGTTGCCGCCCGACTGATTGAGTGCCAGATCACCACTCCATACACAGTCCTGGGCACCGGGATTCTGGCTGACGTTGAGCGTGTAGTTGCCGCTGATATCCTGCGACAGCGCCGCAGCAGAAAATAGTAGCGCGCCAAGCAGCAGTACACCTCGATAAACCTGTCTCATTGGATTTCCCCATGCATGTTCAAAGGTAGGTGGCGCTAGTATAGGAAGAACTGCTGAACCTGTCACCGGGGACTGTTGGTGCTGGATAAACGGTTACGGATTGCAGTGTAGCTGTGCAAGTGTTCACCGGCGTGCGGAGGAAGAGACCCGCGCATCTGGGTTAGAGCATGCACGGCGTGTAAACTTCGGCGATAATAGGGCACCGCGAAGTTCTTGAGTTCAGTTGGCAAAGTCGTGGTAGTTGTGAGGGAAACCATATGCAAGACGTCGGCTGGGGTATCGTGGGCTGTGGCGATGTGGCGGAGCGCAAGGCCGGCAGGGGTTTCAGTGCGCCGGGCAGCCGTCTGGTCGCGGTAATGCGCCGCGACGCCGAGGCGGCGCAGGCGTTCGCCGAGCGTTATTCCGCGCAATTGGCCACCGTCAGCGCAGCCGAGGTCATCGAGCATCCCGATGTCGACATCGTCTACATCGCCACCCCGCCAGCGCACCATCTCGAGTACGCCCTGGCGGCGGCTGCCGCAGGCAAGGCGGCCCTGGTGGAGAAGCCCGGCGGTCGCTCCCTGGAGGAACTCGAGCGCATGATCGAGGCTTTCCGCAGCGCCGGACGGCCCCTGTACATTTCGTATTACCGTCGCCACCTGCCGCGGTTTCTCCGGGTTCAGGAGATCCTCGACTCAGGCATCCTGGGTGAAGTGTCGTCTGTTACTTACAACGTCAGCAAACGCCCCAAAAACAAGGGGTGGAGCCTGGACATCGCGCGCAGCGGCGGCGGCCACTTCTACGATATCGCGGGGCATATGCTCGATGCATTCGATGCCTGGTTCGGGCCGCTCAGGCTCGAGGGCGGTTTTGCACGCAACGTCCTGCCCGAACATGTCGCCGAGGATGTCGTGGGCATGACCCTGGTTGGCGAAAACGGGGCAGTCGTCAACGCGAACTGGAATTTTGCGGCGAGCCACAATCGTGACGAGCTGGTGATTGAGGGCACCCGGGGCCGCATCCTGATGGGCGGTACGTCGGTGGACAAGCCCCTGCGCGTGGAGATGAGTTTCGACGGCAAGGCGCGCGTCAGCCGCAGCCTGGCGGAGCGCACCCGGACACACATCCGGCAGCGGCTGGGGCTGAGAATTCGGCGGACTCACCGTTTCACCGCTGTGGCCACGCCCCACGCGCCACTCATTGCGAAAATCAGCAGGGAGCTCGCACAGGGCACCGCGGGAGACGGCAACGCCCGCGAGGCACAGCGCACCGCGCGCCTCGTCGACGCGGTCCTCGCCCCTTATTACGGCGGGCGCCGCGGTGAGTTCTGGCAACTGCCCCAGGCTTACCGCAGTGAGCGAGCGCGCTCTACGGCGCGCAGTGCCGGTCCGATTCCCCCGGAGCATACTCTCTCCCAGGAACAGCTGGATTTCTTCGACCGGGAAGGCTGGCTCGGCCCATTCCGGTGCGAAGGGGCCTGGGAGCGGTTGATCGTACCGGTCAAGAAGGGCCGTCAGGCCCACATGCGCGAGGCGGATGTTCTCGACGTGAGCACTGACCCTTCCATCGTACGACGCGTTGCCCAGGTAATGGGGTGTTCGAATATCTCGCTGTTCAAAACCCGTTTCGTGGTGAAGCTGCCGCATTCCGATACAGAAGTCGCCTGGCACCAGGATTCCGGGGTCGGCAATGGTGGCCATACCGAAGACGGCGAGCCGGTACCGACGGTGGTGGCCTGGCTGGCACTGGACGACGTGGATGAGGAAAACGCTTGCGTGAAGGTTATTCCCGGCAGTCACCGGCGCCTGGTGGGCGATCACGAAAAGAAAATTCGTGCCGGGCTGGTTGAGAACGGCGTGCTGGTGGAAGAGGATTTGTCCCGGGCCGTGCCCATGCGCCTCGCCAGGGGCGAATTTTTTCTCTTCCACGCCTGGGTATTGCACGGCAGTGAGGTCAATCAATCGGATCGACGGCGTGCCGGTCTCAACGTGCGCTTTGCGCCGACGGCTTATGAGTGCGACAAGAATTTTGTTTACATGCCGATTCAGTGCGGTGCGGTGATTCCGAGCAGGCGAATTTTTGCGGCTGAATCCTGACGCCGTGCCCGATATGCGAGGGTGACCGCTTCCCCCGGGGTATTAAAGGCCAATGCTGCCGGGCAGAATAGCGCACTGTCTCTTGTAGAAGCCTGATCCGTCAGGATAGGGGTAATTATTGCAGGGCAAGGAGACGATAGTGACCAGCAGGCGTATCACGGTTATCCGGGGCGATGGCATCGGCCCCAGCATTGTCGATGCCGCCATCGCTGTGCTCGATGCTGCGGGCTGCGGTTTCGAGTACGACCATGTCGAAGGCGGCCTGACCGCGCTTGAGAACAGCGGCGAACTCCTGCCCCAGGAAACCCTCGACGCCATTGAGCGTAACAAAGTGGCGCTGAAAGGGCCGCTGACCACACCCATCGGCAAGGGCTTTTCGTCGATCAATGTCGATTTGCGCCAACGCTTCCAGCTCTACGCGAATGTGCGCCCGGTCATCTCCTTCAAGGGTACCCGGGCGCGTTACGACAATATCGACATCATCACTGTGCGCGAGAACACGGAAGGTATGTATTCCGGCCAGGGCCAGACCGTGTCGGACGACGATACGATTGCACAAGCCCTGAGTGTCATCAGCCGGGGTGGTGCCGAGCGTATTCTGCGTTTTGCTTTTGAACTGGCGGAGCGGGAAGGCCGCGGCAAGGTCACGGTGGTGCACAAGGCCAATATCCTGAAGTCCACCTCGGGCCTGTTCCTGCGTGTGGCGCGGGAAGTCGCGAGTGAATACCCCGGAATCGAAATGGTGGAGATGATCGTCGATAACGCCTGCATGCAGCTGGTGATGAACCCGGAGCAGTTCGACGTTATTGTCACCACCAACCTGTTTGGCGACATTCTCTCCGACCTCTGCGCCGGGCTGGTGGGGGGGCTGGGCATGGCGCCGGGCGCGAATATCGGCACCGACTGCGCCATTTTCGAGGCGGTTCACGGCAGCGCGCCGGATATCGCCGGCAAGAATATCGCCAACCCGACCTCCGTGATGCTTGCCGGCTGCCAGATGCTGGACTACCTCGACATGGGCGACAAGGCGGCAAAAATTCGCGGTGCCTTGCGCGCGGTGATTGCGCAGGGTGAGCACACCACCGGTGATCTGGGTGGGTCGGCGAGCACCAGCGAATTTACCGACGCGGTGATTGCCGCTGTAAAGCAAGCGTAGGCGGGTGCATCGGGACGGTCCGGTGCCGACGAGACGCTACGCTGCCGTGACAGGCGTTTAACGTCGCCCGGCCGCGGCGATGTCTAGCGCGGCTCCAGCCCGCGCGCCTCGCGCTCTGCGTTCATGCGCGCGGTGTCGCTACTCAGGCGATCGCCCAGATCGGTTTCGCTAACGGTGCCGGCAATGTGCTGGTTTGCCAGGCCGGCGTTGTACATGATGCGCTTCACCGGCGTAATGGCCAGAATCGTGCGCAGCGGCGAATCAAGCAACTGATAGAAGCTGTCTTCCACCTCCTGGTTGCCCTGGCCGACCTTCGCCGCCAGCGCGCGATAGAACCACGCCTTGGTGGCATCGTCCTCCAGAAACTCGCCGGTGCCCTTGAAGGTAATCGCACCGCTGGGGAGATCCTTGTCCGCAGTGGCGGGGTAGGAGGCCGAGCTGATATTGACGGACACCCGGTTGTCCCGCCGGATCGCCGCGGCGCGGTGTCGGTGCGAGGCAAAAGTCAGCCAGATCTTGCCATCGCGCCAGACGAAGGCGTGGGTCACGCCCACGGGCCAGCCATCTTTGGTCGTCCACATCAGCACCGCCTCGATGGCGTGGTGCATCAGCGCCTCCACTTCTTCTTCTGTAAACGGGTAGATGGAGACGATTTCGTGATCGTGCGTTTGCGCCAT
>CAZFJQ010000050.1:0-24446 GCA_964519755.1 uncultured Halioglobus sp.
CACAGTACTGGCGCCCGCCTGGCAGAATTTTTCCGCCAGCGCCCGACCAATGCCGCCCGCCGCGCCTGTGACGACCACGATACGGTTTTCTAATTGCATGCAAGCTCTCCTTTGACACGCCCAGGATGGGTATTCAATTTCTGAAGCTCAGAGGATGGTAGTCCTGGCAACGGCTAAAGTCATCCACGGGCGAAGCGGGCGATATATTCGGACAAATGGCAGACAGGCACGAATCGAGGGCCGTAAACAGGTTCCCGGGCAGGGGGCGCGGGTGCGCTCGCGGTGGTGCGTTTTCGGGATAGGTGCTATGCTTTTTCCAAGTTAGCAGTCGCAGGACAAGTAGCCGTCACATGCAGCGCACGGCAAAACGACAATCTGTCTTCCGGGGCGTCCTCTCGCCCGCTCGCGCCTGCCGATAATCGCACTGCTTCCGATGCCTGCCAGCGCTTTTGAACACGTCCCTCCACAGTCCCTGAGCTCACTTGCCAGCGAGTACCGCGGGGTGCGCAATCGCTCGCTTGAACAGTGCGAGCCGCTGGCCATTGAAGACTTCGGCCTGCAACGCGATGCTTTCGTGAGTCCGCCAAAATGGCACCTTGCACATACCAGCTGGTTTTTCGAGACATTCCTGTTGCAACCGTTTCTGCCCGGCTACCGCGCTCTCAATGCAGACTATGAGTACCTCTTCAATTCCTATTACAACGGGGTTGGTGAACAGTTCCCGCGCGCAAGCCGTGGCCTATTGTCGCGGCCAACGGTCGCCGAGGTACGCCAGTACCGGGCGTACGTGGACGAGCACATGGAGCAATTACTGGCCCTGCCTGACCATCCCGACCGGCAGACCATTGGGCAGCGTACAGTGCTGGGTATTGAGCACGAAAAACAGCACCAGGAGCTGTTTTTCACCGACCTGAAGTACTCACTGGATAGCAACCCGCTGGCACCCGTGCTGTGGCCGCAGTCGCAGTCACTGCCTGTGTACGGTTCGCCACCAGCGCTGGGCTGGCAGCATTTTGATGGCGGCCTGGTGGAGGTGGGCTTTGACGGCAACGGATTCTGTTTTGACAACGAGTTACCGCGGCATCGGCACTGGCTTGAGCCCTTCAGCCTGGCGGACAGGCTGGTAAGCAATGGCGAGTATCTTGAGTTTGTGCTTGCCGGTGGCTATCAGTCACCCCGGTGGTGGCTGGCTGACGGTTGGGCCGTCGTGAACGAACTGCAGTGGAGGGCGCCCCAGTACTGGCGCCGCCGCGGCGAGGAATTCCTGGAGTATACGCTGCGCGGCCTGGAAGCGTTGAACCCGGCTCTGCCGGTGTGCCATATCAGCGCCTACGAGGCGGATGCCTTCGCCCGCTGGGCAGGTGCGCGGCTGCCGACGGAGCAGGAGTGGGAGTGGGCGGCGATGCAGGCGAGCCCCGGTTGCGCCTCGCAAGACCCGCGGAGTGAGCTTGCGCAGTATCACCCGCGGGAGGCGCCTGCCAGCGGTGGCCTGCGACAGCTCTTTGGAGACTGCTGGCAGTGGACGGCCAGTGCCTATTGCGCCTACCCGGGCTATGCGCCCGCCGCCGGCGCTATCGGCGAGTACAATGGCAAATTCATGAGTAATCAGTTGGTGCTGCGAGGGTCTTCCTGCGTTACCTCCCCGGGGCACGCGCGACCTAGTTACCGCAACTTCTTTTACCCGCGCGATCGCTGGCAGTTCAGTGGTATTCGCCTGGCGCGCTCGGACTCCCCCACGCCACCGGAACAGGTAAAACACGCATGACCCAGGCTGCAACCAACTATCCGAACGTGGATTTCATCGACCAACACCCGGCGATGACGGTGGGGGAAAAAGAAATACTGCACGGGTTGCGAAAGCCGCAGAAAACGCTCGAGCCGAAGTGGTTTTACGATGAGAAAGGGTCCAGGTTATTCGACCAGATAACCCGTCTTCCAGAGTACTATCCGAGCCGGGCCGAGCGACAGATACTGCAGCGCTACAGCAGCGAGATTGCCAACGCATGTGACAGCGGCTGCGTGCTGATCGAACCCGGAGCCGGCAATTGTGCCAAGGTACGCGATTTACTGGGCGACCTGCGCCCCTCGGTCTACGCACCGGTGGACATTTCCGCAGATTACCTGCTGGGTGCGGCACAGAAACTCGGCAGCGAATACCCCTGGCTGGATGTCGTCGCCGTCTGCGCCGATTTCAATCGCGACTGGTCCTTTGTTGCGCAGCTACCGCGGGGCAAGCGCGTTATTTTTTACCCCGGCTCCACCATCGGCAACCTGGAGCCCGCGGCGGCGCGCGTGTTTCTGGGTCGGGTTCGCGAGGCCCTGGGGGAGGGTGGCGGTGCCCTGGTAGGTGTGGACCTGCACAAACCCGCCGCCCGCCTGAATGCCGCCTACAACGATGCCGCGGGCGTGACGGCAGCATTCAACCTGAACGTACTGGAACGCCTGAACAGTTTGATGACGGCTAACTTCGATCCGTCCCGCTTCCGTCATCACGCCTTTTACAGCGAAGAGCGGCAGCGCATCGAGATGCATCTGGTGAGTGAGGAGGAGCAGGTTGTCACCCTGGGTGATGAGCGAATCGAGTTTCGCGCTGGCGAATCCATTCACACCGAGAATTCCTACAAGTACACCGTGGAGGGTTTCGCCGAACTCGCCAGTGGCGCTGGTCTCACGCTTGAGCGCACCTGGCTGGACGAGGGTGAGCTGTTCAGCGTTCACTACCTGCGGGCGGTCCACGCGCCCGGGGAAGACTCCTGACAGCTCGCGGCGATCCCGGCGCATTGACGCTGCAGTCGGCGACACGGCGCTTCGCTGGAGTCAACGCTCTGGACACTGTCAGCCTCGCGTTTAGCACCGGCGCAATTACCGCAATTATCGGTCGCAGCGGGTGCGGTAAGTCCACGCTATTGAAACTGTGCAATGGCCTCGAGAGACCCGACGAGGGTGATGTTCGGGTGTATGGGGAGCCACTGGATTACGCCTCACTACCCGCTATCAGAAGGCGTATCGGCTACGCGGTTCAGGGTGTGGGCCTGTTTCCACACCTGAGCGCGCGTGACAACATCACTTTGCTGGCGCGGCTGGAGGGCTGGTCGACGCATGCCATCGACCAGCGGCTTGCAGAGCTTGTCGATCTCACTCGCCTGGAAGTCAGCAGCCTCGACCGCTACCCGCACGAATTGAGCGGAGGTCAGCAGCAGCGGGTTGGGCTGTGTCGCGCGATGGTACTGCGGCCGGGTATCCTGCTGCTGGACGAGCCCTTTGCCGCAATAGATCCGGTCACCCGGCTGGAGATTCACGAACAACTGCTGGCATTGCACAGCTCTGAGCCCGCTACGACTATATTGGTCACACACGATATGGCGGAGGCTTTGCGCCTTGCGGATTACATCGTGGTGATGGATAGCGGCCGTATCATCGACCAGTACGCCCGCGATGCACTGCTTTCGCGCAACGATGCCGAGCAGCCGGAGAGGCTGTTGTTGTCGTTGCTGGAAGCAGCCGCCGCATGATGATTCGTTGTCTCGCCATGCTGGCCAGCCTGTTGATCCTGTTGCCGGCCATAGCCAGCGAGGCCGCGGATGATACTGACAGCGGGCCGCTAAGGGTCGGCTCCAAGGCCTTCAGCGAGAGCCATATCCTTGCTGAAATCGCCGCGCAGCTGCTCGAGAGTCGGGCTATCGAAGTGGAACGCAAGCTGGGACTCGGCGGCACACTGATTGCGTTTGAGGCGCTGCGTGGCGGTTCCGTGGACCTCTACCCGGAGTACACAGGCACCCTGACGGAGACGGTATTGAACACCCCGGGCCTGTCGCGTGAAGCCCTGCAGGCAGAGTTGGCGACCCGGGAACTGGAACTGGCGGTGTTTTTCGGCTTTGATAACAGTTACGCGATTGCCGTGCCTGAGCAATTGTCCTCCAAGCTCAACTTGCAGAGCATCAGCGATCTCGCGGCGCACCCGACGTTGCGGCTGAAGTTTTCCCACGAATTCCTCAACCGGGGTGACGGCTGGCCCGCGTTGCAGGCGGTGTACGCGCTACCGCAGCAACCCGGTGGCATTGAGCATGCGCTCGCCTACCGGGCGCTCGCGAGCGGGAGACTGGATGCCACCGATGCCTACACGACAGACGGCGAACTGGCAGCACACGCCCTGACACTGCTGCGTGATGACCGCGATTTTTTCCCCGATTACAGCGCGGCGCTACTCATCCGCGAAGATCTGTCACAACCTGTCCGGGAGACGCTTTCCGCGCTGGAGGGGCGTATCGACGCAGACACCATGCGCGCCCTGAACCGGCGCGTGGCGACGCAGGGCGAAAGTCCGGCGAACGTGGCCGCGCAGTTTCTGGCCGCCAGCGGTCTCGTAGGTGACAGGGCGCGGCCCGGGCCGACGCCGACCGAGCGTATACTCGGTTACACGGCAGTGCACCTGAAGCTTACCGGTTTGGCGTTACTGCTCGCCTGTATTTTTGCGATTCCGGTCGCACTGGCGCTGGCGCCCAGACCGGCGGTGGCACGCGTATTTCTGTATGTGACGGGGCTGCTACAGACCATTCCGGCCCTGGCATTGCTGGCATTGCTGATTCCCCTCGTGGGGTTGGGGCAGAAACCCGCTATTATCGCCCTGTTCCTCTATTCGCTGTTGCCTATCGTACGCAATACCCTCACCGGCTTGTTCAGCGTCGACCCCGTGCTCAAACAGGTCGCTCGCGGCATGGGCCTCACGCGTCGTCAGCAGCTGCTGCGTATCGAACTGCCGTTGGCCCTGCCGACTATCCTGGCGGGAATTAAAACGGCCGCCATTATCAGCATCGGCACCGCAACACTGGCTGCATTCGTAGGTGCCGGCGGACTGGGCGACCCAATCATTACCGGGTTGACCCTGAACGATCATCGTTTGATTCTGGAGGGTGCATTGCCCGCCGCCTGCCTGGCGATAGTAGTCGAGCTATTATTCGAGATACTCGAGCGTGCGAGCGTAACGTCACACCTGCGCGGCGCTACCGGGCAATGAAATTCACCGCATTCGCCAGCGATCTCGGCGATGCGCAAGGCAATCCATGCCTGGTGGAGCGGGTGCAGGCGCGGCCAGGGGACACACCGCAGCCGGCGGAAACGACTCTCTGCCGTACCTGGTCGCTTGGCCAACACCGTGCCGGTGTGCGCTGCTGGACAGGCAAGGGCGAGGAAATCCAGTGCTGCGGCCACGGCCTGTTGAGTTGCGCGGCGTGGTGGATGGCCCTCTGGGGTGGTGAAGGCACCCTGGTGATGGGGCGCTCGGAGATTCCCTGCCGTCAAACGGATGACCTGACCTGGCTGGGTTTCGCGCGGATCAGCTGCCGCTACTCCGGCTTGCCCGACTGGGCGCATTCACACTTTGGCGCTACACCTTTGGCGGCGGCGTTGGCAGGGCCGGACGACGGCTATATGATTCTCCGCTGGCCGGACAACTTCCAGCTGACGCAGTTGCGAGTGCCGCTGGCTTCCCTCGGCGACCACACGCGCCGGGCGGTCATCGCGACCTGCAGGCACAGCGACTCACCGGCGGCGGTGGGCCTGCGCTATTTTGCGCCCCAGTACGGCACACCGGAAGATACGGCCACCGGTTCCGCGATGCGGGTACTGGCCGACTTCTGGGCAATGGCACTTGGCTTTGATGCTCTTCACGGGCGCCAGGATTCGCCCCGTGGCGGTGAATTATTCAGCCGGATCGAGGGCGATATTGCGTGGGTGGGTGGCCGCGTCAAGGGCCCCGGGGAAGCCAGTGGCGGTGCGACCGGCATATAAAGACACAAATTATGCCAGTATAGTATGCTGCCCCGCATCCCGGCTTTGCAGTAAAGCGCAGGAGTCATGTTTTTCACAGGAGAGCTTATGAGCCAGGCGCCCGTTCGAAATCGAATCACCGCCCTGACAGGAACAGATTATCCCATTGTGCAGGCGCCGATGGGGTGGATTGCCCGCGCGCAACTGGCATCGGCCGTCAGTAACTCAGGCGGCCTCGGTATTATCGAAACCTCATCGGGCGAACTCGACAATATCAAGGGCGAGGTTGGCAAGATGAGAACCCTCACGGACAAGCCGTTTGGCATGAACGTGGCGCTGGCCTTCGTCAAGGGCACCGATATCATCGATTTCGTCATTGAACAGGGCATCCGCTTTGTCACCACCTCGTCGGGGAGCCCGAGCGTTTGTACCAAAGCTTTCCAGGAGGCGGGCATCACCGTTTTCCACGTCGTGCCAACCCTTGAACTCGCGATGAAAGCAGTGGACGCCGGTGTAGATGGCCTCGTGGTCGAAGGGGGCGAGGGCGGAGGATTCAAGAATCCCAGTCCTGTTGCGACTATGGTGCTGCTACCGCTGGTCTGCTCGCGAGTGAATGTGCCGGTTATCGCCGCGGGGGGAATCTGCGACGGGGTGTCCATGGCGGCGGCGTTTGCGCTGGGAGCAGAGGGGGTACAGATGGGGACGCGTATGCTCAGCTGCGCGGAATCCCCGGTGCATAACAACTGGAAGCAAGCCGTCCTCGATGCCGCCGAGACCGGCACGGTATTTCTCAATCAGGCATCGCGCCCCGCGCTGAGAGCGTTGCGGACTGAACGCACCACGGCGCTGCAACCCGTCGGCAGTTTTGACCTGATGGAGCAGATGACGAATGTGCTGGACCTCTATTTCGGCGGTGATATGGAAGCTGCGATTCCGCTGGCAGGCCAGGTCTGTGGCCGTATAGACAGCGTCGAAACTACCGCGGACATCATCGAGAGCACCATGATCGAGTTTCGACAAACCATCTCCGAGCAGGCTAGCCGCTACTCGGTCTGAGCATTCTTAACTGAAATGGTTAACTGAAATTATTAGCTGAAACGGGAGAGCCAGACATGACACAATCTCACACGCTGGAAGTGGATCGCTCTGACTGGCACAAGACACGCTTGCTGAGCGAACCGCTTGCAGCGCACTTGCAACCGGGTGAGGTCCTGCTGCGGGTCGACCGGCTTGCGCTCACGGCGAACAATATCAGCTACGCCGCGGCGGGTGATGCACTCGGCTACTGGGGTTTTTTCCCAACCGAGGCCGGCTGGGGAAGAATTCCAGCGATGGGCTGGGCCGATGTGCTGGACTCCGCGCACGCGGAAATAGAGGAGGGCGAACGGGTCTGGGGTTTTTTCCCATTCTCTACCCACCTGCTGATCAAGGCGGACAAGGTTTCCGCGGAGCAGTTCCACGATGTATCGGCACACCGCGCCGAGTACGCGCCGATCTATGCGCGCTTTGATCGAGCGCTCGCCAATCCCATCTACGATCCGCAGCGCGAAGACCAGGACAGCCTGCTGCGCGGCCTGTTCATGACGTCCTGGCTGGTTGAGGATTTTCTCAACGAGAACGGGGCTTTTGGCGCCGAGGTCTGCATCGTGACGAGTGCCTCCAGCAAAACCAGTATCGCGCTGGCGCACTGCCTGAAAGCCCGTGCGAAACTGACGGTAGTGGGCGTGACCTCTCCCCACAATATCAACTTCTGTGCGGCACTTGGCCTGTACGATGCCCTGGTCACTTACAACGCCATGGATTCACTGGATGCGTCCAGGCCTGCCGTGGTGGTGGATATGGCCGGCAGCGCCGGGATCCTGGGACAGTTGCACCGGCACTACACGGACAATCTGCGGTACTCCTGTCGCGTGGGGGCCACGCACTATGCGGAGGCCGGCAGTGTAGAGGGCCTCCCGGGAGCCGTACCGGAGTTTTTCTTCGCCCCCGGACACGTACAGACCCGCAGCAATGAACTGGGCGCAGCCACGCTGATGGCCCGCCTGGGTAACGACTATGTGCAGTTTCGCAGCGCAAGCGATCGTTGGCTGGATGTACAGAGAAGTTACGGCCCTGAGGCGGCGAAAGAAGTTTACCGCGCGGTGTTGGCCGGTGAGAGCGAACCCTCCAGCGGTCAGATTATTTCGCTCTGGCCTCCGGGTTAACCAGCTTGCTCGTCCGCGTCAGTCGGTGTCGCTTCGCCCTGCTTTAGCTGGCTTTCGGCGATGAGATACCGCGGACGACTGCGCACCTCATCGTGAATTTTTGAAAGGTAAGCGCCGATGATGCCCAGCCCGAGGGTGATCGTGCTGCCAAAGATGAGCAGCAGCAGGATCACAGTGGTAAAGCCCTCCACGGCCTGGCCACTGAACTTGTTGAACAGAGTATAGCCCGCGTGTAGCACCGCGAGCACCGCAGAGACCAGGCCGACCAGGGTCATCAGGTGAAGCGGCAGGGATGTAAACGAGGTAATGGCGGTGATGGCGAGCCGCAGCCGGGACAAAAGGTTCCATTTGCTGTTGCCGGACGTTCTTGGGCCGAGCGGGAAACCAATTTCCTGGTGCCGAAAGCCGAGCCAGGCCGTGGTGCCGCGAAAGAAGAGGTGGTAATCCCGGACTTCTCGCAACGCGTTGATCACTTTGCGATCGAGCAATTTGTAATCCGAGGCACCCCGCATATCATAGCCGGTGAAGCGGCGGAACACGCGGTTGAACCAGGCGGATGTCAGCCTGTCTATTCCCGGGGCGTTGCGATCATCGGTCTTCACTGCGTTGATCACTTCCGCGTCCCCGAGACGCCACAGCTCGACCATTTTCTGCAGCATGTCCGGCGGATGCTGCAAGTCTGCATCGAGCACCACGGCGGCATCTCCCTGGCACACCTCAATGCCCGCCATGATTGCGGCCTCCTTGCCAAAGTTGCGGGTGAAGCGGATCAGCTTCAGCGTCGCCCCGTCCGGGGCGGAAAGCGCCTCAAGCGTCTGCCATGTGCCATCGCTCGAGCCATCATCGACAATGATGATTTCACTGCGCAAACCGCACTGGCGCAGCGACACGTCCAGCATCTTGAGCAGTGTGGTTACCGTTGCCTCTTCGTTATAGACTGGCACGATAAGAGAGAGCAGAAGATCTTTCGAACGGTGCGGCATGGTAAGAGCTTCACGCGAGAATAATAATCAGGGAGCATAGCATCATGCAGGACGACACCGGTCAAGGTTCAGACGCTGGCGGCCACGACGGGCAGCGCGGGGCAGGGGGCCTCGGTCCCATTAGCGTTGGCAGTTTGTTGTCCGGGGCGTGGGCCGCCACACATGGCAATAAACTTCGGATTCTCCTGGCAGTCGCGGTCACTATCCTGGTCAATCTGGCATTCGGGGTGGTTACCGGTATCGTCTCCCTGATTTTCGGCAACCCGGGGGACGAGCCTTCCCTCGCGGAGACGTTGATCAATTTCCCGATCAATGTTGTCGCCTACGGTTTCAGCGCGGTAATGACCGCCGGGCTTGTCATCATGGCGGCGAAGCTTTCTGCACGGACAAGCACGGGCATTGAGGAGTTGTTCCGCTTCCTGCCCAGGTTCGTTTGGGCGGTGCTGACACAGTTCCTGGTCTCCGTGATGATCCTGCTCGGCCTCTTGTTGCTGGTGCTGCCAGGAATCTACCTGATGGTTGCGTACACCTTTGCCTTGCCGCTTGCGTTGGAAAAGGGGCTCTCGCCCTGGGCGGCCATGGAGGCTTCACGCCGGGCCGTGACTTCACGATGGCTGACCTTTTTTGGCCTGATGCTGGTTTCCGCGCTGCTTTTGATGGCCTCGGTAATCACGCTGGGCATTGCCTATATCTGGGTCGTGCCCCTGTGCGTGCTTGCCTACGGTATTGCCTACCGCGAACTGTTTGGCATCCGCGACCAGGGCCTCGACCCGGAGGCATCCGCTCTCAAGCCGGCAATCGCCGCGGGCGGGGATACGGCTTCCGCAGGCTAGCGACACACGGGGCTCAGGACGGACTGGCAAACAGACGCTCAATCTCCCCGGCACACCAGAGTGTGTCGCGCAGGCCAAGCGCGATCAGGTCGCCTATGAATTGTGGCGTGAACAGCAGGTAGCTGGCCGAGGTTGCGCCGCCGCCCGTGGTGGCGCCGGTTGAACCCAGCAAGGTGCGCACGCTGCGAGGCAGGTCATGGATATGGTCAGCAGATATCTCATCCAGTGGCTCGCTCGGCGTAACCACCACGTTGTCGATAGTGCGCATCGCAGAATCCCGGTCGCGGAGTGAACCTGGTGGCACCGATGCCAGCAGGCGGTTAGTGCGCTCCATGCGCGCAATGTCCTCTTCCAGGCTATCCACAAAGGCCGAATTCAACAGGTGCCCAACAATCTGCGCCAGGGATGGCGACGTCTTGCGGGTCCGGGTTTTTTCCTGCCTCCTGGCTTTTCTTGCCCGGTTGTCACTCACGCCAATAATGAACAGTTGTTCCGCGCCAAGATGAATCGCAGAGCTCAGTGGTGAAAGCTGACGCAGCGCGCCATCACCAAAATAATCATGCTCCAGTTTGGTGGCCGGGAAGAGGGTAGGAATGGCCGAGGAAGCAAGCACGTGATCCCTGTTGAGCAACGTGCGGCGGCCGACACGTCGCGGACGACGCCAGGGAGGAGTTCCCGGAGATGCCTGGAAAAAGCTCACGGATTCGCCTGAGCTGTAACTCATCGCCGTGACGCACACGGCTTCCAGGCTGCCTCTGCGCAGGTTGCTGTCGATCTGTTGAAAGCGGATATTCTCCTCGATCAGGCTGCGCAGCGGGCCGTTGTCCAGCAGCGACAGGGGGCGGCCTACACCCACGCCGCGATTCAACAGCGACAGGACGATGCGCAAGGAGGACCCGGCGACCTCAAGCCAGCCGTGTTTATAGATATCGCCGGGCGTTAATCCGCTCCACAGCCGTTCAAGGTCCGCGACAGCATCGTGAAATGTCCCGGGATGCGCTGCCAGGACAGCCGCGTTGACCGCGCCGGCCGAGGTACCGCAGATGATCGGGAATGGGTGAGGTGTGCTCACAGGCAGTAGTTGCGCGAGAGCCTTGAGCGCGCCAACCTGGTAAGCAGCGCGCGCGCCGCCGCCGGACAACACCAGCGCCCGTTTTGCTAGCGAAGACATGCCAGGCCCTGAATAGCGGTCGGGGGGAAAGGGAAGATCACTGACTCACGGTACAGCGGGATTGCCTGGCATGATTGGATTGACAGCACTTCGACGCATATTCAATGCACACCCGATCCATCCCCAATACAACCTTTATTTAACATAATATATATTATGCGCATATGTGGATCGGGGTTTGTAGCGTGTGTGGGTCCCGGTCCCGCTTGCGTCGTGCCCATTCATCCTCTCTAAGCATCGGGTTCGTAGCGCCTGCCCAGCCAGTCCTGCCATACGTCGAGCGCGGGCCTGCCGCGCAGGTTCTCGTCATACAGGCCGGCATCGCGCCATATCAGTGCCAGATCATCCCGGCCCAGCGCACCGCGCCAGAATGCATCGAAATCGACCGCGGTAAACCAGATGACGAACTGCGCATCGAGTGATTCCGCGGCCTCCAGCATTTTCGTGACGTAATTCCGTTGGTTATTCTCACTGCTGTTCACAGACAGGTCGAAGCGCGGTATATCGAGATCTTCACCGACCCAGCCAGTCTCGGTAATAGCCACCGGCTTGTTCGGCGCAATGGACTGGATCTGCCGCAGCCAGTTATCCGGCAAGGCCCCTGGCGACCTGCCATCGTCTGCCTGAAAAAAAGCATACGGGTAGACGCTGATGCCGACGATATCGACGTAATCGGCTATACGTGGGAACTGATCGATAAAACCGTTTGTGGCGGGCGAACCGGGACTCTTCAGCCCAACCGACACCATCAGCGGCAGATCCGGGTACGCCCGTTTGATATTGGCGTAGACCTCGCGCGCGAAAACCACGAAGTCACTGAAATCCTGTGGGTTGGTGAGCAGCAGTTCAGTGGCCTCGGTGGCGTAATTGAAATACGCGGGCTCGAAGCGTTCGATCATATCCAGGGAAAAATTGGTGAAGGCGGTAATGACTTCCGGGGTTGCAAAAGAGCGTGCATCCCAGGGTGCCGAGCGCGGCTCCTGACCATTCTCGCCCCAGTTTCCGGCCAGGGTGTCACGCAACGTGCTCAGCGGGTCGATAGCCAGGTAGACGGTTTTGCCGCTCATGGTTCGCGAGATCCTGCCGTCGATCTCCCGGGTGAGATGCTGCGGATATGGCGACCCGGTGAGGGCTTCCTGCCAGGGAACTCCCTGTTTCAGGTGATGCGCGACAATGTCGCCATTTTCCTGAATCAGTGAGTAGGTTGTGTTGAGCGCCGTAATCGTCGAATCAAATGGCCAGGGCGTAAAACCCAGCTGGAAACTACGGGCAGGGCCGGAATTATTCGCAGGGCCATCCGAGTTGCCGTCTTCCCCACCACTGTCACAACCGACAAGTAACCCCAGGCACAGGAGCAAACCGGGCAACCATTTACTATTCATCATCAAAACGTCCGCAATAAAATGGACCGGCTTTCAGCCTACAGGCTGTCGTCCGCCGGGTCCTCCGGTTCGGCCTCCAGGTCGTGCTGCAGCGGCTGTGCCAATACTTCGCGCCACCGATCGAGCAACAGACTCCGAGAGGTTCCATCGTACTCCAGCAGCCCCATGGCGCCAAACGCCTTCTGTATGACCTCCGAAAAAAGCGCAGGCGCGCCGGGAATCAATACCGTGTTCTTTGCCTGGTTGATCGCCTGGCACCAGTAGTCCTGGAGGCACGCGTCGTTCTCCGGGTCGGTGCTGTCGGTGCGGACATAGCAGGTGCCCATGACGTTTGCCGGCAGTACGTCCCTGAAGGAGAACCAGCTGAGAAAATCAAACTCCGCCTCGTACGCAGTGTTTATCACAAACTCCAGATAGTCGGCCGCGAAACGCGTCTCTGAATAGGGGAAATTCTCAAAGCAGGTCTCTTCATCACCCACGGCGATGCTCACATTATTCCAGCCGGTTTCTGCCATTGACAGGCGCTTCTCTTCCGGGTGGTGTATGAGCACCCTCGAGAGATAGTCTGAAGGCAGATCGTAAGGGGTGACGAAGGTGCCGTCTTCACCGGTAATGCCAAAGGGATAGCTCGCCATTGCAAAGGTGTCGTAGGCCATGGCCGAAAGCGCCTGGTACTGGGTTTCGTCCCAGCCATCCAGCGTGTCGCCATATAATGCTTCAAGGTTGAAAGAGGCAAACACCGAAGCGTCCGGTGCAGCGGCCTTAATGGCATCGTAGGCGCGCCGCTGGATGTCTACCAACGCCTCCCAGGAAGCGGTGGCACCACCACATTCCGCGTAGTACAGGTTAGCCTCGGAAAAGCTCACGATGTAGGCAGGCTGCAGCGCGCCCGCCATCCAGGCAGCGTAATTGACATAGGCATCCCCGATGCCGGCAGCTTCCGGCGATGTGAAATCGAAGCACGAGGGGGCCCAGGTAAGATCCACAAACAGCTCCCCTTCTTCGTCCAGCACCGCGCTGCCTACCATGCTTCTGCGCGCGAAACCCAGCTGCAGTATGAGCGGACGTTCGACCGCCTGCGCCCTGGCAATGAGCTGTTCCACCGCAATCGTCCAGGGATGATCGGCGGGAGGTTCCTCGCTCGCGGCAAACAGGTCGTAGGGGATGCCGAGGTAATCGGCCACGATCTTGAGAAGGTCGAGTTCGTCGCGCAGCGAGGTCAATGGGAAGTCGGCGTGCCCATTGCGCAGCGGCCTGTTTTCAATCGGCAGTGTCTGCACCGCGGATGCGGCCATACGAAATACCCGGAAGTCATCCCCCGGTTCCGGCCCTGGCTCCTGGGGTGGTGGCGAGGGGTCTTGTGGCGCTGGCGGGTTGGTCAGGGTGAGACGCTCGCTGACGTCAGACGCCCCGCCGCCCCCACAGGCCGCCAGAGCGAGCAGTGCCACTGTCAACCAGCTCCGGGATACGCTAAAGAATACGCTCATGATGTTCTCTGTCTTGCGCGCTGCCTGCAGGTTGCACCGCGTCTGCGCTCATGTCTGTGGGCGGCGCCGGGTGACGCTGCGCTGTGCGCCGATGGAAAAGCTTTGAATCTGCTATCACTTCCAGCCTTAAACACTTCTTTTAACGTAGAAAGTTAGGCAAGTCCAGCACTATGCCCTGCTCTGCCCCGGGCGGCTTTCCGCTGTCCAGGTTCTGAAGACTTTGCTCAGAGGTTTTGCAGAAATGCGCGAATGGTCTGCTCCAGGCGCTCCCTGGTGGACAGCCCCGGCCGCCAGCCCAGCGCGAAGAGACCGCTCGTGTCAAAGCGTGGTTGCATGACTTCTCCCGCCCTGTAGGGCAGCGCACCGAACTCGAGACGTGCGCGAAGCGGCCCGGCTTGCCGGGAAAACTCGGCGTGCGCCAACTCGACAAACTGCCGCAGGCTCAGCATTTCTCCACTGCCCACGTCATACTCCTCATAACCGGCAACGGCTTGTTGCTCCAGCACGTGCAGCATCGCATCACTGACATCGGTAGCGTGCACGAAATCCCGCAATTGTTCGCCCGGCGTGAAATCGATACTTTCAGCGTCGCGCCGAAACTCATTGAGTAGCCAGGCGAGAAATCCGTTGGCAGGCTCGCCGGGGCCATAGATGTTGCCGAGCCGCAGGTTGGCGATGCGCAGCGTGGCGCAAAAATGGGGCAGCCACTGGGTCAGTTGCTTCTTGGATAGCGCATAGGCATTCACGCCGGGCTCCAGCTGCGTGTCTGCGTTCAGAAACCGGGTGACGTGGGCGCTGCACGCGGCCTCCAGGAGGCGGACGCCAAACAGCACGTTGCTATTCAGCAACGCCTGAATACTCGCCCCTGCCCTGCCCTGATCACAAGCAAGATGAACGATGGCGTCTACCGAGTATTGCCTCAGTGTACTTTCCAGCGGAGCGCTTTCGATATCCACGCGCAGGGCCTGTGCCGGGAGCCGGCTCGCATCAGAACTCGCGCGCAGGGCCGCGACGACCCGGTAGCCGCGTGAAATCAACGCGGGCGTTACATGACCACCGAGAAACCCGGTAGCGCCTGTCACCAGAACCGTTTTATGCATCCGCCTGACGGGCTGAAAAAGCGGCAATTTCGTCGAGGCAGAGTTGATGGGCGCTACCCTCGGCCAGCCAGCTACGCTGCCAGTTGACAATCCGCTCGAGCGTGTCCTGTAATGACCAGGTGGGACTCCAGTGCAGGTAGGTGCGTGCGCGTGAGATGTCCAGCTTCAGGTAAGTGGCCTCGTGCGGCTGGTCCTGATCGCCCGCGAGTTCCCAGCGGGCGCCCTCTCCCCACATGCGTGCCATTTGTTCGACGATCCAGCTCACCGGGCGCGCACCCTCATCGAAAGGCCCGAAATTCCAGGGCCGCGCTGCGCCCTGCCCCTCGCGGTAGAGGGTTTCCGCCAGCAGCAGGTATCCTGAAAGCGGCTCCAGCACATGCTGCCACGGACGTATGGCATTGGGGTTGCGCACGCTTGCGGCATCACCGGCGGCAAACGCCTTGAGAATATCGGGTATCAGGCGGTCATCGGCCCAGTCGCCGCCGCCGATTACATTCCCGGCCCGGGCGCTGCCTACCGCGGTGTCCGTGTGAGCGAAAAATGAACGCCGGTAGGCGTCAGTTACCAGTTCGGCGCAGCCTTTGCTGTTGCTGTAAGGGTCGTGGCCGCCCATGGGCTCGGATTCACGATAGCCCCATTCCCATTCGCGGTTCTCGTAGCACTTGTCCGTTGTCACCACCACAATCGCACGAATGCCCGGCGTATGGCGCGCTGCTTCCAGCAGGTTCACCGTGCCCATGACATTAGTTGCATAGGTGGAAACGGGATCGACGTACGAGGCCCTCACCAGCGGCTGTGCCGCCATGTGGAGTATGATCTCCGGCCGGAAGTTATCGATGCTGTGCCCGAGCGCTTGCGCATCGCAAACGTCGCCATTCTCGCTATCAATTAACTCGCCTACCCCGGCTTCCTTGAAGAGCGCCGGCGCGGTTGGTGGGTCCAGCGCATAGCCATGCACCCTGGCTCCGACCTGGTTCAGCCAGATGGCCAGCCAGCTGCCCTTGAAACCGGTGTGTCCGGTTATAAAGACGCGCTTGCCACGCCAGAAATCCGCGTCAATCATGCTTTTTCAATCCCAGGATTTCCACGGTGCATTGCCACTCGCCCACAGGTCTTCCAGCTTGTGCTTGTCGCGCAGCGTATCCATGCACTGCCAGTAGCCGCTGTGTTCATAGGCCATGAGCTGGCCATCTTCGGCGAGTTGCGTGAGCGGCTGCTGTTCCCAGATCGAGCTGTCGTTTTCGAGGTAGTCCAGCACGCCGGGGGAGAGCACAAAAAAACCGCCATTGATGAAGGCACCGTCGCCCATGGGTTTCTCGTTGAACTGGGTAATGCGGCCCGACTGTATACCCAGCGCACCAAAACGCCCGGGGGGAGCCGCTGCCGTCAAGGTTGCCAGCTTACCGTGTGCGCGGTGGTACTCGATGGTTGCACCGATGTCGACATCGCTCACGCCATCACCATAGGTGAAACAGAAGATATCCTCATCGCGGACATATTCACTCACCCGCAGCAGGCGACCACCGGTCATGGAGTGGTCTCCAGTGTCAACCAGCGTCACGCGCCAGGGCTCGGTGCGCCTGTTGAGCACTTCCATCGAGTTGTTCTGCAGGTCAAAGGTAACATCGGATGTGTGCAGGAAATAGTTGGCGAAATATTCCTTGATGACGTAGCCCATGTAGCCACAGCAGATGATGAAGTCGTTAATCCCGTGCCGGGAGTACATCTTCATGATGTGCCAAAGCATGGGCTTGCCACCTATCTCTACCATCGGCTTTGGCCTGAAGGCGGTCTCTTCGCTGAGGCGCGTACCCAGGCCGCCGGCAAGAATGACTGCTTTCATGATGCTTCCTGCTGGATGTTGTCCGACAATTATGAACGTCAAGCTTCCGCTTGCAATGCCAGATCGGGTAATTGTGAGCTTAATCGCGAAATATGTAGCTTGTATTGCAACCGCTCGCGGCAACAGGGGCTAGTCGACGATGGGCAATGCTCGCTGGGCGCGCCAGTCTGCCATAATAGCCGTTCGCTCGACGCCGTCGTAGGTTTTCAGGCCAAACGAGCCAAACGCCTTCTGTACCAGCTCGGAGAACAACGGTGATCCTCCCTCAAAGGTGAAGTCCTTGACATAATTCATCACGAGACACCAGGGGTCGCTGCCGCAGGCGGGATACGGTAGGGCGTCACGTACGTAGCAGGTTTGCTGGGCGATGTGACTCATGCTGTCGCGCATGGACCACCAGTTGACGAACTCAAACTCACCGTAATGTGCACTGCCGAACACAAAACTCAGGTAATCCCGTACCCAGCTCTCCTCGGAGTAAGGAAAATTCTGGATGCATTGATCGGTGTCCCCGATGCTGATGCTCGCGTTATTCCAGCCTGTCTCCGCTATCGCCAGTTTTTCTTCCGGATGCCGCAACATCACCCGCACAAGATAGTCTATCGGCAGATCGTAAGGGTTCGCCAGGCGACCCTCGCCCGGTACAAAGACGCCAAACGGATACACCGATACCCCGAACAGATCCCGGCGCAACGCGGTGACGGCCTGGTATTCGTGCTCGATCCAGCCGTCCAGCTGGTGACCGTAGAGTGACTCCAGTTTGATGGAGGGAAAAACCGGCAGAGCGCTGTTCACCTGTTTAACCGCGTCGTAGGTGCGATTTTGAATCACAACCAGCGCATCCCAGGAGGCACTCTGGCCGCCGCAGTCGTGGTAGTAGAGGTTGGCCTCAATAAAGTTGACCAGGTACGCAGGCTGGAAAGTCTGTGCCATCCACACCGCGTAGTTGACGAAACCATCCGCGACGACGGCGGCCTCGGGTGAGGTGAAATCAAAGCAGACTCCCCCCCAGCCATCGACTACTGTGAGTTCACCGTTCACGTCGTAGGCCCAGGCGACCATCCCCGTGCGCACAAAGCCCAGTTGCAACAGGATCGGTTTTCCAGTGCTTTCCGCTTCGGCCGCCATCTGCAGCATTTTTACCGCCCAGGGATGCGCGGGATCAATATGCGGCCCCAGCGCGAAAACGTCGTAGGGGATTCCCAGGTACTCTGGCCAGAGCGTGAGCAGATCGACGTCTGCAGCCACCTCCTCGAGGGGGAAACCCGCGTGTCCGTTTTTGTAGGGCACGGGGGATAGCGGCACCATCTGGACGCCGGTGCTCGCCATGAGAAAGGGTCGCGACGTTTGGGCCATTGCCCCTGCGTTGAGCATGCACAGCACGCCGGCGAGGAGAGCCCAGCGCACCAGCGTAGTGCGGCGACGGGGCAGAAAAGCCAGTAAAGCACTCTGGAAGGTGTTCATGATCTGCCTCGCTACCCCGCAAAACGGTCGATGCACATTTCCCTGCAATAAATGTACCCTAAAAGCGCATTGATTTTGCTTTTAGCCTCTTAGCGTCGTGTGCAATGCGGGTCACGCGGGTAAAGCTCCAGCAAAGACTGTCGTTGGTAAAGTTTTCCGACGCACTTCCAATGTGTTGCGGCACACATTTTGCGGGATTTCCAGGCCTTTCACGCGCCGGCACAGGTGAATCACCACGCCGATAAAGCTATCATTTCATTCAATGCGCCAAACAGCGCCGGGCTGCGATTACGTCTGCCCCATTCACCGACTACCTGGAGGCAAAGCATGGTTTTATCTGCAACAGGGAACGTTCAGGCTATGCCCTCCTGGCGTCGGCTCTGCATGCTGTTACTGGTTTCCCTCGCGACGTGCACCAGCGCATCGGCTGCAAACGGTTCATCAGGGCCGCACGCAAATGAGCCCGACAGCCGCCCATTTTTCATGGGCTTTACGCCGTTTCATTTCAGCTGGGTCGAAGAGCGCATCAGTGAAACCTACGACATGATCTATGCGCACTCCGATATGCTCGCCTATCACTTCGACGAAGGCGTGCCCTGGCCGGAAGCCTTGGGCAATACGGCCTATCACGCAAATGTTGAGAAAGAACTCAAATACCGGAAGTCACAGATTCCCGTGGGCGGCCGGGTCTATGTCGCCACCACACCGATTAACTTTGAGCGCAAGGGCCTCGCAGACTACTGGGAGGAAAAAGAACAGCTAAAGCGGCCGGGTGAATGGCAGGATAGGAAACTGGACGATCCCGAAGTGATTCAAGCCTATATCAATTACTGCGAACGGCTCATAGACACCTTCGACCCCGCATATTTTGTCTATGGTGTAGAAGTGAATCTACTGGCGGCCAACGATCCAGAAGCCTACCGGCGTTTCCAGACGCTCGCGGCGGCGGTCTACCCCGCCCTGAAGAAAAAATACCCTGACCTCCCCATAGCCCTGTCATTCTACCTGCACGCACCCGATCGCATGCAGGAAACCCGCGAGCAGGTGAAGCCCCTTTTGCCCTATACGGATTTGTACGCGGTCAGCACCTACCCTTATATGGCCTATGAAGCGGATGGCTTCCCGGTGGATAAAATCCCTGAAAACTGGCTCAGGCAGACCCGCGAGATAGCACCCGGCAAACCCTTCGCCATCGCGGAAAATGGCTATATCGCCGAAGACATGAAAGTTTTCGGGAAGAAAATGCCCGGATCAGCCGATGCCCAGAAGCGCTATACCCAACGCATGTTGCGCGAGGCGCATGAGCTTAACGCACAGTTCGTGGTGTGGTTTGTGATAGCCGACTACGACGACCTCTGGGGCGTGCTCAAATGGGTCGTGATGTTCAACCCGCTCATGCGAGCCTGGAAAGATACGGGACTCTACGATGGCGACCTCGAGCCCAGGCCGGCATTGCAAGTATGGGATGACTGGTTGGCCAAGCCTCACAGGCAATGAGTAATTCCGGGGCCGCCGAGGCCGATTCAGGCTCGGACAACGGGCAGGACGACGAAAGGGGCTTGCTCAAGGTAGCGAAAGTCATTGTTGGTAACGGCACGTATGTCGCGCTCGGCTTCATTGCCAACGTGGTTTCCGCAAACGGCCTTACGCCAGCGGAGTTCGGTTTGGTTTCCGTTGCCCTTGCCACCTTGAACGTACTGCAGGAGGTGTGCGGCAACGGCCTCGACCTCAGCATGGTGCGGCTTGCGGCACCGCATGTGAAAGACAATCCACAGCGCGCGGCAGCCTTCTACCGCGCCGCCCTGCAGTTGAAGTTGCTGGTGAATGGCGCTGTCGCTCTGTTGCTGTACCTGTTTGCACCGGGCATAGCAGGCCTGGTTTTCAGCAATCCGGAAATTGCGCCGCTATTGCGCTGGGTCAGCCTCGGCCTTCTCGGCGCCAGCCTCTACAATTACATGCTTGCACGGGTACAGGCCGAGGAACGCTTCACTCTCTACGCCGTGCTGCGGGCGAGTAATAACATCGGGAAACTGCTGGTGCTCGGCGTCATCGCCCTGCTCGACCTGTTCACCCCGGACGGCGTACTCGCCGCCTGGATCGCGGCCTTCTTTATTGGCTACGTACTGTCCCTGGCGCTGGGTGCAACGCGCTACAGCGCCAGGCCGGAAGGTTCCGGCCTGGATACGGGCTACTGGGCGCAGCTGTTCCATTTCGGCAAGTGGGTGGTGGCCTCCTCGTTCCTGTTCAGCCTCTACTCACGGGTCGATATGCTGGTACTGGCCCGCTACGTCGATGCCGCAGATATCGGCCAGTACGCAGCCGCGTGGAACATCACCTATATCATCGACCTGATGACGTACTCGGTGATCATAGCGCTGCTGCCGCAGGCGGTGAAGTTACAGCATCACGGTGACTTCCCGGGCTACCTTAAACGCACATTTGGCCTCTGCCTGGTGCTTGCGCTTGGCCTGCTGCCCATGTATCTACTGTCGGGCCTCCTGTTTTCCGTGTTCTTTCCAGCCTATACCGAATCGGCGGAACTGTTCCGTGTGTTGTTTCTCGGCGCGATCATCACGCTGTTGTTTCATCCGCTGTACCTGATTCTGTATGCGCGCAATCGAGTAAACCGGCTGGCGCTGATAAACATGCTGCTACTGCTGTTCTCTATCGGCCTGAGCCTCGCTGTGATTCCCGAATTTGGCGCCCCGGGAGCGGCCTGGGTAACGGTAATTGGGCGGGTATTCGCATCCGTGCTCATCTGCTATTTTGTTCACCTGGAATTGCAGGCAATATCCCTCGACCACGATGAGGAGCACAATTAGCATGGATCGCGCGATCGAGAATCGTAATGCTCAGCGCGTGTTCTTTGTTGCCCTGGCAGCGGGCCTGCTGGCATCCACCGCCTTTGTCATCGACAAGCCGCTGTTCTTCGCCGCCGGGCTCGTGGGCCTGGTAGGCGTCATTCCCATTCTGCGCAATCCACGCCTGGGCCTGTACCTTACCGCGGCGACAATTCCCCTGGATGAAGTCGGTGAACTGGGCAATATTTTGCCCATGATAGATATCTCGATCACCAAGATTTTTGCGCTGGTGACACTGATGTCCTGGGTTCTGAATCTGGTAATGAGGAAGTACCGTTTTTTGTGGCACTGGCAGGTGGGCGTATTTCTGCTCTACTGGTTGTGGGGCGCGCTGACACTCTTCGACGCGCTGGATACAATGCGCGGCCTGCAGGAACTCGTGATTCAGGGCACGACAATTCTCTTTTTGATACTCACGTTCAATCTGCTGCGTACCAAGCGCCAGGTGCTTGTTGCGCTGATTGCTTTCGCGACTGTCAGTGCAGGCTCTTTCGCCTATGCCGGTGTGCAAAGAATTCTTCCGGGAGCTGAAATAGACGAACGTATTGGTTGGCTGGAGGAAGGCGAGTCGGTTGCCGGGCTGGAAGTCAGTAATATCGAATCCGACACTATCGGTACAGTGAAGCGCAGCACGGGAACCACTGCGCATTCCAATGTGCTGGGGGCCAGCACCGCCTTCCTCGTACCCGTGCTGCTCGCCCTGATGAAGCTCGCGCGCTACAGGCTCTGGCAGGGGCTGGCACTGGTAGGGGTGGGCTGCTGTCTTGTCGGCGTGGTGGTCTCGTTATCACGCACGGGGATGCTTACCTATATCGTTATTCTCCCCATGCTGTTGCTGGCGCGCCTGTTGGTAATAACGCCGCCGCGGGCGGCCCTGGTGGCGGTGGCTGCTATAGCGAGCATTCCTTTCTTGCCCGAGGGCGTGACGCGGATCTTCAACCCGACGAATTATCTCGCTAATAAAAGCGTCAGCGTGAGCGAGCGCTTCAAACTCTGGGATGCTGCCTTCAGGGCCTTCATAGAGAACCCACTCACCGGTTTTGGATTTGGGGACAATAGGGGCATTCTTGATTTCTACTACAGCCCGTGGAATACCGGGCTGCTGACGGTGCACAGTTCCTATCTGCAGGTGCTGATAGAGACAGGCATTATCGGACTCCTGATCCTGGTGTTTTTCTTTTACTGTCTTTTGCGCATGTTCTGGCGCGCCGCCACGCTATACCGGCGGCAGGGAGATGCGCTTGGCTGGAACCTCAGCATCGCGATCCTGATCAGCTTCACGTCATTCCTGATTATTGGCGCTATCGCCTTCGATTTCATGCGTATAGGATTCAAGAATATGTGGTTCCTGATCGGCTGCGGGATTGCGCTTTACAATATTGCAAGACATCAGGAAGTTGAGCGAACCGGCAGGACGGGTTAGTGCCTGCTGCCGGTCTGGCGCACGGGATTGTCAGACCTTGTTGAGCATGGCTCCAAGGACACGTGCCCCGGACTGTCGCAGGCGGCCCACCACCGCCTGCGCATCTGCGCGCTGACTTTTGCCCGATTCCAGCACCAGCATACAGCCGTCGGCCGCCTGGCCCCATAGCATGGTCAGTGAGGATTCCAGTGCCGGGGGTGCGTCAATCACGATGTAATCGTAATGTTCGCGCAATAGCTCGAATGTCGCCTGCACGTCAGTCTGGCTTACTTCTCCGGAGGAGAAGTAAGCGACCTTGCCAACATTCAACAGGTCCGGCGCACCCGCGCCAAGCTGTAATACAGTACTTTCAAGCGTTGCCTGGCCAAGCAGCAGGTCAACGAACCCGGCGATGGGCTGGGTGCCCGACTGACGCATCCGGGCATGTACATTGCCATCTACAAACAGTACCCGTCGCTCGGGTGTACGCGAGAGGCACACGGAAAACCACCAGCTGATAGTCGAACTGCCGGCGCCCCACTCTGTCGCGGTGAACAGCAACAACCTGGAAGCCGCGTGCGGCAACTGCAGATTAACCTGCGCCTGGGTCTGCATAAAGGTATCTTCGAGCTCCGCAGGCATAACGAACTCATGTGGTTCCAGGCCGGACAGGGAGACTGTGTCGCCATCGGGTTGAAATTGTGAATGCAGGCGAATGCGCAAAGCCGCCGGCGGCAGCGCTTCGCAGGCCAGGACCTGGAAATTCCTGATCACACGGACATTCTTTGCCGCGAGAAATGGCGAGTTCAGCGCGACTTTTAGCGTATCGCCTACACGAATGGCTGCGCCTGCTTCCGGCGCGGCGCACTCCACTTTCAATCCACCCTGGGAAAGATCCACGGTGTGCGCCACGAGACGCTGGCCACTTGCTGTCTCCAGTTCCACGGGAAAGCGATCCAGGGCGCGTTCGCTGGTTCGACGCTCCTGCTCGGAAACCGGCCCAGGTTTCCCGCTGTGCCTGCCCGGCCCGGACACGCCCGCTGAAATACGCTGGACGGCATGCTCGAAGATCTCTTCCTTATCTGCCATAGAGTAGTTGCTCATATATCGATTCAAGGCGCCGGATGGCCGCCACGGCCGAGTAGTTCTCGTGGCATGTCTCGCGGGCGTTCTGGCCGAGTCGAACCGCCAGGTCCGGGTCGGCTGCCAGCCTGGCCAGCCCGTCCGCCAGAGCCCCGGCATCCGCCGCAGGCACAAATATACCTGATTCTTCGTTCTTGACGATCTCGCCGACACCCGAGACGGGCGATGCCACGATCGGCAACCCCATCGCCATGGCTGAATAAATCACCATGGGTGTGCCCTCTGCCGAGGAAGGGAATGCAAATACATCCAGCGCTGCAAGCACAGAGACAAAATCCTCACAATAGCCTGGCATGAGTACCACGTCGTCCAGCCCTGCATCATGGATCTGCTTTCTGAGCGCATCGCCGAGCGGGCCGTCTCCGACGATCAGGACCTTTAGCGCTGGATGCTTATCGGCGAGCAGGCGAGCCGCCTCAATCAACGTGGCCTGTTCTTTCTCCGGCCACAGCCGCGCGATATTGCCAACCAGGAAAGCATCCTCGGGAATATTCAGTGCGGCACGCGCCTGGGCCTTTGCCGGTGCATCGGCGTAGGGAGCCAGGTCGATGCCTGAATACATGGACATGCACTTTTCTTCAGGCACGCCCCGCTCCAGCGTCTCTTCGTGAGTATTCCGGGAGACGCTGATCACGAGATCTGCCGCGTGCATGAGTCGCGCGCGAATCGCCTCAAGCACCTTGCGTTTCAGTTCCGCCGGGTGCCATGCGTGGTTGGAAATAATAAGAGGGGCACCGGTAAGCCTGGACACAATGATCGACACGAGGTCGGATCGGAAGAGCGTCGTGTAGGGAAAGAGTGTGTCAG
>CAZFJQ010000051.1:0-24365 GCA_964519755.1 uncultured Halioglobus sp.
TATGTTAAAGAGGTCTGCGACCTCTTATTAATTATTATCGGGTGCCCATTGTATCCCCTGCCCGCGTCGCAACGGTCCCGCGCAACTCTCTGTTTTTCTGATGGAAAGCGGATCGGCTGGAGCCAACTCATTGGAAACAGTGGGCGCTGAACGCATTTGATGTGGACGACCGACCATAACCAGTAATACTGTACATAAAAACAGTATCCGGGACTACGGTATTCGCATGCCTTCATCGCCATTCCTTCGGTCAGTGCACGACTATATGCTGGTACGGCGCTACAGTCTCCGGACCATAAGAGCATACCTGTACTGGATCAAGTACTTTATTCTGTACCACAACAAGCGGCACCCTCGGGAGCTGGGCGGCGAGGAGGTAATCCAGTTTCTTACTTTTCTCGCCGTCCGGCGCCAGGTTGCGGCGGCTACGCAGGCTACTGCGCTGAATGCTGTCGCTTTTCTTTACAACAAGTATCTCGGGCAGCCGCTGGGCGAGCTTGCGCACTTCAAACACGCCAACCGCCAGCGCAAGTTACCGGTGGTACTCACGCAGGCGGAGGTTCGGTCTGTCCTGGGCCAGCTCGCGGGCGCTCACCTGCTCATGGCGTCTCTGCTCTATGGTTCAGGGCTGCGGCGTATCGAGCTATTGCGGTTGCGCGTAAAAGACGTCGATTTCGATCATCTTCAGCTGCAGGTCTGGAACGGCAAGGGCGGCAAGCACCGGCTGACCACGCTCGCGGTCGAGTTGGTTCCCCGGTTACAGGCACAGAAAGAACACGTTCACGCGCTGCTCGAAAACGACAAGCTTGAACCGGGTTACGCGGGCGTGTGGATGCCGGACGCGCTGGCAAGGAAGTATCCCAGCGCGCCAACCTCACTGGGCTGGCAATATCTCTTCCCGGCTTCACGGCTCAGCCTGCAGCCGGGCACGCAGTTCCTGCGCCGCCACCACTTCGACGAGTCCAGCCTGAATAAGCTGGTGCGCATGGCGGCGCGCGGAGCGGGCGTCGAGAAGGCGGTCACCAGCCATACCCTGCGGCATTCGTTCGCCACCCATTTGCTCCAGTCCGGCGCGGATATCCGCACGGTACAGGAGCAGCTTGGCCACAGCGATGTGAAGACCACGGAAATCTACACGCATGTACTGCGCCGCGGTGCCCACGGCGTACGCAGTCCGCTGAGTGACATATGCTAGACCGCGCACGCCTATTCCGCGCCTGAACCGCGCGCGGCGTTGCCGCGCCATGCTCTATCACTTAGCATGAGAATGGGCCGCGCGGCCGGCCACGCACAACACGCAGACATAACATTCCGCCAAACGGGGCACCAATGAGCGCACGCATGCCAGGCGAAACAGCACCCCGCGAACTGCGCGCGCAGGATTACCAGCGTCGGTCAATGCGCGCTATCAACCGCGTGCTGCGCGGCGCCAACGCGCTGGGCCTGGCGCGCGTGCGCTTCGATGCGGATGAATTGCTGTTGCGTGCGCGGCAATCTACCGGCCTGGACGACTACGGCGACGAGCGTTTCCTTGAGCCCATGCGCAGGATGATCGAATCGCTGAATAACGAATCGAACATCAACCCCATCGGCCGGCTGCTTGCCCGGTCCAACATACTGCGTCTGCTCAAGGGGCGTTTACAGGCGCAGGCTTTGTGGCAGCAACACCCCGAGATTCTCGCCCGGGAGCTGGTACCCCCGGTGGTGATCGTCGGGCTCGCGCGCTCGGGCACCACGCGGCTGCACCGTCTGCTCGCCTGTGACGAACGCTTCGTACATCTCAAATCCTGGGAGAGTGTGTACCCGGTGCCCGGCCCGGAGAGCTTCGCAGCCCGCGCCGCGGGCAAGCCGGACCCGCGCATCAAAACCCTCGACGGCGCCCTCAAGGCGGTGCTCTACATGAGCCCCCAGGTGGCCGCTGTGCATCCCCTGGGCACCATGGAGGTGGAGGAGGAAATCGGCCTGTTGCAGCACGCCTTCGCCACCCAGTTGTTCGAGATCATCAACGAGCTGCCGAGCTTCGCCGAATGGCTGATGACCCACGACCAGACCTTCGCCTACGAATACATGGCAGACATGCTGAAGCTGGTGGGCTGGTTTCGCGGCGATCCGCCCGATGCGCCGTGGGTGCTGAAATCGCCGCAGCACATGCAGGACCTGGACGCGCTGCTGAACGTGTTCCCGAGCGCGCGCCTCATCTGCCCGCATCGCGACCCGGTCAAGGTGGTGGGTTCGAGCTGTTCCATGGCCTGGAACTCCCTGGTGCGCGACAACGACAATGTCAGCCCGCATCGCGTGGGCCGCGAGTGGCTCGACAAAACCGAGCGCATGCTGCGCAAGAACCTGCGCGATAGAAAACGGCAGCCCGCGCCGCAAAAACAGTACGACATTCTGTATGCCGACATTACCGCCGATTGGGCCGCCGCCATGCAGGGCGTGTATAACTTTCTTGAAATGCCCTTCAGTGACCAGGCGCGCAGCGCGATGCACCAGTGGCTCGCCAGCAATGAACAGCACAAACACGGCGCGCACAAGTACGATCTCGCCCAGTTCGGTCTGCATGCAGACGAGGTGGACAAGCGCCTGCTGTTCTATCGCGAGCAGTTCAATATTCCCTACGAAACCCGCAACCCCCATCACGCGGCCACCTGAAGCGCCGCCATCAAGGAAGCCCGTATGAGCATGACAACCGCAAGCCGCAAGGCTCTCAAAGGCCTGATCGAAACCCTCACGGAAGTGGACGAGCGCTGGTCCGGCCCCGAGTGGAACCTGCATTCAGAGGAGGACGTGGTGGATTCGCACCGCGCGCTCATGCACATCCTGGAAGCCGCGTTGGTCGGGTTTTTCGAACAGGACCCGGCCCACCCCGATCTGCGCCGCATCACCACACCCAGCCGCAAACTCACCGGTGACAACCCGGACGCAATCTACTTCGACGCGCCGCTGGCGACGGGCCTGGCCTACGTCGTGCACGGCAATCTGCACGGCGCTTCCTACTTCTCGCTCACGCTGGAGGAAGGTACGCAGGAAGGGCAGATGGCGAGCAACACCGCGGGCGTGCTCAACAACACCGATATGGACATCGACAGCAACGGCAACTTCACGCTGTACCTGGGTGGTGAAGAACGCGCGAGGAACTGGTTACCGCTCACCGCCAACACCTCGCGGCTCACCACACGGCATTACTTCGAGCACACCACCCCCGCCGCGCTCGAACCGGAGTGCGAGCCGCGCATGCGCATTGAATGTCTCACGCCCAGCCCGGTACCGGCAGCGCCCGATGATGCCTCCGTCGCGGCGGGCATTCAGCGGGTCGCCAACGTGGTGCGCAGCCGCACACTGGAGATGCCGCCTATGGCCAACCGCGAGCAGCCGGCGTTCGTCAACCTCACCCCCAACGAATTTCCGCCGCCCGTGGTACCCGGCGATTTCGGCCTCGCCGCCTTCGATGCGCACTACAGCATGGCGCCGTACTTCATCGACCAGGACGAGGCGCTGGTGGTCACCGGCCGCTGGCCCGAGTGCGCCTTCGGCAACGTGTGCCTGTGGAACCGCTTCCAGCAGACGCTGGATTACCGCAACCGGCCGGTCTCGCTAAACCGCAGCCAGACGCAACTGGAAGCCGACGGCAGCTTCCGCATCGTGCTCGCGCATACCAACCCCGGCGTGCCCAACTGGATAGACACCGAGGGCAAACTGTTCGGCCTGGTGTTCTGGCGCTTTTTCATGGTCAGCGGCGAGGTTGCCACACCGCAGGCCAGCGTAGTGAAACTGGCGGACCTCGCATGACGCCACTGCCGCTGTCGGTGCGCGGGCTGAACCTCGCCGGGCGCGGTGCCCGCGCGCTGGGCCTGCAACCGGTACGCATCAGTTTCGATGGCCTGTTGCGCAAGGCGCGCGCAAACACCGGCCTTGAGGATTTCGGCGAAAGTGATTTCGAGCAGCCGCTGCGCCTGTTGCTGGAAAGCATCGAGACCGAGGCGCAGCTCAGCCTGCTGGGGCGTATCATCACGCGCGGTGACCTGCTGCGCACGCTGGAGAATCGCCTGGGTATCGTTGAGCTGTTGAAGCAACACCCGGAGATCGAGGAACAGGCCATCGAGCGCCCGCTGTTCGTGGTGGGGCCGCCGCGTTCCGGCACCACCATTTTCCATGACCTGCTGGCGATGGACAGCAACAACCGCGTGCCCCAGTCATGGGAGGCCGCCTATCCGCTGCCGCCCCCGGAGCGCGCCACCTACCAGGGCGATCCGCGCATCGCGCGTTGCCAGCGCGAACTGGACCAGGTCGATCGCCTGGTACCCGAGTTCAAGCGCACGCACCCGATGGGCGCGCAACGGGCGCAGGAATGCGTGGTGTTCACCGCGCTGGATTTCACCTCGATGATCTACTACGTGCAGTACCAGGTGCCCACCTACGACAACTGGGTGATGCAGTGCGATATGACCTCCGCACTCAAATGGCACCGGCGCGCGCTGCAGGTGCTGCAGTGGAAGTGCCCCGGGCAGCGCTGGGCGCTGAAGTCGCCGCAGCACCTGTGGCACCTGCAACAGTTGCACCGGGCCTACCCCGATGCGCTGTTCGTGCAGACCCACCGCGACCCGGTAAAAACACTGGTGTCCATGAGCAATCTCGCGGCGATCCTGCAGGTGTTGAGCAGCGACCATGTGGACATGCGCCGCATTGCCGAGCACTACGCCGCGGGCCTGGCACAGGGTTACGACAACACCGTGGCCTACCGGCGCAGCGGCGGCATTCCGCCTGCGCAAGTGGTCGACCTGTACTTCGGCGATTTCGTGCGCGACCAGGTGGGCACCGTGCAGCGTGCCTACGCGCATTTCGGCGAGCAGCTCAGCGCGGAGGCCGCGCAGCGCATGCGCGCGTTCCTGGCGGAAAACCCCGCCGACAAGCACGGCAAGCACACTTACAAGCTGGCGGACACCGGCCTGGAGCTCGATTACCTGCGCGGTATCTTTGCCAATTACGAGGACTATTTCGCGATTCCACGGGAGCTATGATGCAACAGCGGAGAACAGCATGAAGTTCTGGCAGGCGATCACCTGGGCGGAAACCGGGCAGTTGCCGGAGATTGCGCGCTGCGCCGAGGAGGTCGGTTTTCATGGCCTGATGAGCGGGGATCACGCGGTGTACCCGGAAGCCATCGCGGGCGGCTACCCCTACTCCGATAATGGCCTGCCACCCATGCAGCCGGACGACGAGTACCCGGATCAAACGGCCATCTTCGCGGCGATGGCCGCCGTCACAAACACCCTGCGTTTTACCTGCGGCGTGTACGTGCTGCCGTTGCGTAACCCGCACGAGGTGGCGCGCGCCAGCGCAACCCTCGCCATTCTCAGCAATAACCGCTTCATCCTCGGCGTGGGCGTCGGCTGGATGCGCGAAGAGTTCGATATCTACGGCGTGGATTTTCGCCGACGCGGGCGGATCACCGACGAGATGCTGGAGATACTGCCGAAACTGTGGAGTGGCGAGATGGTGGAGCACCACGGCGATTTTTTTACATTCCCGCGCGTGCAGCTCAGCCCCGCGCCGGGCAAACCGCCGCCCATCTATATTGGCGGCACGTCCGAGGCCGCGCTGCGCCGCGCGGCGCGCCTGGGAGACGGTTACATCGGTGCCGGCACTGCACCCGACGATGTAGCGCCGCTGCTCGGGCGCCTGCAGGCGCTGCGCACCGAGTACGGGCGCGGACACCTGCCCTTCGAGGCCATGCTGGGGATTGCCGCGGAACCGTCTGCGGCGCTGTACAAAGGCCTCGCGGATCAAGGCCTCGAGAGCACGGTGTCGCCGCCGTTTCAATTCGCGCTGGGCAAGCGGCGCTCCACCCTGGACGAGAAGAAACGCTATATGGAACGCTTCGCGGAGAACATCATCCACAAGCTCTGAGGGCAGTCGCAACCGCTACCAACGCATGCGCGCGCCCTGGGTGAACGCCCGCGCATGTAACGCGGTGCGTGCGCGAGCTACGGGGCCATCGCAAATAGCGTGGCTAGTGTTTAAGCTGCCGGGAAAGCTCCGCCGCCGCCAGTTCGTCACCCGGGTTCTCTTCCTCCGCCGCATACTGCGCCGGCGTCGGCTCCGGCTGCGCTGCGCTGTCATCCACCACTACGGTTCGAATGCGCGTGGCATAGCGTCGCGGTTGCATGACCAGGTTATCGCGCTCCGCCATGGCACGGATCACTTCCGCACCGAAGAACAGGATGATCGAGGTGTAGTAGATCCATAGCATCAGCACGAAAATGGAGGCCGAGGCGCCACCGAGCTCGCTCAACTTGCTGTTGGCGATGTACAGGCCGATGCCGTATTTGCCCAGCAGGAGCATTCCCGCCACCAGCAGGCTGCCGCGCAACTTCAGGTGCCTTGGCAGGTCCACGTCGGGCAGAAAATGGAACATGGCGTAAATCACCCCGGTGATCAGAAACACCAGAATAAGCATCTGCACCAGTTGTACGATAATCACCGCCGCCGCGTTCAGCAGCTCGAACAGGTACTGGTGGAAGGCCAGCACCACGGAATCCAGCACCAGCGACACGATCATCAGGAACCCGAGGCTGAGAATAATGCCGAGGGAGACCACCCGGTCCAGTACCTGCTTGATCAGGCCCGCGCTGGTGCTGGCCTGTACCCGGTACACTTCGTTGAAGGTGGTCTGTATCTGGATGAAGATATTGGTGGCGGAGAACACCAGCACGCCGATACCCACCGCAAGCTGAAAGCGGTTTTGCTGCTGCGTTTCCAGGGTGCTGAGCAACATGGTGATGCCCTCGGCCGCCTGCTCGCCGAGCAGCTCGGAAAACTGCTGCGTGATCTGCTGCTGAAAGTCCACATCCGAGGCGAGAATGCCGGCGACATAGACGGCGAGATAAATAATCGGCGCGATGGAAAACAGGGCGTAGAACGAGAGCGCCGCGGCGTTGCGCATGCAGTTATCCTTGAACAGGCCCGCCGCCGCATTCACGGCAACCGCCCCCGCATAGCGCGCGCTCGCGAGGGCAACCCGCCACTTCGCCGTCTGCTGTGCTGCCCTTACCTCATTTTCTTCCATCGTCGCCCAGCGCTTCTCCGTATTCCGGCCGCCACCGGCCCGATGCTGCAAAGCCTACTGTGCCAGAACTGCCGCGTAACCAAAAGCGCGCCGCTGGTGAGCGGATGAGACGCTCAGGCGCCGGGGCATCCACACACCCGGTCAGGCTCGGGGGCGGTTCAGTCCACCGCGGTCCACACCTGGGCGAGCGGCTTGCGCTCCGAGAGGCTCTCATCACCCACCGGGTCCACCTTGCCGATGGTGAACCCGCAGATCACCTTCCAGGCATCGCGGTCCAGTTGCAGGGCGGTGTACACGCTGTCGTACTCGATGCCGCCCATGCCGTGGGTGTACAGCCCCAGTGCGCGCGCCTGCAGGCTCATCGCCATCCAGGCCGAGCCGCTGTCGAAGTCGGCGTGATAGTTGTCCTTGTCGTTGCGCGCAAAGCGGCGGCTGGCAACCACGAAGCCGATGACCGGCGCACTCTGCGCCCAGGCCTGGTTGCCCTCAACCAGCAGCTCGAGAAAGGTCTGGTAGCTCGCCGGTGTGGAGGTGTAGAAATGCCAGGGCTGCTCGTTGTAGCAACTCGGCGCGAGGCGTGCCGCCTCGAACACCAACGCGAGATCTTCTTCGGCGACCGGGTCACCCAGGTAGGCGCGCGGAGACCAGCGCTGTGCGATCAAGGGCTCCACGCCCGCGAGATTCGCCCGTTGTTGTGCGTTCTGGTAATCGGTGTGCATGTTGTTGCGCTCCTATATGTGGGCCGTCAGGCGGCCGTTGTTGTAGTCGTCGATGGCCTGCTCAATCTCTTCTCCCGTATTCATCACGAACGGGCCGTACTGCGCGACGGGCTGGTGCAGTGCGCGCCCGCCGAGCAGCAACCCGCGCGCGCCCTTTTCACCCGCGGCAATCACGAGCGTATCGCCGGGCCCGTACACCGCCAGGTCACGCTGTTGCAGATCGGCGGTCTCCCCCGCGTAGAGGTAGAAGGCCACCGCGAGATGCCCGGCGACAGGAATTTCCAGCCGCTGCTGCGGCCCAAGCGCCACGTCGAGCAATAGCGGTTCGGTGCTGCGCGCGGCAACCGGCCCCGCCACACCGGCATAGGTCCCGGCAATCACCTTCACTGTCGCGGCATCCGCCTGCACCGTCGGGATGTCGGCGGCGCTGTAATCCGTGTAGCCGGGGGCGCGCATTTTTTCCGCCGCCGGGAGATTCAGCCAGAGTTGGAAGCCGTGAAACAGGCCGTCGCTCTGCTCGGGCATTTCCGCGTGCACAATACCACTGCCCGCCGTCATCCACTGCACGCCACCGTCGCCCAGCCTGCCAACATTGCCGAGGTGGTCTTCATGGCGCAGCGCGCCGTGCAGCAGGTAGGTCACGGTCTCAAAACCGCGGTGCGGGTGCGCGGGGAACCCGCCGATGTAATCCGCGCCATCCTCGCTGTGAATTTCATCGAGCAGGATGAACGGGTCGAGCGCCGCGGTGACGTCGCGTCCGGCGATGCGCTGGATTTTCACACCATCGCCGTCACTCGCGGGCCGGGCGCGCAATCGCCGCGTGATGGACCTGAGCTTGCTCATGCCGGTGTGCTCGTCGCGTTACCCACGGCCGCGCGCCCGTGCGGGAGGGAAAAATCCAGCTCCTGGCCCAGCGGCACAATGCCCGTCGGGTTGATGTTGCGGTGGCTGCCGTAGTAGTGCTGCTTGATATGCGTGATATTCAGTGTAGACGCCACCCCGGGCTGCTGGTACAGGTCGCGCACGTAGCCCGACAGGTTGGGGTAATCCTCGATGCGCTGCTGGTTGGTTTTGAAATGCCCGAAGTACACCGCATCAAAGCGCACCAGCGTGGTGAACAGCCGCCAGTCGGCCTCGGTAATTTTTTCACCCAGCAGGTAGCGAGAGGTCGCCAGCCGCTCATCGAGCTCATCCAGCAGCGCGAACAACGCACGGTAGGCCTCCTCGTAGGCATCCTGCGTGGTAGCGAAGCCAGCCCGGTACACGCCGTTATTGACATTGTGGTAGATGCGCTCGTTGAGCGCGTCAATGTCGGACTGCAGCGCATCCGGGTAGTAATCCACGCGGTTGCCGGTCAGGTGGTCAAACGCGCTGCCCAGCATGCGGATAATCTCCGCCGACTCATTGCTGACGATCGTTTCGCGCTGCTTGTCCCAGAGTACCGGTACCGTGACCCGCGTGGTGGCCTCGGGATCGACCCGCGTATAGAGCTGGTGCAGAAAGCGCAGGCCGTAAAGCTCATCCCCGCCCTCGGGAAATTCCCAGCCATTCTCCAGCATCAGCGGCTGCACGACCGATACACTGATCAGGTCCTCAAGACCCTTGATGCGGCGGTACACGAGTGTTCTGTGCGCCCAGGGGCAGGCCAGCGACACATACAGGTGATAGCGCCCGGGCTCTGCCTTGAAACCGCCTTCCCCCGAAGGCCCGGGGCTGCCATCCGACGTGACCCAGTTTCGGTACTGGCTCGCCTGGCGCTCAAAGCGCCCTTTGTTCGCGGCGGTGTCGTACCACTTGTCTACCCACTTCCCGTCCATCAGTAAGCCCATGACGCCGATCTCCTTGATCAGTATTTGTGAACACTTGAAGCACTATAGAACTTGATTTACTGAAGTAAAACCGGGAATATCAGTCCATTATGTTCAAATATTCTGATCAATGAACCTGTCCCTCGACGCTCTGCAGGTGCTGGATGCCATCGACCACAAGGGCAGCTTCGCGGCGGCGGCGGCGAGCCTGCACCGGGTGCCCTCTTCCGTCTCCTATACCGTGGGCAAGCTGGAACAGGACCTCGGTGTCACCCTGTTCCAGAAACAGGGTCGTAAAGCGGTGCTGACCAATGCGGGCCGCCTGCTGCTGGAGCGCGGCAGGGCACTGCTGCTGGCCGCGGAGCAACTCGCGCGGGATACACAACAGGCGGCCACGGGCTGGGAGCCGCGCCTGCGCATCGCCAGGGATCACAGCATTGCCGACGAACTGCTGTTCGATGCACTGCAGGCGTTGTATCGCGCCGTGCCCGGCATCGAGATCAGTATCAGTGAAGAAGTGCTCGGCGGTGCCTGGGAAGCGCTGCTGGAAGATCGCGTGGACCTGTTGGTCGGCGCCGTGGATGCCGTGCCCGGGCAGAAAGGCATTCGCCATGTGCCCTGGTTCGAACAAAACTTTGTCTTCGTCGCCCACCGGGATCACCCGATTTGCCGTGAACCACAGCCACTGGGGCCCGAGGCGCTGCATTCTCACCGCGTGGTCATGGTGCGCGACAGCTCGCGCAACCAGCCGGCGATCAGTCGCGGGATTGTCGGGCCGGGGGCGACGCTACAGGTAGCGGGTATGCGGCAGAAACTGCACGCGCAGCTCGCGGGGCTGGGTATCGGCACCCTGCCGCTGCACCTTGTGCAGCCGTATCTCGATAGCGGCGAGCTGGTAAGCCTGGACGTTCAGCCTGCGCTCACCAACGGCCCCTGTCACCTGGCCTGGAAAACCGCCAACCGCGGCCGGGCGCTCGCGTTGCTGGTGAAGCACCTGCTGGCGGCCGTGCAACAGCGCGCCTGAGCACGCTAGCGGGGCAAGGCATACGCCCGCAGGTAATCGCCCGGCGGGCTGCCGCCGCCCCAGTGCCCGCCCGCGGCAATCACCACGAACTGGCGACCGTCGGGGCGTAGCTGGTAGCTTATCGGCAGCGCGTTGGCCGCCGTGGGCAGCTCGCCACGCCACAGCTCCTCACCGCTGTCGAGCGCAAACGCCCGCAGCGCGTGCTCGTTCGAAATGCCGGAGAACAACAGGCCGCCCGCGGTCATCATCGGTGCGCCAATGCCGGGCAGGCCCTGGATCCACCAGAACGGAAACGGTGCCAGGTCGCGCGTGGTACCCAGCGGCACGCTCCACAGCAGGCGGCCCGACACCAGGTCGATGGCATCCAGCGTGCCCCAGGGCGGCGCGGTACAGGGCATGCCGAGCGGCGAGGTCAGCATCTCCGTCTCCACGCAGTAGGGCGTACCTGCCTGTGGCTGCAGCGAATCGGCGCATTCGGCACGGGGTAACAGCCGGGTGTAGGTGGGCACCCGCGTGGTGAAGACCACCATCACTCCGCTGTCGGGGTGCACCGCCGGGGAGCCCCAGTTATTGCCGCCCAGATTGCCCGGGTAGTTCAGCGTTCCCTGCAACGAGGGCGGGGTGTAAAGGCCCGCGTGCCGCAGACCGGCAATTTTCTCCGCGCACCGGCGCCTGTCCCAGAAGGTCAGGCCCCAGGCATCGTCGGCACTGAGCGCGGGCTGCAAGAGTGGCGGAATATGGCTCGGGAAGGGCTGCGTGGGCGAGAGGTACTCGCCGGGTACCGCGCCCGCCTGCGGCACGCGGCGCTCTTCCACCGGCCAGAGGGGCTCGCCCGTCTCACGGTTGAGCACAAAGGTCAGCCCCATCTTGGTCACCTGCACCAGCGCCGGTATGCGCTCGCCGTCTAGCTCAAGGTCCACCAGCGTGGGCTGGGCCGGCGTGTCGTAGTCCCACAGGTCGTGATGCACGAATTGAAAATGCCAGGCGACTTCGCCGCTGTCCGCGTCGAGGGCGACCACGGAACTGGAGTAGTGATCCAGCCCGTCACGGTGCCCGCCGTAGTAGTCGGGGGTGGTATTGCCGGTAGGCAGGTACACCTGGTTGAGCGCGGCATCCACCGCGATGAGTGACCACACGTTGGTGGTGCCGCTGCGCCAGGTGCCGTCCGGGTTGCGTTCGGGCTCGCCGGGGGGCACCGGGTTGAACGCCCACAGCAGTGCACCACTGCGCACGTCGTAGGCACGCACCACGCCACCGGGCGCGTCGACGCGCTGATTGTCGAGCACCATTGAACCGGTGATCAACCGGTTGCCGAGTATGGCCGGCGGCGAGGTAATGCCGTATTCGGCAGGGTGGTGGGCAGACAGGCCATCGCTGGTGTCGACCTCGCCGTTGTCACCAAAATCCCGACACCGTTTGCCGGTGGCTGCGTCCAGCGCGATCAGCCGGGCATCCAGCGTGCCGAGAAAGATGCGCTGTTCACAGAAGCCGCGCTTGCCCGACTGCCAACTGCTCACTCCCCGACAGTTCGGAAGTACCGGGCTGTCGGCCATGTCGACGCCGGGATCAAATGACCAGACCTCCTCACCCGTCTCCGCGTGCAGCGCAAAGACGCGGTTGAAGGGGGTGCAATAGTAGAGCCGCTCGCCGATGACAATCGGCGTCACCTGCAGCGAGCTTTGCGACACGGGGCGACCGTTGGCATCCACCCCCGCCTGGCGCACATCGCCGGAGCGGTGCTCCCAGGCCAGTTCCAGGGCGTGCACGTTCTCCGGGGTGATCTGGTTCGCGCGAGAGAAACGCGTGCCGCCGGGCGTGGCGCCGTAGGCGGGCCAGTCAGCAACAACGCCGGGGGCCGGCGGCTGGGTATCGGGCGCAGCGCAACCCCCCAGTGCAACAATTACCACCAGCGCGCACACTGACCCGATCACGTTAGACTTCATGTACATACTTCAGGCACCAACCCGCCTGCATCGTAGCCCAGCGCGCCCGCTGTCGCCAGCCGGCGGCATGTCGGCGCCGGCACACCAACACGTGTGAGCCGGCTGCACACATGTTATGTTTGGCCGCCGGCAATCCACCTTGTCGCGCCGCCTTGCGGCGCGCACTGAAGAGGCCATCGGATGCAACTGACACCACCAGCCAGCCAATCCCCGCGTCGCGGAGAGGTCGCCATTCAAGCCGTGGTTTTCGACACCTTCGGCACAGTGTGCGATTTCTACCACCCGTTCAGGGCCGCCTTCGCGGCGCTGGCTGAGGCCAGGGGGGTAACGTGCGACGCAGGCAAACTCGCCATCGCGTGGCGCACCGCCTACCTGCTCAGCACGCTCTCCCAGGCGCTGGAGGAAAGCCCTTTCGTTCCGCTCTACGACATCAACCGTGCCAATCTTGAGCAGTTGCTCAAGGACCACTTTCCCGCCGCAGTGAGTCCCGCGGAAATCTCTGCAATGGCCCACCTGTGGGAGCGACTCGATCCGTGGCCCGACACCGTTTCCGGCCTGCAACGCATACGCCGGAGCCATATCATCGCACCGCTGTCGAACGGCAACTTTGCCGACATGCTGCGCCTCGCCCGCCACGCCAACCTGCCATGGGACCTCCTGCTGGGCGCATCCATCAGCGGTTTTTACAAGCCGCATGCCAGCACGTATCTCGAATCATGCGCCGCAATGCGCCTGCCCCCGGAAGCGGTGTGCATGGTGGCGGCACACCAGGCCGACCTCGCCTTCGCAGCGGGTCACGGCATGCAGACAGCGTTCGTACCCAGGCCCGACGAGTTCGGCGGCCCCACCAAGCCGCGGGACGCTGCCCCCGATGAGCACTACCTGGATGCGGCGGAAATTTTCGCGGAGCGCGACTGGACCTATATCGCGAGCGATTTCAACGATCTTGCGGAACAGCTCGAGGCACAAACCATTACTGCGGATTAATGTCAGTCGGCGCTCTGGCCGGCATCGGCCACCGCATTCCCGGCGCAGGCCAGACTGGCCGCCGCGCGCCGGCTATTGAAGCAGACCAGCTCGTTACCTTCCTGCGTACACCAGCGTGCCCGGTTGTCCAGACTCGCAACGGACGAAGCGCCCCCGTCGGCGCATCCCACCGCGAACAGCGAGTAAAACCCGCCGGCCGGGAGGATCCCGGTTTTCACTTTCTCGATGGAATGCGCTTCCGCTGCCGCGCCCTGGGGCTGCCCGGCCAGCGCTGCACACGCCACCAACGTGCACGCCCACAAGGCGCTTTTCACTAGACTGTCTAACACGAAACATCTCCCTCTCACTGCAAGCAATTACGCCTGCCGAGCGACTTCAGATCACCCTTCACGCGTCCGGGTGCATTGCGTCTGGCTGGCGGGCAGCACCTGCGCTAGACTCCGGCAACACTCGCCGGGCAGGCATTCCCGCCACGGCGACACTCACAGGCACACAGGCTTTCACAATCTCCGGAGCGCGCAGCATGGACATCACCCTCGATACCGGCCCGCAGGGCCCACTCACCGGCATCCGCGTGATCGACATCACCTCCATGATCACCGGCCCGCTGTGCGCCCAGCAGCTCGGCGACCTGGGCGCGGACGTGATCAAGATCGAGCCGCTGCACGGCGAGATAGCGCGCTGGATGGCGCCACCGCAAGAGGCGGGCCTGAGCGGCTTCTACGCACAGCTCAATCGCAACAAGCGCAGCCTGGCGGTAGACCTGAAGAACCCGGAGGGCATTGAGGTGATTCGCAAACTGGCCGCGGACGCCGATATCCTGGTGGAGAACTTCCGCGGCGGCGTCCCGGACAGGCTGGGCATTGGCTACGAGGCCCTGAAACCGCTCAACGAACGCCTGATTTTTGTCTCCATCACCGGCTTCGGCCCCACCGGGCCCTACGCCACGCGCCCGGCCTATGACCCGATTGCCCAGGGGCTGGTGGGCGGCTGTTTTATCCAGGGCATACCCTTCGGCGGAAAACCGCAGCTTATTCAGTCAGCGATCGTGGACAAGACCACCGCCATCACCGCCGCCGGTGTGGCAGTGGCCGCGCTCTACGCGCGCGACCGGCCCGGCGGCACGGGCCGCGGGCAGCGCGTGGACGTGCCCATGATCGATGCCTGGGCCGCCAACTCACTGCCCGATGTGTCGGCGGTAGACAGCTTCGTACCGAATGACCTGCCGGACCCGGCGCCGCTGGCGGTGCTGCGCACCTTCGCCACCACCGATGGCTACGTGGTGGGCATGGCCCTGCAGGACAACCACTTCCGTGGGCTCTGCGAGGCGCTGGAATGCACGGAACTGCTAACCACGCCCGGCATGGCAACACTCGGCGAACGGGTGAGCGATTTCAAACCCTGGCTGGACGCCATCGAAAAGGTCATGGCGAACTTCTCCACCGAAGAATTGCTCAAACGGCTGGACGCCGCGGGCGTGCCGTTCGGCAAGGTCAAGACCATCCGCGAGTTCGCCGAGGACCCGCAGGCACAGCACAACCGCACGCTGTTCGAGACCGAGCACCCCGAGGCCGGCACGATGCGCTACATCCGCTACCCGGGGCACCTGTCGGAGACGCCGGCCTCGCTGCACAAGCACCCACCCCGACTGGGCGAACACAGTGTCGCCGTGCTGCGCGAGGCGGGTTACGCGGACGCCGACATTGAACGCCTGACGCGGGAAGGTGTCGTGGGCACCTGACCGGCCGTGCCTGGCAACGGCCCCAAACCACGGCCGCGATTCACCTTGCATTGCCTCGCCAGTGGCCTAACCTAGATAAGCACAGGTCCGGGAGCCGCCCGTTGGCGCGCCCGGGCACACTGACCGGTCGAACACACCAGGGGGAAACAACGTATGGAGCAACCGGAGAATAATGACAACCAGGCCAGCGAGCCCACACCACCGGCGAACAGCGGTTTCGACCTTGGCACGGTGATCGCCCAGGCGAAACAGGTGATCACCGATCCCACCGGGTTCTACCGCGCCATGTCCCGGTCCGGCGGCTACAGCGAACCGCTCATCTTCGCGCTGGTCATGGGGGTCATGGCCGGCATCATCTATGCGCTGCTATCGATCCTGGGCCTGACCGGCGCCGGCCTTGGCGGCCTGGCTGCCATCATCATGGCACCGCTGCTCATGTTGATCGGCAGTTTTATCGCCGCCGCGATTCTGTTCGTGATCTGGAAACTGATGGGCTCGCCGCACGGCTTTGAAGTCGCTTACCGCAGCGTCGCGTACTCCTATGCGATCGTGCCGGTGCTGGCGGTGTTCAGCATTATCCCGTATCTCGGCACGCTGTTGCGCGTTGCCTGGAGCACCTGGCTGATGATTATCGCCAGCGTGGAAGTGCATGCCCGGGCCCGGCAAACCGCGATGATCGTGTTCGGCATCCTGGGCGCCCTGCTGTTATTCAGCCAGCTCTCCGGCGAGTACGCTCAACGCAACCTGCAGGACGCCATGGAAAAGCGCCTTGGTGAGAATGCCGAGCAGATTGAGCGCAGCATGCAATCCCTGCAGAAGCTGGGCGTTGACGAGGAGGGCAATATAGACCCGGAAAAGGCCGGCCGCGCCATGGGTGATTTTTTGCGCGGCATCCAGGAGGCCGCCGAGGGGAAACAACCGGCCGAGGCGGATACTGACAAGCAGGAATAACCCGCATTATTGCGCGCGCGTTGTGCGCGTGCTGAGCGGCCCCGGCCGGGCAAATCGCACGCGCCCGGCAGTTCGCCGGGGCCGGTACCGCGAATCCCCGCTGCCGGCAAGTCTTGCATTGCGCCACCCCAGCCCGGAGAATTCCGCCATGCAGAAATTCGCGCCGGGCTTACTGGCAACTTTGATACTGACGCTGACGTGGCCGGGTAGCGCCTACGCCGAAGTCGACTATCCCCCCGCCGTCAAAACGCTCATCGAACAACGCTGCATGGTTTGCCACGGCTGCTACGATGCCCCCTGCCAGCTCAAACTGGATGCCTGGCGGGGACTCGAGCGCGGTGCCCACAAGGACAAGGTCTACGACGGCACGCGCCTCAAATCCGCCAACCTGACGCGCCTGTTTGAAGACGCGCACTCCGAGGAAGCATGGCGCAAGAAAGGTTTTTACCCGGTGCTCGACGCCGGGCAGCCCGACGCCGGCGTTATGGCGCGCATGCTCGCGCTGAAACAACAGCATCCGCTGCCGCCGGGTGATCTGCTGCCCGAGAGTTTTGACCTGCGCCTGAATCGCGACCAGCAATGCCCGAAACCGGGAGAGTTTGACGATTTCGCCGAAGATTACCCGCTATGGGGTATGCCCTACGCACTGCCGGGCCTTACCAGCGAGCAGCACAGCGTGCTGGATGAGTGGCTGGACCGCGGGGCCCCTGCCATCGCCCGGGGCGCGCCGCCGCCCGCCGTTGGCACCGCGCTCGCGCGCTGGGAGGCTTTTCTCAACGGCGACAGTCACAAGCAGCAGCTCATGTCGCGCTACATCTTCGAGCACCTGTTTATCGCCAGCCTGTACCTTGCCGACATCCCGGAGGCAAAGAGCTACTATCAACTGGTGCGCTCGCGCACACCGCCGGGCGAGCCTCTCGATGTAATAGCCACCCGGCGACCCTACGATCCGCCGGACGCAAAGCGTGTCTACTACCGCCTGATGCCCCAGCGCACCGCAGTGCTGGCCAAACGTCATATGCCCTACGCGCTGCATGCGCAGCGCATGCAGCGCTGGCAGACGCTGTTCCTCGACCCCGGGTACGAGGTCAGTGCGCTGCCCTCCTACGCCAGCAAGGTCGCCTCCAATCCGTTCGTCGCCTTCCGCGAACTCCCGCTGAGCGCCCGTTACAAGTTCATGCTGGATGAAGCGCAGTACACGATCATGGCCTACATCAAGGGGCCGGTGTGCCGTGGCCAGGTGGCGCTGAATGTTATCGACGATCATTTCTGGGTGGTTTTCCTCGACCCGGACAGTACACGCGCCCGGCACACGGCGGAGTTCCTGGCCAGCGAAAGCGGCAATCTGCGACTGCCGAGTGCGGTGGGGGGCTCGCTCATTTCCCTGGTGCAATGGAACCACTACGCGAAAAACCAGCTGCAATTCCTCGATGCCAAGCTCAAGTTCATCGAGCGCCAGACGGCCAACCCCGATACCAGTGTCGACCTGCACTTGATCTGGGATGGCGACGGTCATAACGACAACGCCTCGCTGACCATCTTTCGCCACAACGACAGCGCGTCCGTGGTGAAGGGCCTGGTGGGGCGGGAGCCGAAAACCGCCTGGGTGATCGACTACTCGCTGCTGGAACGCATTCACTACCTGCTGGTTGCCGGCTTTGATGTGTATGGCAGTGCGGTGCACCAGCTCGAGACGCGCCTTTATATGGATTTCCTGCGCATGGAGGGCGAGCAGAACTTCCTGTTCTTTTTGCCGCAAGAGGAGCGGATTGCCCTGCGGGACTTCTGGTATCGCGGGGCGGAGGAGCACGTCAAGGAATACGTGTTCAGTGACTCGCAGTCGTTTGATCGCGATACCGACATCCGCTACAGCTCCGACCAGCCGAAAGCGGAATTATTCGACATGCTGAAGACACACGTGTTCGGTGCCGATGCGGCACGTTACCAACCCGTCGACAAGCGCTTCGAACCACTGCAGAAACTCACCGGCAAGGCCATCGCGCACCTGCCCGAGGTGGCTTTTGTGCAAGTGCTGGCGCGCGACGGTGGCAAACACTACTACACGCTCGTGCACAACAACGGCTACAGCAACAACGCGCAATTGTTTGGGGAAGACGCGCGCCGCATTGAAGAAGAGGACTACCTGACGGTAGCGAAAGGCTTTATCGGCGCCTATCCAAATGTCTTCTTCCAACTGCCCGAATCCGATATCGACGGCTTCGTGAAGGCGATTGCCGCGCTCGGCAACAGCGACGACTACACCAGGCTGGTGACGCGCTACGGCGTGCGCCGCACCGCGCCCTGGATCTGGCGCCTGAGCGATGACATGAGTGCACACTACCAGGACACGTTTCCGCGCGAGGCCGGCCTGTTTGACCTGAATCGTTATGAAAACCGCTAGGGCCACAACCCACGCCAGCGGGGTTTATCAATCCTGGGCCACGCTATGAAAAAGGTGCTCTGGTCAGTTTTTGCGGTCGCGCTGGTCACTATGGCGGCTATCCAGTTTGTGCCCTCTCCGCCGGTGGTTGTGCCGGCAACGCTGCCGGCTGGCGAGCGCGCAGCGCACCGCCTGCTGAATTTCGAGGGCATTCACAATTTTCGCGATCTCGGCGGCTACCGGACCGTCGACGGGCGAACGGTAAAATGGGGCCTCCTGTACCGTACAGGTACCCTCGCGCATGCCAGCAACAGTGACCTCGAAGAGCTGCAACAGCTTGGCCTGCACAGCCTGATCGATTTCCGCTCTGCCGTGGAGAAAACCGGGGAACCCAGCAGGTTGCCGGAACCACGGCCTTTCGAGCTGGTGGAGATTCCGACCCTGGACGAGGGCAACGCGGCCATGGTCGGCGAGATCATGCAGCGCATCGAGAGCGGTGATTTCGACGGCTTTGACCCACACGCCACCATGATTCTCGGCAACCAGCAGTTCGCCACGCAATTCACACCACAATTCAGCCGCTTCATGCACACGGTGCTGGATGCGAACGGGGCTCCCGTGGCATGGCATTGCAGCGCGGGCAAGGACCGCACCGGGTTCGCCGCCGCAATACTGCTGCGCGTACTCGGCGTGCCGATGGCAACAGTGATGCGGGACTACCTGGCGAGCGATCAGCCCTCGCGGGAATCGCGCAGCACCCAGTTATTGCTGCTGCGCCTGTTCAAGGGCGGAGACGCGGCGGACAACCTCGGCGTACTGATGGGCGTGGAGGCCGAGTGGCTGCAGGCCGCTTTTGTCGCTATCGATGCACACTGGGGGAGTTTCGATGCCTACGTGCGCGATGGCCTCGGCCTCGACGCGGCCGAGGTGGCGCGCCTGCGCAGCACCCTGCTCATCTCAACAGCCACGACAGAGAAACCCACGGGGATCAACCAGCATGAACTTTGAGTTTTCCGAAGAACAGCAGTTCATTCGCGAGCAGGCGCGCAGTTTTCTAGCGCGGGAGTGCTCCACTGCGGCGGTACGCGAAATCCTGGATGGCGGGCAGCCCTTCCATCGTCCACTCTGGGAAAAAATGGTGGGCCTCGGCTGGACGGCCATGGCCATACCCGAGGAGCACGGCGGCCTGGGCCTCGGTTACCTCGAGCTGTGCGTCATCGCCGAGGAGCTCGGCCGTGCACTCGCGCCGGTGCCCTTCTCCTCCAGCGTCTACCTCGCCACCGAGGCGATCAAACGCTGGGGTTCGCCCGAGCAGAAAGCAGCGTATCTGCCGGGCCTCGCCTCGGGTGAGCTCATCGGCTGCTTCGCGCATGCGGAGGGCCCGGGCCTTCCGGCAGTCAATGCCACAAGCAGCGAGGGCAGCGTCAGCGGCTGCAAACTGCCCGTGGCGGACGGCGACAGTGCTGATTTTGCCGTGCTCAGCGCGCGTGGCGCGGATCAGGCGGTGCAGCTTTTCCTCGTGGACCTCGAACAGCCGGGCGTCACGCGCGAAACGCTCACCAGCATGGATCCCTCCCGCTCGCAGGCGCGCCTCGACCTGCAACAGGCGAGTGCGCAACCCCTCGGCGCCGCCGCGGCAGCGGACGAAGAGGCAATCAATACACTATTGGACGGGGCCGCCGTGCTGCTCGCATTTGAGCAGATCGGTGGCTGCCAGGCGGCGATGGATTCCGGCATTGCCTACACCAAACAGCGCTATGCATTCGGCCGGCCCATCGCCTCGTTCCAGGCGATAAAGCACAAGTTTGCCGACATGTTCGTTGCCCTGGAACTGGCGCGCTCGAACGCCTACTACGGTGCCTGGGCGCTCTCCAGCGACTCGCCGGATCTGCCACTGGCAGCGGCCACGGCGCGCGTGAGTGCCACCGATGCCTACTACCTGATCAGCAAGGAGAACATCCAGGCCCATGGCGGCATGGGCTTCACCTGGGAGTTCGACTGCCACCTCTACTACCGGCGCGCGCAATTGTTGTCATCCCAGCTCGGCACAATGCCCTGGTGGAAGGAACGCCTGGTAAGCAACCTGCTGCACGCGGCCTGAGGAGAAACAAGCATGGATTTTAAAGACACACCGGAGCTCGCCAAATTCAGGCAGGAGGTTCGCACCTGGCTGGACGCCAACGCGGAGCGCCGCACGGACAACCTCAACATGGGCATGGAGGGCGAGGAGGCCCACCTTGCGGGCAAGGCGTGGTATCGCAAGAAAGCCGAGGCGGGTTTTGCCTGCCTGACGTGGCCGAAAGAATACGGCGGCGCGGGCCTGACGTCACTGCACGACGTGGTCTGGACCCAGGAAGTCGCCAACTACCGTACCCGCGATGCGCAGTTCGTGATCGGCATCGGCAATTGCGGCCCGGCGATCATGCACTTCGCCAACGAGGAGGCAAAGCGCGAGCTGCTGCCACGCATGGCCAGCGCAGAAGATGTCTGGTGCCAGCTCTTCAGCGAGCCAAGCGCGGGGTCGGATGTCGCCGGGCTGCGCACCAGCGCCGTGCGAGACGGCGACAACTGGAAGCTCAACGGGCAGAAGATCTGGACGTCCGGCGCGCTTTACTCGGACTACGGCGTGGTGCTGACGCGCACGGACCCGGACGTGTCGAAATACAAGGGCCTGACCATGTTCATGCTCGACATGCGCCAGCCCGGCGTGGAGGTGCGCCCGATCAGGCAGATGGACGGCGGACAGCATTTTAACGAGGTCTTTTTTAACGATGCCATCGTGCCGGATGACTACCGCCTCGGCGAGGTCGGCGGCGGCTGGACCGGCGCGCTCACGGTACTGATGAGCGAACGACTTGCCATCAGTGGAATCCAGCCCACCGGCTTTCCCCAGTTTCTCGACCTCGTCAGGCAGCTGGAACTCAACGGCGAAGCCGTCGCGCAGGACCCTGTAGTGCGCGATCGTCTCGCCACCTGGTACAGCCAGTACGCGGGGCTGCAGGCCGCCAACAAACGCATGCTCACAGCCGTCGCCAAGGGCGGAATCGCCGGCGCAGAGGCCTCGCTGGGCAAACTCGTGGGCGCGGTGATGAACCAGGAGATCGCCAATTTCGTCTGCCAGTTGCTGGGCCAGGCGGGCGTCGTGCAGGACCCTGTACTCAGCCCGCAGCAGGCACATTTTCAGCAGGCCGTGCTGTTTGGCCCCGGCATCCGCCTCGCCGGCGGTACCGATGAGGTGATGCGCAATATTCTGGCGGAGCAGGTGCTGGGCCTGCCGCAGGAGCCGCGCGCCGACAAGGGCATGCCATTCCGGGACATTCCCACCGGCAACAGCGGCGGCTGAGGCCGGCCGTCGCGCGCTGGGGTACACTCGGGCATCATGGAATTCGAATTCAGCCAGAACATGGCCCCCATCGCCGCCGTCGCGCTGGTACTGGTCTATGTCCTGGCCATCGTCTCGGCTATCGAGGCAATCCTGCGCGGGCGCACATCCCAGGGGGCGATCGCCTGGGTTACCGGCCTGATTGCTTTCCCCTATCTCGCGGTACCCCTCTACCTGGTGTTCGGCCGCAACCGTTTTGCCGGCTATCTGGAAGAGCGGGACGCGGTGGAATCCGAATCCCACAAGCTGATCCGGCGCACCCGCGGCACCATTGAGCAGCATATTGTCCCGTCGGGAAACCGCACATCCTTCTACACCAGCCTGTTCAAGCTGGCGCGCATGCCCGCAACCACCGGCAACCGGGTGGAGCTGCTGATCGACGGCCAGGCGACCTTCGACAGTATCGAGGCCGGGATGCGACAGGCCGAGAAATACATTCTTTTCCAGTTCTATATTCTGCGTGACGACGAGCTGGGGCAGCGGCTGGGCCGCATTCTGGCCGACAAGGCGCGAGCCGGGCTGAAGGTGTTCCTGCTGTACGATGAAATCGGTAGCCCCGGCTTCGGGCGCAGCAAGCTCTACCGTCAACTCGAAACCGTGGGCGTGCGCGTCGCGCCCTTCAACACCACGCAGGGACGACGCAACCGCTTCCAGTTAAATTTTCGCAACCATCGCAAAGTGGTTGTGGTGGATGGCCAGGCGGCGTGGATCGGTGGCCACAACGTCGGGGTCGAATACCTCGGGCAGAGCAAACGCTTCGGCAACTGGCGCGATACGCACGTGCGCTTTGCGGGCCCCGCGGTGCTGGGCGCTGAAATCGCGTTTGCCACCGACTGGCAGTGGGCAACCCACTCGCTGATGGATATCGACTGGGATATCAGCCCGGACGCACAGGGCGACAGTGAAATACTGGTATTTCCCTCGGACCCGGCGAGTGAATACGAAGAAGCGGGGCTGATGTACCACCAGAGCATCGTCGCCGCACAACAACGCATCTGGATCGCGAGCCCCTATTTCGTGCCCGACAACGCCATTGTTTCCGCCTTGCAGCTCGCGGCCCTGAGTGGCGTGGACGTGCGCATAATCATCCCGGACGAACCGGACGGCCCGGTTGTCGGCATGGCCAACTGGTCATTCACACGCCAGCTCCTGCGATTCGGAGTCAGGGTCTATCGCTACCAGGGCGGCTTCATGCACCAGAAGGTCATGCTGATCGATTCCCAGGCCTGTGGCGTGGGCACCGCCAACTTTGACAACCGTTCCTTCCGGCTGAATTTCGAGATCACCGTACTGGTGCAGGACAGTGCGTTTGCCGCCGAGGTTGAACACATGCTGCAGGAGGACATGCAACGCTGCCGGGAAGTGAGCCTCGAAGAGATCGAGAACAAGCCAGCCTGGTTTACCCTGGCGATGGCAGCGGCGCGCCTGCTGGCGCCGATTTTGTAGAGCCACCGTTACAAAATCGCTGTAACACCTGCCACTCCCGCCGGCTGCCCCGTGGCGGCAACGCTAAATGATCCCGATCCCCATCACGAAAATAATCGCCACTGCCGGCGGCACGACAAAACGAATCAGGAAGTGCCACAGCGAGAAACTGCGCTCTCCCAGCTGCGCCAACTCGTCACGCGCGGAGGCACGACTCATGATCCAGCCGGCAAACAGCGCGATCGACAGGCCGCCCAGTGGCAGCAGGATCTGGTTGGAAAAGAAATCCATGGAGTCGTTGAAGTTCAGCCCGGCGATGCGCAGTTCCCCCCAGAGGTTGTAAGACAGAATTGAAATTACACTGAACACCGCGACCGAACCGACAACGAGCAGCGCACTGTGGTGACGCGGCAGCGCAAAGCGATCTTCCAGCCAGGCGGTCACCGACTCAACCAGGCCCACCATGGAGGTAATGCCTGCAACCGACAGCATCAGGAAAAACAGCACGGCGAAGAGGTGGCCACCGGGCATTTGCGCAAAAGCCACCGGCAATGTCTGGAATATCAGGCCCGCGCCCGCCGCCGGATCCATGCCATGCTGAAACACCGCTGGAAACACCACCAGGCCCGCGAGTAGCGCGACGCTGACGTCCACGGCAACAATCCACACGACCGAGTGCCCTATGGAGACATCTTTGGGAAGGTAGGAGCCATAGACCATCATGCCGGCCATTGCCACGCTCAGTGAAAAAAATGCCTGGCCGACGGCCACCAGTACCGTGGAAAAACCGATCTTGCTGAAATCCGGGGTGAACAGCCAATCGCGCGCCGCCTCGAACCCGCCGGTAAAGGCAAAATAATTGTAGCTCGCCAGCCCCACGAGCAGTAAAAACAGCAACGGCATCATCACGGTCACCGCCCGCTCAATGCCTTCCTTGAC
>CAZFJQ010000052.1:0-24114 GCA_964519755.1 uncultured Halioglobus sp.
TTGTTTACCATCCGCGCAGTTTTTACCTTGGCGCGGGTATCTCCTGCCTGGCACTCGCGGTGTTGTTCGGCATAATTATCCGGTCTCGCTTTGGTCGTCCAGGGTAGTGTTTCAAGCGAGCACCCTGGCGCTTGTCGGTTATCCCGCACGGGATTGTCGGACACGCGGTGCGGCAGGTTTTCTCGAACATGCCCCTGTCGGTTAAATCCCGTAGAATGGGGCGCTCTCAATTCTCGTTAGTGCTGGAGTCCAATCAATCATGGCAGGGCTGTATTTCTTCCTCTCTATTGTGAGCCTGATGTTTACCTGGGCGGCCGTGATTCAGGCGCGCCGCCTCTACGGTCTGCTGGCACTGTATTTTCTCGCCGGCTGGCTCGCCGGCGAAATGGCGCTTATCCATTTACTCTGGCAGGTGGGCCTTACCGCGCTGCTGGCCTTCGCAGGCATTTTTGAGAACCCGCTGGCCCAGGTGGGCCTGGGCGTGTTCGCGCTGTCCTGGCTGGGACTCGCCTACCTGCACATACAGGCCATGGATTCTCCGCTGCACCTTGGCCGTGCCCTGCAGGAGGGGCTCGGCAAGAATTACCGGGGCGACATTCCAGGTGAGCGTCAGCACGCGCTGGCCGATCATATTCGCTGTGCCAGCTGGCTGCGGCCATTCCATTTCAGCCGTGCGGGTGTGAGTGTGCACAAGCACCTGCCCTACGGAGACGCCGGGGAGCGCAACCTGCTGGATATCTACTGTCCGGATGTCGCGCGCGAGGGCGGGTTTCCCGTATTGCTACAGGTACACGGTGGCGCCTGGATCATCGGCTCCAAGGAGCAGCAGGGCAAGCCGCTGATGTATCACATGGCCGAGCGCGGCTGGCTCTGCGTGGCGATAAACTATCGGCTAAGTCCCCGGGTCGCCTTTCCAAATCATATGGTCGACGTGAAGAGAGCTATCGCCTGGGTTCGCGAAAATATCGCCGAGTATGGCGGCAATCCAGACTATATCGCGGTTACCGGCGGCTCGGCGGGCGGCCACCTGAGTGCGCTCGCAGCGCTCACGCCCAATCGTCTCGAGTGGCAGCCGGGCTTTGAAGAGGCCGATACCACGTTACAGGCCGCTGTGCCTTTCTATGGCGTGTACGATTTTCTCGACCGCGATGTCATCCGCCCGGATATGTCGATGGCCGACCTGCTGACGCGGCGCGTCCTGCAAGTCTCGCAGGAGGAGAACTTCGAGCTTTGGGACAGCGCCTGCCCTCTCAGCCATGTCTCGGCCAAGGCACCGCCCATGTTTGTGTTGCAGGGTACCCATGATTCCCTGGTGTGGGTGGAGGAGGCGCGGGTGTTCGTCTCCGCCCTGCGGGAGGCGTCGGAACAACCGGTAGTGTATGCGGAGCTGCCGGGCGCACAACACGCCTTTGAAGTGTTCCATTCGGTGCGCACCGATCACGCGGTGAATGCGGTGGGGCACTTCCTGGAGTGGAGCCACGCGCGCTGGTTGCGGGAGCAGTCAGCCTAGCGTCAACGCAGGCGCTTCAGTCCCCTGCCTGCATATCGCCCCAGCGCGCCTGCAGCAACGCGATGGCTGCAAGCGGCGCGGTTTCTGTGCGCAGTACTCGCGGGCCCAGCCGCAAAGCCTGGAAACCCGCTGCCCTGGCGGCCTCCAGTTCCGCGGCGCTGAAACCACCTTCAGGCCCAACCAGCAGGGCAACGCGGCGCACCGCCGCGCCGAACTGGCTGGCGCTTACCCCGGGGTCGAGAATGAACTTGCGCTGTGCATCGGTGGTGGTCAGCCATTGCCTGAGTGCGGTGATTGGTTGCACCTGTGGGATATCGCAGCGCCCGCTTTGTTCGCAGGCACTGTTGACGATCTGCTGCCAGTGGCGCTGTTTTTTGTCTGCCCGCCCGGCACTCAATTTCACTGTACAGTGCTCGCTGCCAAGCGGCGCAATCACAGCCACGCCCAACTCGGTGGCCTTCTGCATCACCCAGTCCATGCGCTCACCGCGCGATACGGCAATGCCCAGTTGAACAGCCAGAGGTGATTCAGCCAGCCCGGGCTGGCGTTCCCCGGTGCGCACGGTAACCGTGTGCCGCTCCAGTGCAGTGATAACGGCGGGGTATTCGCCACCGCGACCATCGAACAGCGTCAGCGCGTCCCCCAAGGACATGCGCAGGGCTCGTGCAATGTGGCGGCTGGGTTCGGGTTCGAGCGCAACCACGGCATCGTTGTGGAGTTCCTGCGGCGTGAATATCCTGGTCAGGCGCATGTTGCCATGCCTACAGGTTGAGGCTGTTGTAAATCTCGCGTGTTGGCTCCACCTGGTTCATGGTGTAGAAGTGAATGCCCGGCGCGCCGTTCTCCAGCAGCGTCTGGCACAACTGGGCGACTACCTCCACGCCAAACTTGCTAATGCTTTCCTGGTCGTCGCCGAAAGCTTCGATGCGGCGGCAGATCCAGCGAGGTATTTCCGCACCGCAGTTGCTGGAAAAGCGCTGCAGGTTGGCGAAGTTGGTAATCGGCATGATGCCGGCGTAAATGGGTTTGTCGATTCCTGCAGCGGCGCAGCGATCGAGAAAATAAAAGTACGCTTCGATGTTGTAGAAGTACTGAGTGATGGCGCTGTCCGCGCCCGCATCCAGTTTGTTCTTGAGGAACCTGACATCGCTGTCGTAGCTTTTTGCCTCCGGGTGTATCTCGGGATAGGCCGCTACTTCGATGGTGAAGTGATCGCCGGTGCGCTGGCGCACGAACTGTACCAGTTCGCTCGCGTACACCAGGTGCGTGGAGTCCCCTACGCCTGAGGGTCGGTCACCCCGCAGGGCCACCAGCCGGTTTATTCCTCGTTCCGCGTAGGCATCGAGCAGCGTGGCGACGGCGTTTTCGTCGTCGCCGCCAAAGCTGATGTGCGGCGCAACGGCGATGCCTTTCTCGCGTATCGCAGACACCACCCCGAGGGTGGCGTCCCGCGTGCTGCCGCCGGCGCCGTAGGTCACCGAGAAAAACTCCGGACTCAGGGCCTGCAGCGCGGGGTTCACATCGCTCAGCAGCTTTTCGAAGCCCGCCGGTGTTTTCGGCGGGAAGAACTCGAAACTGATTCGCGGTTGCGTTCTGGACATCGTCGAGACGACCTCAGTACTTGTAGCTGTCGGGCTTGAACGGGCCATCAACTTTTACTCTGATGTAGTCGGCCTGTTCCGGCGTCAGGCGCGTCAGCACGGCACCAAAACCGCGGATCATATGCGCCGCAACTTCTTCATCCAGTTTCTTCGGCAGTACTTCCACCCTGAGCGCCGCTTCTTTCATCTCGGGCTCAAGATCCGCAAAGCGGCGCTCGTACAGGTAGATTTGCGCGAGCACCTGGTTGGAGAAAGAGCCATCCATGATGCGCGACGGGTGGCCCGTGGCATTGCCGAGGTTCACCAGGCGTCCTTCGGAGAGCAGCAACAGGTGATCGTTGCTGGCGCGATCGCGGTAGACCTTGTGCACCTGTGGCTTGATCTCTTCCCATTCCCAATTGCTGCGCATGTACGCCGTGTCGATCTCATTATCGAAGTGGCCGATGTTGCAGACCACGGCGCCACATTTCAGCGCCTTCAGCATATGGGAGTCACAGACCTTGTAATTGCCTGTGGTGGTAACGAGGATGTCGGTGTTGGCGAGCAATTCGCGGTTGACTGAATTCTCGCTGCCATCGTTCACGCCGTCGATGTAGGGCGATACTACCTCGTAGCCATCCATGCAGGCCTGCATCGCGCAAATCGGGTCGATTTCCGCAATCTTTACGATCATGCCTTCCTGGCGCAGAGACTGCGATGAACCCTTGCCGACATCACCATAGCCGATCACGAGGGCTTTTTTCCCGGACATCAAATGGTCGGTGCCGCGCTTGATGGCATCGTTCAGGCTGTGGCGACAACCGTACTTGTTGTCGTTCTTGGATTTGGTGATGGAGTCGTTCACGTTGACCGCCGGTACTTTCAGCGTGCCTTGCTTGAGCATGTCCTGCAGCCGGTGGACGCCCGTGGTCGTCTCCTCCGTGATGCCGTGAATCTTGTCCAGCATTTTGGGGTATTTGTCGTGCAGCATGGCGGTTAGGTCGCCGCCGTCGTCGAGAATCATGTTGGCGTCCCAGGGCTCGCCGTCCTTGAGAATGGTCTGCTCGATACACCAGTCGTATTCCTCCTCCGTTTCGCCCTTCCAGGCAAATACCGGGACGCCGGCTGCGGCGATAGCGGCGGCGGCGTGATCCTGCGTGGAGAAAATGTTGCAGGATGACCAGCGTACTTCGGCCCCAAGTGCGGTAAGGGTTTCAATCAGCACGCCGGTTTGTATGGTCATGTGTATGCAGCCCAGGATATTGGCGCCCGCCAGCGGCTTGCTGTCGCTGTAGCGCTCGCGCAGTGCCATCAGTGCGGGCATTTCGCCCTCGGCAATGTCCAGCTCGCGCCGCCCCCATTCCGCCAGTGAAATATCCGCGACCTTGTAATCTTCCTTTGCGGCCAGTTTTTCTGCTTTGCTCATTGCTGTGTCCTTTCTAGGTTGGGCAGCCCCGCATCTGCGGGGCGCCGTGGGTTCCGGATTTCCGCGGAGGCGGAAATGACGATGTTGTCCAGTATGGGCCCGGTCTGTGTCGGGGTTTAGAGTGCGGCTTTCAGCGCGGCCGCTTTATCCGTTTTCTCCCAGGTGAAATCGGCGTCTTCGCGGCCGAAGTGACCATAGGCAGCAGTTTTACGATAAATCGGGCGTTTCAGATCGAGCATGGCAATCAGGCCCTTGGGGCGCAGCTCGAAATGTTCGCGCACCAGCTCGGCGATTTTTGCGTCCGACAGTTTGCCGGTACCGAAGGTATCGATGGAGATGGAGGTGGGCTCCGCCACGCCGATGGCGTAAGACACCTGGATTTCGCAGCGCTCTGCAAGGCCAGCGGCAACGATGTTCTTGGCCACGTAGCGCCCGGCGTACGCCGCGGAACGATCGACCTTGGATGGGTCCTTGCCGGAGAAGGCACCGCCGCCGTGGCGCGCCATGCCGCCGTAGGTATCCACGATGATTTTGCGCCCGGTGAGGCCGCAGTCGCCCACGGGACCGCCGATAATGAACTGGCCGGTGGGGTTGATGTGGTACAGCGTGTCTTTGTGCAGCCACTCGGCGGGTATAACCGGGGTGATCACGTGTTCCATAATTGCCGCGTGAATGTCTTTCTGGCTGATACCCTCATCGTGCTGCGTGGACAGCACCACCGCCTCTACTGCCACGGGCTTGCCGTTTTCGTAGCGCAGGGTGATCTGGCTTTTGGCATCGGGGCGCAGCCAGGGCAGCGTGCCGTCTTTACGCAACTGGGCTTGTCTTTCGACCAGGCGGTGCGAGTAAAAGATGGGCGCCGGCATCAGCACCTCGGTTTCGTTGGTGGCGAAACCGAACATCAGGCCCTGGTCGCCAGCGCCCTGTTCCTCGTGGGCGCCTTCGCCCTCCGTGACACCCATGGAGATGTCCTTCGATTGTTTGCCGATCGCATTGAGAACCGCGCAGCAGGCGCCATCGAAACCCACTTCCGATCTGTCGTAGCCGATGTCCAGTATGGTCTGGCGAATGGTTTCCTCCAGGTCCATGTGGGCAGAGGTGGTCACTTCGCCGGCGACGATGGTCATACCGGTTTTCACCAGCGTTTCCACGGCGATGCGCGCATCTTTATCTCTCTCGATCAGGTAGTCGACAATCGCGTCGGAAATCTGGTCCGCCATTTTATCCGGGTGGCCCTCGGAAACGGATTCGGAAGTGAAAATGCTGTATTCGCTCATAGTGCTAGTCCTTTATTGAAGGGTCAGGGGCGGCCAAATAGCCGCACCTGGATTTGAAAGCCGTTGCGCTGGGCCAGATAGACGGCGGCGATGTCGTCCAGGCCGGCCCCCTCTGCCCACGCCCCGAGGTCCTGTGGTTCGAAACCCAGCCAGAGATCTCCGCAGTTTTCCCGTGCCCAGCCCTGATCGTGGTGGCATAGATCAGTAACCAGCACCACGCCACCGGGAGCCAGACAGGTGGCGACGTCGCCCAGGACGTCGCCCGGCGCCGGCGTGTGGTGCAAAACCATATTGATAACCACGCAGTCTGCCTGCAGGCCCGCCAAACGTTTGCTGCGCGTGTCGCCACCGATAAACTCCACGTTATCCAGCCCCGCCTGCGCGACCTTTTCCCGCGCCTGATCGAGCATGCTCGGTGCGTTGTCCAGCGCCACGACGCGTTGGAACAGGGGGGCGAGTTCGAGCAGGAAGGAGCCGTCGCCCGGCCCCACTTCCAGCACGGTGTGCCGCTGCCGCAGCGGGGCATCCAGCAGTACCTTGGCCACGACATCGGCATACTGTTGGTAGCTCGCGATGAGGTCCTGCTGCTGGTGAAATTTACCCGCGTTGTCGCGGAAGAAATTGCGCGAGTTCAGCTCTCGACGGCGCTGCAGGTCGCGCAGGCGACGGCATATTTCCGGCGGCAGCACGATCTGGTCCAGCGTGTCGAAGATGGCGCTCTGTAACAATTCAAGATCCGGGCGCTGTCCGAGTTCCGCGCGGCGGTAGAAGATGGAGTTGCCCTCCCGTCGCGCCGCGACGAGCCCGGCGCCCGCCAGCACTTTCAGGTGATGGCTGAGCGCCGGCTGGCGCATGTCAAAAATGGCGCAGAGTTCCGATACACCATAGGAGTCGTTGCGCAGCACGCGCAAGATGAGCAGACGCAGGGAGTCGGCGGTGGCCTTGCACAGGCCGGTCAACGCGGCAAACGGTTGATTGGGGGTGCCCTGTCTCACTGCATCGCGTCTTATTTTAGTGGTGTTCGGCGATAGCATGGCGAAGGAGTCTAGCAGGGGCTGAAACCTATATCAAAATATTTTGATATAGTAGAGCGTGACCTGGGTCGCAAAACCGTGGGTTCGCATTTGCGCGCCGTTTTGTTTGCCGTTCAAGGCCGCTTACGCGAAAATAGCGGCCCCGTCGGATGGGACTTCCCCGCCCGCCAGCTGTTCCAACCTGGAGAACCTGATGTCAGCTCCGCGCACCGATCTCGCCAATGCCATTCGAGCACTGAGTATGGACGCCGTCCAGAAAGCGAACAGCGGCCACCCCGGTGCTCCAATGGGAATGGCAGACATCGCCGAAGTACTGTGGAATGATTTTCTCGCGCACAACCCGGCCAATCCGGCCTGGCCGAATCGCGACCGCTTTGTGTTGTCGAACGGTCACGGCTCGATGCTCATCTACTCACTACTGCACCTCACCGGCTATGACCTGCCCATGGCAGAAATCGAGAACTTTCGTCAGTTGCACAGCAAAACCCCGGGCCATCCCGAGTACGGCTACACGCCCGGCGTGGAAACCACCACCGGCCCACTGGGTCAGGGGCTGGCCAACGCCGTGGGTATGGCACTCGCCGAGAAAATACTGGCGGCCCAGTTTAACAGGCCTGAACACGAAGTGATCGATCACTTCACTTATGTATTCCTGGGCGATGGGTGTTTGATGGAGGGCATTTCCCACGAGGTGTGTTCCCTTGCCGGCACGCAGGGTCTGGGCAAGCTGGTGGCCTTCTACGACGACAACGGCATCTCGATTGATGGTGAAGTCGAGGGCTGGTTTACTGACGACACGCCGGCGCGTTTCGGTGCCTATGGCTGGCATGTCATTCCCGCGGTGGATGGTCACGACGCCGAAGCCGTGCGAGCCGCGATCGAGGAGGCGCGGGCCGAAACGGGTCGCCCCAGCCTGATCTGCTGCAAGACGGTGATCGGCAAGGGAGCGCCAAACAAGCAAGGTTCCGAGGCCTGTCACGGTGCCGCCCTGGGGGAGGATGAAGTGGCGGCCACACGGCAGGCTCTCAACTGGCCGCACGCCCCGTTCACCATTCCCGACGACATATATGCGGGCTGGAATGCCAGCGAGCGCGGCGCAACCCTGGAGCAGGAGTGGACCGAGCGCATGCGCGCCTACGCCGACAGCTACCCGGAGCTGGCAGCGGAGTTGCGCCGTCGCCTGGCGCGCCAGTTACCCACGCAGTTTGCCGCCGGGGCGGATGCCTACATCCGCCAGTGTCAGGCGGAGGGCGTCAGCGTGGCAACACGCAAGGCCTCGCAGAACTGCCTGGAGGCCTACGGCGCGCTGCTGCCGGAACTGCTGGGCGGCTCGGCCGATCTCGCGGGCTCGAACAATACCATCTGGAGTGGCTCCAGGGGTGTCACGGCGGCGGATGCCGCTGGCAACTACATTTATTACGGGGTGCGTGAATTCGGCATGGCCGCGATCGTGAACGGGATTGCACTGCACGGCGGCTTTATCAACTACGGCGCCACATTCCTCATCTTCATGGAGTACGCGCGCAATGCGGTGCGTATGGCCGCCCTGATGTGGCAGCAGTCGATCTTTGTATTTACCCATGATTCTATCGGGCTGGGCGAAGACGGCCCCACCCACCAGGCGGTGGAACAGCTCACCGCGTTGCGTTCCACGCCCAATATGCGCACCTGGCGACCCTGCGACACGGTGGAATCCGCAGTCGCCTGGAAGGCGGCGATCCAGCGCCATGATGGCCCGACCGCGCTGATATTCTCGCGTCAGAATCTTCCGCACCAGGCGCGTGAAGATGCGCAGCTCGAGTCCATCTCGCGGGGTGCCTATACCCTGCGCGATTGCGAGGGAGTGCCCGAGGCTATTCTTATCGCGACCGGTTCGGAGGTGCAGCTGGCGGTGGATGCGGCCGCTGAACTGGGCGCATCCGGACGCCGCGTGCGTGTGGTATCAATGCCCTGCCCGGAAGTCTTCGAGGAGCAGGAGGCGGCCTATCGCGAGTCTGTGCTGCCCGGTGATGTACGCGCGCGGGTTGCCGTCGAAGCGCTGCACGCAGACTACTGGTACAAGTATGTGGGGCTGGACGGTCGCGTGGTGGGCATGACCAGCTTTGGTGAGTCCGCGCCGGGAGGAGAGCTCATGCGGTACTTCGGGTTCACCGTGGAACATGTGGTGTCGGTGCTGCACGACGTTCTGCCACGGGAGCTATAACATGCTGCGCCTGGCCATTAATGGCTACGGCAGAATAGGACGCGGGATACTGCGTGCGCTGTATGAGAGTCCCCACAGGCAGGCGCTGGCCATTGTTGCCATCAATGAAATTGCCGATGCTCGCACCGTTTTGCACCTCACGCGCTACGACTCCACGCACGGGCGCTTTTCGCTACCGCTGGGCGGGGATGAAAGCAGCCTGCAGATAGCTGACGAACGCATTGCGCTGTTCAACCAGGAGAACCTCGACGCCCTGCCCTGGCAGTCCCTGGATGTGGACATGGTGCTGGAGTGCACTGGCGCCTTCACCGATCGCGCTACAGCCGAGGGTCACCTCGCGCAGGGCGCGGCGCGTGTGCTGTTCTCCCAGCCGGCGCAGGATGATGTAGACCAAACCGTGGTCTTTGGCGTGAACCACGAGGAAATCGTCGCCAGCGACCAGATTGTCTCTAACGCATCCTGCACTACCAATGCCATTCTCCCGGTGATCAAGGCGCTGGACGACGCGTTTGGTATCGAGACGGGCACCATTACCACGATCCATTCAGCGATGAACGACCAGCCGGTGCTGGACGCCTATCACCATACCGATCTGCGCAAGACACGCGCGGCATTTGGCTCCATTATCCCGGTAGACACCGGCCTGGCGCGCGGCGTTGAGCGGGTACTACCCGCCATGGCCGGTCGCTTCACGGCCCAGGCCCTGCGGGTGCCCACTTTGAACGTGTCCGCCCTCGATCTCACGGTCTATACCCGTGCGCAGACCAGCGAAACTGAGATAAATCAAATCTTGCGGGATGCGTCACACTCCCGTTTCCATGGAGTGCTAGGCTATACCGAGGAGCTTCTGGCATCCTGTGACTTTAATCATGACCCCCGCTCCGGCATTGTCGACGCCAGCCAGACGCGCGTCAGTGGGGGGCGCCTGGTAAAGGTCTTGACCTGGTTCGACAACGAATGGGGGTATGCCAATCGCATGCTCGACGTTGCCCGCTACTGGGGCGGACTGTAGCGCGTCCCCGCGCGCTGCCGGGTGCTTCACCCGGTGCGATGGGCGCAGCAAGGAGAACAGGCAAATGCCTCTGACTATGCAGCGAATGCTCGACTGTGACCTCTCTGGTAAAAGGGTGCTGATTCGGGAAGACCTCAACGTGCCGGTAAAGGATGGGGCAGTCACTTCTGATGCGCGCATTCTCGCGGCTTTGCCCACGATTCAGGCAGCCCTGAAGGCCGGCGCCGCAGTGTTGCTGATGTCGCACCTGGGCCGCCCTGCCGAGGGCGAGTACGACGAGGCCTTCTCGCTCGCGCCGGTGTCGCGCCACCTTGGCGAACTGCTCGGCAGGCCGGTGACCCTGGTGAAAGACTGGCGTGACGGTGTGGCGGTCGCGCCGGGGGACGTGGTATTGCTGGAGAATGTGCGTTTCAACACGGGCGAAAAAGCGGACGACGAATCACTTGCCAGGGCCTACGCCGCACTCTGTGATGTCTTTGTGATGGACGCCTTCGGCACCGCGCACCGGGCGCAGGCCTCGACCCACGGAGTCGCCAGGTTCGCCCCCGTCGCCTGCGCCGGTCCCTTGCTGGCGCGGGAACTCGAGGCGCTGGAGCAGGCACTGGCGGCGCCTGCGCGGCCGTTGGTAGCAATTGTGGGCGGCTCCAAGGTATCCACCAAACTTACAGTGCTGCAGACTCTCGCGGAAAAAGTGGATCAGCTCGTGGTGGGTGGCGGCATTGCCAATACTTTCATCGCCGCCAGCGGCAGCCCGGTGGGAAAATCCCTCTGTGAGCACGATCTTATTCCGGATGCCGAGGCGCTCCTGCAGACAGCCCATATTCCGCTGCCGGTGGATGTCGTTACGGCGACAGCGCTCTCGGAGGATGCACAGGCATCTGTCAAAGCCGTCTCACAGGTGGACGAGAACGATATGATTCTGGATATAGGCCCTGAGTCGGCCAGGGAAATCGCTGACATCGTGCGCGGTGCCGGCACCATACTCTGGAATGGTCCCGTGGGTGTTTTCGAGTTCGACCAGTTCGCGCAGGGTACCCGGGCCCTGGCGGAGGCGATAGCAGAGAGCACGGCCTTTTCCCTCGCTGGCGGCGGCGATACGCTGGCGGCAATTGACAAATTTGGTATCGCCGATAAGGTCTCCTATATCTCCACTGGCGGCGGTGCATTCCTGGAGTATGTGGAAGGTAAAACCCTTCCCGCCGTCGCGGTTCTCGAGCAGCGCGCCTCGCGCTGAGCGCGGGCGGACAGAGCTCTTCTCAAGCAATCAGGGGTTTTCAGCATGGCATTAATCAGTTTGCGACAACTACTCGACCACGCGGCAGAGCACAACTACGGTGTGCCGGCTTTCAATGTGAACAATCTGGAACAGACTCGCGCGATCATGGAAGCGGCGCACGAGACCAACTCCCCGGTCATCATGCAGGCCAGTGCGGGCGCGCGTAAGTACGCCGGCGCCCCCTTCCTGCGCGCCATGATGGAGGCGGCGATGAACGAATTTCCGCATATTCCGGTGGTGGTGCACCAGGACCACGGTGTGTCACCCGGGGTGTGCCTGCGTTCCATCCAGCTCGGTTTCAGCTCGGTCATGATGGATGGATCGCTGGGAGAAGACGGCAAAACCCCGATGGACTACGACTACAATGTATCGGTGACGCGCACCGCCGTGCAGGCGGCGCATGCCTGCGGCGTCTCCGTGGAGGGTGAGCTGGGATGCCTGGGTTCCCTGGAAACCGGCGAAGCCGGTGAGGAAGACGGCATAGGTGCGGAGGGCAAGCTGACTCACGACCAGATGCTGACCGACCCGGAAGAAGCGGCCCGGTTTGTAAAGGCAACCGAGGTGGATGCGCTCGCTATCGCCTGTGGCACCAGCCATGGCGCCTACAAGTTCAGCCGGCCGCCCACGGGCGATACGCTCGCGATTGGCCGCATCAAGGAGATTCACGCGCGTATTCCCGAAACCCATCTGGTCATGCACGGCTCCTCCTCGGTGCCCCAGGAGTGGTTGGAAATCATCAACCAGTACGGCGGTGAGATCCCCGAAACTTATGGGGTACCGGTGGAACAGATCCAGGAGGGAATTCGCCACGGGGTACGCAAGGTCAATATCGATACGGACCTGCGCCTCGCTTCTACCGGCGCGATACGCCGCTTCATGGCGCAGAATCCTGCGGAGTTCGACCCCCGCAAGTACCTCGCCCACACGATCACGGCGATGAAAGATATCTGCAAGGCGCGCTACGAGGCGTTCGGTACAGCGGGTAATGCCGACAAGATCAAGGTGCTGTCGCTGGCCCGCATGCAGCAGGCTTACGACGCTGGTGAGCTGACACCCAGGGTGCATTGACGGGCGGGCGGCTGTTTGACCCCCGAAGCGTTACGTATTCTGCGTTTTCAGCTACCTCCCTACGGCGAGGGTGCGCACCCCTCCGCCGAGCTCAGGGCTTTTTGCAGTTTCTACGGCATTGATTTTGTCGGGAAATTGCCCGGGGTCACGCACCTGGCCGGTCATGTGCAGTCCGGCCCCCATCGCATCGCCGTCCAGCACTGGCGCCAGCCGGATGCAGTCGCGAATCTGCTTATCGTGCACGGCTACTACGATCATACGGGCCTGTTCGGGAAGCTCGCCGAGTGGGGCCTCGTGCAGGGCTGCAATGTATTGTGTTTTGATCTTCCCGGGCACGGGCTTTCCACCGGTGAGCCCGCGGTGATTGATGATTTTGGCGAGTACAGCCAGGCGATCCATGCTGTGCTGTCACAGGTGTGGCTGCCTGAATTGCCGCTCTGGGTAATGGCGCAAAGTACCGGCTGCGCGGCGCTCATCGATTTTGCGCGCCGCTATGACTGGCCCTTCAAGGCCTGCGTACTGCTGGCACCACTGGTGCGCCCCGCCGGCTGGTTGGGGGTACGCGTCGCGCACAGCGCCTTGCGGCACTTTACAGACAGTATCCCGCGCAAGTTTGCGAACAACACCTCGGATTCTGCGTTTCTCGAGTTTGTTGAGCATGAGCCGCTGCAGTGTCATCGAGTGCCGCTGAGTTGGGTGGCCGCGCTCAGGCGCTGGCTGGCCGGCCTGGAGCGGCGCGACCTGGGCGTGGGTCCGGCGCTGGTGGTGCAGGGTCGACGCGACAACACGGTGGACTGGCGCCACAACGTGCCGTTTGTGCAGGATCTCTTCCCCGGCAGTCAACTGGTGTATATCAACGACGCCGGGCACCAGTTGGCGAACGAGTCCGTCGGTCTGCGACGAGACTATCTGGAGCGGGTGACCCTGTATCTTGATCAATGCGGGATTTCGCTTGGTCAGCGAGTTGCCGAATCGTAACAACCCGCATTGCATAGCAACTCGTGAAGCGGTTGCATCACGCTGCCATAGCGGCGCCAGCGACCGACGGCGGAGGTGTAAATGCCCTGGCGTACCTGCACTGCGCTGGGCGTTGCCACACTGCCGCCCTGCTGCTGGAAATCCAGGCACCCGTCTTCCCAGGGCAGATTGCAGAAGTCCAGTAGAGCGCGTGACACGGGTTCCGGCTCTTCGACCAGGCTTTCGTAGTGCAACTCGAACACTTTACCCGGCATGCACTCGCGCCAGTGTTTCATCAGGCGGTCGAACTCAATGTAGTAGCGCCCGCAGTCCATCAGGTCCAGGTTGTAGTAGTAGTATCGGAAGTTGGTTGCAAACAGCTGTCGATAGTTGCTGAGACAGGTGTCCATCGGGTCGCGGCGCAGGCAGACCAACTTTGCATTGGGTAGCGCGGCGTGAATAAACCCGAGGTAGAGAAAATTCAACGGCAGCTTGTCGACAAAATGCGGCGTGTGGCCGGTGCGTGGACGGGTGTTCTCCAGATAGGCTCTGCCGAGTGCCGCCATATTCTGCCGCGCGGCCTTTGACAGGGTTTCGGGGTCGAGGTCTTCGGCGGAAGTGGAGCCGCTCAGCGCCTTGACCTGGCGGGGAAAGGCGTTCAGTTCGCCCGCAGCGAACACCGCCGAGTGCCCGCCGAGTATGCGCTCGACCAGGGTGGTGCCGGTGCGCGGCATGCCAACGATGAATATGGGCTCCTGACTGTCAAAGCCCGCGTCACAGGTGATGGTTCCCGGGAACAGGGAACGGATATGGCTGAACAGGTCGGCATTCCCGCTTGCGCTATAGTGCACTTCCCGCGCCTTCGCCGCCTTGGCCCAGGTCAGGCTGGCCAGTGATTCCGGGTACTGCCCCAGGTCTTCCTGCTCCTTGGCCAGGGCATGGCCCACATGCAACTGGTCTGCGGATGTCTCGACGTGGTCGCGCAATGCTGTCAGTCTCGCGACGTGGTTGCTCTGCGGGGTCTGGCGGCGCAGCGAAGCGAGCGCCGAGTGGGCGCTGAAGCCGACAGGGTTGATTGCAATCGCCTGTTCGAACTCCTCTTCAGCCTCGTCAAAACGTCCGGCGAACTGCAGTGCGATACCCCGGTTGTAGTGAATCTCGGCGCGGAACGTGGGGCGAAAGCGATGCTCCTGGCCAGTGCTGTCAGCTAGTGCTGCAACCGCCCGGTCGTAGCATGCCAGTGCCCGCTCCTGCTCGCCGGAGTGGCTGAACACGGTGCCCAGTGTATTCAGGGTGGGAACGTCAGTTGGTTGCAGCGCCAGCGCCGATTCGACCGCAGTCAGTGCTTCCCGGGTGCGCCGTAAAACCAGCAGTTCCTTGGCCAACTCGGCTTGATACTGTGCATTTCCCGGGGCCAGTGCAATGGCGTTGCGGATAATTTGCTCGGCCTTCGCGTGCAGCCCGTTGCTGGCCGCGATAATGCCGCAAAGGAACCAGGCGTCAGCATGCCGGTTGTCTGCCTGCAGTACCGCCAGGCAATGCTGGTGTGCGTCGCGCATTCTGCCATCGCGGATGGCGAGCTGGGCGGCACGATGTTCTCGGCGGATGTGCTCTTCGTCGGGTTTCGCCATGTGCTCATTCTAGGCAAGGTCGTGCGCAAAGTCTCCGCGGGCGCGCAGCATGCAACAAAAAAGGGCACCTGAGTGCCCCTTGTCAACTCGGGTATGACCCTTAGCCGTCGAAGTTGTAAACCAGGCGTACACCCACCTGGCGTGGCCGCAGTACGTTGGTGAAGAAACGCCGCGAGTCGAAATCGGCAAACTGCCCGATGTCGGCACGGTCGCCCCGCACGCCGGTCTCGGCGTACTCGTCGAGGAGGTTGTCCGCGTAAAGACTGATTGCGAGCCCCTCGTTGAACCAGGTTGCCGAGGCGTTGTGGACCGCGTAGCCGTCGAGACTCTCGCCGAAGTTTCGCTCGCCGACCTTGGTCAGGATGTCACTGCTGTAGGTAGCGGACCAGTCCAGGTCGACACGTGAGCCGCCGCTGAGCTCGAACACGTAGTTCAGTGCCAGGAAACCCTGGTGTTCCGGCGTGGCGGGCAGGCGATCACCGTCGAATGCAGTCACGTCGTCGGGGCTGTCCAGACAGCCTTGCGGGTCTGCCGGGTCGCCACCGAGCAGGCACAACGCGTCGTCAGTCAGTTCGGCTTTGGTGTAGGCGTAGGAGCCCATCAACGACAGGTTGTCGGTGATGCGGTACTGGGCTTCCAGTTCCAGGCCCATGCTCTCTGCCGAGCCGCCATTGGTGCTGATAGCCGCCTGGCCAAAGGTGGTGACGTCGGCGACGCGCACGTCGTCCCACTCAACCAGGAACAACGAGCCATTCAGTACCAGGGAGTTGTCCAGCCAGGTCGAGCGCAGGCCGAGTTCATAGTTGGTGGTGGTATCCGATTTGATCAGTAACTCGCTCGGCAGGACACAAACGTTCTGGCCTGGCGGCAGCGGGTCGGGACATTCCGGTACAGCGTTCAGGCCCCCGAGCCGGTAGCCTTCGCTGACGGTAGCGAACACCATCATGTCGTCATTGACGTCATAGGACGTGTTGAACTTGTAGATAACGTCGTCGTCATCAACATCGTTGAAACCCAGGGCCGGATCGATCGCGTCCTGGGGAGCACCAAGCAGCACCGTATTGTAAAGGGGCGTATCGAAGCCACCGCTCGATTCGTTCTCGAATTTGTACCAGCGGGCACCGACAGTGACCTGCCAGGCATCGGTAATGCGGTAGCCCAGTTCACCGAAAGCGGCGTACTCCTTGAACTCGTCCTTGAAAACCTCGATGTACTCCAGGTCATCCGGGCGCAGCTGCAGCCCGTCGCCAATGTCGACCAGGAACTGGTCGTAGCCCGGCGTGAACTCCCTGCTCTGGGAATCCTGTTCGAAGTCGCTGTAGAAGGCGCCGACGATCCAGTTCCAGGGGCCGTCGCTGGTCGACACCAGGCGCAGTTCCTGGGTAAATGTCTGCTCTTCAGAATCTTCGCGGGTGAACGCGGCGAAGCTGGGAAAGTATTCGTAGCCATAGCCGAGGGTATAGAGCAGGTCTGTCTGGTCGCGCTGCCCATTCTCGGTGTACTCGCCATAACCGGTGGCGGAGGTCAGTTCAGCGAAGCCCAGGTCGGCGATGATCTCGAGTGACAGCAGCTCGTTCTCACGGTCATTGGGCTCGAGAAAGCGCATCGCGGATTCGTAGTCGCCGGTGCCGAATGCCTCCTTGTGATTAATTTGCCGGGCGCCGATCTCTGAATCCTGGAAGTGGTAGGTCAGGGTGCCGTCGACGCGTTCGCCCGTGTAGCGCACTGCGAGGCGGCCCGAGAGGGTCTCGTTGGTGTTGGCATCTTCCTTCCGGCGCAGGTTGGCCTGGACGTCGGCCGGGTCGTTGAAGTTCGGTTGCGGGTTGGAAACACCCGGTTCGCGCACGAGGAAGTTGTAATCAATGAAGCCCGGGTCGTCCAGGTAGTCGATAGACGCGCGAACCGCCAGGCGATCCTCGATGATCGGGATATTGATGGTACCGCCACCGTCGTAACCCAGGCTGTCGCTCTGGCTCAGGCTGAAGACGTCGCCACGCAGCTCAACGCCGATGCCGTCCGACTGCGGTTTGTTGGGAATATAGCGCACCGCGCCGCCGAGGGTGCCCGCGCCATACAGCGTACCCTGTGGGCCACGCAGAACTTCTATGCGCTCCATATCATTCAGGCGCAGGTCGACGTAGAACGGAATTTCACCGATATACGTAGCCACGGTGCCGCCCGTATTGTTGGTCTGGTCGGGAGCTGCAATGGAGTCTGTAGTGAGACCGCGTATTGTCAGCGTGTTACTGCTGCGGGGCCCCTGGTCGACCACGATCATACCCGGAACGCGACGCGCGAGCTCCGCGAAATTGGTCAGGCGCTCGCGCTCAATAAGGTCGCTGCCGAGCGCAGTGATGTTGAGTGGAATGTCCTGTACGGACGCTGCTCGCCGCGTTGCGGTCACGATCACTTCTTCCAGTAGCGGCTGTTGCGCGAGTGCGAAGTCGGCGGCCAGCGTTGCGGTGACTGCGGCTGAAATTAAGCTGAGTTGAAAAGTCTTCTGATTACGGTTGCGCATAGTTGCCCCTGAATATGCCTGGCCGGCCGGGTGTTTTTGCAAACAGCGCTTCCCTTGCCCCGGTTCCGACTTTCTTTTGATACCTGGTGTCCCTTGCAGCTCCTCCGCTTCAGAAAAGCCCACCAACACAGTTTCCAGCCGCAATTTTAGCACCGCAGCAGTCACGACCGCGAATAGGGAACATGCGCAAAAATACCGTTAACGGCAGGCTGCTGCGGCGATTATGTACCCAACTTCGGGGTATTACGCAGCAGTTAGAACAATACGCGACAGCGGATGGTGCCCTCGATTGACGAGAGCTTCGTGAGGGCGACATCGCTGTAGTCGGCATCGATGTCGATAACAACGTAGCCGACAGCGTTGTTGGTTTGCAGGTACTGGGCCGATACGTTGATGCCGTTGTCGGAGAAGATATTGTTAATGGCGCTCATGATACCCGGTACATTGCGGTGAATGTGCAGCAAGCGGTGGCTGCCATCGTGTTCGGGCAGCGCGACTTCGGGCAGGTTGACCGACGAGGTGGTTGTGCCGTTGTCGCTGTAGCGGGCCAGCTTTTCCGCCACTTCCATGCCGATGTTGGCCTGCGCCTCCACCGTACTGCCGCCGATATGCGGGGTCAGGAAGGTGTTGTCGAAACGTCTCAGGGGGGATTCAAATGTATCCTCGTTGGAGCGCGGCTCGGTGGGAAATACATCGATACCCGCGCCGGCAAGGGCCTTGTTCTCCAGTGCGGCTGCCAGGGCGTCTATATCGACAACGGTGCCGCGTGAGGCGTTGATGAGTACGGCATCGGGGTGCATCTGCGACAGTTCCCTGGCGCCTATCATGTTGCGGGTGGACGCGTCCTCGGGCACGTGCAGGCTCACCACATCCGAGGTTGCCAGGAGCTGTTGCAGGCTCGACAGTTGCCGTGCGTTGCCCAGCGGCAGGCGGTTGGTCACGTCGAAGAACTGCACGCGCATACCGACACTTTCTGCCAGCACGCCAAGCTGCATGCCGATGTTGCCATAGCCGATGATGCCGAGCTGTTTGCCGCGGATCTCGAAGGCCCCTGCCGCCGATTTCTGCCACTGTCCGCGATGTGCCGCCGCGTTTTTCGCCGCAACCCCGCGCAGCAGAAGAATCGCTTCCGCCAGTACCAGTTCGGCCACGCTGCGGGTGTTGGAGAAAGGCGCATTGAAGACCGCGATGCCACGCGCGGCGGCCGCCTGTAAATCGACCTGATTGGTGCCGATGCAGAAACAGCCCACCGCGACCAGTTTGTCGGCTGCCGCAAACACCTCCGCATTCAACTGGGTGCGAGAGCGGATGCCGACGAAGTGAACACCCGCTATCGCCTCCTTCAGCGCCTCCTCCGGCAGGGCTTTCGGATGACACTCTATGTTGTGGTAGCCGGCAGCCCGCAGCGTTTCCTCTGCCGAGGGGTGCACGCCCTCCAACAGCAGAATCCTGATCTTGTCTTTTTCCAGCGATCGCTTCGCCATACGGGCGGTGTTCCTTGCTCGGTTTGCGGATGAGTGGGGCACGAAAGGGCGCGTATGATAGCATAGGGCTCCCATCGCAGGCGCCTTTTCCACGCATGACAGACCAACCCGAAGCCAGACTGTTACAGCCGGAAATCCTCGCGGCCCTCGCCGCCATTGTCGGCGCTGAGCGCGTGCTCGGCGACGCGGCATCGCTCGTTGGTTACGGCACTGACTGGACCCGTTTCGCCAGCCCGCAGCCGGGCGCCGTGGTACTTCCGGGCAGCATCGACGAGGTGCAGAAGATTGTGCAGCTGGCGGCGGAGCAATCGCTGGCGATCGTGCCATCGGGCGGTCGAACAGGTCTCAGTGGCGGCGCGGTCGCCTGTCAGGGAGAGTTGGTGGTGGCGTTGGACCGGCTCAACCAGATCGACGATTTCAACCCGGTGGACCGCACGGTCCGCTGCGGCGCCGGCGTCGTCACCGCGCAATTGCAGGCCTTCGCCGAGGAACGGGCGCTTTACTATCCGGTGGATTTCGCCTCCAGTGGCTCCAGCCAGGTTGGCGGGAATATCGCCACCAATGCCGGGGGCATCAAAGTGATTCGCCACGGGATGACGCGCGACTGGGTCGCGGGGTTGAAGCTGGTAACAGGCACCGGAGAACTGCTCGACCTGAACAAGGCCCTGGTGAAAAACAACACGGGGTACGACCTGCGCCACCTGGTTATCGGCTCCGAGGGCACGCTCGGCCTGATAGTCGAGGCTACCATGCGGCTTGGCAAGCCACCGGGAGATATGGCGGTGCTGGTGCTCGCGGTGCCCGATATGGCCTCCGTCATGGAGGTACTTGCCGTTTACCGCTCGGCCCTGACCCTCAGCGCATTCGAATTTTTTTCCGAGCTGGCGCTGCAGAAAGTGATAGCGCACCGGGATCTGCAGCGCCCGTTTGCAACTGTTGCACCCTACTACGCGTTGCTTGAACTGGAACAGGACGGCGCAGGCCGTATGGCGGAGCAGGCAATGGAACTGTTCGAACGCTGCGTCGAGGAGGGCTGGGTTCTCGATGGCGTGATCAGCCAGAGCGTGGCGCAGGCGCAGGCCCTGTGGCGGCTGCGTGAGGATATTTCCGAAACGCTCGCGCGCTGGACGCCCTATAAAAACGATATCGCCACCGTGGTGTCACGGGTACCGGCATTTCTTGCGGATGTAGAGCAGGTGGTCAACGCCAGCTATCCGGATTTTGAAATTGTCTGGTTCGGCCACATCGGCGATGGCAACGTGCATTTGAACATTCTCAAGCCCGACACATTGAGCATTGCGGAGTTCCAGCAGCGCTGCGGTGAGGTCAGCCGCTGGGTGTTCGAGATTGTCGAGCGCCACGGCGGCAGTGTGTCAGCGGAGCACGGCGTCGGGCTGCTAAAAAAAGATTACCTGCGATATTCGCGTTCTCAGGCCGAAATAGACATCATGCGACAGATTAAACAGGCTTTTGATCCCCGGGGCATTATGAACCCGGGGAAAGTCTTCGACTGATCTACCCCTGTTGTGCGCGCAGTGTTTTCACGCCTTCCTGTGCTGTGCCCAGCAACAGCACATCGGCTGGTTTTAGCGCGAACAGACCGTTAGTCACTACCCCGGTGATGTTGTTTATCCTTTCCTCGGTGGCGAGTGGTTGGGGAATGGCGAAATTGTGTACATCGAGAATCACGTTGCCGTTGTCGGTGGTGACACCTTCCCGATAAATCGGATCGCCCCCGAGTTTCACCAGTTCTCGCGCGACGTGGCTTCGCGCCATGGGTATAACCTCTACCGGCAGGGGGAATGCGCCGAGCGTCCGCACGAGCTTGCTTTCGTCGGCGATACAGATAAATTCACGCGCCACGGCGGTGACGATTTTTTCGCGGGTCAGCGCAGCGCCACCGCCCTTGATCAGCTGCAGCGAGCTGTTTGCCTCGTCCGCGCCATCGATGTAGAAGTCCACACTGTCCACCGTGTTCAGGTCGTACACGGTGATGCCGTGACTGCGCAGCCGGCTGGCGGATGCCTCCGAGCTTGCCACCGTGGCATTGAACAGGCCGCGGATATCAGCCAGCGCATCGATGAAGCGATCGGTGGTGGAGCCGGTGCCGATGCCGAGAATGGTGTCGTTCTCGAGCTTCGGCCTGATGTAGGCGATCGCGGCTTCCGCCACGGCCTGTTTGAGTTCGTCCTGGTTCATTCGGTCGCGTCCTCCTGCTGTTGCCCCCGGGTGCGTCTCCGGCGCGCGAGTGCCGCGCCTGCTGTGGTAATACTGGTGCGTGCGCCTGGCGCCTGTACCGTGGATACCGCTGGGCATTACTATAGACTGGAACGGGAACGCTTGACGACAACAGTCGTTCGCTATCCCGGTGTCACAGGAATTTACATGCCGCAGTCGTATATCAAACGTATTCTCGATGCCCGTGTGTACGAAGTTGCACGCGAGACACCTATACATGAAGCCGCGCTGATGTCGCGGCGCCTGGACAACCGCGTTTGGCTGAAGCGCGAAGACCTGCAGTCGGTGTTCTCCTTCAAGCTGCGTGGCGCCTACTGCAAGATGAGCCGGATGCCGGCCGATGAGCTGGCGCGTGGCGTGGTTGCGGCATCCGCCGGTAATCATGCCCAGGGTGTTGCCGTGGCGGCCCAGACGCTGAACGCGAAAGCGACCATCGTAATGCCCCGCACCACGCCGCTGATCAAGGTCGATGCGGTGCGCCGCCGCGGCGCCAGGGTGATTCTGCACGGGGATTCCTTCGAGGACGCCGCGAAGCAAGCCGCAACCCTGGTGCGAGAACACGGCCTGACCTTTGTGCACCCGTTTGATGACCCGGATGTGATCGCCGGACAGGGCACCATCGGTATGGAGATTGTCCGGCAGCACCAGAGCCCACTGGATGCCCTGTTCGTGCCGGTGGGTGGTGGCGGCCTGATCGCCGGCGTTGCCGCTTATGTGAAGTATGTCTGGCCGCAGACTCGCATCGTGGCCGTGGAGCCCGAGGACGCCGCCTGCCTGAAGCTTGCTCTGAGCCGCGGCCGACGCGACAGGCTGACGGAAGTGGGCCTGTTTGCAGACGGCTGCGCGGTAGCGCAGATCGGCCGCGAACCCTTCCGGCTCATTCGCGACACCGTGGCGGAGGTGATCACGGTATCCACCGACGAAATATGCGCGGCGATCAAGGACATTTTCGAGGACACCCGCAGTATTGCCGAACCGGCGGGGGCTCTGGCGCTGGCGGGCTTGAAAAGGTACGTCGAGACCAATGCGGTCAGTGGCCAGGATCTGCTGGCCATCGTCAGTGGAGCGAACACCAATTTCGACCGCCTGCGCTACATCTCCGAGCGCACCGAAATCGGCGAGCACCGGGAGGCGGTGATCTGCGTGACCGTGCCGGAAAAGCCGGGCAGTTTCAGGCAGTTTTGCCGCGTGCTGGGACGCCGCAATATCACCGAATTCAACTACCGCTATGCGGATGCCACGAGCGCTCACGTTTTCGTCGGACTCTCAGTGGTGCCGGGCGGTGATGATCTTGCCGGGCTGTTGGCGGAGCTGCGCCAGCGCGGCTATGCAACGGAGGATTTGACTGACAACGAGGTCGCAAAGCTGCACGTTCGCTACATGGTTGGCGGACATGCCCCGTCAGATCTGGGCGATGAGCGGGTGTATCGCGTGGAGTTTCCGGAGCGCCCGGGCGCGCTGCTGAAGTTTCTGACCGGCCTTGGTCGGCGCTGGAATATTTCCATGTTTCACTATCGTAACCACGGTGCAGCCTACGGACGCATACTGCTTGGTGTACAGGTGCCCAGGCGAGAGCAGGCGGCCTTTGAGGCGTTGCTCGATCGAATCAAGTTCCGCTACTGGGAAGAAACCGATAATCGCGCTTACCAGCTCTACCTGGCGGCGATAGAACGCTGAGCCCGGTGCCGTAGTCCGCGGCAGCAGTGTTGTCGGCGGCGCGATGTCCAGGCCCGGCTAATTGTAAAAAAGTGGAGTTATTCGGCGAAAGTCAGGCACCATGCGGCTTTCAGGGCTTTTCTTTTGCGCAGTGCTGGGCTAGCATGGAGGCGAATGTGTTAAATAATTACAATCTTTGATGCTTGTAATTGAAAAAGTCTGTCTGGCACAGGGGTTGGGCGCGGTGCTTGAATTGATCAGCACGTGTTGCATAACCCGATAAGTAAGAGAGAGCCTGTGAAACATAAACCTGACGTCATCGTAGTGCTGGTAGCCGCCTTCGGACTTGGCGTTCTCCTGACGCTGTTGCTGCCCATGGCAGCCAACGATACCGTTGCCGCCCCTGCTTCACCCCTGCAGGCGGGCCTTATTCTCAGCGAGTAATCAGTCGAAGTCGGCGCGCGTTGTGCGCGAGCAGTCCAGCAACCGCGACCCGGTTGCTATGAAATCCAGTGTCCTGTCCCAGGGTTCCTGCGGGATCCGGGCCACCTCCTGACAGTCGTGCGCCAGGCCCACTAGCAAAGGCTTTGTGCCGGGTGCGTGCTCCGCGGTACCCAGCGTGCGATCGTAGAATCCCCCGCCCATACCCAGGCGTCCTCCGGATGCATCCCATGCCACCACAGGCAAGAACAGCAGGTCGAGTTCGGTTGCCGAGCAGCGTGGCGCATCAGTCGGAGGTTCTCCGATGCCGTAGCGATTTGGTCGCAGTGGTACACCACTGGCCCAGAGAGCAAAGCTGAGTGTTTGGTCCGCGCCAATCACCGGCAAGTGGATTTCCTTTCCGAGCTGGCGCGCCCTCGCTGTAAGGGGGTCGGTGCCGATCTCCCCGTCGGCCGCGCGATACAGCGCGAGTGTCCGCACCTGCGGCCACTGCGGCAGTTGCTCGACGATGTCGGTGAGAGAGTGGGCTGCGAGTGCCTGCGCCGAGTGGCCGAGTTGTTGGCGCAGGCTCCGCAGAGAGCGCCTCAGGAGAACTTTTTGCTCCGCGGCTTTCGACATGTATCAGTGGGATTCCCGGCATACCGCTGACAGTGCTGCCCTTGAACCCGATGGTTCAAGGTGGTGGTTCCCGCACTGTATCAGGCTTTCCGGTCTGTGCCGGACATGCACACCTACAGTGGCCTGGAACCCCCGATTGGAGATTATCGGCTCGAGGACTGACTGTCTGGCGCATACGCCAGGGA
>CAZFJQ010000053.1:0-23545 GCA_964519755.1 uncultured Halioglobus sp.
TGGTGCCGAAGGCGGGACTTGAACCCGCACGAGCATAGCTCACTACCCCCTCAAGATAGCGTGTCTACCAATTCCACCACTTCGGCAAAACTCTGGGTTAATCCAGGCTGGGAAGGTCCCCTCCTGTGTCGTCTGTCATCGCCGGCTCTTGCTCATCCACTACCGGCAATTCTTCTTCAGCAGCAGGTGCTGCCTCCTGCACGGCAGCCGGCAGCATCAGGTCGAGTTCATCGACCATTTCCGATTTCTGGGTCGCGAGGATCGCGAGACCGAAACTGGTGCTGAAAAACAGCACTACCAGCCAGGTTGTTGCACGCGTCAGCGCATTGCCGCTACCATCAGACCCGAAAACCGTCTGCGATGCGCCCGCGCCGAAGGAAGCGCCCATATCCGCCCCCTTTCCCTGTTGCAGCATAATGAGCCCGACAATCGCCAGTGCTGTCAGCAGGTGCACTACTAGAATAATCTGTTCCATATCGTTTACGTCCCTCCGCGGGACATCGTATCACGCCACTTCAGACAGCGGCCGCTGCCGCGATGGCTATAAATTCTTCAGCAATCAGCGATGCGCCCCCTACCAGCGCTCCATCTATGTCCGGCTCGGCAAACAAGCGCGCGGCATTGGCGGTCTTGACGCTGCCCCCATACAGGACCCGCACCGACTGCGGATCCATCCCACCCATGCGACCCAGTTGCGCACGAATACACTCGTGCATTGCCTGGGCCTGCTCCGGCGTGGCCGTGAGGCCAGTACCGATGGCCCATACCGGCTCATAGGCGATCACCAAACCGCGAAGATCCGGCTGCGAAGCCAGGGCACCATCAAGCTGTGCCGCAACCACCTTCTCTGCAACTCCGGACTCACGCTGCTCCAGGGTCTCACCAACGCAGACTATCGGCGCCAGGCCGGCCGCCACCGCTGCGCTCACCTTGGCGGCCACCAGCGCATCTGATTCGCCATGCTGCTGGCGGCGTTCCGAGTGGCCGAGAATCACCCAACGACATCCGGCATCTGCCAGCATCCCGGCTGCAATCTCACCGGTGTAGGCTCCCTTGTTTGCGTGACTGCAATCCTGTCCGCCGACAGCGATCTGCGACCCCTCGCAAACAGAGACCGCCTGGGCCAGATGCACGTAGGCGGGGCAAACTGCCACCTCTACCGTGGTGGCAAGCGGGCCGGACTTCAGCGCGCTGAGCAGAGCCGCAACACTGTCCCGGGACCCATGCATCTTCCAATTAGCGACAACCAACGCTTGACGCATTTGGCCCTCCGGGCAAAAAAGCGGCGGCAATGGTAACCAAGTTGCCCAACCCTGACAAGGCGCCCGCGAGCTTCACTGACGGTATTTGCAACTCATGCCAACGCCAGCTCCACGGTATCCGCCAACCCCCGGCACAGCGAAGCGACTTTGCCTGCATCTTCTCCCTCGACCATCACGCGGACCTTGGGTTCAGTACCGGAAGTGCGCAGCAACACCCTGCCCCGGCTGCCCAGTTCTCGCTCCACGGCCTCAACAGAAGACGCAATCGCCGGAAAAGTCGCGAGGTCTACCCGCTCTTTAATGTGCACATTGATCATGGTCTGCGGCAGCATGTTGATGCCGGAGCGCAGGCCGGCCAGGTCGCCCCTGGCGGCCCGAAGCGCCATCAGAACCTGCAGTGAGGCAACGATGCCGTCGCCCGTGGTGGTGACATCAGAGCAGATGATATGGCCGGAGGATTCGCCACCCAGCACCCAGCCGTTGGCCTCCATGCGCGCTTTGACGTGTCGATCGCCCACCTGGGCACGGTCGAACTGCAGACCTTCCTCCCTGAGCGCCAATTCCAAACCGAGATTGGACATCTGCGTACCCACAACGCCCGCATCTGACTTTCCCAACGCGAGACGGTGCATGGCAATGATATACAATAATTCGTCGCCATCGATCAGCCCGCCCTGGTCGTCCACCATCAGCACGCGATCACCGTCACCATCATAGGCAATGCCCAGGTGGGCGCCTTTTTTGCGCACCAGCTTCGAGAGTGCGTCAATATCGGTCGAACCGACCCCCTGGTTGATATTGAAACCGTCCGGCTGTACGCCCATGGCAAACACTTCCGCACCCAACTCCTCCAGCACATTGGGCGCAATGTGATAGGTCGCGCCGTGCGCACAGTCCAGTGCAATGCGCAGACCACGCAAATTAAATCCTTCCGGTACCGTGGACTTACAAAACTCGGTATAGCGGCCCGCCGCGTCGTCTACGCGCACCACCTTACCGATATCGCGCGAGCGGACCGTGGCGATGTCGAGCTCCAGTTCCGCCTCAATAGCGTGTTCCGTGGCGTCCGGCAGCTTGGAGCCGTCGGCGCCGAAAAACTTGATGCCATTGTCGTAAAACGGGTTGTGCGATGCGCTGATGACAATACCGGCATCCGCACTCTGTTTGCGCGTCATCAATGCGACCGCGGGCGTGGGCATCGGCCCCAGCAGCTTGACGTCGACTCCCGCCGCAACCAGGCCGGCCTCAAGAGCGGACTCGAACATATAGCCCGACACGCGGGTGTCTTTACCGATGATAACCGTGCAACGACCCTGCCCGGCCGCTGAACGAGCAAATACCCTGCCACTCGCCCAGCCCAGCTTGAGCATGAAATCCGGCGTAATCGGGCCGTCACCCACCGAACCCCGAATGCCGTCAGTGCCGAAATAGCGTTTGTTCATGTGCCATCCTTTTCATGCAACGCCGCGCACATCGCCAAGGCATCCAGCGTGGCTGCGACGTCGTGCGTTCTTATAATTGCCGCACCGCGCTCAACAGCCAGAACGGCCAGCGCGATACTCGCGGGCAGGCGTTCATCTACCTCGCGCCCCAGTAGTTTGCCAATCATGGACTTGCGGGAAAGACCCACCAGCAACGGCAAGCCATGCGCGCCGAGGGTTGGCAGCCCTCGCAGCAGCGCCATATTGTGCGCCACCGATTTGCCAAAGCCAAACCCCGGATCCAGTAACAACCGTTGCCGCGCTATACCGGCGCTCTCACAGGCCGCAACCCGCTGCATGAGATAGCCGGCCACCTCGGCGACAATGTCCTGGTATTGGGGGTTCAACTGCATGGAGCCGGGCTCGCCCTGCATGTGCATCAGGCATACCGGCAGACCTGAGGCTGCTGCTGCAGCCAGTGCGCCCTCTCGCGACAGCGCGCGCACATCGTTGAGCATGCCTGCGCCCGCCTCCGCGGCCGCCGCCATCACCTCGGGAGTACTGGTATCCACGGATATCACTGCATCGAACTCGGCAGCCAGGCGTTCAACCACCGGCAGAACGCGCTCCATCTCTTCCTGCGCGGGGACCGCAGCCGCCCCGGGTCGCGTGGATTCGCCTCCAATATCGAGAATCGCTGCGCCCTCGCGCAACATGCTCTCGGCGCGCGCAAGGGTAAGACCGAGGTCAGGTCTGCCGCCGCTGAACAGCGTGCCGCCATCGGAAAAGGAATCGGGCGTTACGTTAATCACCCCCATCACAAGAGGGCGTGAGAGATCCAGCTCGCGGCCGGCGCATTCAAGCACCGGCCGCGGACGGGAAACGGGGCGCTGCGACAAGTCGGGCTCCGCGGTTAGTGCTCGCCCGCAGGGTCACCTATCGGGCCGTCTTTGGAACCGCCTTGCTCAACGCCCGACTCTGGCTGCGGGGTAGCGCCCTGATCAGGAGGCCCGCCCCAATCCTTGGGCTCGCGCGCTTCCCGTCCAGCCATGATGTCGCCTATCTGTTCCGCGTCGATCGTCTCGTAGAGCATCAGCGCCTGCGCCATCGCGTGGAGTTTCTCGACATTCTCCTCGAGAATACGCTGGGAAGTGAGGTAGCACTCGTCGATGATGCGCCGCACTTCGTGATCGATCTGTGTCGCTGTGTCATCTGACACTGCCTGGTGTTGCTGGCCGGCGCTGCGCCCGAGGAATACTTCCTCACCACCCTCGTCGTACATCAACGGCCCCATCTTCTCCGAGAGGCCCCACTGGGTCACCATCTTGCGAGCAATCTCTGTTGCGCGTTTTATGTCGTTCGAAGCACCGGTGGTAATTCCATCCTTGCCAAGGGTCATCTCCTCGGCTATGCGCCCGCCAAACAAACTGCAAATCTGGCTGATGATGTGCCGGCGGCTGTGGCTGTAGCGGTCTTCCTCGGGCAGGAACATGGTCACACCCAGTGCCCGGCCACGCGGAATAATGCTCACCTTGTACACGGGGTCGTGTTCGGGCATCAGGCGTCCAACAATCGCATGCCCCGCCTCGTGGTAAGCCGTATTGCGCTTTTCGGCCTCGGACATCACCATCGACTTGCGCTCGGCGCCCATCATGATTTTATCCTTGGCCAACTCAAACTGCTGCATACCCACAGTGCGCACGCCGGCGCGTGCCGCAAACAGGGCCGCCTCGTTCACAAGATTGGCCAGGTCGGCACCGGAAAACCCCGGCGTGCCGCGTGCAATTTTCGAGGGTTCGACATCCTCGGACAAGGGCACTTTGCGCATGTGCACCTTGAGAATCTGCTCGCGCCCCCGGATATCCGGCAGCCCTACCACTACCTGGCGGTCAAAACGGCCCGGGCGGAGCAGCGCCGGATCCAGCACATCGGGGCGGTTAGTGGCGGCTATGACAATCACGCCGTCATTCACCTCGAAGCCGTCCATTTCAACCAACAGCTGGTTGAGAGTCTGCTCGCGCTCGTCGTGACCACCACCGAGACCCGCGCCGCGATGGCGGCCTACCGCGTCGATCTCGTCGATAAAGATGATGCAGGGCGCCTGTTTTTTCGCCTGCTCGAACATATCGCGCACACGTGACGCGCCCACACCGACAAACATTTCCACAAAATCGGAGCCGGATATGGAAAAGAAAGGAACTTTCGCTTCGCCCGCAATCGCCTTGGCGAGCAACGTCTTGCCCGTTCCGGGCTGCCCGACCATGAGCACCCCGCGCGGAATGCGCCCGCCAAGCTTCTGGAAACGACCGGGGTCACGCAGGAACTCTACCAGTTCCTGCACATCTTCCTTGGCCTCGTCCACCCCGGCGACATCCGCAAAGGTCGTCGTGATCTGGTCTTCACCCAGCAGCCTGGCTTTACTTTTACCGAAGCTCATGGGTCCGCCGCGCCCTCCGGCACCGCCTTGCATCTGGCGCATGAAAAACATGAACACGGCAATAATGATCAGGATCGGGAAACTGGCTACCAGCAACTGCGTCCAGACGCTCTGCTGCTCCGGCTTCTTGCCGACCACCTCGACGCGGTGCTCCAGCAGGTCGTCTATCAGCTTGGGATCCTCGACCATAGGTCGAATGGTCTCGAAGCTTGAGCCGTCATAGCGCTCTCCGGAGATGGTGAGGCCATCGACAACGACCTTCTCCACCCTGTCTTGCTGGATTTCCTTGATAAAATCGGAATAGCCGACCTGCTCCGGGGCGCCCTGCATGTTGAAATTGTTGAACACCGACAGCAGTACGGCCACGATGACCAGCCAGAGTAGTAGATTTTTTACCATATCATTCAAAGCCGTTACCTCACCCGGAGCACGATGCTCCGCCATGCGATGCGTCCACCTGTGACCGCTCGCGCGTATCCTCTACCCGCCAATTATAACCAGAATACAGTGCGATCGAGGGACTAAAAGTTGTAAAAACCGCGACCAATGGTCGACGAATCCGGCGGGCGGGTTGCGCGGCCCAATTTACTACAGTTGGGGCGATCTCTCCACGTTTCAACCGCAAGTCAACCGGCCTGTCGGCCACGAAACCCGGTACCCACCAGATAGACTTCGCGCGAGCGCGAGCGCGACGCCCCGGGCTTGCGCGCGGCCGCACGCTCGAAAACCTGCTTCACCTCGCCGAACACCGCGTCGAATCCCTCCCCGTGAAACACCTTGCTGACAAACGTCCCACCCGGTGCCAACACCCGCTGCGCCATATCCAGTGCCAGCTCCACCAGGTACATAGACCGCGGCTGGTCCACTGCGTTCACACCACTCATGTTGGGCGCCATATCGGATATCAACGCATCCACAGTGCGGCCCCCGAGCAATGCAAGGATCTCATCGAATACAGCGTCCTCGGTGAAATCCCCCTGAACAAACTCAACGCCCGCGATAGCATCCATCAACAGGATATCGGACGCTATCACCCTGCCCTGGTCGCCAACCGCACTGGCAGCCACCTGCGACCAGCCCCCGGGCGCGGCACCCAGATCCAGCACCGTCATACCACCCCGCAGGAACCTGTCTTTTTCCAATAATTCCAGCAACTTGTAGCTCGCTCGAGAGCGGTAGCCATCGCGCTGCGCTCGCTGCACATACGGGTCATCGCGATGTTCCTTCAACCAGGCCTTACTGGAAGAGCGTTTCTTCGCCAAGCATTTCCCCTGAATACGGTATCCCGCCCGGAGCCCCTTGTGTAGACTACGGGCTTCCAATCAGTCGGTATTGTACCCTCTAAGCTCCCATGCAAAAGAACTCTTCCGCAGCAGCCCGGCAACTACGTGCCCTCGGGCACAAATTGAAGCCAGTGGTTATCGTCGCCGGCAGCGGCCTCTCGGACAACGTCATAGCCGAGGTCGACGGCGCACTCTCGCGACACGAACTCATCAAGGTAAAGCTGGCAGTGGGCGACCGTCGAAAGAAACAGGCTGTGGCCGAGGAGTTATGCGAGCGCACCGGGGCGGAGATCGTGCAAAGCATCGGCAATATCATCCTGGTATTGCGTCGCACAGCCAAACCCGATCCCAGACTCTCCAACCTGTTGCGCCTGAAGTAACGGACGCTGAGCCGCGCAGCGAAAGATCGAAAGCCACCCCCAGGGTACCGCTCCGACAAGGATCGATTGCCGCCGCACAGTCACTTCGCTAACATGTCCGGCAAGCATCCGGAGACAGCTATGCATGGGTGATGTGCTTGAATTCCCATCGCAGCAAGCACAGGGACTGGCTTATCTCGAGCGTCAGCTCGGTCAGCTATTGCGCAGCAAGGGAGCCGACGAACAACTGGTCGCGTTCGCCGCTTCCCAGCTCAGCGACATTTACGTGCGCGTGAGCGAATCCGAACAGTACTGTTTCAGTATCAATTTGCCCGATGGCCTCAGTGCGACCCAGCGCGATGCGCTCGAAACGTCAATCAACAGCGGACTGCAAAGTATTCACCAGGAAAATCACGCGCTACTGCTCGAGCTCGTGGCACAACTTCTGCTGGCCAGGGTTCGGCTGTTTCAGCAACAGCGACCAGACTAAACCGTTCAGACGAACAGTGCCGTGAAATGGTAAACGCCAAGTGCAGCGAGGTAGGCAAACAGAAAGTAAGCGCAAAACATCTTGATCGCCAGCCCGCGCGACTCGCTCTCCTTGGTCAGTATCGCAAGCGTCGACACACACTGCAGGGCGATAGCGAAGAACACCAGCAACGCCAGGCCGGAACCGAGCGCCATACCGCTGGCCTGAATATGCTCTACCAGCGGCACCATGTTTTCTTCAGCGCCCTCAATGCCAAAGATCGTACCCAGCGTGCCCACGAACACCTCACGCGCAAGGAATGAGGTAAAGATGGCGACACCATAGCGCCAGTCAAGGCCGAGGGGGCTGAACAGGGGCTCGATCCAGTGACCGAGCTGACCCAGCCACGACTGCCCGAGATCGGCACCGAAATTGGGGAAATAACCCAACACCCAGACCGCCACCGTCACGACAAAGATAATCCTGCCCGCCTTGGTGACAAAATGTTTGCTGCGGTTGAACGCGTTGCGCACCAGTGGCATGAGCCCCGGAAGCCTGTAGGGAGGCAACTCGAGTACAAAAGGCAGATCGGTGAAACGATCGTGGCTCATGCGCGAGACGATGCCGGTGATGAGGAGGCCGCAGAACATACCGAAAAAGTAGATGCCGAACATGGCGAGACCCTGCCACCCCACGAGGCCGCCAAGTGTGGTAGTTGAGGGCACGAACGCGGCGATCAGCAGGGTATAAACCGGCAAACGCGCGGAGCAGGGCATGAGTGGAATTGCCATGTAGGTCAGCAATCGCTTGCGGGGGGAGTCAACTGCACGCGCGGCATAAATCGCGGGAATGGCGCAAGCCACACCCGACAGCATGGGAATAAAACTCTTGCCCGTGAGCCCGAACATCCGCAATGGCTTATGGCATATCAGCGCGGCCCGCGCCATATACCCCGAGTCTTCAAGCAAACCGATAATGAAAGTGAGCACAAAAATCTGTGGCACGAAAACCAGGAATGCGCCGATTCCACTGAATAGCGCATCTGCCGTGAAATCGCGCAGCAAATCAACGCCGATGAGTGGCAAGATGAGCGCCGCCAGCCATGCCAGGGAGCTTTCCACGGCGTCCATGGCTGGTGCGGACCAGGTGAAAATAGACTGGAACAGGAGATACATGATCAAAAAGAAGGCCGCGCCGCCCGTGAGGGAGCCCAGGAAAAACTGATCCAGACGCGCCTGACTCTGGACCAGTACATCACCCTTGGGACCATAGCGTCGCGCCAGCTGGTGTGCTGTGCCGCGCAGGAGCGCGTCGGGGCTGTCCGCAAAGGCGCCGCCAGAGGCTGGTTCACGCGCCTCGCGATTGTGCAGCAGTTGACTGACTACCGCGTCCACGCCCTTGCCGGAGCGGGCCGAAATCGGCAGTACCGGCGTTTTCAGCGCGTCCGAAAGGCCCTCGGCATCAAAGGCAAGCGAGTGCCGGTCGAGCACGTCGATCATGTTTGCAAGCACGGTCACAGGCTTGCCGAACCGGGCGCAATCGCGAATCACCTGCAGCGTGAAATACAGGCTTTTCTCGAGCCGGGTCGAATCGATGAGGCAAAGCACCTGCTCCACCTCGGGGTCTTCGAGCGCACGCTCAAACTCCGCCACCGCGACTCGCTCCTCCGCCGAGATCGGCTGCAGCGAATACGTACCGGGAAAGTCGACCAGCCGGGTTTCCGGCAGGCCACGCAAATTGCCCACGCCCACGTCGACCGTGATACCGGGATAGTTCGCGACCTTGTGCGCCATGCCGGTAAGACGGTTGAACAGCAGGCTCTTACCGGAGTTCGGGCTCCCGATCAGCAGGACCCTAGACATCGAGGCTCACGCGCACATGGGCGGCGACCTCGTCATCCAGTGAATATACCGTGTTGCTCACGCGGAATACCTTCGGTGCGCCGAAGGCCGGGGCGTGCAGGCAGACCACCCGCTCGTCAGGGTGAAAGCCGAGCTCCATCAGGCGAATGCGATAAGGTTCCGCGAGGCTATCGTCAAAACCCAGGATCTGGCAGGCCTGGCCAGCCCGCAAGGACCACAGGGATAAGGTCGCGTCCATTGATGTCCACCCGCTAAAGTGGCGGCACCATAACATTAATGAGAATTATTTGCATCAATGGACCGCTTGCGCTGCGGCCAGCGGGCTATCCGCTAGATATGGCGCACCTGGTCAATTTCGTATTCGATATCGCCGCCGGGAGCCTTGACAACCACCGCGTCGCCCTCCTCCTTGCCGATCAGCGCGCGCGCAATCGGGGACCCGATAGAGATCAGATTGCTCTTAACGTCGGCCTCGTCCTCACCCACGATGCGGTAGGTGACGGTCGCATCGGTATCAATGTTGATCAGGTCCACCGTGGTGCCAAAAATAACCTTGCCGGTTTTCGCAATTTTGCTCACGTCAATCACCTGGGCGTTGGCCAGCTTGCCCTCGATCTCCTGGATGCGTCCCTCGGCAAAGCTCTGTTGTTCGCGCGCGGCGTGGTATTCCGCATTTTCTTTCAGGTCGCCGTGTTCACGCGCATCGGCGATAGCCTGCGATATGCGCGGCCGGTCCACTTTTTTCAAGCGCTCCAGCTCGCTGCGCAAAGCCGCTTCGCCGGCAATCGTCATGGGAAACTTGTTCATCTGTTCAACCTCCGGTGCAAGTCCTGCAGCCGCCGAACCGTCCGGTCTTCACGGTGCTTCAGCGACAGGCATATCGCCTGTGCCGCAGTCAGCGTAGTGGTATAGAAAACACGATGTGCCTCGGCGCTCGCGCGGATCGACGCGGAATCCTCAATGGCGCGGCGCCCTTCCGTGGTGTTGACAATAATATCGGCTTCGTCGTTCAGGATCATGTCGACGATATGTGGCCGCCCCTCGGTGACCTTGTTCACCCGCCGAACCTGCAGCCCCGCTGTCTCCAGTGCTTTGGCCGTCCCGCCGGTGGCAACCAGATCGAAACCCAACTCTACCAGATCGCGCGCCACTCCCAGGATGCCGGGCTTGTCTACATCGCGCACGCTGAGCAGGGCGGTACCGCTGGCGGGCGGACCACTGCCCGCACCCAGCTGCGCCTTGGCAAACGCTCCCGCGAAGGTATCGCCGGTACCCATGACTTCGCCTGTGGACTTCATTTCGGGCCCGAGGATGGGATCGACGCCCGGGAACTTGTTGAACGGCAACACGGCTTCTTTCACGCTGAAATAATCCGGCACCACCTCCCGCGTGAAACCCTGCTCCGCCAGGCTGGTACCGGCCATACAGCGAGCCGCTATCTTGGCGAGCGATGCGCCAATGCACTTGGAGACAAACGGCACGGTGCGCGAAGCGCGCGGGTTTACCTCAATCACATAAACGGTGTCGTCCTGCCAGGCAAGTTGCACATTCATCAACCCACAGACGCCCAGTTCCAGCGCCATCTGCTTTACCTGTTCGCGCATGAGATCCTGCACGGCGCTATCCAGGCTGTACGGTGGCAGTGAGCAGGCGGAATCACCGGAGTGCACACCCGCTTGCTCAATGTGCTGCATAATCGCGCCTATCACCACCTCCTTGCCATCGGAAACCGCGTCAATATCCACCTCGATCGCCGCCGACAGGAAAGAATCCAGCAACACGGGGGCGTCATCCGAGGCCTTGACCGCACTGTGCATGTAGCGCAGCAGGTCTTCTTCGCGATAGACGATTTCCATCGCGCGCCCACCCAGCACATAGGAGGGGCGAACCACCAGCGGGTAGCCGATGTCCTGCGCGGCGGCTACCGCCTCTTCAGTACTGCGAACCGTGGTGTTGGCGGGCTGGCGCAGACCCAGCTTCTGGATCATGTGCTGAAAACGCTCACGGTCCTCTGCCCGGTCGATGGCATCCGGTGTCGTACCAATAATCGGCACACCAGCCGCCTCCAGCGCACGGGCGAGCTTCAGCGGCGTCTGTCCGCCAAACTGCACAATAACCCCTTTTGGCTGCTCAACGCGCACGATCTCCAGCACATCCTCCAGCGTGACCGGCTCAAAATAGAGACGGTCCGAGGTGTCATAGTCAGTGGAGACTGTCTCGGGATTACAGTTGACCATAATGGTCTCGTAGCCATCCTCGCGCATCGCCAGAACAGCGTGCACACAGCAGTAATCGAACTCGATGCCCTGCCCGATGCGATTGGGACCGCCCCCCAGAACCAGGATTTTGTCCCGCTCACTGGGCGCTGCCTCGCACTCCTCTTCATAGGTGGAATACATGTAGGCAGTGGACGTGGCAAATTCCGCGGCACAGGTATCAACCCGCTTGTATACCGGCCTGATGCCGAGTTGGTGGCGATGCGCACGCACCTCGGCCTCTGTTGCCGCCAGCAGCACCGCGAGCCTTTCGTCCGAGAAACCCTTGCGTTTCAGGGCGAACATCTGGCGGCCGTCTATTTCCGCGAGCTGCACGGTTTTCAGGCTGTTTTCGGTATCGACAATGTCTTTGATCTGCACCAGGAACCAGGCATCGACACCCGATAACCTGGAGATCTCCTCGAGCTCCATACCGGCGCGGAAGGCATCGGCGAGATACCAGATACGGTCGGGGCCGGGATTGGTCAACTCCAGCACGAGCTCATCCCGCAACTCCGGGTCATCCACATCGATGCGGTGCTCAAAACCAGCCGATTCAACCTCCAGGCCGCGCAGCGCCTTCTGCAGTGACTCCTGGAAAGTCCGCCCGATGGCCATCACCTCGCCCACGGACTTCATCTGGGTGGTGAGGCGCTGGGAAGCACCCGGGAACTTTTCAAAGGCAAACCGGGGAATCTTGGTGACTACATAGTCAATAGAAGGCTCGAACGATGCGGGCGTGGCGCCACCGGTAATATCGTTCTGCAATTCATCCAGGGTGTAGCCAACCGCCAGCTTCGCCGCCACCCTGGCAATGGGAAAACCCGTCGCCTTGGAGGCGAGCGCCGATGAGCGCGAAACGCGCGGATTCATCTCGATGATGACCATGCGCCCGGTTTCAGGGTCCTGGCCAAACTGCACGTTGGAACCACCCGTCTCTACGCCGATCTCACGCAATACCGCCAGCGAGGCATTGCGCATGATCTGGTATTCCTTGTCCGTGAGGGTCTGCGCCGGCGCCACGGTGATGGAATCGCCAGTGTGCACACCCATGGCGTCGAAATTTTCGATGGAGCACACGATGATGCAGTTGTCCTTCTTGTCGCGCACCACCTCCATCTCAAACTCTTTCCAGCCGATCAGGGATTCATCGATCAGCAATTCGTTCGTCGGTGACAGGTCCAGCCCGCGCCGACAGATTTCCTCAAATTCGCCACGGTTATACGCGATACCGCCGCCGCTGCCACCCATGGTAAACGATGGCCTGATAATGCAGGGAAAACCGATCGAATCGAGAACCTGAAAGGCTTCCTCGAGGCTGTGCGCAAGCGCGGCCCGGGGCGTCTCCAGACCGATGCGCTTCATCGCCTCATCGAACAGCTGGCGGTCTTCGGCTTTGTCGATCGCCTCTTTGTTGGCGCCGATCATTTCCACGCCAAACTGCTCCAGGACGCCCTCGCGCGCCAGATCCAGAGCACAGTTAAGTGCCGTCTGGCCACCCATTGTGGGCAGCAGTGCATCGGGCTTCTCCTGCTCGATGATGCGCGCGACCGTCTGCCACTTGATAGGCTCAATGTAGGTGGCATCCGCCATGGCCGGGTCAGTCATGATGGTGGCCGGGTTGGAATTCACCAGGATTACCCGGTAACCCTCCTCGCGCAGGGCCTTGCAAGCCTGTGCGCCGGAGTAATCAAACTCGCAGGCCTGGCCAATAACGATAGGGCCGGCCCCCAGGATCAGTACGCTTTGAATGTCGGTACGCTTGGGCATGGCTCAGTTCTTCTCTGCGCGAGCCGCCATGAGCTCGATGAAGTGATCGAACAGGGGGGCCGCGTCGTGCGGCCCCGGACTCGCCTCCGGATGACCTTGAAAACTGAAGGCATCGCGATCGGTACGGTGTATACCCTGCAGACTGCCGTCGAACAGCGATGTATGGGTGATGCGTAAATTGTCCGGCAGGCTGCCCTCATCCACTGCGAAGCCGTGGTTCTGGCTCGTAATCAGGACGCTGCCATCGTCGAGATTCTGCACAGGGTGGTTGGCGCCGTGGTGACCGAACTTCATTTTTGTCGTGGCGGCGCCGGAAGCCAGGCCGAGCAGCTGGTGCCCGAGGCAAATGCCGAACAGGGGAATTTCTGTGGCCAGGAGTTCGCGGATGGCATCGATGGCGTAGGTGCAGGGCTCGGGATCGCCGGGCCCGTTGGACAGGAAGATGCCATCGGGGGCCAGCGCCAGTACCTCGCCGGCTGGCGTCTGTGCCGGCACCACTGTCAGCCGGCAGCCTCGATCCACCAGCATTCGCAGAATGTTGCGCTTGACGCCGTAGTCGTAGGCCACAACATGCCAGGGCAATTCAGCCGCCGACCGCTCGCTGTGGCCCTCGTCCCAGCGCCAACTGCCCTGCGTCCAGGCGTAAGGCTCGGCAACTGACACCTCCTTTGCCAGATCCATACCTTTAAGCCCGGGAAACTGTTTCGCCCGGACCAGCGCGGTATGCTCATCGGCATCTTCGCCCGCCATTATGCAACCGCCCTGGGCGCCCTTGTCGCGCAGGATACGGGTCAGCCTGCGGGTATCGATTTCCGCGATCGCAACAATATTGCGCTCGCGCAGGTACTCGTCCAGCGACTGTTGATTACGGTAGTTGCTCGCCAGCATCGGCAAGTCGCGAATGATGAGGCCGGCCGCCCAGACGGCCCCGGATTCCTCGTCTTCTGTGTTGACGCCGGTATTGCCGATGTGCGGATAGGTCAGCGTCACCAGCTGGCGCGCGTAGGAGGGATCAGTAAGAATTTCCTGGTAACCACTCATGGCGGTGTTGAAGACCACCTCACCCACCGCAGAGCCGTCGGCACCCACTGCAACGCCGGTGAAAACGCTGCCATCCTCGAGGGCCAAAATGGCTGGAACTGACAAACAAACCTCCCGTGACCAGTGGCCTGACGCAGGTACCCGGCGTGCTCCGGTGACTGACCTTTCGGTCGGGCGCCCACAAAAAGGCGAGATGGTTGACCGCATCTCGCCTGACGCTGTGGGTGCTGCTCTGGTTGCTGCCGGAACACACTACACCCGGCGGGCCGACCGAGCGTGTGAAAACAGGCGGGAGTTTAGGGGATAGCCCAGACAGTGTCCAGACTACCGGCCGCGTTTAGCCCCTTCGAGCGTTCCGGCCGCCCCTCTGCCGGCCATATAAAGCAATTGCTTTAACGGCGAAAGCGCCTATGATGGGAGCCCGATTCAGCAGGACAGGGCGCAAGCACTCATGGCGTATACAGAAGGCAAAATCGCTGTCATTACCGGGGCAGGATCCGGGATCGGCCGCGCACTCGCTCACCAGCTCAACCAGTCGGGTTGTCGGCTACATCTCAGCGACATCAACTCCGAGACCCTGGCAGAGACAGTCGCCGGCCTGCCTCGCAAGGACGTTGCCGTGCACTCGCGCATCGTTGATGTCGCCCAGCGCGGCGACATGCACGCCTGGGCCGACGAGGTCGCGGCGCAGGACGGCCACATAGACATCGTGATCAACAACGCCGGGGTAGCCTTGATGTCGCTGGTGGAGGATTGCGATTACGAAAATCTCGACTGGCTGATGGGCATCAATTTCTGGGGCGTGGTTCACGGTACACAAGCCTTCCTGCCTCTACTGCGGAAGTCACGGCAGGGGCATGTGATCAACATGTCCTCCGTATTCGGCATCATCGGCGTACCGACCCAGTCGGCCTACAACGCCGCAAAATTTGCCGTGCGCGGCTACACCGAGGCGATGCGCCAGGAGATGGAAGGCACCAACATTCACGTGTGCTGCGTCCATCCCGGCGGCATTCGCACCAACATTGCGAAAATGGCCCGCGGGGGCGATCCCAATCAATCACCCGACGAGCGCGGCAAGCAGTTCGAAAAAGCCGCGCGCACCACCCCTGAGGACGCTGCGGCGCAGATCATTAGCGCCATCGAGAAGCACAAGAGGCGCCTGCTGATAGGCAATGATGCGCGCTTCATCTCACTGCTCGCGCGGCTGTTCCCCGTTAGCTATACGCGCTTTATGCCGTCTCTCGCGCGCGTACGGGAAGCCGCTTCGACATGAGCGCAAGTGCGCCACAGCTTGATGATGGCCTGGACACCCGGGAGCGCTTGCTACATACCGCGTTGCGGCTGTACGCCAATGAGGGCCTGCATGCCGTCTCGCTGCGGCGCATCAGCGCGGAGGCCGGGTCCAGAAACTCGGCTGCCATGCACTACCACTTCCGCAACAGGCTGGGCGTGGTAGAAGCACTCATGACAATGATCAGGAATGAAATTCAGCGCATCACACTCCGCCTGCGCGACGAACGCCCGGCACCGCGCACACTGCGCGGTGCCTGTCGCGATATCCTCCTGCCGCTGGTACTGCTGCGCCGCGAGCAAGCGTGGGGCGACGATGCACTGCGTTTTGTGTCACGGCTGGTGAGCGAAACAGACGCCGACATAGCGGCCACGGTGAACGCGGTGCACGCACCGTTCTGGCAACGCCTCGATCACGCGCTCGCCCAGGCACTGCCCGAGTTGCCCGCACCGGTACGCCGGCTGCGCCTGATGTTCATCGCCACCAATGTGGTCCACGGCATGGCAGAAGTAGCCTGGCTGATGCGCTCGCCGCTCGGGGACCTCAGCCACTTTGATGAAGACAGCTTGCTCGATCACCTGGTCGACTACCTTATCGGCGGTCTCGAAGCGCCGAGCCTGGTCAGCCACTAACTACGAAATCGCCCCCTTTCAATTTACGGAGAGTAAACACCATGTCCAATGCTGAAGACGATCTGCTGTTCGACCTGACCCTGACAGATGAACAGCGTATGAACCGCGAGACCATGCAGCGGTTCGCCGCACAGGAAATGCGCGAGCTCGGTAAGCAGGTCGACGCCGGCGAGCAGCCCGCAAATGCCTGTTATCAGCAGACGGCGGAACTGGGCATCGCGCTGCTGTCGATTCCCGAGGCGCTGGGCGGGGCGGGCATGCCACGCTCGCCGCTGTCCAACGCGATCATCCTGGAAGATCTTGCGCACGGCGATATGGCGCTCGCACTGGGCGCGACTGCGCCGCTCGGGATGGTGAACGCCCTGCTCGATCAGGGCTCTGACGCGCAACGTGAAAAATACCTGCCACGTTTCTGCAGCGGCGAATTCGTAGCAGCCACCACCGCTTTACTGGAGCCCCGCGCCACCTTCGACCCGAGCGCGCCGCAGACAACAGCCACCAGTAATAACGATGGCTTCACCCTGCAAGGCAAAAAGGTCATGGTGCCACTGGGCGTCGACGCCGAACTCACGCTGGTGATCGCGATGCTGGACAGCAAGCAACCCGCCGCGTTCATTGTAGAGGGCACCCCCGAAGGCATGACCCGCAGTATCGAGGAGAACATGGGGCTTGCCGGCGCGCAGCTGGCCACACTCAGCTTTGACAATGTCCAGCTGCCGATAGATGCCCTGCTCGGCGAGGGCAGCTTCGATATGCAACGCTTCATCGATCTGTCACGCCTGGGCATCTGCGCGCTCGCGGTGGGCACCTGTCAGGCTGTGCTCGATTACGTGGTGCCCTACTGCAATGAGCGCGTGGCCTTCGGCGAGCCCATTTCCAACCGCCAGGCGGTCGCTTTCATGGTGGCGGATATCGCCATCGAACTCGAAGCCATGCGGCTGATGACGTGGCGGGCCGCCGCGCTGGCGGATCGCGGCGAAGACTTTCATGAGCAGGCGTACCTGGCAAAAGTGTTCTGCGCAGAGCACGCGATGAAAATCGGTACCGACGGTGTGCAACTTCTTGGCGGTCATGGCTTTACCCGGGAACACCCGGTAGAACTCTGGTACCGCAACCTGCGCGCGATTGACACGCTGGAGGGTGTGGTTTGCGCCTGAAACCGACGCAGCAACCCGCCCCCTTTTCCGTAACCTTTATCAGGATTTTTTCCCATGATTAATCTCGAACTGGCAAAGAAGCATAGTGAAACACTGGAGCAGACCATGATGCTCGCCGAGCACATGATGCGTCCCTACTCGCGCAAGTACGACAAGGAAGAGCACACCTACCCGAAAGAAATGGAGCAGGTTGCCGAACTCATCGGCGGCGCCCGCTCCAACGCGACCGCCAGCCCGAAAGAAAAGCCCGCCCCGGGTACCGTGGTGAATGGCGGCAACATGGGCGCGGTTGTGGGCCTGTTTGGGCTTTGCTGGGGCGACGTGGGTCTGTTCCTGGGCATGCCCGGCTCCGGCCTCGGCAACGCGGCGATCTCCGCCGTGGGCACGCCCGAGCAGGTCAAAAAGTACGGTGGGCGCTACGCGGCCATGTGTATCACCGAACCGGGCACGGGCTCGGATTCGGCCAATATCAGTACCACAGCGGTACTGGATGGCGACGAATGGATAATAAACGGCGAAAAAATCTACGTCACCGACGGGGATCGCGCAGACACCCTGGTCGTCTGGGCCACGCTCGACAAATCGCTGGGCAAGGCGGCCATAAAATCCTTTATCGTCGAAAAGGGCACACCGGGCTGCGAGGTGACACGCCTGGAGCACAAGCTCGGTATACGCGCATCGGATACCGCCGCAATTTCATTCAGCGACTGCCGTATTCCCAAAGACAACATTCTCGGCAGTGCGGAAGTGGCTACGGATGCAGAGGGCCGCAAGAAGGCCTTCGGCGGCGTGATGCAAACCTTCGACAATACGCGGCCGCCGGTGGCCGCCATGGCGATCGGCGTATCGCGCGCGGCGCTGGATATGAGCCGTGAAATCCTGCTCGGGGAAGGCGTGGAATTGAGCTTTGAGCGCAAGCCCATCAACCTGAGCGCCGTGGAGGCCGAACTCGCGCGCATGGAAGCGGAGTGGCATGCCGCCCGTCTGCTGGTACTCAAGGCAGCCTGGATGGCCGACAACAAACAACCCAATTCCATGGAAGCCTCGATGTGCAAGGCGAAAGCGGGACGCGTGGGCAACGACATCACGCTGCGCTGCGTGGCGCTCTGCCAGAGCCAGGGCTACAGCGAACAGCACCTGTTGGAAAAGTTCGCACGGGATTCCAAGATACTCGACATCTTCGAGGGTACACAGCAGATACAGCAACTCATCGTGGCGCGCCGCATTCTGGGAAAATCCTCATCCGAACTGAAGTAGACGGCAACCCCCGGTTCGCGAGCGCGCTGATGCGACCTGTATGGTACAACTGACACGCCGGCAACTCACGGTACTCATTCTCGGGCTGATGGCCACGGGGATCGGCCAGTCGCTGGTGTTCGCGATTCTCGCGCCGCTCGGACGCGAAGTGCATCTCACCGAGGTGCAGATCACCTCGATCATTGCCGTGTCTGCGCTGGTCTACGGCCTGGCCTCCCCCCACTGGGGCCGTTTCAGTGACCGCGTGGGTCGCAAGCCGGTCATTATCACCGGCCTGATCGGCTACGCGGTGGGTACGCTGCTGTTCACCAGCACCTTCTACGCGGGCATGGCCGGGTTACTCAGCGGCTCCTTGTTCTACGCCACCGTGCTCGGTACGCGCGTGTGTCAGGCACTGGTGATGTCGGCTACCAACCCGGCCAGCACCGCCTACGCCGCGGACAATACTGAACGCGGCCAGCGCACACGTACCATGGCGCGGCTGGGTACCGCCAGCAGCATGGGGACCATTCTCGGCCCCGCAGTCAGCGGCGCACTCGCCACCCTGGGCCTGCTGGCGCCGCTGTATTTTGCGGCTGCGCTGGCCACCGTGGCGGCTTTCATGGTGTGGCGATTTTTGCCATTGACACCACCGCAGGATCGACACGGCTACAAGACGGCGGCTCGCCTGCGCTACACCGACCGACGCATCTCCCTGTTGTTGCTGTGCGCCGTGGGGCTGTTCATCGGCTTCTCCGGAATACAGCAAACGCTTGGCTTTCAGCTACAGGACAAACTGCACTTAAGTGGCATTCAAACCGCCCAGTTGACCGGCGCCGCCCTGATGGTGTCGGCGGTTTTCACCTTTCTCATCCAGATGACGGTGATGCAGCGCGTACAGCTGAAGACGACCCAGTTCATCCGTATCGGCCTGATGGCGCTGCTCATCGGCGCCGGCGTGATCTCCACCTTTGAAACCTTCCCCGTGCTCGCCGTGGGCATGGCATTCCTCGGCAGCGGCACCGCGCTGTGCATGCCCGCCATCTCCGCCGGTGCCTCACTGGCGGTTGAATCCTCGGAACAGGGCGCCGCTGCGGGTCTGGTGGCCTCCTGCCCGGCTATCGGGTTCTCTGTGGGGCCGGTGTGCGCCGGCGCGCTGTACCAGATCGACCCCATTCTGGCTCCGCTGTTCAGCGCCGCGGTGTTTGCCGTGGTTTTACTGATTATCACCTTTCGGGATCGCCGGTGAGGATTTCAACATTGTCGGGGACGCCAATGTTGCTCCGCGCGCCGGCGCGCGGCTACCGGCGAAACACCATCGCAGCACTCACTGACCGCTCCCGCCGCGGCTGAGCCGCCCGCAGCGACCCATCCATTCCACCCGTGGCCGCATCGGATGTGGCATTACCTCCAATTCTTGCACAAGCTGAAGCTCGTTCCTCTGCTCCGCCAACGCCGCGGTGCCCGGCAGCCGCTTTCACGGATTGAAGGCCAACGAACACGGAAACAGGCAAATGGACAACGGGCTTCTCGCGCTGGCACTGGCAGCGCAGCTGCATCATGTGCCAGTCGACGCGGCCAGGCTGGCCCACGAATTCGGTTCGGAGGCTGCACCCTGCGGCGCAGACGATCTGCTGCGCGCCGCCATTTGGCTCGGCTTTAAAGCAAGAAAAATCCAGATGGATCACGCCGACCTGGACAATCGCCTGCTCCCGGCGCTTGGCGTGACACACGCAGGGGCGTTCTTTGTCCTCGCCAAAAGCTCAAAAAAAGCCGATGGCAGCCCAGTGTATCTGGTTCAACAGCCGGGCGAAGCCAAACCCGTCACACTGGAAAGCGCTGCCCTTGAAGAACTCTGGTCAGGTGAACTCCTGCTGCTGCGCCGGCATCAATCCGCGCTGCTCGAGAAAGCGGAGCGCTTCAATCTGCGCTGGTTTCTCCCCGCGCTCGCGCGCTACCGGCACCTGTTCGCGCAGGTCCTGGTCGCTTCTTTCTTTCTACAGTTGTTCGCGCTGGTTACGCCACTTTTTTTCCAGGTGGTCATGGATAAAGTACTGGTGCACCGCGGTTTCAGCACGCTGAACGTGCTGGCTGCGGGTTTTCTGGTGATTGTTGTCTTCGAAGCGCTCATCGGCGGGCTGCGCAACTACCTCTTCAGCCACACCAGCAACCGCGTGGATGTGGAACTCGGGGCGCGCCTGTTCCACCATCTCGCGCGCCTGCCGCTCGCCTACTTCGAAGCGCGCCAGGTCGGGCATACCGTCGCCCGGGTGCGGGAGCTGGAGAACCTGCGCAACTTTATCACCGGCACAGCCCTGACTCTCCTGATCGATGTCTCTTTCAGTTTCGTCTTCCTGGCGGTGCTGTGGTATTACAGCCCGACGCTCACCTGGATCGTACTCGGCTCACTACCGGTCTACGCGCTGCTTTCGGTCGGAATCACGCCGCTACTCAAGCATCGGCTCGATCAAAAGTTTCGCGCCAGCGCGGAAAACCAGGCCTTTCTCACCGAAGCCGTTACCGGCATGCAGACGGTGAAGGCACAGGCACTTGAACCGCAGTTGCAACGCCGCTGGGAAGATCAGCTGGCAACGTACGTGTCTGCTTCCTTTCAGGCGCAAAATCTCAACAATATAGCGGGCCAGGCCGCCGGCCTGGTCAGCAAAATCACGACGCTGCTGATTATCTGGTGGGGCGCGCACCTGGTCATTGCCGGCGCCCTGAGCGTGGGGCAACTGGTGGCATTCAATATGATTGCGGGGCGCCTGACCGCGCCCATTCTCAAGCTGGTGCAGCTCTGGCAGGATTTTCAACAGGCCGGTATCTCACTGGAGCGCCTGGGCGACATATTGAATACGCCGGTGGAGCATGGTGATAATCCAACCCGGACCACTCCAGGGAATGCGCAGGGCACGGTCGCGCTGCAGCACGTGCGCTTCCGCTATCGCACCGACGGACCGCTGGTGCTTGAGGATCTGAACCTCGACGTGCCCGCGGGTGCGGTGGTCGGGATCGTTGGCCGTTCAGGTTCGGGCAAGAGTACGCTGGCCAAAATCCTGCAACGGCTCTACGTACCCGAGGCGGGGCGCGTGTTAATAGACGGGATGGATCTCGCCCTGGTCGACAATGCCTGGTTGCGTCGCAATGTGGGCGTTGTGCAGCAGGAAAGCTTCCTGTTCAACCGCACGGTGCGCGAGAACATCGCCCTCGGGAGCCCCGGCATTCCCTTCTCGCAGGTCGTTGCCTGTGCGCAGGCCGCCGGTGCGCATGAATTCATACTTGAATTGCGTGAAGGCTACGACACCACCATCGGTGAGCAAGGCTCAAACCTCTCGGGCGGACAGCGCCAACGCATTGCCATCGCGCGGGCGTTGTTGAACAACCCCCGCGTGCTGGTGCTGGACGAAGCCACCAGCGCACTGGATTACGAATCCGAACGCGTCATACAGGAAAACATGGGGGCCATCTGCCGCGGGCGCACGGTCTTTATCATCGCACACCGGCTCAGCACAGTGCGTCACTGTGATCGCATTGTCGTGATCGACCAGGGGCGGGTTGTGGAATCGGGCAGCCACGACTCCCTGATGGAAGATGGCGGCTACTACGCACGGCTGCACAGCTATCAGAACCACAGTCCAGCTATAAGGGCGCTGGGCAAGCCACGCCCCGCGAGCCAGGGCACGCAGCAGGCCAACCGGGGGCGTCTGCCATGAGCCGCAGTGCCGCCACCCTGCCAGGCGGGGACGGTGCTGCAGATCGTGCTCGAGAGCGTGGACCGCTACGAAACCACAATACGACACCAGACCCTGGCAGATACGCCTTCTTCCCCGGCGCGCTGGAAATCCAGGAGCGGCCGCCTTCCCCGGCCGGTCGCTCACTGGTCTGGCTGCTACTCGGTCTGTTTTCGCTTGCCATCGGATGGGCCGCCATTGGCGAAGTTGATATTGTAGTCACCGCTCCCGGCAAAGTTGTACCCAACGGCCAGGTAAAAACGGTTCAGGCGCCGGAGGAGGCATCAATTGCCGCCATTTATGTGGTGGAGGGCTCCAGGGTGCAGGCGGGGGAACCATTGGTGAGTCTGGACCCAACCTTCGCCGAGGCAGACGACACGCGCCTTGCACTGGCACTGTCCTACAATCGCCTCGAACGGGCCTGGCGCGAGGCATTGGAGAGATGGCTGGCAGGTGACCTCGCAGCGAAGATCGCACGAAAAGGCAGTGCACTCCCGGCGATCGACCTCGGCCGAGCCCGCTCCCTGTTTGTCGGCCATCGCGATGAGATAGCCACCCGGCTGGCTGTCCTCGACAAAGAGCTGGCATTTACCTTACAGGAAATCCTCACGGTAGAGGCGGAAGAGCAACGCGCCCGATCCAGCCTCGCGGTGATTGAAGAGCGCGTATCAGCCTATCGCCAGTTGCTTGAGAAGCAGTACGGCGCGCGTGACCAGTATCTCGCCATTCTGCAACAGCAGGTGGAACTGGCGAAATCCATACCGATACTGCAATCCAGGAGGGCGCAGCTTGAAGAATCGGCCGCGGCGCTACGGGCGAAACACCGCGGCGCACGTGCGCAGCCACGCAAGCAAAACCTGCTCGCGCTGGCAGCGCTGGACGCAAAACGGGATTCACTCATACAGGAACGGCGCAAAGCCCAGCTGCGCGAGCGTCAACTGCTGCTCAGAGCGCCCGTGACGGGAACCGTCCAGGAACTCGCCGTACATACGTTGGGTGGTTTTGTCACTACCGCACAAGCGATGATGAAACTAGTACCCCGGGATGCCCCCATTGAAGTAGAGGCACTGCTTGGCAACCGCGACGTGGGTTTTGTGCGCGAGGGGCAAACCGCCGAAGTCAAGGTAGAGACCTTCAACTTCACACGCTACGGACTCTTCAGTGCTAAAGTTGTCGATATCAGTGACGATGCCATCCAGGATAAGAATGGAAACTGGGTGTTCAAAATGCGGCTTGCACTCGAGAAGGACAGCCTGTTCGTGGAAGGCAAGCAACTGCGCCTGAACCCGGGGATGGCGATAACCGCTGAGATAACGACTGGCAAACGTCGTCTCAT
>CAZFJQ010000054.1:0-23338 GCA_964519755.1 uncultured Halioglobus sp.
CCTGCGCGGCCCGACCTGCGCGGCCCGACCTACGCGCCCCGTCCCGATTGTAGCTGGCGCACAACCTCCGCCACCAGCGCGTCATCCGCCGGGTTCTCCGGCATGGGAAAGGTGATGCGTCGAGTGAGGTCACCGTAGCGTTGCTGGTAAACCGCCGCAATCTCGTCGTAAGTGCCACGCGGCACAAAGCGCTCCAGCATCTCATCGGTGACGATGTCGCGCATCTGCTCCCAGTTGCCCGAGCGAGTCATGTCGAGCAACTGCTGGCCTTTTTCCTGCCAGCCAAACAGCTCCAGGCTCGGCCAGTAGGCCGGCGTGGAGTAGAGAAAACCGAGCATGCTGCGCTGCTTTTCCCAGTTCGCGTCCACCTCCTGAGCGGTCTTTCCGGTGGCGCAGAGCGGGCCGAGTACCAGCCGAAAGCTCGCCGGGTCGCGCCCCGCCTGCTCAAAGCCGCCCTGCAATCGCGGCAGGCACACCTGGCGAATGTATTCCGGCGGTGTATTGGTGGGGTGCGTGATCATACCGTCGGCAATACGCGCCACCATCCTGGTCATCGCCGGGCCTACAGCACCGCACAACACAGGGATGTCCGGGTGCTCGATCGGGCCTGGGTTGAAGAACGGTTGCAGCTTGGTGAGCGTGTAGTGATCGCCCTCGAAATTCAGGCGCTCACCGGTCTGGAAACTGTGAAAGACAGCCTTCATCGCCTGCACATACTCGCGCAACTGTGGCACCGGCGAATCCCAGCGCGCGCTGTAACGCTTCTCGATATTGGGTTTGATCTGCGTTCCGAGACCCAACTCGAAGCGCCCCCCGGACATATCTTGCAGATCCCACGCGGCGATTGCAGTGATCATCGGGCTGCGGGGAAAGGCCACCAGCACCGCGGTGCCCACCAGCAGGCGCTGCGTGGCATTCAGGGCCATGGCCGCCAACAGCAAGCCATCGTGGATTGCATCGGGCACTTGCAGGCCGGTAAAACCCATGGCCTCGGCGCGAGCGGCATGCGCGCCGATGGCGCCCGGGCCCATATCTTCCGGCGTGGCGGCGAACACTTCAAACACGGCTTGACCTCCGGATATAGTAAGCTAAACTGATGATAAGATTAGCTGATAATAGCACAATTGCAATGCCAGGCCGCCAACAAATAATGCGTTCGGAGATCGGCCAGACCCTGATGCTGCTGACGCGCGATTTTCAACGGCGTCTGGATGCCGACCTCAAGGCCCGCGGCGTGCAGGGGGTGGGCGCGCGGCACCGGGCAGTGTTCCTCTTTCTGGGTCGCAACGGCGCCAGCCGGGCCGTGGATCTCGCCCAATCCGCCGGCATCCGGCCGCAATCAATGATGCGGATCGTGCACGAGCTGGAGGCCATGGGCATGCTGGAGCGTCGTCCGGACCCGGACGATTCGCGCGCCAAGCTGATCGACTTCACACCCCGGGGGCGCCAGTTCATCAAGGAGCTGTCGCGCTCGACCGAGGCTGTCTGGAAACAGTACGCTGCGCTGCTCGGCGAGGCCGAGGCATTGAAAACCTTTAACAATCTCAATCATCTCCTTGCGGCAGGGAACAATGACCATGACTGACAATAACGCAAGCGCCAGGGTCGCATTTATCACGGGCGCAAGCCGCGGGATCGGCGCGGAATCGGCGGTGGCGCTGGCGAAGGCGGGTTACCGGGTCGCCATCACAGCGCGCACGCTGGCCGATGGCGAGGCACATGACCACGTGGGAAAAACCTCCGCCCTGCCGGGCAGCCTTGAGGCCACCGCCGCCGCGGTGGCACGCGCCGGCGGCGAAGCGTTGTGCCTGCGCGGCGATATCCTGGAGCCGGATTCGCTCACGGCGGCAGCCGAGCAGACGCTGGCACACTTTGGCCGCGTCGACCTGCTGTTCAACAATGCGGTGTACCAGGGCGCGGGCAACATTGAACGCGTGCTGGAAGTGACCGACAAACAGCTCTGGGCCATCTACCGTGCCAACGTGTTCACACCGCTGGCGCTGGTGCGCTCACTCCTGCCGGGCATGCTTGAACGCGGTGGCGGCACCATTATCAACATGGTGTCGCACACGGCGTTCCATAATCCTCCCGCGCCCGGTGATGCCGGCGGCTGGGGCTTTGCCTACCCCTCGTCCAAGGCGGCACTGGCGCGCATGGCTGGCTCCCTGCGGGTGGAACACGCTGACGCCGGGCTGCGCGTGTACAATCTGGAACCCGGCACCGTCATCACCGAGGTGATGCGTATGGCGGGCATCGATGAAAGCGTACTGGCGCGCTTCAAGCCCTGCACGCCGGCAGCCATAGCGGCAGTCGTCGCATGGCTGGCCGAGAACGAACCACACGCCGAATGGCAACCCGAGGAACTGCTGCGGGGACCCGCCATCGCCCGGGCGCTGGACTTGCTGCACTCACCTTCACTACTGGAGAGCTGAACCATGAGCACCGTGTCACTGGACAAACATGCCGAGGGTTTTGCCCTGGTCACGCTCAATCGACCGGAAGCGATGAATGCGCTGTCCCGGGAGTTGCGCAAGGATTTCGTCGAGGTGTTCAGTGATTGCCAGGCAGACGACGCGGTAAGGGTGATCATCCTCACCGGCTCGGGCAAGGCGTTTTGCGCGGGTTTCGACCTCAAGGAACTCGGCTCGGACGCTGCGCAGAACACTGCCGACGAGGTGAACAACGTCGTGGCGGACGCCATGGCCGCCTTTACGGGGCCCATCATCGGTGCCATCAATGGCCACTGCATCACCGGCGGTTTTGAAATGGCGCTTGCCTGCGATGTGCTGATAGCCTCCGAGTCCGCCCGCTTCGCCGACACGCACGCGCGGGTCGGCATGCTGCCCGGGTGGGGCCTGAGCCAGAAGCTGCCGCGTCTTATCGGCCTGTCGCGCGCGCGCGAGATAGCCTTCACCGGCGCCCCGGTCTTCGCGCAACAGGCCTACGAGTGGGGCCTCGTCAATCACGTGCTGCCCCCGGAGGAGCTGCTACCTAAAGCCATGGAGATCGCGCGCAACATGTGCGCCTGTGTGCCGGCGGTACTCGCCGGCTACCAGACTCTGATCGAGGAAGGCTACTGCATGCCGCTGGACAAGGCCCTCGCATGGGAAGAAGAGCGCGCCATCGCCTGGGCCGAGCAAGCCACCGGCGCCATGATTGAGCAACGCAGACAGGACGTGCTGGCCAGGGGTCGCAGCGAAAAAAGCTGACAGGCCAGATTGATAAACCGAACAATACTGCGCGACTATCGCGAATCGCACGATCACCCGGGGTTCGGTTGCCGGTTCAGCCAGTGCACGTAGTAAACAACAACAAGCGAGGTTAACAACACATGCAAAGACTGAAGGATAAGGTAGCTATCGTGACAGGCGGAGCACGCGGCATGGGAGAGGCCACGGTGCGTCTGATGGTCAAAGAGGGTGCGCGGGTTCTCATCGGCGACCTGCTGGATGAACCCGGCGAGGCGCTCGCCGCGGAACTGGGCGACGCCGCAATCTTCCTGCACATGGATGTAACACAAAAGCAGGACTGGCAGCGCGCCGTGAGCGCCGCGCAGGAACTGGGGTCATTGCAGGTACTGGTGAACAATGCGGCCATCGTGATGCAGAAAACCATCATGGAGACCAGCGAAGACGATTTTATGCACATTGTGCGGATCAATCAGCTAAGCGTTTTTCTCGGCATGCAGTCTGTGTTTGAAACCCTGCGTGACAACGGTGGCGGTTCGATCATCAACGTATCCTCCATCGACGGCATGCAGTCAAAGAACTCATTGACGGCCTACTCCGCGACCAAATGGGCCGTGCGCGGAATGACCAAGTCCGCCGCACTGGAAATGGGCAAATACAACATCCGCGTGAACAGCGTACACCCGGGCGGCATCTACACGGCGATGCACGGTTCGGAGTTCATGAGCCAACAGGATGCCGATGGCTTCTACCAGAAGCATGCGCTGCCACGAGTCGGCCTGCCGCATGAGGTAGCCGCAGTCACCGCCTTCCTCGCCTCGGATGAAGCCAGCTACAGCACGGGCTCGGAGTTCATGGCGGACGGCGGCTGGCACGCGGGCATGGTCGAAAGCTCTCTGCCGCAATTGTAACGATGGCTGAGACTCTCGCGCACAGACAATCCAGGAGGAAACGCGATGTTTAGCGGCGTCAGTTACGACTACCAGAATGCCCGGGTGCTGGTTACAGGGGGCACCAGCGGCATCGGCCTGGGCTGCGCGCAGGCGTACCGGGAGGCCGGCGCCCAGGTGACCATCACCGGGCGCAAGCCGGCGGCCACGGATTACGACGAAGACCTCGGCGGCCTGGCCTATCGACAACTGGATGTAGGCCAGCGCGACGCTCTGTACGCGCTGGGCGAGGAACTCGAGGCGCTGGACATCCTGGTCGCCAATGCCGGAGGCGCGCAGGCCGATGAATGGGGCGCCGAGGGTTTTGACACTTCTCTCGCAGTGAATCTCGCCAGCGTGTTTCACTTGAGTTCCGCCTGCAAGCCCCTGTTGGAGGCCAGCCATTTCGAGGGCGGCGCCAGTATCGTCGGCATCGCCTCGATGACCTCCTATTTCGGCTTCGAGTGGACGCCGGGCTACGGCCCGGCCAAAGCGGGCCTCGTGCAGCTGATGAAAACCCTCGGCATGAGCTGGGGCAGTTCAGGCATTCGCGCAAACGCCGTGGCAGCGGGCTTGACGCGCTCCAATCTTACCGCGTTCACCCTCGAACACATGCAGGAAATGGTTGCCGATACACTCAAGCGGCAAGGTTTGAAACGCACGGGCGAACCAGCGGACATTGCCGCCGCGGTGCTGTTTCTTACATCGCCCGCGGCTGCCTGGATCACCGGCCAGACGCTACCGGTGGATGGCGGGTTCAGCACGGGCATGAGTTGAGAACCCAACTCGAACTGAGGACCCGACTGCCGGAGTGCCGCAAGCTGCGTTAGACGGTGCCTGCGCCCGGCGCTAGAAGGGGAAAACTTTCGGTATGAGAATCAACACCACGGCCCCGTACACGAGCGACACCGGCAAACCCGAGCGGAAGTAATCGCGGAACTGATAACCCCCGAGGTTTTGCACCATGAGGTTTGTGGTATAGCCGTAAGGGGTGAGGAAGCTTGCGCTGGCGCCATAGGCAACAGCCATCACAAAGGGCATGAAACTCACCCCGTAACTCTCGGCAAGCCCGAAAGCGATCGGGAAACTCAGCGCTGCGGCCGCGTTATTGGTCATGGTTTCCGTGAGTAGCAGCGTACCCAGGTAGATACCCGCGAGTGCACCCCAGGGGCCTACAATCGACAGGTTGCTGTGCAGCGTATTGGCGAGCACGCTCACCAGGCCGGAATTGGTCAGCGCTTCCGACAGCGTCAACGCCGAGGCGATGATCAACCAGAGTTCAAACGGGAACCGCCTGCGCAATTCGCCTGCGCCGACCACCCCCATCAGCAGCATGACAAACAGCAGGGCTGCGGCACCCTTGATCAACGGCACGATTTCCATAGTTGCCATTACAATCATCAACAGCAGGCCGCCGGTTACAACCGCGTTCTGCAAGGGCGTGGTTTTGACGTCACCCACCTCGTCGTTAATCACAACGAAGTTCTTGTCGAGGTTTTTGCGCTCGTGGAAATCCGGGCCTATAGCCAGCATCATGCTGTCGCCTGCCTGGATGGTGATATTGCCGAGTTTGCCCGATAAGCGCTTGCCGCCTCGACGGATACCCACCACCGCCGCGTCAAACACAGACCTGAAGGCGCTTTGCTTGACCGTTTTTCCCTCAATCGAAGCGTTCGGCATGACGATTACCTCGATCATATTCTCTTGCAACAATCCCTCGTCCACCGCGAAAAGCCGCAGGCCATCAAACTCCTCCAACGCCTGCACACGCGTTATATCACCGGAAAAAATAAGTTTGTCGCCGGCTTCAATGTGTTCCTGCGGCGTGACCGGCGAGATCAGGTAGTTACCGCGCACGATCTCCACCAGGAACAGGTCCTCGAGATCACGCAGACGGTTCTCCAGGATAGACTTGCCGATGAGGCTGGAGCCCTCGTCCACCTCGGCCTCGATCACGAACTCCTTGATGTCGAGTGGTTCCATGCTGCCTTTGGGGAGCAGCTTCGAGCTGAGCAGCATCGTCATCAGCCCGAGCACTGTCGCGGTCGCACCCACGGCGAAAAAATCGAAAAAGGCCAGCCCGCTACCGGTGGCATCTTCGAGAAAACTGCTGACTATCAGGTTTGTAGAGGTGCCAATCAGCGTCATTGTGCCGCCGAGAATCGCCGCGTACGACAAGGGTATCAGCAGCTTGGATTTGGCGTGATGGCGATTGCTGCGCACGGTATGTGCGAGCGTGGCGACAACCGCGGTGTTGTTTACAAAAGCCGAGAAGAACGCGGTGACGGAACCGAGGCGCAACACACTCGCGGTGTAGCTCGGCGTAATCAGCTTGCCGGAGAGTCGCGAAAGCCAGGGTAGTTTTTCCAGCCCTATCGAGATCAGCAGCAACAAGACAAGCGTCACGACACCGACATTGGTGGCTTTATCCAGCACCTGCGACGTATCTACGAGGCCGAGAAAGTAGTTCGCAAGCATGGCGCAGACAAATATCCACACCGCCGGCCAGGAGGTGAAAATCAAACAGATCAGAAGCGCGAGGAAGAGCCCTGCAACCAGTATCTGATCAAGCATTCAGTTGTTCCACCGTGGCATTATTGTGTTGTGCGACAGCATACGCTTTCGGGGGGTGGCGCCACAATAGGTTGCCCCGGCCGCGGCCAAATCCGGTACACTCAAGTCGTACACCCGGCTCTATCGGCGAGGCCATCGGCGGGCATGAAGAAAATCCTGATCACGCTTTTGACACTTGTAGCATTTGCCCTGTTGCTCGCTTATGCGCTGCGCGAAGAACTTACAGAGTACATTGACAGCGCACGCACCACCGGGATGTTCGTGCCCGCAGAGCGCGCGGATTTCTCCCCTGGCCCGGCGATCGGCTCCACCTTCCCGGGTTTACAGGCGAGCCATGCGGGCGAGCGCGTTACGCTCATCAACGAGTTTTCGGGAGGCAATGGCACGCTACTGGTGGCACTGCGCTCGGTCGACTGGTGCCGCTACTGCAAGCGCCAGCTGATCCAGTTGCAGGAACACAAGCCGTTCTTCACGGCTGCGGGCATCGGGCTGGTCGCCATCAGTTATGATCCGCCGGAGACTCAGGCGGCTTTTGCCGAGCGCTATGGGATAAGCCTGCCCCTGCTCTCGGACAACAACAATCTATCCTTTCGCACTCTGGGTATTCTCAATGAAAAATTCCAGCCTGGCGACAGCGAATACGGCGTGCCCTACCCGGGGATGATCGTGATTGATGACGACAACATTGTGGTAGGCAAACTGTTTCTCGAGGATTACAGCCAACGCGTGGATGCGGCATCCGCCCTGGCCTACGCCCGGCGCAAGCTCGACGTGCAAACACCTTTCGGGAGCTGAGGGCAGGTGCCCGCAAAGACCGTCCCGGAAAGCCCCGTCGGCGCGCGCTCGGCCCGCACACGGGCGCGATTGATCGTCGTCGCAGAACGCCTGTTTGCCGAGCGGGGCGTGAACAGCGTATCGCTGAATACCATCACCACCGCTGCCGGTCAGAAGAACCGCAGCGCATTGCAGTACCATTTCGGCAATCGGGATGGTTTGCTGCAGGCTATCATCGACCGTCACGCCCGACGCGTACACGCGCTCCGCGAAACCTATATGCTCAGTCCCGAGCTGGCGGATCAACCTCCGGCGGCGGCCGCCGCACGCGGGCTGATCATACCGCTGGCACGCTACATTGTGGACGAGCCTTCGGGGGCAATGTACGTAAAGATACTGTCGCAACTGGCGGCCATGAACAGTCGCCTGATCAACCCGGCAACGCGCTCGGGCTTGAGCTTCCAGGAAGAGGCGCTATTGCGGGAGGTATTGCTGTTGGCGCTGGCGCACCTCGGTAAGGCCGAAGCGCAGCGCCGCCTGTTCATCGTGGTGGGAATAACCTTCCACAGCCTGGCTGATATTTGCCGGGTCCACGCGGCAGCCGATAAGGCGCCCGCGCTGGCAGACCGCGAGGCGCTGTTCGAGCAACTCGCGCTCGGCATAGAGGCTTTACTGAGAGCACCGGCCAGCGAACGATAAACACTGCCCGGGCGGTATCAGCTTGCTGCGGGTGAGTACCAGATCGGGGAGGTCCAGGCGCGCTCCTGGATGACCGGTCGGTGCTCGGGGGCACAACATCCCTCGAAACCCTCGCCAATAGTATCGGGATCACTACAATCCACTTCGTTCGCCACGCACATGCGCTGGCTCCAGCGACAGGTGGGATTCTCTATCACCCGCGCGTAGTAGAAGGCACGCTCGGCCGGGTCGAAGTTTTCATCTGTCCACACCGTGCACAGTTCAGCATAGCCAGTGCCACGGGTTTCACAGCTTTGCAGGTCTACCGAGGCCCCGTTGCGCGCGTTGCCGGCAACATCGATCACCTGCTCCCGATACTCCCCGGCCGCATCGACCGCGCCCTTGATAATCTGCACGCGCTGCAGCGGCGTGCCCGGTGCGTCCGCCGTGCCCGGGTCCTGGCCGGCAGCAACCAGAAAGCGCGGTGCCGTATGCTCCGCGGCCGTGTCTGCTATGGCTGCACCGTCGGCCGTATCCGCCGGGGTCTGCGATGTTGCCCGCGGCATCGTCAGTTCGCCACCCATGGGTACGCCGCCGGCGTAGGCGCGTTCAATGCGCGACTGGCTCGCGCACAACTCTTCCGGGTATTCCCAGCCGGCAAAAAAGCGCGCGACGATACGCGGGCCGCTGGTGCCGTAGGTCTCTTTGCGTTGTAACGCGTTGAACAGCGCATCGCGGCTGTTCTCCTCCGCCCAGACGACGGCCAGGCCGCCCGGGTTGTACTCGAGCTTGTCGGGCAACCCGGGCGGCGCCTTCTTGCGTGCGGGCACTCCGGCACCGCCGTGGCCGAGAAAACGATCTTCCTCCACGGCCCCGGGCGTGCCGAGGTGAGTATCGGTGCTGGCAATTAAACCGAACCGGTAGGGATTGATGCCCAGTTCCGCCTCGAGTGCCAGGCCCTCTCCCAACGCCTGGCGCACGAAACCGGTGTCCGGCTGGGGGGGATTACTCAACCCGGCGATGTTGTCTTCGGGTAACTGCTCGAAAGCACACAGTTCATCCTCCGTGACGCCCGCCTCGAAATAACACTCCGAGGTACCCTTGTGCTGCATGATTTCCACCAGCGGTTCGAACCGGGCGCGGGTCTCGGCGTACTCGCGCGTGAGTTCGGCGCCCTCGGCGACAGGCCCGTCAAACATGAACCCCGCACTCATATTGGAATTGTGCGGTATCACCAGCGCCTCGCAATCGTCGCCAGTTTTATTGCACTGCGCATCAAGCGCCTGCCAGAGCTTCACCGCCTCGGGCCCATCGATATAGCTGAAGGGCAACTCGGGCACGACCGCATTGCGGAAGACGACATTGCGATGCAGGTTGCCTCCCGAACGCGGCTGCACACCCGTCCATTCATAGCCCATGAAGGTGGTGAAGGTGCAGTCCTCGCTGCGATCGTAATGCGCCTCTGCGGCGGCCTGCATTTCCGCCCACGGCGCGCGCGCCGCCTCCAGACACAACGCATCGTCCTCACCACACTGGCCCAGGTGCGCGGCGCGAATGGCGGCATTGAAATTGAACAGATAGTACGCACCGCGTGGCCAGGCGCGGTACAGGCGGCACTGCCAGGAGTTGTAGCCTTCCACTTCCGGGTTCGTACACATGTACACTTCGCCGATGAGCTCCGCATGGTCCGATACCATCGCAAAGTCCAGCGGCTTACGAAGCTGCAGTGATCGCTGGCCCCGGTCGTCCTCCGTCCAGGGCTGCAGCGCTAACCTCTCGCCCTGGGCAAAACGATAGGCCTCGGCGGGGCTGGTGCGCGTGCCCTGGGTGCTGGCGTCCAGCGAGTAGCGCGTGTGTACGTGCAGGTCACCAAAGAAAGGTTGGCGCAGCGGATCGTGCAGGGCGCAGGGTGCGCGCTTCTCCGAGTATTCACCAACCCCGGCGGTCTGCGCGACGCTCACAGCAGGCAGCAGCAGGCAACTCACCAAGGCTGCCGTGCATCCACCGCGCCACATTCTCATAGTGTCCTTCCGCTGGTGGACCCATAGCGTCGCGTGTGCGCATCAAGGGCATCGAGAATACCCTGGTGGCGCATGGCGATAATATCGCGGTAGTCGTCGTGGGTGATAATATAGAACTCACCGTCACGCACCGCGTCAATCACCCGCTCGCCCACGGCCAGTGGCGAAATACCATTGGCGGTGTCGGGCGCGGGCTGCTGGTGGTCGATACCGGAATCGAACTCCGGGGGACGCACGGCAAAAGACTGCGTGGTGAGCCGGGTATCCACCAGGCCGGGGCACAGTACGGAGACGCCAACGCCTTTTTCAGCAACTTCCATTAACAGTGCCTCGGACAACCCCACGACCGCAAACTTGGTGGTGGTGTAGAGCCCCTCGGGCGGGCCGGATATCAACCCGCCCATCGACGCGGTGTTCACAATGTGCCCCTCGCCCTGCTCCGCCAGTAACGGCAGAAAAACCTTCACGCCGTGAATCACACCGTAGAGGTTAACGTTGACGAGGTACTGCCAGTCGCGAATATCCGCTTCCTGCATCATGGCGCCAACCCACACGCCGGCGTTATTACACACCAGGTGCACGGCACCGAAACGTTCGAGCACGGTGTCGCGCAGTTCCTCCACCGATGCCAGGTTCGACACGTCGACTCGACAGGCCAGCGCCTGTTCACCGATAGCCTTGGCGACTGATTCCGCACTCGCGTAATCGACGTCCGCAACCGCAACCGACATGCCCGCAGCGGCAGCGGCGCGCGCAATACCTTCCCCTATACCGGAGCCCGCCCCGGTCACTACCGCGACTTTGCCCTGTAATTCCTGCATCGTGTTACCCCTGTTGTTGTTGCACAGCCCCCGTCAGGACTGACAATCGATCATCACCTTGATCGCGTTCCCGGTGTCACGCGCTATGCCAAAAGCCGACTCGATTTCCGAGAGTGGCAAGTGGTGCGTAATCATCGCCTCCGGGTTGAGCGTGCCGCTTTGGAGAATAGCGATCACTTCATCGAATTCCTGCGCGTAAGCCAGCGCCGCAATAATCGACAGCTCCTTTGCCAGCAGCATGACCAGGTCAACGCTGGCCGCCTCCTTGTGCACCCCCGTCAGGCACAGGCGGCTGCCCGGGCCCGCGATCTGTACAATGCCCTCGAACACCGCGCGCGCACCGGTGGCCTCGAAATACACCGAGCTGCCGGGCATCGGCATGCCGAAACAGTCGAGCTCGCCGTGCGCGTCCATCAAGCGCTGTGCCAGTGCCGGGTCATCGCCACGCAATGGCAATGCGCCCATGGCGCGCGCCACTTCCAACCTGCGCTCAGAGAGATCTACCACCACGACATTTGAGAGTCCGCGATGCACAAGAAGTTGCAGGATGGATAGCCCAATCGGCCCGGCGCCGTACACCACGGCCTTGTCTTCCGCCGTCGCGGCAACCCGGTTCACACTGTGTTGCGCCACAGCCAGCGGCTCCACCAGGGCGCCGTATTCCGCAGGCAGATCGTCCGGCAGGCGCAGCGTGCTACCGGGCCGTTGCGCGGCATTGCGCACCAGCAGCAAGGGCGTGAAGCCGCCCTCGGTGCCACCGTTGCCAATGTTGGCGCCATTATCCAGAGGCTGCACGACTACCCGGTCGCCGAGCTTCACGTGCGTGACATTGGTACCCGCTTCACTGATTTCGCCCCAGAGTTCGTGGCCGATAGGCATCGGCGTATCCGGCCCGGTGAGACCGCCCATGCTCAGGTAGCCAAGGTCAGAACCGCAAATACCGCACTGCTGAACACGCACGATCACATCGTCCGGCCCACAGACCGGGGCCGGGATGCGGTCGAGACGTAAGTCGTTGACGCCGTGAATTCTCGCCTGGGGAACCTGCTGCATCTGCATTCTTCCATGCCACTGATGAGGCACAGTAAGGCCGCCTCCGGTCGTGGTCAACTTCACTGGCCGTTTTTTTAAACCGCGCAGTGCGATTTCGACGACGGGCTGGCTTCACCCGTTCCCGCACTGCCACACTGCCACACTGCGAGTCGATAGACAGTGGCATCACTCTATGGAAAACACACACCGGGATCACACTGTGGACTGGCTCGTAGCCGGCGCAGGTGCTGCGGGTATGACTGGCGCGGTAGTCGCCCACGAGCTGGGCGGCACAGTGCTGGTTGTGGAGAAAACGCCCTGCTACGGCGGTACCACCGCAAAGTCCGGCGGGGTTGCCTGGATACCGGGCAACCACCGGCAGCGCGAAGTGGGCATAGAGGACAGCCCCGAAGAGGGTTTTCGCTATCTCAAAGAGCTGGCAGGTGACTCGGTGCCCGAGGCCCGCCTGCGCGCCTACGCCGAGCGCGCCAGCGAGATGCTGCGTTTCATGATGCGCCATTCGCGTGTGCAGTTCAGCGCTATTCCCAATTACATGGATTACTACGAAAACGTGCCGGGCTACAAACCCGGTGGACGCTCGATGGACAATACGCCCTTCCAGCTGCGGGAACTCGGGCCGGAGGCGGCGCATATTCGCATAGGCCACTACGATGGCCTGATGCTGCCATTCAATATCAACATAGCCGAAGGTCGACAACTACAGGCCATGAACCTGCGCACCCTGCTCACGGGTGCGCGTTTGCTGCTGCGCTACTGGCTGGACGTTCCGGCGCGCCTGCGCCGCGAGCGTGACAACCGCCTGTGCCTGGGGCCCGCGCTGGTGGCGCGCCTGCGTCGTTCACTACAGGATCGCGACATTCCCCTGTGGCTGAACGCGCCAATTGAAGCACTGGTGAGTGCCGAGGGCCGCGTGTGCGGCGCGCTCGTGCAGCACGGTGGCAGCACAGTGCGCATCCGGGCGCGACACGGCGTGCTGCTGGCGACCGGCGGCTTTTCGCAGAACGCCACTCTCCGCCAGCGCTATCAGCCCGCGCCGATCGGCGCGGAGTGGACGGCCTCCGCACCCGGCGCCACCGGTGATGCCATAGGCCTTGGAGAGAGCGTGGGCGCGGCGCTGGATTTCATGCAGTGTGCCTGGTGGTCGCCCAGCTACCGTTTGCCGGATGGACGCGTGCTGGCGCTTATCTCGGGGAAATCCAATCCTCACTCGATCATGGTGAGCGGGCTGGGAAAACGCTTTGCCAACGAGGCGCAACCCTACGAGGATCTGGTAAAGGCGCAGTACGCGGCGCAAGCGCGCGGTGAACAGGCCATCCCCTGCTACCTGATATTCGATGCCCGCTATCGCAGCAAGTATGCGGCGGGCCATATCAAGCCCGGGAAAGTGGAGAGCGACGCACGCCTGCCGCCGGAGGTGTTCAGTTCAGGCTTGCTGACCAGGGCGGACAGCCTGGAAGCCCTGGCTGAGAAACTCGCAATGCCAGCGGCGGTCCTTGCAGCCACGGTGTGCGAATTCAATACGCATGCCAGGCGCGGTGAAGACCCGCTGTTCGGGCGCGGTGCCTCGGAGCACGACCGCTACTACGCCGACCCCGCTGTAAAGCCCAACCCGTCACTGGCTCCCATCGAAACGGCGCCTTTCTATGCCATGCGCTGTGAGCCCGGCGACCTCGATACCAAGGGTGGCCTGCGCTGTGATGAAAACGCGCGGGTGCTGCGCAGCGACGGTTCGGCAATCGACGGGCTTTACGCGGCTGGCAACGCCAGCGCCCCGGCCGTGGGAGACACGTACCCGGGCGCCGGCGCGACCATCGGCTCGGCCATGACTTTTGCCTATCTCGCCGCGCTGCATGCCTTTGGCAAAGCCAACGAGGGAGATCACTGACATGCACGAGCCGCGCTATGCATTTCTGCAGCCGGGGCGCTACGCACGCGGCTGGCATATCGTCCTGTTTTCGAACGAACTCGGTGTGGGCGAGGTACACAAACTGCGTTATTTCGAGCAAGACCTGGTGGCCTATCGCGGTGAATCCGGCCGGGTGGCCATCCTCGATGCCCATTGCCCGCACCTCGGGGCACACCTCGCCAGCGGCGGCGGGCGGGTCAGCGGTGACACTATCGCCTGCCCGTTTCACGGCTGGACCTTCAACCCCGAAGGCCGCTGCGTGGCCATCCCCTATGCCACTTCAATCCCCGAGAAAGCGACCCATGCGCTGCGCGGATGGCCAGTGCTGGAGAAGAATGGCTTCATCGCGCTCTGGTACGATGCGGAGCGAGGCCCGCCGGAGGCGTATCTGCCGGACATCAGCCCCTGGGGTGAAGATGGCTGGGGCGACTGGCAATTCTTCCGTTCACGCATTCGCGCCAAACCCTGCGACGTGATCGAGAACATTGTCGACATCGCGCATTTTCCGCATGTGCATGGCGGCCGCGTGCGCAAATGGGAGAACAGCTTTGACGACTTTACCGTCACACAGCGTTCCAGTGTGGATTCCGATGCCAGCGCACAGCTCATTCAACCACCGGATGCACCCTTTGACCTGCTGGCCGCCCGCGAGAACACGTCGGGTGAGGCCGCGGATGCCTGGGGCAACGCGACGTACCACGGGCCATCGATCATGTATTACTACACAGAGTCGCGCAGCCCGGAGGTCGCTTTTCGCAGCTGGTGGGTGAACTGCCATACGCCGATTGATGACACCGAGCTGGACCTGTGTTCAGCGGTGATCTTCAGCAGCCTGGATGAACGCCCGCTGCCGCAGGAATTTGTGCAGATGTACCCGCAGATAGCCCACCTCGCCTTCGGGCAGGATGTGGAGATCTGGCGGGACAAGGTGTATCGGGAGGAGCCGATACTGTGTGACGGTGACGGGCCGATCAACAAGCTCAGGCGTTGGTATGAACGCTTCTATCTACCACGCGCCTGAGCTACCGGGCGCACCCTGTGCGGCTGACTGTGCTAACCGCGATTGCCGAGTTTGATGTGCTTGTTCACGGCCAGGCTGGGCTGACCGCTGATGCCGGAATCCACCTGGTCGATCTTTTTACCGGCCTTGAGAAACGCGGCCGTTTGCTGGGCGATGGATTCAGATGTTTCAACCGCTGCTGGTGGCTTCTTCTTGGCTGCGGCACGGGTGGGTTTGCGTGGCATGTGCTGACCTCTTATCGAATCTGGGCGACGGAGCATAACATAACCAGCCAACTATTGCCGGGATTTGTTGGCACCAGCGCGGCGAATACCAGGGCCGGGAAGACAGGCTGTGACGCAGTAAAACCCCGTATACTGCTCACTTTGATCTCCCGGGCGGGGCCCAGCCGCACAAGGCCGCGGCTTTCCTGCACGCCGATCGACGCCGAGCCACCCTCCATGGCAACACTTTATAGGCACAGGAAGAGTTTAGAGCCACCGCAACCATGAACGATAACGCCGAGGGCTGGCGAGCCCTGCTGCAACAACTGCAGCAACGCAATGATGCGGCCCGGGCGATGGGCGGCACACAAAAAGTGGAACGTCAGCACACCCGGGGGCGGCTTACCGCGCGTGAACGCATCGCGATTTTCTGCGACACGGGCAGCTTCAGCGAATACGGGCTGCTCGCCGGTGGCAATCACCCGGGCGGCCAGCCCGCTCTCCCGGCGGACGGCCTGGTGGGCGGCACGGCGCGCATCGACGGCAGGCCGATAGTGCTCTGCGCTGAAGACTTTAGCGTCAAGGGTGGCTCCATCGGTCACCCGAACGCCGCCAAGCGCGCCCGCCTGGTTCGCCTCGCCATGGAGCGCGAGTGGCCGCTGGTGCTGATGCTCGACGGGGCCGGCGAACGCAGCGGCAACCAGACCGAGCGCTACCCCAACGCACCGAGTGACCTGCAACTGGTGGCCGACCTGAAAGGCCGGGTGCCGGTGGTCACCCTGGTGCTCGGCACCTCAGCCGGGCACGGCGCCCTGACCGGCGTGTTCGCCGATCTCATTGTGATGTCGGCCAACGCCGCGATGTTCTCGGCGGGGCCACCGCTGGTGCAGGCGGCGCTGGGCATGCAAGTTACCGCGGAGGAACTCGGCGGCGCGGCACTGCACAGTGGCCAGAGCGGCGTGGCGCACAATGTGGGCGCAACCGAGAAAGACTGCTTTGCGATGGCGCGCTACTTCCTGTCGTTGTTACCCAAACACCCGCAGGGCCCACTGCCGGAAACACGCGGCCTGCCGGCTGCGGCGCCACGCCGGGTAGAGACACTGGAGGCAATTATTCCGCCGCGCCCCAACGAACCCTACGACATGCGCAAGGTTCTCGAGACCCTGGCCGACTCGCAATCGCTGTTCGAACTGCAACCGGATTACGGCAGGAGCATGCTCACGGCAATGGTGCGTATCGGCGGCGTACCGTGCATGGTGATCGCCAACCAGCCCGCAGTGGAGGCAGGCGCCGTCACCACCCAGGGCGCAGACAAAGCCAGCCACTTCATTGAGGTGGCGCACAATTTCGGCCTGCCGCTGGTAAGCCTGGTGGACAACCCGGGCGTGATGCCGGGCCCCGCGGCGGAGGCCTCGGGTGTACTCAAAGCGGCGGCCCGAATGTTTCTCGCGCAGCGTCGCTACCGAGGGCGCAAGGTCGTGGCCACGCTGCGCAAGGCGTTTGGTTTTGGCAGCTCGGTGATGGGGATGAATCCCTGGGATCACCAGGCGATCAGCCTTGCACTGCCCTCTGTGAACCTGGGCGGCGTACCCGCCATCGGCGGCGCCGAGGCTGCGCGCGCCAGCGAAGAGGAAGCGGCGCAACTGAGGGAGATACAGTCTGGCGCCTGGGTGCCCGCCGATGCCATGGCATTCGACAAGGTGATCGAGCCCGCCGAACTGCGCAATGAGATTATTGCCGCACTGCACCGGTGAGCATCGTCCAATTCCCCGCGCCTTTGATTACAGCGCAACGGCCAGGTCAGCCGCCTGCTCCATCGCGCCCTCAATGTAGCCAACGCCGTTGCAATCACCGAGTGTGTGCACGCTGAAACCGCTCTCGCGGAAGGTGTCGGCAAGCGCGGTATTGCCGCGCGCGCCCTGCGCCACAATTACATGGTCCGCAGCGATGCTGCGCTGCTGGCCCCGGCAATTGGTATAGCTGACGGCGTGATCGAGAATCCGGAAAGCTGTTGCCTGTGTATTCAGGCTCACACCCAGGTGTTCGATCTCTGCCAGCAAGCGCATGCGGCGCACCAGGAACAACCCCTTGCCGGCATGCGAGGCTTCTTCCAGCACCGTGACCTTGCGGCCGCGCTCCGCCAGGAACTCCGCGAGCTCCAGCCCCACCAGTTCACCGCCGATAATGACCACCTGGCGTCCCAGCGGCAGCCATGCCCTGGAGGCCAGGCGCACCAGCGACGGCTTGCTGGTGGCGCCCGTTTTTGCGCCGGCCGCCACTATCGCGCGGGTGAACGCGCTGGTCTTGCGGTGCAGCGCCGGGTTGTGCTCCGCCATTACCAGCGAGCGCATCTCGTCGCCGCTGAACACGAAATCCCGATCACTGCCGGGAATGTCCGGCATGTCGCGGCTCGCACCGGTGGCCACAATCACCTCCTGCACGCCGAGCTGACGCAGCTTCCCCACCGTGGCAGGCGTGTTGAGTTCCACCCGCACGCTGGACTCCTCGATTTCCCGCCGCAGCCAGTTGAGCAGGTGCTGGTTCGGCTCATACGGGATGCTCGCAAACTGCAGCGTGCCACCCAGGCGCTCGCCCGCCTCCAGCAGCGTAATGCGATGCCCGCGCAGCGCCAGACGGCGCGCGACCTCCATGCCAGCAGGGCCACCGCCCACCACCGCAATGTGTCGTGCGCTGTCAGTTGCCAGCAAGCTGCGTTCGCGCTCGCGCGCCGTCTCCGGGTTGACGGCACACTTCACCGATTGCTTGATGTAGATCTGGCTGGCGCAGCAGTAGCAGTAAATGCAGGGCCGGATGGTTGCCGCGCGCCCGTCGGTGAGTTTGCGCGGGAGATCAGGGTCTGCCAGCAGCTTGCGCCCCATACTGAGAAAATCGAAGTGCCCTGAGCCAATGTGTCGGTTGGCCGATTCAGGCTCGATGCGCCCCGCCGCGATAATCGGAACCGCTACCGCGCGTTTGATCGCCGTGGCGTTGGCCACCATGTGCTCCACCGGGTGTGGAATATTGGATTGCGCATGCAGCGCACCCACGTTGGCATCGTGGTAGCTGCTCACGGCAATGGCATCTACCCCCGCCTTCGCCACCATTACCGCAGTGGCTTTCGCGTCTTCCAGCGTAATGCCCTCTGGCCTGCCGAACTCCTGTGAATCGAGCTTCACCCACACCGGGTAATCGCGCCCCACGCCCTCGCGCACCGCGCTGATAACCTGCAGCAACAGACGCGCACGGTTCTCCACACTACCGCCGTAGGCGTCCTCCCGCTGGTTCATCGCGGGCGATAGAAACTCCGAAATGATATAGCCGTGGCCGCCGTGAATTTCCACACCGTCCAGGCCTGCCTCCCGTGCACGTATGGCCGCTTCCCGGAATTTCTGCACCAACGCTGCAATATCCTCTTCCGTCATCACCTGCAGCTGGGGCGCCGGCGCATCCGGGTTGTAGAACGCGGCGAGTTCCTCGGGCAGCAGGTAGCTGCCGAGATCGCTCTTGCCCTTCGGCGGATAGGAGGGTACCAACGCCGCACGACCGTCGGCGTAATCCTGCTGGGCCACAATGCCGCCAAAGTGAATTTGCGCGGCAATTTTCGCACCGTAATTGTGACAGGCCGCCGCCACCGCCTGCAGCCCCGGAATGTGCCGATCTTCTGATATGGCCACCTGCCGCGGCTGTACCCCGCCGGCGGGAAAGGCAATACCGGTGGCGCCCATCACAATAAGCCCCACACCCCCTTCGGCCTGCCGTTCGTGGTAGGCGAGAATACGATCGCCACAGCTACCGTCCGGCTCCGCCAGGTTAGCGCCCATTGCGGCAACCGCCATACGGTTTTTCAGCTCCAGCGAACCGATACGGCCCGGCTGGGTGAGGTGAGGAAAAGCATTGGCCACGGTAGTGAGTCCCGAATCCGGTGAAGGCACCAGTGTAGGCACTGCAGAGCGGGAAAGGTAAGCAGGAGGGTTCAAACTTATAGACGATAGCTGCCGAGAAAAGCAGGCCGCGCGGACGTCAAAAGCCCAGTGCTTCTGCAATTGCAGGGCGCATCTTCCCCCGTCCGGGGCTCTCAGCCATTCCTGGCCGCAGCTCGCCCGGCCCGGCGGCCGAAGTAGGTCGCATCACCGATAGACATGCCGCTGGCGTAGCCCTCGCCGCTGCGTGGAAGGCCAGCGCTGCAACGGCCTGCGGCATACAAACCCTCGATGATACTGCCATCGGGCCTACGAACTTCACCGTCGATGGTGGTGTCCAGGCCGCCAAAGGTGAACGCGGGGTAGTACATGCCGGGGCCGATTGTGAAATCCAGCAGGGCATAGGGTGACTCGTTCAACGGCCGCAGAAACTCACTGCTTTTGTGAAAGAAGGGGTCTTCTCCCTGCTCGGCGAACCTGTTGTATTCTTCGAGGGTGCTGGTAAGGGAGCCCGGGGGGAACCCTGCGTCACGTTCCAGCTCTGCAAAAGATTCACCGACCTCCACGACCTGTGGGTTGGCGTACATCGGTGGCTCCCGGTAGATGGACGCATCCACTACCATGTAGACCTTGCGCCCGCTCTGGTTGAGGCAATGATGCGCGCCGCGGGAATGGTAACAGTCCTCGTTAACAAATCGCTGGCCCCGCGCGTTGATAAACACCCCCTCGCAGTACCTGCCATCCGGATACCAGATAACCGACACAAAGGCCTCATCCATATTGACCGCTGCCGCGCCCAGGCTAATCCCCATCAGGATGCCACTGCCGGTATCGGCAGGATTACCTATCGGGGTGGCGTCCTTCAATCGGGGAGCATACCTGGCTACCATCTCCCGGTTCATAATGAAGCCGCCACTGCACAGCACCACGCCACGCCGCGCGCGCAAGGCTCGCACTTCACCATCCTGTCGACACAGCACGCCGACCACGCGTTCATCATCCACCACAAGTGTGAGAACGCGGCTGTCGTAATGTACAGAAACACCGGCTGCCAGCACCGCATCGGTGAGCGCGTTCATCAGGGTTGTGCCGCCCTCTTCCCAGAAGGCGTGTGGTTTGTGGGCGCGGGGCGCGGGAGCGGCGCGCTGAGATTCCTCGTAGCCTTTTTCGTTCCCGGAATAAGTGAGGGACTGGTATTCCGGGGTATTGGTGTGCTTGCCGGCATAAAATTCCGGATTGAACTCCACACCTTGATCAACCAGCCATTGATAGTGCTCCAGGCTGTCCCGGCTGTACGCCGAGATTTTCTGTGCATCGCCGCCCTCCCCGGCCGCCATGCTCAGGTAGGCCTCCATATCCTCCGGAGTGTCGGTAAAGCCACAGGCATTCTGGATCGGCGTGCCGCCGCCGAGGTAAATCTGTCCACCGGCCAGTGCCGTGGTTCCGCCACCCGCGCTGGCTACCTCGAGAAGGCTGACCCTCGCGCCCTCCCTCGCCGCATCGATGGCCGCACAGGCACCCGCACCACCAAAGCCGACGATGACAACATCGGCCTCCCCATCCCAGTTATCGATGGTGCTCGCACTTACCGCCCTGGAGGGTGAGTAGGCTTTACTCAAGGTGTTTCACTCCCTGTGTGTCGTCCTGGCGTTTCAGGAATTACCCTGACCTGGATCAATGGCATGTGTGGGCGAACCGGAAATCGCGGCTCTTGTGGCCATCACACAACCCGGCAACGTACTGAAAGCCTGTCAGCGGTGGGCAAAACGATCAAGTGTTACCTGCCAGAGTCATCCCCAAGTGTTTGTCTGGTGTCCATAGCTGAACTGTGTAATCTCCCGCCGCGTGCGGCCGGGTGAGGTGCGCAGAAGAACTGGCCACGGTAAACTCTTCGAAACTCAGCTACTGGCTTCCTGTGGAATTCCTTGTACCTACGGTCTGTGATGGAGGCATTCCGCAGCCAAGGGCCTTAGCAACAGAAGGAGAGCACATTGCCAATCGAACCGTCTGATTATGCCCACAATGAGGCCTGGCTGCTTTTCCAGTTAAACGAAGCACCGGTGCGCACCGAGTCCGATGGCGATTTCAATGCTATGGCCATCATGGAGGTGGCTACCGGAATAATTCTTGGTATGGAGCTTGTCGAGGTTACGATGCCTGGTTTGCCGGAATTCCTGTCGCGCAAACTACTCGCCAACACTGAAGATCAGGCTGGCTCAAGACCACGGAAACTGTTTATAGCGTCCGAGGATGAAGCAGATGAACTGGCCAGGCTTGCCGACGCCATGGGGATCGACGTTGAAAGAGTCCCCGTCAAAGATCTGTCCGGTATCACACAGGAAGCAAGAGACGGTTTTGCGGCCCATGTTTCCGGTGAAAGGGTCCAGTAAAATACAATCAGGTATTCCAGTTCGCGCACCAGACGCCGCAGCGGGCAGCCATCCCGGTCATATCAAGTGGCTGGCATATGTTGCCGGGCCAGTATCAGCGTCGTTCCCGGATTCAATCGAACATCAAGACGAACGAGATCAGTGAATGATTGAGGTTCTGGTTCTGGCAGTGGCGCTAAGCATGGATGCTTTCGCTGTTTCCATCGGTCTCGGTTCAAAGCAGCCACACCAGGCGAAATCTCTCGCTGCCAGGGCTGCAATATACTTCGGATTGTTCCAGGGAATAATGCCTCTGATCGGGTACCTGGGCGGCAAGGGTGTATTCGGCTGGGTGGAAAGTTTCGCGCACTGGATCGCTTTCGCTCTGCTGGTATTGATCGGCGCCAAGATGATTTATGAAGCGATGTCTGAAGGCATCGAGGAAGACATAGCCCAGGTGAGCCATAGAATATTGCTCGTACTTGCGATAGCCACCAGCATTGATGCAATGGCTGCGGGATTTACGCTAACACTCCTCGAGTTCAATGCACTCATTGCCTGCGTCATCATAGGCGCTACAACCTTCGTCTTCAGTTGGCTTGGGGTATTCGTAGGTGCGAAAAGTGGCACCTGGCTGGAAAGTAAGGCTGAGTTTCTGGGAGGGGTAGTTCTTATCCTCATCGGGCTGAGGATACTTCTGTTCTGAAGCCCGGCGACAGATTCAGACATTACTCCAGGAATTCGCGCACAATGGGCAGTAACCAGAGCATTGGAGAGATTCATGAACCACCAAAAAAAATCAATTATTGCAGCCGCTTCGCCTTCGCGGCTTACTCGCCACTACCTGGCCGCGCCTATCGACAACATTGAGGTGCCTGTGCAATGAACGCCGGGAACGAACTGCCAGAGGAAGTCATTGCTGAACTGGATGCAGGTCGTAAGGTGTCTGCAATCAAGAGGCTGCGTGTTATGCGGGGAATTGACCTCAAGGAGGCAAAGCTGCTGGTTGATTCGCACCTTCAGCAGCACCCCGGCACGTCGGGGCCTCAACCGCCCCAGGCGGAAACTGGCATCGGACGTATACTAATTCTCGCCATTGGCGTTGGAGTAATTTTTGCCATCTACAGGGCTTTTAGCTGAAGGTGTCATTCCCACTCGGCGGTATATTAACAAGCCAGGGTTCGCCGTCGCATTCGCTCTTGCGGCCATCATAGGGTTCAGTAGAAGCCTTTGGATTGTCCTAGTAGCCCTGATAGCTCATGGTCTTTTCGATTACACTCACCACATATTCATCGCCAATCCAGAAGTGCCAGATTGGTACCCGGGCTTCTGCCTGGCAATAGACGTTACGTTGGGCGCGTGGTTGGCGGGAGTGCTATGGACGCGCTCTACTCAGTAGTTGGGGGCTAAATAATGCAGCTCAAAGGTTCATGTCATTGTGGTTGTGTCCACTTCACTGTTCATTCCGCCCATCCCTATCCATTCAACCAGTGTTATTGCTCAATCTGCCGGAAAACCGCGGGGGGAGGTGGTTATGCTATTAACCTGGGCGCAGACTACAGTACGCTACACGTCGAAGGGAAAAAATACATCAGCGTCTACCAGGCAGCAATCAGTGGCCCCGACACCGGAGAACATATAAAGAGCCGTGGTCAAAGGCATTTTTGTAAAATGTGCGGGAGCGCTCTCTGGTTATGGGACCCGGTATGGCCAAACCTTGTGCACCCGTTTGCTTCCGTTATTGATACTGATCTTCCTGTACCTCCGGAACGCACGCATATGATGTTACGCTCAAAGCCTGCATGGGTCGAAGTTCAGGCTGGGCCAAAAGATCAGCTGTTTGAGGGTTATCCGCAGGAATCGCTTGCGGAATGGCACCTG
>CAZFJQ010000055.1:0-19862 GCA_964519755.1 uncultured Halioglobus sp.
CGTGCCGACGATAGTCTCCAGCGCCGCCCGCTCGCGGCCCAGGTCCTGCGCCCGCGCCTGGTCTTCCCAGACGCCGGGTTCAGCGAGTTCGAGCTCTACCTCCCCGAGACGTTCCTTGCGCTGATCGAAGTCAAAGATACCCCCTGAGCACGTCGCTGCGCGTCTCGATGTCCCGAAGTTGATTGAGCAGCGGATTGATCTCGAGCATGGTGTTGATCCCGTGGCCTAAAAAGACCGGCATTCTACCGCAGCGGCCTTCAGGGCGACAGAGCCTGCGGCCACGCAGCGGCTCAGAACTGGTTCAGCACGGCACCGATCAGCATGACCTGCGGTACCGCAATGAGCGGCAGGAACAAGGCGATCCGCCACGAGTGGGTAGTATCTTTCAGGGACATGATCTCGGTGTAGTCGGTGGCGACACCCGCCATCAGGAAGGTGAAACTGTTGCCCGGCGCGTCGGCGCGGTTCATCAGGTCGGCGGCAATGGGCGTGGAACCCTCGGAACATACCTCGATCAGTGTCGTGGCCAGCAGCGTCAGCCAGAGCCCGGCCATAGAGGCACCAAACCAGGTGGCAAAGGCCTCCTCCGGCACCAGTGCCCGGATCAGACCGGCCAGCACCAGGCCGAACAGCGACCAGCGAATCACGACGCGCGAACCCGAGAAGCCGTCGCGCAGCACGCCCGCGCTGCCGCCCAGCGAGAAACTCAGTGTCTGGCGGAATTCGCGCCACAGTTCACGCAGCGGACGTGCCTCGCCGAGTTCCGCGCGCCAGGGGTTTTCAGGCAACACGCCCCGGCGCACCTGGCCGTCAAATACCGCGCCGGTGATCAGGCCGATTACCAGCGACAGCAGGATAAACAGCAGCGTCCAGCCCACGCCGATCAAGCCAAAGAGTATCAGGGTCAAGGAAAACGAATTCCACGGCGAGGCCAGCAGAAACGCCATCACCTGCCCGGCACTGGCGCCTCGTTCATAGAGCTTCATGCCTACCGCGAGGATGCCGTGGCTGCACAGGTCGAGGAAGACGCCCGCGAGCGTGGCCCGCAATAACCCGGGAAAGCCCCGCTCCCGGCCAAGCACGCCCATGACCAGTTCGCGCGGCACGCGAGCCAGCAGGCCCACGAACACAATGCCGATGGCAATACCCCACCACATGCGGTTGAACAGCTCAAAAACGCCACCGGTGAAGACGCCCAGCGCCGACTCGTGCGCATGGGGCATGAAGGCGCCCAGCGGATAGGCAACCACGACAATGCCGAGACTCACCCAGAACAGGTAATCGCGCTTCGCCGGCGTTTCGCAGCAGTCATCAGCCGCGCCCTCGTTGTGGCATCCCGGCGCGCCGTTTTCTGCCGGGTCGCTGGCCTGGGAGCCAGTATGTTGATGGCAGTCGGTAGGTTTCATACATCCCGCTCCGTGCTGCCCGCGAGGTCTTCCAGGATGGCGCAGTCCGGGCCCTCATCGCCCCTGCAGCGTTGCGCCAGCGCCTCCAGCACCGACTGCATCTGGCACAGTCGCTCTATGCGGCCCTGCAACTGCGCGCTCTTCTCCAGCACCAGCTCGCGCGCGTGTCTACTCTGACGCGCACTGTCGCGGAAAAGGCCAAGCAACTGGCGACACTCTTTGACATCAAAGCCGACCTCGCGCGCCCGCGCCAGGAAATGCAGTTCTTCCACCGCGCCCGCATCGTAACGGCGGTATCCATTGGCGCCGCGCTGCGCCGGGGCGATCAGGTCAATGGCCTCATAGTAGCGGATCGTTTTGGCCGTCAGGCCACTGCGACGGGCTGCTTCGGAAATATTCATGGGCACCTCTGCGTGTCTCATGACAGCAATCTAAACCTTCCATCAACTGGAAGGTCAAGCGCCCGGATACTCAGTCGGCGGGTGCGAGGTGTTCCACGACGAGTTGCAGGGACTGGCGGCCGCGAAACTCGTTCACATCCAGCCGGAAGGCAATATCCAGTCGCGCAATTTGCCGGTTTGGCCAACGCTCCAGGTCAACATTGAAAGCAATCGCATCGATTGCCTGCTCGCAGCCCATCGGCAACAGGGTCATTTTGAGGTGCCGCTCGCCCACCAGGCGCTGGTCGAGGAGTTCAAAGCGCCCGTCGAACACCGGCTCCGCAAAGTGTTGGCCCCAGGGACCCGCAAAGCGCAGCGTCTGCGCCAGTTCGAGGTTGAACTCCTCTGGCTGCAGCTCACCGTCAGACTCGACCACGGCCTGCAACTCCAGGTCGCGCGCATGCCGTTGTACCTCCGCTGCAAAGGCCTGCGCAAACGCGGGGTAGGCATCGCGTGGCAGGGTCAGGCCGGCCGCCATCGCATGCCCGCCAAAGCGGGTAATAAGGCCCGGATGCCGGGTTGCCACGGCGTCCAGTACGTCGCGTATGTGTATACCCGCAATGGATCGGGCAGATCCTTTGAGCTCGCCGCTGTCGCCGTCAGCGAAGGCGATGGTGGGGCGGTGCAGCAAATCCTTGATGCGCGAAGCCAATATCCCGATCACGCCCTGGTGCCAACCACTCTGGTAGAGCGTCATCGCCACCGGGACCTCATCTGTGTTCCCGACGTCCAGGCTTGCAAGAATTTGCATTGCCTCGGACTGCATACCGCGCTCAATGGCGCGTCGGTCCCGGTTGAGCTGGTCCAGCTCTGCGGCCAGGGACCGGGCTCGCGAAAGATCGGTACTCAGCAGGCACTCGATGCCGATCGACATGTCTTCGAGCCGCCCGGCCGCGTTGATTCTCGGCCCCAGGGCGAAGCCGAGATCAGACGCCACCAGCGACTGGCGCTGCTTGGCAGCCACCTCGAGCAGCGCTTCCATGCCCACCCGACCATGCCCGGCGCGGATGCGCCGCAGCCCCGCGGCGACCAGTATGCGATTATTCTGGTCCAGCGGCACAACGTCGGCGACCGTACCGAGAGCCACGAGGTCGAGACACGCCGCGAGATTGGGCTCCGCCCCCTCGTTGAAGTAGTCGCGAGCGCGCAGCTCGGCACGCAGGGCCAGCATCACGTAGAAAATGACACCCACCCCCGCCAGGTGCTTGCTCGGGAAGTCACAGCCGGGTTGATTGGGGTTGACGATCAGGTCCGCCTGCGGCAGCTCTGAACCGGCCAGGTGATGATCCGTGATCAAGGTGGCGATTCCGGCTGCGCGTGCCGCTGCGACGCCCTCGATGCTGGAGATACCGTTGTCCACGGTAATGATCAGGTCGGGTTCACGGGTCACGGCCAGCGCCACAATCTCGGGCGTCAGCCCGTAGCCGTATTCGAAGCGATTGGGCACCAGGTAGTCCACCTGTTGTGCGCCGAATTCGCGCAGCGTCGATACCGCGAGCGCGGTACTGGTTGCGCCGTCGGCGTCGAAATCGCCTACCACCAGGATCCGCGCTTGTGCGGCAATGGCATCGGCCAGCATGCGCGCCGCGCTTGCGGCGTTCAACAGTCGCTCAGGCGACAACAGGGCATCGAGCTCCTGCGACAGCTCGTGTGGCTCCCGCACGCCGCGGCTGCTGTAAATTCGTGTCAGCAATGGGTGCAGATCAGGGCACTCTAACTGCGTGCCGGCGGGTAACTCACGACGTCGGACGACTTTCTGCACGGGGAGCCCGGCTCTCAGGCCCGGATGTTGGACGCCATAAACGCCTGGACGGCTGCAAGTTCGTTCGGCAGCACGGTGAAGCGCTCCTCGCGCTCAAACAGGTCGCGCAAATGCAGGGGAAGCTGGACCTCCTGGGTCAGCCCCGCCCGACGCACAGCGTCCGGGAACTTGGCGGGATGCGCAGTTGCCAGGGTGACCACCGGCGTGTGGGCCGCGATACCGCTGTCCAGCGCGGCTTTGACACCGATCGCGCTGTGCGGATCCAGCAGGTAGCCACACTCGCGCCAGCTCGCGGCGATTTGCGCGCAGGTTGCCTCATCACTCACGCATTGACTGCTGAAGAGTTCGTGGGCGCGCTGCATGGCGACCTCGCTGATCTGGATGTCACCGCTATCGAAACGCCGCATCAGATCGGCAATTGCAGCGCCGTCCCGGTCGTAGAGATCAAACAGCAAACGCTCAAAATTGCTGGAGACCGTGATATCCATGCTCGGCGACAAGGTGTGCGTCAGGGACTGGCGCCCGTAGCGGCTGTCTGTCATGACCCGGTGCAGGACATCGTTGCGATTGGTGGCAATGATCAAACGTTCCACCGGCAGGCCCATCCGGGCGGCGAGATAACCGGCAAAAATGTCGCCGAAGTTACCTGTGGGCACCGAGAACGCCACCCGGCGGTGCGGGGCGCCCAGCGCCACAGCCGAGTAAAAATAGTAGACGATCTGCGCCATGATGCGCGCCCAGTTGATCGAATTGACCGCCACCAGCGAGCGATCCTGCGGCAGGAACCCGCGCTGGCCGAAACTCGCTTTCACCATTGCCTGGCAATCGTCAAAATTGCCCTCAATCGCGAGATTGTGAATATTCTCCCCCGGCACCGTAGTCATCTGGCGACGCTGCACCTCGGATACCCGCTGGTGTGGATGGAGTATGAAAATATCGATATTCTTGCACTGTCGGCAACCCTCGATGGCGGCAGAGCCCGTGTCGCCGGAGGTTGCGCCCAGGATGACGACTTTCTCGTGGCGCCGTTCCAGCACGTTATCCAGCAGCCGTCCCAGTAGCTGTAGCGCGAAATCCTTGAAGGCCAGGGTAGGCCCGTGAAACAGCTCGAGAACCCACTGGTTCGCCTCCAGCTGAACCAGCGGAGCCACGGCTGTGTGTCGGAACTCCGCATACGTGGATTCGATAATCGAGCACAGCTCGGTATCGGGAATGCAGCCATTCAGAAAGGGCGCAATGACGCGCTGGGTCAGTTGCGGGTAATCCATGCAGGCCATCGCGGCGATGTCGTCGGTACTGAAGCGGGGCAACTCTGCCGGCACATACAACCCGCCATCCGATGCCAGACCGGTGAGCAGAACATCTTCAAAATCCAGTGCCGGTGCATTGCCCCGCGTGCTGATGTACTTCACCGTACTACCCCTGCGGCCGATCAGCCGTCCAGTGTCTCCACGCGAATACGCGTAATCTCGCCGCATATTGTAGCGAGGGCTTCGATTGCTTGCACCGCCACATCGACCCGTGACTGGGCTGCGCGGTTGGTCAACACCACCACCGGCACGCGCGTTTGCCCCTCGAGCGGAGCCTTCTGAATGAGGGCCTCGATGCTGATACCCTGATCGCTGAGCAGCGTGGCAATTCGCGACAGCACGCCGGGCTTGTCCTCGGCTTCCATGCGCAGGTACCAGGGCGTTTCCACCTGCTGCATTGGCACAACCGGAAGCTCGCGCAGGGCATCGAGCGAGTGGCCCAGCGGCGCTATGCGATTGCTCTGGCCCGCGTCGATATCCCGGGCGAGATCAATCAGGTCGGCCACCACGCCGGAGGCGGTGGGACTCCCGCCCGCGCCGGCGCCGTAATACAGGGTCGGCCCGACCGCGTCGCCCATCACCAGGATTGCGTTTCTCACGCCATCGACATTCGCCAACAGGCGGCGCTCCGGTATCAGTGTGGGATGCACCCGCAGCTCCATGCCCGACTCCGTTTGCCGCGCCACGCCCAGATGCTTGATGCGGTAACCCAGCTCGCCCGCGTAGGCGACATCCTGCGGCGCAATGCGGTCGATACCCTCGGTATACACCGATTCCATGTGCAAGGGAGTGCCAAAGGCGATGGCTGCAAGAATTGCCAGCTTGTGCGCCGCATCTATACCCTCGATATCAAAGCTGGGGTCCGCTTCTGCGTAACCCAGCGCCTGTGCCTGCGCCAGCACCTCGGTGAACTCCCGGCCCTTGTCGCGCATTTCCGTGAGTATGAAATTACCGGTGCCGTTGATAATGCCCGCCAGCCACTCGATGCGGTTTCCCGCCAACCCTTCCCGCAGGGCCTTGATAATGGGGATACCCCCGGCAACCGCCGCCTCAAAGCGCAGGCACACACCCTGCTCCACTGCGAGCGCAAACAGCGCATTGCCGTGCTCGGCGATCAGCGCCTTGTTGGCCGTGACCACATGCTTTCCGGCACGCAACGCTGTTTCCGTGAGCAGGCGCGCATCGGTGGTACCGCCGATGAGTTCCACCAGCACGTCGATATCCGGGTCATTGGCGACGGCGAAAATATCGCGGCTGACCCGCATTCCCGTGGTGTCGCAGAAGAGGCTGTCGCTACGCGCACCCACATGCGCGATCTCGATCGGCACACCGGCCCGCGCACTGATGACGTCGGCGTTATCATTCAGTAGCTGGAATGTGCCGGCGCCCACGGTACCGAGCCCACACAGGCCCACCCTCACCGGCCGTACGTCCTCTGCTGCACTCACTTCTGCGTTCACTCCTTTTACTTCACCGCACCCGCTGTTTTTGCGGGGATGGCGCACTATTCACGGGCAAAGCCGTCGAGCTTGATCATGCGCTTGATATTGCGAATGGCCTGACGGGTGCGATGTTCATTTTCGATCAGGCCGAAACGCACGTAGTTTTCGCCGTATTCGCCAAAACCCACCCCCGGCGAGACCGCGACCCTGGCTTCCAGCATCAATTTCTTACTGAACTCGATAGAGCCCATGTGGCGGTAGAACTCGGGTACCTCGGCCCATACGAACATGGTGGCCTTCGGCGGGGTCACGGGCCAGCCGGCCGCATTCAGGCCGCTGCACAATACGTCACGCCGCGAGCGGTACATCTCCCTGATCCGGGCAACGCAGCTCTGGTCCCCCTCCAACGCCGCGATCGCGGCCACCTGAACCGGCGTGAACATGCCGTAATCGAGATAGGATTTCATGCGTGCCAGCGCGCCTACCAGCGTTTTGTTACCGCAGCAGAAACCCACGCGCCATCCCGGCATGTTATAGCTCTTCGACATACTGAAAAATTCCACCGCCACGTCGCGCGCGCCCTCTACCTGAAGAATGGAGGGCGCCACGTACCCGTCGTAGCACAGGTCCGCATAGGCCAGGTCCTGGATCACCCAGATGGAGTGCTCGCGCGCTATGGCAATCACGCGCTCATAAAACTCCAGTTCCACGCACTGGGCCGTCGGGTTTGAGGGGAAGTTGAGCACCAGCATTTTGGGCCGCGGCCAACTGTTGTGAATGGCACGCTCCAGTTCGCTGAAGAAACTTTCCTCGTCGCCCCCCATCGGTACGTGGCGTATATCGGCACCGGAGATAACGAAACCATAGGGGTGGATAGGATACGAGGGGTTCGGCACCAGTACCGCATCGCCCGGGCCGGTGGTTGCCAGCGCCAGGTGCGCGAGCCCTTCCTTCGAACCGAGGGTGACAATGGCTTCCGTGGCGGGGTCGAGCACGACATTGTAGCGCCGCTCATACCAATCGCAGATGGCCTTGCGCAAGCGCGGAATGCCTTTCGACTGGGAGTAGCGGTGGGTATCACCGCGCTTTGCCGTTTCTATCAGCTTGTCGACGATGTGCTGCGGCGTGGGTTGGTCAGGGTTACCCATGCCGAAATCAATGATGTCCTCGCCAGCGGCACGCGCCTGCTGCTTGAGGTCGCCGATAATGCTGAAAACGTAGGGCGGCAGCCGCTCTATACGCCTGAATTGATCGTCCACGATTAACAGTTCCGCAGGGCGCCCGGAATGCTGCGCCGGTGTTCAAAAAAGGGGCAAACAGTACTGAGTCGGCCTCGTACTGTCAACGAGACGACGCAGCCTGCGAGGCGCAATTGCAGCCGGGCGAGGCTGCCTAGTTCACGCCGAGCGTGGCCGCCAGTTGCTCCGCCGGTTGGTATCCGGGTATCAATTTACCGCTCGCCGTGACGATCGCAGGCGTCCCGCGCACGCCCGCGCGCTGCCCGAGCTCAAATTGCGCCGCAACAGGGTTGTCCGCACAGACCTTTTCAGGCACCGATTTTTTGGCCTTGAGCCGGGTCAGCACATCCTGCGGATCATCGGCACACCAGGCGGTAGCCAGCTTGCGATAGCCATCTGAATCCAGGCCGGCGCGGGGGTACGCAAGATAGCGAACCTCTATACCCATACTGTTCAGTTCGGGCACTTCCAGGTGCAGCTTCTGGCAGTAGAAACAGGTCACGTCTGTGAACACGGTGACATGCGCCCGGGTCTCGCCCTCGGGCGAGAAAATAATCATGTCTTTCGCCTCGACTGCATCAAGCATTGCCAGACGATCACCGTCGCGCCGCTGCTCCGTGAGGTTAACGAACCCGTCAGCCTGGACCTCGTGCAGGTCGCCGACAATAAAGTAGCGCCCCTCTGCGGTCGCGTAGACCACCGGACCATTGGCAAACTGCACGGTAAACAGGCCGGGCACGGCGCTGGGCTCTACACTCTCGACTTCGAGACCCATGGCAGGCTGCGTCAATGCCGCGCGCACTTTCTCCACCTGGGCCTGGTCCGCGGCGGGAGCGGCATGCGCCGTCGTCGCCGCGCACAATGCAATTAGCAGTAGAGCCTGCAGTCTTGTAAATATCATCGATTGTCCTCTCAGTGGTTTGGGCGAGCCTGTGTATCTGCCGGTAATCCGGATGCCCCTGGCCCGGGATACTTCGGTTGGAGCACCGGCGGCAGGCTAAGTTCCTCAGCCACGGGGGTGGTGCTCCGCATGTAATTCCTGCATGCGCTGTTTCGCCACATGCGTGTAAATCTGCGTCGTTGTCAGGTCACTATGCCCCAACAACATCTGCACTACCCGCAGGTCGGCGCCATGATTCAACAGGTGTGTTGCAAACGCGTGCCGCAGGGTGTGAGGGGACAGATTCTGTGCTATCCCCGCACGCTGGGCGTAGAGTTTAATACGATACCAGAACGTCTGGCGAGTCATTTGGGAACCACGCGCGCTGGGAAATACCACTTCTGAAGGCAGCCCGCCCAGCAGTTCCGCACGCGGCCCCGCCAGAAAGCGATTCAACCAGTGCAGGGCTTCTTCTCCCATGGGTACCAGGCGCTCCTTGCCGCCCTTGCCGAAAACCCGCACAACACCCTGGTTAAGGCTTACCTGGGAGACCTGGAGAGAGGTCAGTTCACTGACACGCAAACCGCAGGCGTAGAGCATTTCGAGCATCGTACGATCGCGAAACTCGAGAGCTGACTGCAACCGTGGCGCTTCCAGCAACCGGTCGACATCCTGCTCTGACAGCGACCTCGGCAAGGGCCGCCCCAGCTTCGGGCTGTCTACATCCAGCGTGGGATCGCTCGCAATACGCCCCTCGCGCAGCAGAAAGCGGAAGAACCCGCGCGCGCATGACAGAAACCGCGCACTGGATCGTGGCGATTGACCTTGCCTGAGGCGTACGCCCAGGTACTGCTGGAGCTGGGCGCGACTGGCATCACTTATGCCACAGCCGGCGCTCTTGTGCAGCCAGTCATTGAACTGGCAGAGGTCACGGCGATAGGCACTGAGCGTGTTGTCGCTCAAACCTTTCTCCATCCACATCGCATCGACAAAACGTTCGATATCCGGGTGCACTGCACAGGAGCTGCTCATGCCGCTACCCTAGCACGAAGCATCCGCGCGCTCATCACCCACAGATAGCGCAAGCAAGGGGCGCGGCACAAAAAAGGCGGCCCGCGGGCCGCCTGCATCGAGTGCGGGTAATGCCCGCGAGCCTAGAGCTTTTCCTTGATACGCGCGGCGCGGCCACTGCGGTCGCGCAGGTAGTACAGTTTCGCCTGACGCACATCGCCGCGACGCTTTACGCCAATGCTGTCTACCATCGGGCTATAGGTCTGGAAGGTGCGCTCTACACCGACGCCGTGGGAAATCTTGCGCACGGTAAAAGCGGAGTTGATGCCGCGATTTCGCTTACCGATACACACGCCTTCGAAGGCCTGCAGACGTTCGCGGGTGCCTTCCTTGACTTTCACCTGAACTACCACGGTATCACCGGGACCGAACTCGGGGATGTCTTTCGTCATCTGCTCGGCTTCAATCTGTGAAATGATCTTGTTGGTGCTCATGGTGCACTCCTTTCGTGTTGTGTGCGCGGCTTCACAGCTGGCACTTCGTTTCTGAGTCGCGTTCGCGGAGATACTCCGCCAACAGCGTGTCTTCCTCTTTTGTCAGCGTTCTGGCTTCGAGCAAATCAGGCCGACGCTCCAGTGTTCTTCCAAGCGACTGTTTCAGGCGCCAGCGTTCAATCTCCGCGTGATTGCCGCCAAGCAGCACCTGCGGCACCCGCCTGCCCTGCCACTCCTCGGGGCGCGTATAATGCGGGCACTCCAGCAACCCGTCCGCGAAGGAATCCTGAACCGCGGACCGGGCATGCCCAAGCACCCCCTCCAATTGCCGCGCCACCGCGTCCACTACCACCATCGCCGCCAGTTCACCACCGCTGAGCACGTAATCACCGATAGAGAGCTCTTCATCCACCTCGGCCTCAACTAGCCGCTCGTCAATGCCCTCGTAGCGGCCGGCGACGAGAATCATACTCTCCAAGCGCGATAATGCCAGTACCCGGTCGTGGGTCACGGGCGCGCCCTGGGGAGAGAGTGCTATCACCCGGGCATGTTCACCCACTGTCGCACGAGCCGCGTCGATCGCCTGCTTCAGCGGCTCAATTTTCATCAACATACCCGGGCCGCCGCCGTAGGGCCTGTCATCCACCGTGCGGTGCGGGTCGGTGGCAAACTCGCGCGGATTGATGTGACACAGCGCAACCACTCCCTGCTTCACCGCCCTGCCGGTAACTCCGTGCTCCTCGACTGCTGCGAACATCTCCGGAAACAGGCTGATCAGTGCAATTTGCATCGCGTTTCGCCTCCCGGAGACACCCCGTGCATCAAAACTCGTCGAGGAACCAGTTTATGTCTATCCGCCCCTCTGCCAGAGCAACCCTGGCCACTGTATCGCCAGGCAGGTACGGTATCAGCCTGGTGTGCCTGTCGAGGCTGTCGGCACTCGGCTTGACCACCAGCACGTCGTTCGCGCCGGTATCGATCAGGTGGTCCACCTCTCCCAACAGAACCCGCTCGCTCGCTTCATCCTCGCGACACCAGACCTGCAGGCCTTCCAGGTCGCGCCAGTAATAATCGCCCTCCTCCAGCGCCGGCAACGCCGAGCGGGGCACCTCCACGGTCAACCCCCGATAAGTCTCGGCCGAGGCGCGATCATCGACCCCGGAGATATGTGCCACGAGGCCCTTGCCCTGCGCGCGGCCGTCGTCGATAGCCAGCGATTCGCTCCTGCCGTTGCGCGTGACACGCCACCCGCCCAGGGTAAGAAAATTTTCGGGTGGTTCCGTGTAAGCATGAATCCGCACCCAGCCGCGTATGCCATAACTGCCGGTAATACGACCGGCGGCCAGTACTTTCTCAGGCATAGCGCGAGGTCAGCACCGCCGGGGGCCAGGGACCGCGGCCTCAGGCCGCGCGGGAGGCTTCCTTGACGAGGCTGGCGACGCGCTCCGAAAGTTGCGCTCCCTGACCCTGCCAATAGTTGATGCGGTCGGCATCGACACGCAGCCGCTCCTCCTGGCCCCGAGCACCAGGATTGAAAAACCCTACACGCTCAATAAACCGACCATTGCGCGCATTGCGGCTATCGGAGACAGTGAGATGATAGAAAGGGCGCTTTTTCGCACCACCACGAGCAAGTCGAATTGTTACCATGTTCGGCGATTTCCTGAAAATTTATGGCGAACTGCTTTGATCTTTGCAGTATCACCGATAACGATAAGCAGCTCTGGAGCCACAAAGGTGGCGTATCATACGGAAAACCGCCCACAGATTAAAGTCCGACAGCAGGTTTTTTCCGGGGTGGCCGGAAGATCCGTCCTGTCCCCGCGTGCTGGCCGGGAGCGCCAGGGCGTTACAAGCGAAAATCCCCCGGGCCGCCCATTCCACCGGGCCCTCCCTGTCCCAGGGCGCCGCCGAGACCGCGCATCATCTTCTGCATGCCCCCGCCTTTCATCTTTTTCATCATTTTCTGCATCTGCTTGTGCTGCTTGAGCAGGCGATTCAGATCCTGTACCTGGGTACCCGAGCCCCGCGTGATGCGTCGCTTGCGTGACCCCTGGATGGTCTCCGGGCGGCGCCGCTCATCCACCGTCATGGAATTGATCATCGCCTCCATCCGCGCGAACATTTTTGCATCCATATTCTGCTGCGCCATCTGGGCGACATTACCCATGCCCGGCAGTTTATCGAGCATACCGGTAATTCCACCCATGCTATTCATCTGTTGCAACTGGTCACGAAAATCCTCGAGATCGAACCTCCCTCCTTTCTTGACCTTGCGCGCCAGCCTGGCGGCCTTGTCCTTGTCGACTTTTTGCTCGGCCTCTTCGATGAGCGAGAGTACGTCGCCCATGCCGAGGATACGGGACGCCAGCCGGTCGGGATGAAAGGGATCGAGCGCGGCGGTTTTTTCGCCCACCCCGAGGAACTTGATCGGTTTACCGGTAACAGACCTCACCGATAGCGCCGCACCACCCCGGGTATCGGCATCCACCTTGGTCAGTACGACGCCCGTCAGGGGGAGGGCCTCGCCAAAGGCCCGCGCCGTGTTGGCGGCATCCTGGCCGGTCATTGCATCTACCACGAACAGGGTTTCCACCGGCTTGAGCGCCGCGTGTACGACCTTGATCTCCTCCATCATGGCCGCATCGATGGCAAGGCGGCCCGCGGTATCCACTATCAACACATCGCTGAACTGGATCCTGGCATGCTCAAGCGCGGCTTTGGCGATGTCGACAGGCTGCTGCCCCGTATCGCTGGGGAAAAAACCCGCACCGACCTCGCCGGCCAGTGTTTGCAACTGCTCGATGGCGGCGGGACGATACACATCGGCGCTGACGACCATGACTTTCTTGCGGTCACGTTCAATCAGCAGTTTTGCAAGCTTCGCAACCGTTGTGGTCTTGCCTGCGCCCTGCAAGCCCGCCATCAGGATAACTGCCGGCGGCGTGACCGCCAGGTCGAGCCCCTCGTTGGCGGTACCCATGGTAGCCTCGAGTTCCGACTGCACGATCTTGAGGAAAGCCTGGCCGGGGCTGAGGCTTTTCATCACCTCCTGGCCGAGCGCTCTCTGCTTCACCGCATCGACAAACTCCTTGACCACCGGCAGGGCCACATCGGCCTCCAGCAGGGCCATGCGCACCTCGCGCAGGGTTTCCTGGATATTGTCCTCGGTCAGTCGCGCCTTGCCCGAAATGCTGCGCAACGTGCCCGAAAGGCGATCACTTAGACTCTGAAACATTACTCTTACTCGCTGACTCGCAGAGGCCAGTTCCAGACGCTATTGCTTCTATGGGAACAAGCCGGTACAAATGGTGGAGTATACGTCACCCCGGCCCCAGCCCCAAACAGATGCACACTTCCCTTATCGCCCCGCTCTGCGCACTGTTATATCTGGCAGCGACCGGGCTGCATTTATTGCATGCGTCGGAACGCGAACAGCGCCTGGGTCGCAGTACCCTGGCGCTGGCCCTGCTTGCCCTGCTGTTGCACGGCGCCATCGCCTGGAACACGGTGCTGCGTCCGGACGGCCTGCACCTCGGTTTCTTCACCATATCCGCACTCATGTTCCTGGTCATCAACGTAGCCTGTATCGTCTCGCTGCTCCGGCGACCACTGCAAAACCTGCTGGTAGCCCTGTTTCCCCTGTCTGCACTGTCGGTGCTGGTTTCCACTTTTGCGCCGGAAACCGCGGTGCTCGAGACCCACCTCGGGGGCGGCATGTTGCTGCATATCGGCAGCTCCATATTTGCCTACGCCGTACTCACACTGGCGGCCGCGCAGGCCGCGGTGCTGGCGCTGCAGGACCACCAGCTCAAGACGCGGCAGACTCGCGGCCTGGTGCGGATTCTTCCACCGCTGCAGCTGATGGAGAACATGCTGTTTGAAATACTCTGGATCGGTGTCATCCTGCTCACCCTGGCCATCATGTCGGGCTTTCTGTTCGTTGACGACATATTTGCGCAGCACCTCGTGCACAAGACCGTCCTGACAATCCTCGCCTGGCTGCTGTTTTCGACCCTGCTCTGGGGCCACTACCAGCTCGGCTGGCGCAGCGCCACCGCCGTGCGCCTGACACTGGTAGGGTTTGCGCTGCTCATGCTGGCCTTTTTCGGCTCCAAACTCGTTCTCGAACTCATCCTGCAACGCTGACAGGTCACCGCTGATGCCCGCAGCCAGACGTTCCGCCGCCGCACCGGCGGCCCCTGCCTCAGTTCAGCAGGCTCGCAGGGGGCTGCACACGGTGCTTGCCCCGCGCTGCCTTTTTATTCAAGATACCGCGTTCACTCAAACGCGAGACCCATCCCCACAGTGAACGAAGCTCCGCTGGGACTCCTTTTTTCCATTCTGTTCGTGCTGCTCATTCTCTCCGGTTTCTTCTCCAGCTCCGAAACCGGGATGATGTCCCTCAACCGCTATCGGCTGAAACACCAGCAGAAGAACAACCACCGTGGCGCGATGCGCGCGGGCAAGCTACTGGAAAGACCGGACCGACTGATCGGGCTGATACTGATCGGCAATAACCTGGTCAATATTTTTGCCGCGTCAATCGCCACCGTCATTGCGATACGACTCTGGGGAGACGCGGGTGTAGTCATCGCATCAATCGCATTGACCCTGGTCTTGCTGATTTTCGCCGAGATCACGCCAAAGACGATTGCCGCAATGTACCCTGAACGTGTGGCATTCCCCGCCAGTATCATCCTGACACCGCTGATGAAGGTGCTGTATCCCGTGGTGGCGATGGTCAATACCATTACCAATGGCCTGCTCAAGCTGCTGAGGGTTGACCTCGACAACAGTAACAACGAGCACGTCTCTTCCGAGGAGCTACGCACGATCGTCGCCGATGCCGGCCAACTGATACCGGCGAGGCACCGCGGCATGCTGTTGAACATACTCGAACTGGAGGAGGTTTCGGTCGACGACATCATGGTGCCGCGCAACGATGTATTCGGCCTCGACCTCGATGACGACGACGACGAAATTCTGCGTTGCATCCAGAACAGTGCACATACGCGGCTACCGGTGTGGCGCGAAGACATCAACAACATCGTCGGCGTACTGCACATGCGCAGCGCAAGCCGGGTAGTGACCGGCGGCGGCCTGGACCGGGAAGCGCTGGAGACAGAGCTGGAAACGCCCTACTTCGTGCCTGAGAGCACGCCGCTGCATACACAGCTATTGAACTTCCAGAAGAAAAAACACCCGTTCGCGGTGGTGGTCGACGAGTACGGCGAGGTGATGGGCCTGGTCGCCCTCGAGGATATTCTGGAAGAGATCGTCGGCGAGTTCACTTCCAACCTGACAGATTCAGCCGACAGCGTGTTCCCGCAGCGCGACGGCAGTTTTATCATCAACGGCACCGCCAATATCCGCGAGATCAATAGAGCGCTGCACTGGACGCTGCCCACGGATGGCCCCAAAACCATCAGTGGCCTGATTCTCGAATACCTTGAATCCTTTCCCGACGGCAACGCCGGCCTGGCGATTGGCGGCTACTGGCTGGAAATTCTGGAACTTCAAGGGAATGTGGTTCAGGCCGTTCGCGCCCGCCCCGCCCAGACAGCCTCCCGGGACCAACCCGAATAGCGCTATACGGCCTAGTTCAACCGCACTGGGTTACTCGCTGCCAGACGTTCTTGCGCCCTGGCGATAATCTCGCGTTTCTCCCGCGCATCCGCCATGAACCAATCGGTGATTTCACTCGCGGAACGATAACAGCCCTGACAGATATCGTTGTCATCCAGCACACACACCGAGATGCAGGGGGAACGCGGCTCAACCTCGTCGCTCATGGCTGTTTTTGCTTCGCCGTCGCTCATGGCTGTTTTTGCTTCGCCGTCGCTCATGGCTGCTCCCGTAAAGCAGCCTTGAAATGCGCGCCATTGGTGACGTAGTGCTCGGAATTGATCGCCAGTGCGGCCTGCTGCTCCTCGCTCAATGTCCCCTTGATTTTTGCCGGCACACCGAGCACGAGAGACCCGTCGGGTATTTCCATGCCCTCGGTCACCAGCGCATTTGCACCGATCAAACAGCACCGCCCTACCCGGGCGCCGTTGAGTACAATGGCGCCAATACCCACAAGGGCCCCGTCACCTATGGTACAGCCGTGCAACATGGCATTGTGGCCCACAGTGACCTTTGCGCCGACAGTCATCGGGAATCCCGGATCCGCGTGCAGTACGGCACCGTCCTGGATATTACTGCCGGGACCCACTTCAATGCGCTCGGCATCGCCACGCAACACACAGGAAAACCACACACTGGTGTTTTCGTGCAGCGTAACGTCGCCAATCACTGCCGCCGTCGGCGCGATAAAATGCCCTTCACCGAGCAGCGTGACTGCTTTGTCATCCAGGGTGTACTTCATGGTTCTACCTGCCAGTTGCGTTGCAATTCCAGTCCTGCATCGTAGGCAACATTGGCAACCAGTGCCAGTATCGCCGCCGTCACGCCCCACACGCTGTCGTCGCCGAGTTGATAGTGCGGCACCATGCGGGTTTTACTGCCGTAGGTCATTTCCTCCAGGCGAAAACGCCGGGCATCTGCGAACGCAGACAGCGGGGGAAGAAACACACTGTCGAACTCCGCGTGATCGACGATTAAATCAGGTTCAGCGGGCACGCGGGCAACACAGGAATACACCTGGAAACCTGTACGTGTGATCATCGGCTCCAGTTCACCCAGGGCAACCGGCAGTTCAACGGGCAGACCCACTTCCTCCTGCGCTTCACGCAGGGCCGTCGCCCAGGTTGATTCATCGAACAGCTCCCGCTTCCCGCCCGCGAAAGCTATCTCTCCGGGGTGCTGACGCAGGTGTCGGGCGCGGCGACCGAGGATGACCCGCGGTATTTCCTCAGCAGTCAGCGCCACCAGCACAGCCGCCTGGGGGAAGCGGGACTCTGCCAGCGGCTCCGCCCAGGGAGCTTGCAGCAGTGGCAGCCCGGCTGCAATGCGATCCAGCACCTCGTTGCAGGTTGCGCTCACCGTGGCCTTCCAATGTATCCGGCGGCCGCGGGGAGACAAGACACGGGGCCGTGCGCATCGCTAAACATCAAACACCCCCTGCCTGCTGCGCATAAAATGCCTCACTGAAAGCATCCAGTTCCCCCGCTTCGATGGCCGCCTGGATACCCGCCATATGCTGCTGGTAGTAGTGAAGATTATGCAGGGTGTTCAGCTGCGAACCCAGGATCTCATTGCACTTGTCCAGGTGATGCAGGTAGGCCCGGCTGAAGTGACCACATGTATAGCAACTACAATGCTCGTCCAGCGGCAAGGTGCTCGTTCGGTGGCGCGCATTACGCAGCTTGATCACCCCCCCAGAGGTGAATATATGGCCATTGCGTGCGTTGCGTGTGGGCATCACGCAATCGAACATATCGATACCGCGGCGCACCCCTTCCAGCAGGTCGGCTGGCGTGCCGACCCCCATCAGGTAGCGTGGTTTTTTTGCCGGTAACAGTGGCGCCAGACTGTCCAGCACCGCGAGCATCTCCGCCTTGGGCTCACCTACCGACAACCCGCCAATTGCATACCCGTCGAAACCGATTTCTGTCAGCCCGGCGAGCGATTCAGCGCGCAGCGACGGGTACATGCCCCCCTGCACGATGCCAAACAGTGCGGCGAGGCTATCACCATGCGCCTCTTTACTTCGCGCAGCCCAGCGCAGGGATAACGTCATGGAGGTACGCGCCTCGGCTTCGCTGGCCGGATAGGGCGTACACTCATCAAAAATCATGACCACATCAGCGCCCAGGCTGCGCTGGATCGCCATCGAGGTTTCCGGATCGAGAAACACCTCGTCGCCATTCACCGGCGAGCGGAACTTCACACCTGCCTCGCTGATTTTGCGCATCTCACCGAGGCTGAACACCTGAAAGCCGCCAGAGTCCGTGAGAATGGGCCCCGGCCAGGCCATGAAATCGTGCAGATCCCCGTGCCGCTGGATAACCTCGGTGCCGGGGCGCAACCAGAGGTGGAAAGTGTTCCCGAGAATGATCTCGGCGCCAGTGGCCTGCAGGTCACGTGGCAGCATGCCTTTCACAGTGCCGTAGGTGCCAACCGGCATGAAAGCGGGGGTCTCCACCGTTCCGCGCGGAAAAATGAGCCTGCCACGACGCGCCGCACCGTCACTGCTGATCTGTTCAAACTGCATATGACAATCCCGGCTCATGCGTCATTCATCGTGCTTGAACCTGCGCTGATAAACATGGCATCGCCATAGCTGAAGAAACGGTAGCGCCGCGCCACCGCCTCGGCGTAGGCTGCCATCACCCGCTCGCGTCCCGCAAACGCACTCACCAGCATCAGCAACGTCGATTCCGGCAGGTGGAAATTGGTAATCATCGCATCGATGCAGCGGAAGGAATAACCCGGGTAGATAAAAATATCGGTGTCGCCCTGGTAAGGCGCCGGCAGGCCGGATTGCGCGCTGGCGGCTTCCAGCGCGCGCACCGCGGTGGTACCCACCGCAATGACCCTGCCGCCACGCTCCCGGGCCTGTCGGACCGCGGCGCAGGCCTGCTCGTTGACTTCAAAATATTCAGCGTGCATGTGGTGATCGGCAATATCCTCCGTGCGCACCGGCTGAAAGGTACCGGAACCCACATGCAGGGTGATCGATGCGCGCGCGACACCACGCGTATCCAGTTCTGCCAGCAGCGCATCAGTGAAATGCAGGCCCGCGGTAGGGGCAGCCACAGCACCCTCGCGACTCGCATAAACGGTTTGATAGCGCTCGCGGTCAATGTTCTCGTCCGGGCGATGGATGTAGGGCGGCAACGGCATGTGGCCCAGTTCAGTCAATATTGCCGCAAGCGGTGGCCCGTCGCCGCTGGAGAGCGTAAACAGGTCGCCATCGCGTCCGTTGACGGTGATTACGTGGCCGCTCGCGGGGCCGCCTGGCGCGGCGCAGAGATGCACCCGGGTACCGGCCCGCAGCGCTTTGCTTGCGCGCATATGGGCGAGCGCCGAGTGGCTGCCGGTGATCCGCTCTATCAGCATTTCGACCTTGCCACCGCTTTGTTTCCGCCCGAACAGCCGGGCAGGAATCACGCGCGTGTTGTTGAAGACCAGCAGGTCCCCCGCGCGCAACAGGCCGGGTAAATCCGCGAACAGGCGGTGTTGCAGCTCGCCATTCGACGCATCAACCGCCAACAGGCGACTGTCGCTGCGTTCGGCGAGTGGCCGTTGCGCAATCAACTCTTCTGGCAGGTGGTAACTGAAATCAGTTGTTTTCATCGATAAAAAAGCCGGCTCGCAGCCGGCTCCCTGACACGCAGCCGGAGCTACTTGTCGGCGTCCTCCGCCGGCGCTTCATCTGCCGGAGCTTCCTCTGCCGCGGCTTCCTCTGCCGGTGCTTCCTCAGCCCCGGAGGATTCTGCCTCGGCTTCCGGCTCTTCCGCTGCGGGTTCTTCAACCGGCTTCTCGGCGGGCAAAGTCACCTTGATCAATTCCTCTGCCAGCAGGATACGCGCTTTTTCTTCTCCGTTTACCGGCTTTCTGTCGGCATTCTTGACCGCGTAGCGATCGTCGCCGCGTCGGTAAATGCTGTACTCGGCCGTTTGCTTGACCAGTTTCATCGCCATGCTCTTTTCTCCCTGGATACTCAGATGATGTGCCGGGCTCGGCAACGCCACTGTTGCCACCGACCCGGGCCTGAAAGGCGCGCAGTTTACAGCCAAAGCGCCGCCAGGTTAAGGGAAAAGAATTGCAGTTTTAGCGGCCATTGCTATAATCGCGCGCTCCTGCAAAATGCGGCCACGGCCAGCAAAGCGGCAGGTTTCATCGCCGGAGTGGTGAAATTGGTAGACACGTCGGATTCAAAATCCGATGCCAGAGATGGCGTGCCGGTTCAAGTCCGGCCTCCGGTACCAT
>CAZFJQ010000056.1:0-19779 GCA_964519755.1 uncultured Halioglobus sp.
TTTTGCTGTGGTGGAACAGGACGATGGTTATCCACACGTAAAGGTACTGCTGGAGTCTCCCCCCGAGAGCCTGCGAGACAAGGTCATGCGGGCAGCGCGTTATTGTCCCAATCACGTGATCACGGTCACCGAGGTCGAATGAATCACAGATGCGCGTTCTGATTACCGGTGGCACCGGCCTTGTGGGTTCGCATGCCTGCAGGGCGCTGCAGCAGGCGGGCCACGAGGTGCGCCTGCTGGTACGCGACACGGGAAAAGCCCACAACTTTTATACCGCGCTGGATGAGCCGCTGCCTGAATTTGTGACCGGCGATGTCACTCACCGCAACTCGCTGGTCAACGCGCTTGCGGGCTGCGAGGGCCTGGTGCACGCGGCGGCCGCCACGCCGATGCAGATCGGGTCGATCGAGCAGTTGTTCGCCGTGAATGTTGGGGGTGTAGAAAACGTGGTCGGCGAAGCGCTGGCCGCAGGTGTATCCCGCATTGTCTGCCTATCGAGCATTACCGCCATATTCAACCGCGATGCCGGCAAGATCACGCCCGATGCGCCGCCAACACCGTCGAAAATGCCCTACGGACGCAGCAAGCTCGAGGCAGAGTTGTATTTGCGTGGCCTGCAGGCGCGCGGCGCGCCTGTGGCGATCGTTTACCCCGGCGGAATTCTCGGGCCGGACGACCCGGGCTTCTCGGATTCCTGCAAGGCGATAAAGCACCGGATCGACAACGGGTTTCGCATCTTTGGCGACGGAGGCATGCAGTACATTGACGTGCGCGATCTGGCCGTCTTCATCCGCTCGTTGATAGAAGACGGGGGCAATGGACGCTACCTGCTGCCGGGGGTGTTCAGCACCTGGACCGAACAGGCCGACCTGATCGAGGAAGTGTCCGGCGCACAGCTGCAACGTATCCCCGCACAGGGCTGGAAACTGCGCCTGGTAGGGAAGATGATGGATGTCGCGCGGCATTTTAAGACAATTGATTCGCCGGTATCGGCTGAAACCATGCGCTATGCGACCTTGTGGCCAGAGATTCCCAATACCGATGAACTGGCCCGGCGCGGGCTGGCACTGAGACCTCCCCGGGAAACCTTCGCCGATACCTTGCGCTGGATGGTGAAAGCCGGGTATCTCGACGCCGCAACCTGCCCGAAATCCGGCTGAGCACGAGAGCTGTCATGCCAGGCCCCGGGGAAAAGACGCCTTTTTACTTCGAAGACCATACCGCGGGATACCGTGTGGAGTGCGGCTCCTACGCCGTGGACAAGGAGGAGGTCATCGCGTTTGCGCGCAAGTGGGATCCGCAGCCCTGGCATATTGACGAGGCGCAGGCACGACAATCCATGTTCGGCGGGCTAACCGCCTGCTCAGCGCACATTTTTTCTATCTACTGTATTACCAGTGTCGACTGGCAGAACGGTATGGCGCAGCAGGCGGTCGCCAGCCTGGGTTTTGATGCCATGCGCATGCACAAGCCTGTTTACGCGGGCGACGTATTGCGCTGTGTCACGGAGGTAGGGGAACTGAGGGAGTCCAGAAGCAAACCGGATTGCGGCATTGTGGTTTACGCAACGCAGTTGCTGAACCAGCAAGACGATGCGGTGTTCAGCATCCGCTGCGCAACGCTGATGGCGCGCAAACCCCGTTGAGCGGCCTTGAGGTGTTGTCACGCGGGTCACGCCACGAGAAAGCGCTCGGCGAAGGCCTCCAGTTTGCGTTTTTTGTCGTCGATGGAAGACAGCATCGTCTGCTGGTCTGAATCCAGGAAATTGCAGCCGTTCACCATCGTGACACCCGCTGCCGCCAGACGCTCATGCGTGCCATCCGCAGGGTTCTTGACCCCTGTCCAGACATCAAACGGTTTATTGTCGGCGCCTTGTTCAGCGCGGATCGCCGCCAGCGACTCCAGCAAAGGGTACACTTCGTGCTCCTCGTGCGATGTTGCCATCCACCCATCCATGCGGGCCGCACGACGCATGGCCGCCGGCGCATAACCGCCCACCATGATGGGCAGGGGTCGGGAAAGCCCCGGCGACATCTTCACCGCGGGAATATCGTAGAATCTGCCGTGGAATTCCGTCATTTCACCGCTTACCAGGCGAGGGATGATCTCCAGCATCTCGTCCGCGCGTTTCCCGCGCGTGTGAAAATCCTGCCCCACCATTTCAAACTCGGCTTTCTGCCAGCCAACGCCTACGCCAAGCGTCACGCGATTGTCCGACATGAAGGCGACGGTAGATAGGGCTTTTGCAACGCTGAGCGGGTCGCGCAGAGGGAGTATGTAGATAGTGCTGAGAAAATGCAGTGTGGTGGTGGCCTGCGCGAGAATACCGCTCATGATCCACGGGTCTGGCCAGTGCGTCTCGGGGCTCCAGAAAATATTGCCGGAGTCTCGGTACAGGTACTCGTCAACCTGTTCTTTCGTGGTTACCAGATGGTCGCCATAGGATACGCCGTAGAAGCCCAGTTCTTCACAGAAGCGTGCCAGTTCGACAATCTGGTCCAGTTCCACGAAAGCGAGTGATTGCCAGAATTTCATTGTGTTCTCCGCTGGCCAGGTAAACGTTTATACATTGCTGTGGCGCCATCAGGTGCCTGTACAGCGCGCGCGGTTTTCGTCAATCTCTGCTGGCGGCTGCCGCTGAGAAGGGGTAGTGTCCACCAAGCTAAACATAGTTGCAACTATAACACCTGGGCGGTAGCATTCCTTGCTAACTGCATACCATGACCTGAAATGTACAGGGCTTCTTCCTGACTACGTCGAAGCAACCATTACCGGAGCCGCGATGCAAACCAACACTCTCGCAGATTTAAGCAGAGAACAACTGGCACGCCTGGGCAGGGAATACATGGCCGCGGCCCAGTTCAATAGTCGCTGCGGTTACGCAGGATTGCGCATCAATCATGGTGATGAGTCCTACAAAACGGTAGCCATCGACAACTGGATGGCGGCGAGCCCCTTGTACACGCGGCGCATGCAACGCGCGATGGGGTTTGCAGGGCGTGATGATGTGGCGACTATCTTCAAGGGCTTACAGCTTGAATGCGGTTTTGCACACCAGTATTTCAATGTGCGCTACGAGGTTTTTTCGCCCGCGAGCGGTCGTTTCTGGCTGGAGAGTTGTGGTGCGTTACTGGAAACCGAGCCGCGGGGTGAGGATGCGGTGCGTACGATGTGTCACGATGTGGAGGACCCGACCTTTGACGCAACGGCAGTTGCCACCAACCCGCGCGCGCGCGTACGGCCGGTGCACCGACCTCCACGCGCGCCCGCAGACCGCGTACCGCACTGCGAATGGAACGTTAGCATCGATGCCTCCGCTGAACCTGTGGCAGAGCCGGCCGTTGCTGTTGAACTGGGGAAATCCAGGCTCGCTCGGCTGACCCTGGAGAGACCTTTGTCGGAACGCGAAACCGGCGGCATGGCAGACTACTCGGGCGACGTGCATGAACAGCTACACCTCGAGCAGCTCTCGCATGCGGCGCTGGTAGTTGTTTGCCAGGAGCTTGCGCTGCAGGTGAACCTGCTGGTTAAAGGTATGACGATGATCATTGAAAACCTTTACGGCCGGCCCGCCGCGAAGAAAGTGGCCGAATTCCAGATGCTCGGCAGTGGCTGGGTGACCGGCGAGCGCCTGGCGAAATGGGCCAATGTTGAGGCCGGTGGGATCGATCGTATCCTGGCAGTGCTGCAGGTGCATCCCGTGTTTCAGCCATGCGCATATCAGCCGATAGCGCTTGAGAAACAGGGTGACACCCGGGCCACGCTGCGCCTGTTGCCCGGTGTCGCGAATGAAGACAACGCGCAGCTCGGCTGGCAGACGCTACTGCAAGAGGGTTTCAGCGAGGGGATCGAGGCTATAGCGAGGGGCGTGGACCCGCGAGCTCAAGTCGTTCCGGACCGCGATGACCACACCTTGTGGCGCATCTCAATTGATCCGTCCGCGCCGCTTCCGGAGGAGCCTCTGCCAGTGCAGATAGCCAGGGGCACCGTGCTCTACCAGAAGGTTTTCGCAAACCATCTGCAATTGTTGCAGGTACAATAACGCGAGGTGAAAAAAGAGAGGGTCCCAATGCCGCGAGTGCTTAAAGTCCTGCTGTACCTGCTGCTGGCGCTGGTCATCGCCGCGTTGCTCGGAGTCCTCTGGATCCGCTATCAGTTTGCCACGATTGATACCGAACCCGGTGCCTTGCCGTCACATTTCAGTGCCAGCCCGGTGGCCCCGGATTTTGCCGCCGCAACGCGAGAACCTTGCGCAGAAAAACACCCGCTGAAGCGCGCCTATTTCGGCGATCTGCACGTGCACACGGCTGTCTCCTACGATTCGGCGGCTTTCGGCAATATCGCCACACCGGGCGATGCCTATCGCTTCGCGCAGGGAGGCGAACTCCAGTTGCGCCTGCGCGGTGAGGAGGGCGCGCCCGATGAGCAGATTCCCGCTGCCAAACTTGAGCGGCCACTGGACTTTGCCGCAGTGACCGATCACGCGGAAAACATGGCGGCGGCAAGAATCTGCCTGACTCCGGGTAAGGCGGGCTACGCCAGCCTGCCGTGCCGGCTGTTCCGGGGTGATATCCGTTTGCCAGTGGATGACTCGGTGCAGCCCCTCATCAGGCTGGCCTCCTTCGCCATTCTTGGTACCCAGCGTGCCGCGAGGGTTTGCGGAAGTGACGGCGCTCGTTGCGTGGTGGAAACCGCTGAGAGTTGGCTGCAGGCGCAGCGCGCAGCCGAGGAGGCCTACGACCGCTCAGCCGACTGCAACTTCACCTCATTCGTGGCTTATGAATACAGCCTTGCGGAGCAGGCCTCGAACCTGCATCGCAATGTCATATTTGCCAATGCAACCGTCCCGCCAGTGCCGCTGGGTGCGCAGGACACGCAAAAGCCAGAGCGGCTCTGGCGCTGGCTGAAGGAGCAGTGCATTGATTCCGGGACGGGTTGTAACGTGCTTGCAATACCGCACAACAGCAACTGGAGCAACGGCCGGATGTTCTATCCGTACTCATTTTCGCAACGGCCGGAGCAGGAGCAGCGGGCACTCGCCAGGCTGCGCGGCGAACTCGAACCGCTGGCGGAAGTGCTGCAGGTAAAAGGCGATTCAGAATGCCGCAATGGCCTCTCGGGCGTGCTTGGCGGGCCGGATGAGTACTGCGATTTTGAGAAGCTCAGGCACCCCGAAGATACAGCGGAAGACTGTGGCGACGAGTTTGGCAGTGGCGGTATGCGCCTCACTGGATGCCATTCCCGCTACAGCTTCACGCGCTATGCGCTGATCGAAGGCCTGCGTGAGCAAGAGCGTCTCGGTGCCAACAGCTTCAAGTTTGGCCTCATAGCGGCCACCGACAATCACACTGGAAGCGCCGGGGCAGTGGAGGAAGATGACTATCCCGGCTCGGTCGGTAGCGACCGAACTCCCGCTTCACGCATTCGTGCACCGGTTGAGGTGCCCGGTGGCATCGCCAAGGGAGATGTGACGCGCTATAACCCGGGTGGGCTCGCCGGCGTCTGGGCGACCGAGAACACGCGTGAGTCGCTGTTCTCCGCGATGCAAAAACGGGAAACCTTCGGTACCAGCGGCCCCAGGATCCTGCCGCGATTCTTTGCGGGCTGGGACTATCCAGCCGGTGTGTGCAATTCGAGTGACATGCTGGGCACGGCCTATGCGCAAGGCGTACCAATGGGTGGTGACCTCGCTGCGGGGCGTGAAGGCAATGCGCCCCCGCAGTTTATTGTCAGCGCAATGCAGGACAGCGCGGCAGGCTCCACGCCGTTGCAAAAAATACAGATCGTCAAGGGATGGATAGATCAGCGGGGCAATATGCAGCAGCGCATTTTTGATGTCGCCGGCCACCGCGAACTACAGGCCAGCGTCAACCCCGACTCCTGCGAGCAATCGGGGCAGGGCTTCAGCAACCTGTGTGCACAGTGGACAGATACTGAATTCGACCCGACGGTATCTGCTGTTTACTACGCGCGTGTGCTGGAAAACCCGAGCTGTCGTTGGAGCCGTTATGACTGCAGCGCTATGGCGCCGGAGCAGAGGCCGGAGCAGTGCGAGGATGGCAGCATGGCCGCGGTGATCCAGGAGCGGGCGTGGACATCGCCGATCTGGTACAGCGCCAGGAGTTCTAACGCAGAGGCGCGAGGTCAATGATCCCGCGCATGCCCTGATGTTTCAGGATTGACGTCGAGTGCGGCTTGCCAGGCGCGCTGCCAGCAGCGCCAGCCCCAGTATCGTCAGCAGGGAAGTCGCGGGTGTTGGCACCTCGCCTGTGCTTGCTGTCAGGTCCGATATCACGTGCCAGGAGAGCAGCGAACGCTGGGGGTTGTCTGCCGGACCGTCAAAGAAAAGAAGACTCAGGAAGTCATCCGAGGTGGAGGCGAAGGCACCCATCAGGTCGGTGTTCCCCAGGTTCAGTGTGGGGTCCGAGTACAGCGTGAACCCGGCAAAGTCGAGGTAGAAGCCAACCTCGTCTACCGGAGCAAACAGTGATTGAATCGCATCGTCTTCAACATCAAAGACGAAACCTGCCGTGAAATCAATGATTGCGGCTGCACCGGTCAAGTCGGTTGCCTCAAAAATTGGCACCTGTGAGGCGGGAGTATCCCGATCATAAAAACCGAAAATGGCACTGCTGTCCCCGAGGTCGAACAGTTCGAGGCTCAGTGAGCCAAGCGCACCCGTACTGAAGTAGCCGGAGCCGTCGATATCGTCCGCCAGTGTGCCCGGATCGGGGTTGGGAAAAGGCAGCGCGGAAGCATTGACCGCCAGAAGCGTCATTGCGCATACCGCCACCGAGGCCTTCACAGCCCGCAAGATTCCAGTCGGCATAAACATGGGAAGTTCTGCAAAAATTTTCATGGTCCGCTCGCTCGGTTTGTCACTGTTGATTACCGCACTGGAGCCACTTCACAAAACGCCGAAGGCCGCTCTACGGCATAGTCCCGGGAGTTCATGCAAGTATTGCTCCAGAGTTAGGAAACTTGTGTTCAAACATGGGGCTGGTTGCAGCACCCTTGGACTGCGGGCAGCAGCCTGGAGGGGCCAGTGTAAAGAAAACTGACGGCCACGCGGGGCCGGTTACGGCGGTTACCGCACTGATCCGTTCAAGCCGTTTCTTGCAGCCAGGCCCAGTGCCGCCGCATACCCTCGGCCAAATCGACTGCGGGACGCCAGTCAAAAACGCGCTGCGCGCGGTTGATGTCGAGGTAGGTAGCCTTTACGTCGAAGCGGCGTTGTGGCTCGTAGATGACTTCAGGCTCCCTGCCTGTCGCCTCCTGAATCAATTCAATCACGCGATTGATGCTGGTGCCGCGGCCGCTGCCGGCATTGAAAATGCCGTGTTCATCAGATTCCGCTGCCAGCGCGGCGAGATGTGCCAGGTCTGTCACGTAAAAGTAGTCCCTTACGACCTCGCCATCGCCCCAGACCCTGAGGGGTTCGCCGGCATGGGTCCGGTTGAGAAAAGACGCTACCAGCCCCTGGACGCCCACGCGACCCTGGCGCGGCCCAAAGGGGTTGGAAGCCCGCAACACGACCGGGTTGATATCGTAGAGCGCCGCGTACATGCCCAGGTAGTGTTCTATTGCTACCTTGATTACGCCATATGAGCACATCGGGTTGAGTGGTTCATCCTCGGTCACCGGGAGCTTTGAGGGCTGGCCGTAAACGGTGCCCCCGGAAGACAGGAAAACGATACGGGCGGGGCCCGCCTGACGCATGAGTTCCAGCATTTTCACGCTGCCAGCGAGGTTCGACTGGATATCTGACACCGGGTCCAGGTTGGAGGTGCCCGGCACAGTGCTGCTGACCAGGTGAATGACACAGTCCATGCCGCTCAGCGCTTCACTGAGGTAGAAGGTGTCGGCCAAATCCCCGATAAAGTATTCCACCCCTCGCAGGGGCGGGCGGTACTGCTCGTGCTTACGGCTGAAGACGCGCACGTGATGACCGCGCAGCAGAAGCTGATCACAGACGTGGGACCCGATAAAACCGCTGCCACCTGTCACCAATACGTTCATTATCGCTCAATACTCCAGGGTAACCGCCGGTTCTGTGACCGACCACTTAGAGCCGGGGATGCATGGCTGCCCCCGGGGCAGCCTGCCGACCGCGCTTAAACTACCCCCCAGTGGCGGTCCTCGTAAAGTCGCTAACGCGCATAGTGTGTGCTGCACACGCTTCCAACCCCTATGCAGTGTGATACAAATCACGGTTTCCTGAAACTCCCGGTGGCCGGAGCCACACTACAGCGGCCAGTTCCTTGAAATTTGCGGAAAAGGGAGGAAACTGCTCAACTTGCAGCAGTATTTAAGCATGCTTGAATTGCTGTAATAAAACGATTTCAGGCTACTGTCGGCCGCTTTCATCCGCAGCCAGTCACTGTAACCATTGTGCAGTAAATACATTTTGAGTATAAAGGTAGCACTCAGGTAACATTTTCAGCGAAGATGACCCTGGGTCAAGCAGGAAAGTCAGATGAGCGGCACAGGTGTAAAAGGCGAGAAATTCATGTCCTCCGGGGCGGATGATAGACACGCAAACCGGGCACTCGACACGCCCGGCATGTTGCGCGTCAACGCCAGGTTCAACAACCGGTTCAGGCGCGCGCTGGATATCCTCGTTTCTTCGTTGGCGCTGCTGCTCGCCCTGCCTATTATGTTGCTGATCGCGCTTATTGTGCGGCTCGATTCGCCGGGTCCCGCCCTGTTTCGCCAGACGCGGATGACGCAGGACCGACGCAACAATACGCTTGCAGAGTCTATAGAAGGCCCCGAGCGTCGTCGGGTGCTCTACGCCGGGCGCCCGTTCAAGTTCCTGAAGTTTCGCACAATGTACGTCGATGCACGGCAACGTTTCCCCGAACTGTATGCATACGACTACACCGATGAGGAAATCAAGACCATCAAGTTCAAGGTGGCCGATGACCCGCGCGTAACGCGCGCAGGACGCTGGTTGCGCAAGACCAGTCTGGACGAGCTACCAAACTTCTGGAACGTACTGACCGGCGACATGACCCTGTGTGGGCCGCGACCCGAGATTCCGGAGATGAGCCCCTATTACTCGCCGGAACAGTTGAAGAAATTTCGCGTGACCGCCGGCCTCACCGGCCCGGCCCAGGTCGGTGGACGCGGCGAACTCACCTTTCAGGAAACTGCCGATATCGACGCCGACTATGTCAAGCAGCGTTCCTTGAAAGGCGACCTGAAAATTCTCTGGCAGACCGTCGTTGCCGTGGTGAAACAACGGGGGGCGGAATAATGCGTGCGCATCGTTACCTGCCTGGCGGGCGGCCGATGCACGCCGCGCCCGGGAGCGCTTAACAGTGGAACTGTCGGTTATTATTGTCAATTATAACGGCGGTACGCTCGTTGATACCTGCCTGGCCACGCTGTTTGAAAATCCGCCCAGCGGTGAATTTGAGGTGATATTCATCGACAACGCCTCCAGCGATGGCAGCTTTGAGCGGGTGCGTGAACGCTTTCCGCAAATGGTGTGTCAGGCCAACCGGGATAACGTCGGCCTGGCGAGCGCTTTCAATGACGGGCTGCGCCTGGCCAGGGGCCGTTACCTGATGTCGCTGGACAACGACACGCGCATTCTGCCGGGTGCGCTGGACGCGCTGATCGAGACCATGGACGGCGACCCGGACATCGGCATAGCCGGGAGCATGCTGCACAATCCCGACATGACGCTGCAGCGTACATTCCGGCGTAAACCTTCCTGGCTGAACGCCATTTTCGGCCGCCGTTCGCTGGTCACTCGAATCTGGCCGGGAAACCCGTTGTCCAGCCGCTACCTGATGGATGAACAGGTCGGCAATAAAGATGCATTCGAGGTCGACTGGGTGTCCACGGCCGCGCTGGCCATCAGCCGGGCGGCCTATGAAAGCGTTGGCGGACTGGACGAGGACTTCTTTGTCTATTGGGTTGACGCCGACTGGTGCGCGCGGGTCAAGAACGCTGGCTACAGGATAGTCGCGGAACCGGCGAGCCATATCATTCACGATGAAAACCTCAAAGCGAAGCGGCGGGCTCGCAAGAGCACTCGCATGATCAAGGACTTTCATCGCGGGGCCTACCTCTATTATCGTAAAAACCACGCCCGGGGAGCGTTTAACCCGATGGCCCTGGTCGCCTGGGTTGGCCTGACGCTGCGTGCCCGCTTGATGATCATCAGCGACTATATGCGCTGGCAGTTGCTTAACCTGAGTTCACCCGATAAAGGTGGGCAATCATGATGGTGCCCGCTTGCAGCTCGCCCTGTAGGCCGTCGGCACGGGAGATGTTCTATGAAACCGAGTGTTGATGAGGTGGCGGCCGCGCCCGGTGGCATGTCGGTGTTGACGAACCACCTGTCGGGGCCATTGCTGGTGTGCCCCTGTGACAGCCGAACGCCCCTCACCCCGACCGGCGACACGCTGCATTGTCCAGAGTGCAACACCGATTACCGCAAGGAGAACGGTTGCTGGGATCTAATCCGCGGTGAGCGTTTCAACGATGAAAAATGCGAGTGTATGTGGTGCAACGAGGAAAGCACCGGTCGCCACCTGGCCGAAAACTACGTCATCCCCTTGTTGCAGCGGCAGTTTCCTGGCCGGGAGCCAGCGAGTCTGCGCATCCTGTCCATCGGCTGTGGTGTCGGTTCGGACACAGAAGCACTCAACAATGCAGGCTACGAGGCGTATGGCGTTGATGCCGGCAATCGCTCGCAATTCTGGGCCAGGCGAGCGTTCCCCGGGCGCTATTTCCTTGCCAACGCCAAGTACCTGCCCTTCGACACAGCGAGTTTTGATGTCATCCTCATGGGCTGTGTACTGCCGCATATTGGCGTCGGCGATGATACGTATGTCGCCCAGCCGGATCATCAACTGGAACGTGACCTGGCGGCTGGCGAAATGACGCGTGTTTCCCGCGAGGGCGGGGTGATGATTGTCACCAGCCCGAACAGGTTGTGTCCTGTCGATTTTTTTCATCGTGCAAACGTGGCCAGCCATATGCCACGCTTTCATTCACCCAGAGAGGACTTTCTGCTGTCGGTTGCAGACTATACACGCCTGTTCCATGTAGGCTCCCGCTGTCAATCGATCGAAGTTCTTCCGCTGCGTGGTTACTGGGGTTTTTACTCCTCGTCGACCTATCTGCTTGGCCGGCTATTGCAACTGCCGGTCAGGTTTTATTTCAACCAGGTACTGTCGTGGCGTATCACCCGCGCGCTACGCAGCACCTGGCTCAACCCCTGGCTGATCTTGCTGGTGAGGCGATAAAGACGTGCAGCAATCTCGGGCAGGTGAATATTGTGGCGTGTTGCTGGCAGCGGGCAAGGGCTCGCGCATGGCCGCATTCAGTGCGCAGTTGCCAAAGCCCATGCTTCCCGTGGGTAACAAGCCTTTGCTGGCGCACCAGATTGAGCTGTTGCGCGATATTGGCATCACCGACATCATCATTCTCATAGGCTACAAGGGTTTCGAAATTGCCAGGGTGTTGGGCGACGGCGCCGGTTTCGGCGTCCGCCTGACCTACGTGGAACAAACTGAAATGCTGGGTATCGCGCACGCGGTGGGGCAGCTCGAAAATGCTGTCTCCAGGCCCTTCCTTATGTTCCTGGGGGATATTTTTTTCGTCGCCAAGAATCTCGATAGCATGTTCGAGCAGTTTGAACAGCAGGGCGGGGGCGCGGTGCTGGCCACCAAGACCGAGACCGACCCGTTGGCTATCAGGCGAAACTACTCTGTACAGATGGATGACTCGGGTCGCGTTGTGCGCGTCGTCGAAAAGCCGCGGCATGTGTCCAATACGCTCAAAGGGGTAGGGCTGTACCTGTTTGATCTCACCATTTTTGATGCAATTCGACGCACGCCGCGGACTGCGATGCGCAATGAGTATGAGATTACGGAGGCCATACAGGTTCTCATCAATGACGGGGAATATGTCTCCACCGCAGATGCCGTGCACGATGATATCAACCTCACCTACCCGGCGGATGTGCTGAGGGTGAACCTGGATTATGCCCGGCATGAAGCGGACGGTAACCTGATTTCTCCCGAGGCGCAGATCCACCCGGGAGCTCACCTGACCAATACGGTTATCGGCGCTGGCGTGCAGGTAACGAACCCTGTGCGCATGCATAATTGCGTTGTCTTTCAGGACTCTGTCGTTGCGCCGAGGGAGAGTTATGAGAATGTAATCGTCGCGGGCGATAAAGTGGTCTCATGTCAGGAGCATACAGAGGGTGTTTGAGGTCTCGGGCGATAAAATGCAGCGGGTGTGCGTAACGGGCGGTGCCGGTTTTATCGGCTCTCGCGTGGTCCGCGGGCTGCTTGAGCGCGGTATTGAGGTCCTGGTGATCGACAACCTGAGCGTGGGCCGCCGCGAGAGCGTGCCTGCGCCCGCGGTACTGCTCGAGGCAGACATACTGGACCCCGCGGTAGCCACGGAAATCGCCAGCTGCGATGCGGTAGTCCACATGGCGGCAAGAGTCGCTATCAGGTCTTCTTTCGAGTTTGTGGTCGAAGATACCAGCACCAACGTGGTGGGCACTGCGAACATTTTGCGTAGTGCAGCCGCCAGCGGCTCGCGTGTGAAGAAGTTTGTGTTCGCCTCGTCCATGGCGGTATATGCTGACTCGGCGCAAGCCACTCCAATCGACGAATCCTACCCGGTCAAGCCTGTATCGCCTTACGGTGTGTCCAAGCTCGCTGCCGAAACCCTGGTTCAGCAGATGTGCGCCGAACATGGAATAGATTCCGCAACCCTGCGGCTATTCAATACCTACGGCACGGGGCAGGCTCTCAGTCCATACGTGGGTGTTGTTACAATATTCGCCAATGCGATGCGTGAAGGCAGGGCGCCCACCATCTTTGGCGATGGTGAACAACGCAGGGATTTCGTGCATGTCGAGGATGTCGCAAAAGGATTCCTCGGCGCGCTTGAGCACCCTACCAATGGCGAGGTGTTTAACATAGGCTCTGGCTGTGGCCTGACGGTGAACCAGGTTTACCAGGAAATAGCCCGAGCGCTCGATTTCAAGCAACCGCCGGTATACGCACAAGCGGTACCGGGCGAATTGCGCAATTCAATAGCCAATGCGACGAAAGCGGCGAAGAGTATCGGTTTCAGCCCGGACCACAGCTTCGCCGATTCCATCGGAGACATTCTGAAGGGCATGTGAGGTACCGAAATGACGACTGCTGAACGCATAGTGACAGCCGGGACAGAGACCGCCAAACCGGCGAATTCCTCAATGGCGAAGTTACGACGCAAGCTACCACAGCTCACGCGGATGAGTCGGCATGCGCTATCGGTAATCAAGCATTCCACGCCTCGCAAACTGCTGAACCTCGCTATTGTCGAGATGGAATACCGATTGCGCCGAACGGAGGTGCGCGGACACCCCTACATTATCATTGTCGATCCTTTGAATGTGTGTAATCTCCGTTGCCCCTTGTGCCCCACTGGCACGGGCGATCTCGACCGTAAGCAACAGCGAATGGAGTGGGATACCTTCACGCGCACGATTGACGAGGTGGCGCCCTACGCCTACGAGGTGAACCTCCACAACTGGGGTGAGTCACTCCTTCATCCACTCATTTTCGATATGATCGAGTACGTAAACAGCAAAAATATTGCGACGAATATGAGCACGAATTTCAACCGCGCATCCGACGAGAAGATCGATAAGTTGGTGACCAGCGGGCTCGAGTACCTGATCCTGTCCATTGACGGTATAACGCAAGACACCTACTCGAAGTACCGGGTGCGTGGCAACGTCAACAAGGTGCTGGGCAACGTAGAAAAACTGATCAAGCGCCGTCGGGAACTCGGCAGTCGCACACCTTTTATCGAGTGGCAGTTTATTGCCTTTGAGCACAATGCCCACGAACTGGAAGCGGCGCAGGAGATGGCTTACGCGATGGGTGTTGACCGGTTTCGGGTGATACCGCCCGGCATACCCTTTGCCGCGAAAGAACCCGAAAAGCTTAAAGACGACTGGTTTGTAAAAGACGAGGAAGGCACGGTGGAGGCGTTCCAGGGCGATGTCCCTACGTCCTGTTTCTATCTTTATCGTTCTATTACCACGAATCCCGATGGCGGCACCGCGCCTTGCTGCATTGTCTATGGGGACAAGAATGACTTCGGCGACTTCAAGAAGGAAAAGCTGGATGACATCTGGAACAACAAGAAATATCAGTCTGCCAGATCGCTATTCAGAAAGGATGGCCGCGCGGTAGAGCCGACGATATGTGATGGCTGCCACATCTTCAAGCAGCATGGAAGGCCAGCTCAGTCACCAGACGCTATCCCCTTCAAAGAGGTCAAAACGTAATAACGCAGTATTACCCAAAGTAATAATGCGCACTTTCACCGTGATTTCTACTACTGAGTGGTCGGTGCGTCAGGTGCGCACCAGTAAAACTCGAGTTTTCGAGACTTTTTTCTTTTCTGCAGTTGCACGTGAGCGGTTTACTTGTCGTGACCGGGGATGCCCGGAGACAAACGATCACGAACAGTGCCTATCTGCGGGGAAGAGTTATGAAAGGGGACAGTGTTTGCGCGAAAGTCATCAGCTTTCGCATGCAAGAGATGGTGATTGCAGGCAAGGGGTTTTTCCTTTGCCTGTTGTGGCTGGCAGCGACGGTGTTCAGCGCTGCGGCCAACGCTGAGTTTCAAAGGACTTACCAAATGGGGTTTACTCCCTGGTTGTACGACTATAACGCCGAGGCGATCGATTCGACCTACGATTTCATCAATGGTCATTCGGAGATTATTGCCCACCACCTGGAGGAGGGCGTGCCCTGGACCGAGGCTCTTGCGGGCAAGGAATACCATCCCAACATGATGTGGCAGTGGGATCTTCGGCGCGACAAATCGGCAGAGGATCTCAAGGTGTTTTTGTCAATCTCGCCGATCAACCAGAGTCGTAACGGGTTGGCCGACTATCGTGGCAAAGGGACCCACATGGCGCTGCCGACAGGCTTTGCCGGTAAGCGCTTTAACGACCCGGACGTCAAGAAGGCCTACCTTGCCTACGCAGAGGATGCGATCCGCTTCTTCCAGCCGGACTATCTCGCAATTGCCATAGAGGCGAATGAACTGTATTTCAATAACCGACCCGCCTGGTCAGACTTCGTCGAGCTGTACATAGAAACCTACACGACCCTGAAACTGAGGCATCCCGAGTTGCCCATTTTCTTCACCACTGCGCTGCATGTGATGAACCAGATGCGCGGAGACACCGATGACGCCTGGTCTGAATTGTCCGTGCTGTGGGATTATTCAGACATAGCCGCGTTGAGCTTCTATCCGTACATGCAGTATCCTCTGGATCTGGGCAATCCGGTCGCGATGTTGGATGAAGTGGGAAAGCATACAGATAAACCGCTGGCAATTTCCGAGAGTGGCTACCCGGCCCAGACCATCGATTTCCCCGGCCTGGACCATGTCCCCGCGAATGAGCAATTGCAGGCAGAAGTACTGTTTCGTTTGCTTATTATGGCTTCCCGGGACGCGTATGAGTTCTTTATCGTCTGGGCACACCGGGACTTCGACCAGCTCATGATTACTACCAATATGCCGGCTTATGGTGCACTCTGGCGGGACACCGGCCTTATCAGCGAAACCGGCAGAGAACGTGTTTCGGCCTATGTCTGGAATGCTTTTAATAGTCTACCGATGAAATAATCATGCCTGAGAACCATCCAACGCAAGTGCTCTCCAACGACCCGCGGAATCAGCAAGGGGGCGACAACGAGTTTGCGCCCCTGTCGCTTGGAGAAATTTTTGCGATCTACAGGCGCTGGTACAAGCTGGCGATCTGTACCTTCGTGGGGCTGTTGATCCCCGCGGTCATCGTAATATTCCTGATACTACCCCTGTATGAGGGGCAGGGCTCGGTATTGGTGGACAGAGACAGCACCAATTCCGGCTTCTCACTCCAGTCAGCGCCCGGCGGCGGAGGCGCTACCACTTTCCGCAATGTGAACCGGGAAGAGGAAATATCCACCCGCGCCGAGCTTTTCAAGGCACGGGAGATTGCAGAGAAAGTCGTCGCTGAACTCGACCTGAGTATGGAGAAACTCAACCATATCCGCGATGCGCGACGCTATGTGCGCATGGTGATTGACGGGACCCTGAACACTGTCAGGGCGGTCTACGATGGTTTAAAGAACCTGCTGGGCCTCGGCGTTCCCCTCACTGAAGAGGAGAAAGCGGAACTCGCACACATACGCCTTGTGGATGAGGTCATCGAGCGCATACAGGTAACGCCCGTATCGGAATCGAATATCCTGCGAGTGACTTTCCGCAGCAGCGACCCGGTGCTCGCCCGCGATGTGGTGAATACGCTGCTGGACGAATTCCTCGAGTTCTACGGTGCCATCGGCGATGACCGGGCCGAACAGTTCTTCACTCAGTCAACAGAGCGCCTCAAGGCGGAGCTGCAAGAGGCTGAAAACAACATATTGAAACTGCAGGTTGCAACCACCAACTTCATGAGTGCCGAGCAGGAAGGCTCGGTGGTGATGCACTACGAGCAAACCCGGGAAAAGCTGCGCCACCTGAAAATCACGGAAGCGCGCCTGCGATCCCAACTTGAATCCTACAAGGAGCATTTGCGCGAGTCCTCCAACGATGTAGGGCTTCGCCAGCAAATGCGGGCGAACTTGATGAATACGCAAACAGAGTTGGCGGCACTGCTTGAGGAAAAGCGCAGCACGGCAGAGGTTTTGAGTGAATACGGTGCCGAGATGGATCGCATCGCCGAGGTAAATTTACAACTCAGGGAGCTTGAGCGGCGGGCCAGCCTGCTCGAAGAAACCTACGAGATGAATATCCGCAACCTGGAGCAGGCGCGTGTCGGCCAGGCTATGAGCAGCGCGAGTATGAGTTCCGTGCGCGTGGTGAGCTACGCGCCTTACCCGCTGAAGACTGTTCGCCCCCGGAAGCTGCTCTACCTGGTGATAGCATTTGCAGGTTCGCTGCTGGTGGGGCTGGCGATGCCTTTTCTCGCTTATCTCAACGATTCCACTATCGCCAGCGAAGCGGACGTGCACGATTATCTTGGGCTGGATTTCGTTGGCGTGTTTCCGCGGTATAACAAGAACCTGTTTGGAAAGTCCTGATATGACCATTTATCGACTATTTTCGGTGGCCGCGCTACTTGTGCTTTTACTTGCGGGCGGTTGCGCGACCGTGCAACAAGACTTGCCCGCACAGCCACTGGACAGGCAGGTAGTGACAGAGGCAACGCCGGCCAGCGCCGAAGACCTTGAGCCCGGCTATCGCTACCGCCTCAGCTATGGCGACAAGCTCGATGTGCGTTTTCTACGCCACCTGGACTACAGCACAACAGTTGTCGTGGGTTATGACGGCACCGTCAACCTGCCTTTTTTGCCCTCGGTGCGCGTCGAAGGTATGACAATTGATGAAGCTGCCGCTGTTCTGGAGCAGCGCTACGCGGAATTAATTGATAATGCGCCGGCGCCAGATCGCAAGATTTACCTCCTCGGCCCACGCGATGTCCTCGAGATCAGGTTTCCCTATGTACAGCAGTACAGTTCAACCGTTTCGGTACGTCCTGACGGGCGCATTTCCCTGCCGCTGCTCGGCGCCGTAGTCGCCGAAGGCAAGTCCCCCGGTCAATTGCAGGCGGAGCTGGTTGACGCCTACCGCGCGCACCTGGACAACCCTGTGATCGCACTCAACGTGGTACAGGCCGCTTCATCTACCGTGTTCAGCAATGGCAGGCGGGTGCGCGTGGCGCTGCCTGAGATGGATAATCTCAACCTTACCTTGCGCAGCGGCCTCGAGCCTAAAGTGTATATCGGCGGCGAAGTAAACGCCCCGCAGGCCATGCGGTTCCAACCGATGATGACCTCCCTGCAGGCCATTATGGCCGCGGGCGGCACCAACGTCCGTTCGCAGCTAAGCAGTGTGGTGATACTGCGCAAAGGCGCCGACGGCGGGCCCAGGTATATCGTGAGAGACCTCAAGGCAGACATTGATGGCGAGTCGAGCGATGACGGCTCGGGACAGGCCACTACCAATGACATCCTGTTGCGCCCGTTCGACGTTGTGATTGTTCCCAGGACGGCGATTGCCAGCGTATCCGATACCCTCAATGCCTACGTATACGATGTGCTGCCAATGCTGAGAAATATCAGCCTGGGATTCAACTATCAACTCGGCACTACCAGGATCGAACAGGACACTCGAGTCACCACCCGGACCGTCGAACCCATAGACCCTGTTGTAGAAGCGGATTAACGGATAGCAAAATGCGTATTGGAATGTTCCTCGGTAGCGTTGGCAGCGATTCAGGCGGGCCCGAGCGTTATGAAACAGAACTGGTCAAGCATCTGGCGGCGATTGACAAGACCAATGAGTACGAACTGCTGACCCTGTTCAAAAAGGGTCCGGAAAGACTCGTGCAGCAGGAAAATTTCAGCGCCAGGGCACTGACCCCCGGCATACGGCCGGTCAGTATGTTCTCGACCTTGCCGCTGCGGATGCGACGCTCACCGGCCGATGTATGGCACGCCACCTACGTGCCGCCGCCTTTGTCCCCGGCGCCTTATATGTTTACGCTCGTGTGCTCCAGCATGATCGAGCATCCGGAGCTGTTCCCGCTTGCCGTGCGCCTGCGGCTTATTGCGCTCACCCGCCGGGCTATCGCCAGGTCTGCGCTTATTGTCTGTATCTCAGACCACATCCGGCAGGTTGTGCGGGAGCGCTACGGCGTGAGCGAAGACCGCATGGCGGTCACTCACCTGGGTGCCAGCGAGGCTTTTCAGGCCCTGGACAAGAGCGCCGCTCGGCGTTTTGTCGCCGAAACCTATGGTGTAGAGCGTCCCTATTTCCTCTTCTCCGGACGCTGGGAGCCACGCAAGAATATCGTGCGTATTATTCGCGCCTTTGCGCAGTTCCGTGCCGAATCCAAACTGGATATGCAGCTCGTGTTCTCCGGTGAACGCACGTGGGCTGCTGAAGAGGCCGACAATATCATCCGTCAGCACGGTCTTGAAAAAGAAGTCGTCGACCTGGGCAAATCACCGATGAGTGAACTGCCGCAGCTTTATTCCGGGGCCGTCGCGCTTGCCTATCCCTCACTCTGGGAAGGGTTTGGCCTGCCCATCGTTGAAGCCATGGCGTCCGGTACGCCCGTGATAACGTCTCGTAACTCCTCGATGCAGGAGATCGGTGGCGACGCGGCGCTGCTGGTGGACCCGGAATCCGTCGACGAGATCGCGGAGGCGATGTATTCGATCGCATCCAGCGATTCGCTGCAGGACTCCCTGCGCGAGAAGGGCCTTGAACGAGCTACAAAGTTTACCTGGCAGAGCACCGCCAGGCAGACTCTGGAGCTCTACGAGCGCCAGTACAATGCCCAACGCGCCTTCGCACCGGGTGCCAAAGACTATGCCTGAATCCGACACGCCGATTACGGTTTTCCATGTCCGTAACTCCAACTACCTCGGTGGCATCGAGACCACATTGGTTGGTTGGTTCAAGTATGAAGAGCACGCCCGTTTCACGCCGCGCCTGCAGGTATTCAATGAGCGTCGCGGGATGCACGAACGCTCGGTAAGATTCCTGCAGGAGCAGGGGATACACTGTGAAATGCTTCCCTGGGGGCATATACGCAATCTTCCGGGCGCTGTGTTTCAATTGTGGCGCCGTGTGCGCAAGGCCCCCAACCCCGTGTTGCAAAGCCACGATACCCGATCCGACCTCGTGTCGATCATTGTGTCCAGGCTTACCGGTGCCCCCCTTATTATTTCCAAC
>CAZFJQ010000057.1:0-19549 GCA_964519755.1 uncultured Halioglobus sp.
CGGTGAGCGCCCACCCCAAAGATCTTCGTCGGTTGTGCTGCTAGAGTCCGGTTTTACAGGTAAATTGAACACCATAGTAGGTAGCAGAAGACGCATCAGGCAATGTACTACGGCGAACGTCTGAACAGTATCAGCCACCTGGTCGGCGCTGTCTTTGCGCTGATCGGATTCGGCGCGTTGCTCACCGTTGCCATACAGAGCGGGGAGGCGCGGGTTCTGGTAGGTTACTGCGTTTTCGGCTGCACGCTCGTTTTGCTGTATACGATGTCGACCCTCTACCACAGTTTCCATCCACCGCGTTTGAAGAAAATCCTCAGGATTTTCGACCACATCTCTATCTACTTGCTGATCGCCGGTACCTACACCCCGTTCATGTTGATCGGCATGGACAACGCCAGCGGCCTGCGTATCCTGGCGCTGGTGTGGGGGCTGGCGCTGCTGGGAATAGCGGCCGAGCTTTTCCTGCGGGGCCGCGCGGCCCGGGCCGCCCAGTTGGTGCTGTATCTCGGCATGGGCTGGGCCTGCTCGCTGGATATCGGCGGTTTGCGTGCCGCCATACCGGATGCGGGGTTTTACTGGGTCGTGCTCGGTGGCCTGGCCTACACTGTCGGCGTTGTCTTCTATGTCCTGGACAAGATGAACAAGCTCAGCCACGCGCACGGTATCTGGCATTTTTTTGTGCTGCTCGGCTCTGTGAGCCACTTCGTGGCGATCATAGGCTACGTCAGGTAACGGCGGCCGTGGTGGCAGCATGAGCCGCTCAGTCAGCGGTGGAAAGGCGATATGTTGTGTTTCGCCTGGCGATCAAATATGTCTAACGCGCGGCTTCACGCAAGGGTTCCCGTCACCCCACCCGCAACAGTCTCTTTCTGCCGCCGCGTAGCCAGCATCAACACCACCAGCCCCACCAGAATGCCCGGCAGCCCTTCATAGGCTATCGCGTGCCACTCCAGGTAACGCCACAGCAGGGCGGTGGCGAGCCCCGCCGCGAGTGCGGCAAGGGCCACGCCCTGTCCCGGGCGCCTGCCGAGGCACTGCACAATCAAGAGCGGCGCGAAGGCGCTGGCCAGCGCCGACCAGGAAAGGATCACCAGGTTGAACACGCTCTGGTTGTTCATCAGCGCCAGCCCGAGCGCGAGCGCCGTGATCAGGCCGGTTGCCAGCTTGATCAATACACCATTCTCGATGCGGTGCGGCAGCAGGTCGTGTGTGAGCGCGGCGGAGCAGCTCAGCACCAGCGAATCCGCGGTGGACATGGTGGCGGCGAAGATGCCGGCGAGAATCAGCCCCACCATCACCGGCGGCATCAGCTCCAGGGCCATGGTGGGCAGCGCGAGTTCCGCATCGAAACTGGCGGTGTCGCCCAGGTGAATGCGCGCGAGCAGCCCCACGCAGGTAGCCATGGCGTAGAACGCAATAAACCACAGGTAGTACCAGGCACGTGCCACGTGCATGTTGCCGCTGTTGTCGAGAGCCATGAAGCGCACCATCACGTGCGGCTGGCCGATGACGGAGAGGCCGGCGAAACCCCAGCTCACGGCAAACAGTATCGGCCCCCAGATGCCGGGTAGCGGCAGGTCACGCGGGAACCACTCGGTAAAGCCGTCGATCTGTTCCATGGCAGCGAGCGCGGAGCGGGTGCCGCCGAGCGCGTCCACGGCCACCACCAGCAGCGCGCCCATGGCGAAAATCATCACGAAGGATTGCGCGGCGTCGGTCCAGATGGAGGCGCGTATACCACCGGCAATGCAGTACACCACCACGATCACGGCACCAATCACCGCGCCGGCCCACAGCGGCCAGTCGAACAGCACATGCAGGGCCTTGGAGCCGGCCACCAGTTGTGCGCTGGCGTAGGTCAGCAGGAAGAGCAGCGAAATCGCCCCAATGGTGCGTTGCAGTGCGCCGTTATTGCGTCCGTACCAGGCGCTGAGCACGCCGGCGTAACTCACCTCCCCGGTGCGCACGGTGGCATCACGCAGGCGGCGATGCACGAACATGGAGCCGATGAAGTCGCCGGCTATCCAGCCGGCCATCAGCCAGAAGGCGGGAAAGCCGGTCGCGTAGGTGTAGCCGATAACACCGATGAACATGTAGCCGCTGTTGTTGGTAGCCACGGCGGACAAGCCCACCAGCCAGGGTTGTACGGTGTTGTCCGCGAGGTAGTAGTCGTGCCGGGTGCGACGGCTCTGGCGAGCCGACGACAGGCCGATCAGCACAAAGACGAGGAGCGAAAAACAGAAGGCGATCGTCATGCGGGTCTCGCTGGGTTTTTTGAGGGCGGGTTTGCACGCGCCCTCAGGGTTCAGGTGTTGGCGAGACGGATGGCGGAACCGTGGTCGTGGACCTCTACCATGCAGGCATGCAGGGCCTTGATGGCCTTCTCGAAGTCGCTCTCCTGCACCACGAACTGGATGTCCACCTGGCGCATGGACTGGTGCACCGCCTGTACGCCAATATTGTCTGCCGACAGCGCGGCCACCGCCTTGGAAAGCAGGCCGGTAACGCGCAGGTCGCTGCCAATTGCCGAGACGATCGATACCTTGGTCTGCCTGATCTCTGCGTCCGGGTAGCGCTTTTCCAGTTCGCTGATGATGCGCTTGATCGTTTTCAGGTTTCCTGACAGGTAGTGCGTGATGGTGTTGGCGTTCATGTCCTTGGCGATGATGTGCGCCCGGTAGCGCCGGATCAGGGCCATGATCTGCGTATCGTGCAGGTCGATGTTCGCGACCATGTCCTGGTCGAACAGCTCCAGTGCGTACACGTGTTTGTTGCCGGCGATGATTTCCGCACAGGGGGTGTCGCTCACGTACTCCGGGGTGATTAGCGTGCCGCCGTGAGCGGGTTCAAAGGTATTCTTCACGCGCAACGGAATGCCCGACTGGCGCAGACCTTTGGCGGCACGTGGGTGAATGGCCTCCATGCCCAGGTTGGCGAGCTGGTCAGCAACGTCGTAATTGGTGCGGCCGATGGGAATCGCATGCTCTTCGCCGACGATACGCGGGTCCGCGCTGGAGAGGTGGAACTCCTTGTGAATAATGGCTTCTGCCGCGCCGGTAAGGACAGCGGTGCGACTGAAGATCATTTCACTGTACCCGCGATCGAAGTTGGCCATCAGCCCGGTTTTGCTGTGTGCGTAGCCGGTGACGATGGGCAGGGTGGTCGCGAGGTCGATGGCGGCGAAGGCTGTGTGAATGCGCTCATCCAGCTCCACGTGTTCCTCGCTCTGCCAGCCGGTCAGGTCGACGAAGCACGCGTTGATACCGTCGCGCTTGAGCAACTCGGCGGTATTCCAGGCGCTCTGCGCCTCGCCGACGCTGGCCAGCATTTCGCGCACCGTTTGCAGGTGCTCGCGCAGGGAGAAATGCCCGTGGTTGCAAATTTGCTGCAGGCTGTCGAGGCAGGCCTCGGCGGAATCCAGGCGCTCATCAACGAAGCGGTTGGCCCGCTCGGTTCCCACCGCGTCTTTGAACAGTTGCGTGTTGAGTTCGTACATGCGGGCGCGCAGCCGGGCGAGTTCCTCGCGCCAGCCCTCGCCGCTTTCCGCTGCGGAAAACAAGCCGAATACGCCCGGCCTGCCGGACTTCTTGTGCTCCAGCAGTTGATCGGTAATACCGCCGTAGGCTGACACAACGAAAATCCGCTGATAGGGGTCTCCGCCTGTCGCGGGGTCCAGAACGATGTTGTCGCGCACCGCATCGTACTCAAGCATGGATGTTCCGCCAATCTTGTGTACCGTGTGTCTGACGCTCACGTCTCCTCCTCTTTTGGCTGTTGCTGGCTCTCGCTGAATGGCACGCGCCGCTTCAGTCCGAGTCGTCCAGTTCGTAAGCGCCCTCGGCGTTGTGCACCTCTTTGCCGGAGACTGGCGGGTTGAACACGCAGGCCAGCGTCAGCTCGCTGCGTGCCCGCAACTTGTGTTCGTCGTGTTGATCGAGAATGTAGAGGGTGCCGGGCGTGATGGGGTACACCTTGTTGTCGACCAGCGTTTCCACTTCGCCTTCGCCGCTGATGCAATACACCGACTCGAGGTGGTTCTTGTAGTGCATGCGGAAATCGGCGCCCGCGTAAATCGTGGTGATGTGAAAGGAAAAGCCCATCTTGTCTGCTTTCAATAGCATGCGGGTACTTTCCCAGTTGCCGTCCGGCGATACCACTCTGCGGTCCGATTGTTTCGCTTCGTCGAGTTGTCTAACGATCATGTCTGTACCTCTCAAATTCGTGCTGCTGGTGAGTCCTCAGCTGGCGCTATACAGCTGACGATGGGGTGGTGCGGGTCAGGCGCTCATGGCTGGGAGCGAATTGGCCCGATACGCACGAGGTGCTCCGATGCGTGCTGGCCGTTGAAGTGTGTATCGCTTTCAAACAGTACGCCGTGTTCGAGCGGTGCCTCCCGCTCGGCGGCGAAGCGCTCGAACAGGGCCCACGATGCCTTGTTGTCCCCGGTGATGGTGGTTTCCATGTGGGTGATATCCGCGCTGGCGCTGCGGTCGACGAGTTCAGCAAGCATTCGGCTTGCCAGGCCCTCACCGCGAGCCGCCTCGCCAACGGCCACCTGCCAGACGAAGAGTGTGTCGGGGCGTTCGGGCACCCGGTAGCCGCTGATTGCACCCACCAGTTGGCCGTGCTTCTCCGCGACCACGGAGGTACTGGCGAAATGGGTGCATTGCAGGAGATTGCAGTAGACGGAGTTCTCGTCGAGGGGCGGGCAGGCGGCGATGAGTGCATGCAGTGCAGGGCCGTCTTTGGATACCGGTTCCCTGAGCGTTGCCGCGCCATCGGCGGATTCTGTTTTCATGTCTATTGTTTAGACCACTAATCGATTTTCGGCAGAAAATTATACGTGATCGGGCGGAAATACGCAATTATCGGGCCAGTTACCGGCCTTCAACGACAGCATTATAGTTTTATTCCTAATGAAATTACGTGCGTATCTGCAGCACCCGGGTAATGGCCCGCAATCAGGATCTGGTGGCCTTTCCGGGAGGCACCACGCGGCCAGTACAGTAATCAGTATTATAGTACAGCGCGGAACAACAAGGCGCGCAAAATAAGAACGGAGAAGCTTGCCTCCGTGCGGGCGCTAAACTATTATGGCAGTAATAGTGCCATAATATGCTGGCGGTGCTATACAGCTCCCGGCGTCAATCAACCGGACAAGGATATACCCATGCCTGATATTCCCGTGTACATGGTGGTCAACCTGTCGATCACCGCCCCGGACTCCTACCGCATCTACGAGAAGGGTTTTTTCGGTTTCCTGAAACAGTACGGCGGGGAGTTCATTACCTACGACGACAACCCGTTGACCCTCGAGGGGGAGGCGCCGCGCGCCGGTCGTATGATTATTTTTCGCTTTCCCTCGGAGCAGGCCGCACTCGATTGGTACGCGGACGAGGAGTACCAGGCCCTGAGCGAAAATCGTCGAGCCGGTACGCGCCTGGAATTTCTCACGCTGGTGCATGGGCTGCCGCCGCGAAACTGAACGCACCTCAGCCGCGCGCCAACACCTGCACCTTCGCATTCGCGCCCGCCACTTCCCGCACCAGGCGCGGCACCAGGTAGCCCGGCAGCCTGGCGCCGAGTTCGGCGTGCAGTTCGCACGCAACACTTGCGGGCACATCGAAGTGCGCCGCGCCGGCGACCCGGTCGAGCAGGTGAAGGTAGTAGGGGAGCACGCCCGCCGCGAACAGCGCCTCACTCAGCGCCACTTGCGCCGCAACACTGTCGTTCACGCCGGCCAGCAACACCGCCTGGTTCAGGGTGGTAATACCCCGGCTGCGCAGCGTGGCCACCGCCGCGGCTACCGGCTGGTGAATTTCATTGGCGTGGTTGCTGTGCAGAACCATTACGCTCTGCAGCCGCGGGTGGGTGATCGCGTCCACCAGCCGGGTGGTAACCCGCGCAGGGATCACCACGGGTAAGCGGCTGTGCACGCGCAGTCGCTGCACGTGCGGTATATCGGCGATCATCGCCACCAGTTCCGCGAGCTGCTCGTCACCCGCCAGCAACGGATCGCCGCCGCTGAGTATGACTTCTGCAACGCTGGTATCTGCATGGATGTAATCCAGGGCCTCGCGCCATTGTGCGCGGCTGTTCTGGTTGTCGCCGTAGGGGAAGTGACGGCGGAAGCAGTAGCGGCAGTTCACCGCGCAGCCCCCGGCGACAATGAGCAGGACCCGCCCACGATACTTGTGGAGGATGCCTGCGCGCGGGTTCGCGTCGCCCTGCTCGCCGGTCGGGTCAGCGCTGAAGCCGGGCGGGTTGTCCAGTTCCTGGCGCGTCGCCAGTACCTGCAGCAGCAGTGGGTCACGCGGGTCCCCCGGGCGCATCCGGGCCACAAAGCTGCGTGGCACCTTGAGTGGAAAGTCGGCGCAGGCCGTCTCGCTGAGTGCCAGGTGTTCGGGCTCCAGGCCCAGCAGCGTGAGCAGTTCGGCGGGGGAAGTAATAACGTCGCGCAGTTGCTCACGCCAGTCCTGCGTGGCGTCGATGCGCCACGGTTGTTCTGGTATGCGCGGGGCCGGATTATTGTGAGGGGAGGGCATGCTAGCGTCCGAGGCGGTCGCGCAGGCTGTAGAACAGCATGCCCGCCACCAGGCCGGGCCAACGCAGCAGCGTGCCGCCCGGGAAGCGCGGTGTGGGTACCGTGGCCATCACGTCGAAGCGTTCGGCGGTGCCGCTGATCACTTCCGCCAGCAGCTTGCCGGCGAGCGTGGCCGTGGCCACGCCGTGGCCCGAGTAGCCCTGTGCATAGAAAATATTGGGGCCCAGCCTGCCGAAGTCCGGCATGCGGTTGAGCGTGATCGCCAGGGTGCCGCCCCAGCCGTAGTCTATGCGTACATCGGCGAGTTCCGGGTAGATACGCAGCATGCGTTTGCGCACAAAGGCCCCGATATCGCTCGGGAAGCGCCGCGTGTAGCTCTCCCCGCCGCCGAACAGCAGGCGGCGATCCGCCGACAGTTTCCAGTAGTTGATGACGAACAGGCTGTCTGACATGGAGGTGTCGTCGCGAATCAGCCGCTCCGCCACAGGAGCGGGGAGCGGCTCGGTGGCCAGCATGAAATTGTTGATGGGCATGATGCGTGCAGCGGCGCGATGGTCGAGAGTATCCAGGTAGCCGTTGCAGGCCAGTATCATGAAGCGCGCGCGTACCTCCCCCTGCGACGTGCGCACGCGCACGCTCGCGCCCTCGTCAAAACCGGTGACCGCGCTGTGCTCGTGCAGGCTGGCACCCGCGTCGCGGGCCGCGCGCGCGAGTCCCAGTGCGTAGTTCAGTGGATGCAGATGGCGCGCCCCCGCATCCAGCAGGCCGCTGTGGTAGCCCTGTGCCGATGTCAGCCGCGCCAGCTCCGCGGGGTCTACCCAGCGCAGTTGTTCGTAGCCGTAGCGCTGTCGGAGTTCGTCCACTTCCCGTTTGAGTGTGTCGCTTTCACGCGCCCTGGCCGCCAGATGCAGGTTGCCCTGGCGCAGGTCGCAGCCAATGGCGTGTTTTTCTATAAGCTGCTCCACGGTTGTCACCGCTTCCAGGCCCAGTTGCCACAGCGCAAGGGCGTGTTCATTGCCTACCAGCTTTTCCAGCTCGGCCTGGCCGACCCTTTGGCCGGTGGAGACATGCCCGCCATTGCGTCCCGATGCGCCCCAGGCGACCTGGTTGGCCTCCAGCAGGACGACGCTGTAGCCCGCCTCGCGCAGGTGCAGAGCGCTGGAAAGCCCCGTGTAGCCGCCGCCGACAATACACACATCGGCCTCCACGCTGCCGCGCAGCGCCGGCAGGCTGGGGCGTTCGGTGGCGCTGGCGGCGTACCAGGAATCGACCTGATGAGGTGTTTGCATGTGCGCATTGTAGGCAGACATGCCGACAACTTGTCACCCTGTTTTTGGGCCGGGAGATTGGCCTTGAGGGGCATGCACTTCGCTGCGATACTCAGGGCATTGTCCCGGCGACCTCCCTATGCAGACCGACACCCACGTTATCCAGGATTGGCTCAAGGCGCACAAGATCTCCGAGGTGGAGTGCCTGGTTCCCGATATGGCGGGCAACGCGCGCGGCAAGTTCATCCCCGCGCACCAGTTTCTCTCGCGGGGCGAGCCGCGCCTGCCCGAGAGTATTCTCGTGCAGACCCTGACAGGCGAGTATTGCGACGATCACTGGACGTTCGTGGAGCCGACCGATACCGACATGCTGCTGCGGCCCGACCTGAGCACCCTGCGCGTCGTCCCCTGGGCTCGCGAACCCACCGCGCAGATCATTCACGATTGCTACAGCCGGCACGGCGTACTCCACCCGCTGTCCACGCGCAACGTACTGCGCAAGGTGCTGGCGCTGTATGCGGATGCGGGCCTGCGACCGGTGGTGGCGCCCGAGGTGGAATTCTTCCTGGTACGTCGCAACACGGACCCCGACTACGAGTTGATGCCACCGAAGGGCCGTTCTGGCCGGGCGGAGTCCTCGCGCCAGTCCTACAGCATCGACGCGGTGGCGGAATTCGAGGACTTTGTGGAGGATATGTACGATTTTGCGGAAGCCCAGAAGTTGCAGGTGGACACGCTGATCCATGAAAACGGGGCGGCGCAGATGGAGATCAATTTCGAGCACGGCGACCCCATGAGCCTCGCCGACCAGGTGTTTGCATTCAAACGTACCGTGCGTGAAACGGCGCACCGCCACGACATGTACGCCACCTTCATGGCCAAGCCCATGCAGCGGGAGGTGGGCAGTGCCATGCACATCCACCAGAGCCTGCTCAGCATCGAAACAGGTGACAACCTGTTCAGCGATGGCAAGGGCGGTTTCAGCGACGCGCTGCTGCATTATATAGGCGGGCTACAGCACTACACGCCCGACCTGATCAGCCTGTACGCGCCCAATGTCAATTCCTACCGCCGGCTGGCCCCGGATATCGCGGCGCCCATCAACCTGAACTGGGGAGTGGATAACCGCACCACCGCGTTTCGCGTGCCGCGTTCGGATGCCGCCGCGACGCGCGTGGAGAACCGCTTTCCGGGGGCGGACGTCAATCCCTACCTCGCTTTTGCGGCCACCCTGGCCAGTGGTTTCCTTGGCATGCAGCGCAAGATTGCCCCGACCGAGCCGCACGAGGGCACCGCCAATGACGAGGCGGTGGAAGTGGCGCGCACGCTGGAAGAGGGGTTGCGGCACCTGGGCTCATCCCCGGAAATGGTCGAGATATTCGGCGAGCTGTTTGTGCAGGCCTACACCGCCGTCAAGCTGGATGAGTTCGAAGAGTTCAATCGCGTGATCAGCTCCTGGGAGCGTGAACACCTGCTTCTGCAGGTCTAAGGGGCCGGCATGTTCAACAATGATGATTTATCCAGCCTGCGTTGGAGCGAACGCGAGAGTTGGACCGAGGTGATTGACCAGACCCTGCTGCCGCACGCGCTGGTGTGGGCGCCCCTGGAGACGCTGGCGGATTACTGTCACGCGATTGCCAGTATGCAGGTGCGCGGCGCACCGCTGATCGGTATCACCGCGGCCTTCGGTCTCGCCAGGGCGATGGCGGAGGACCCTTCCGATGAAAACCTGCGGCGTGCGCGGGCCACGCTGCTCGCCACCCGGCCGACCGCGGTCAACCTGGGCTGGAGCCTGCAACAGGTTGCCGACGCGGTGGCAGTGCTGCCGCCGGCGCAACGTGCTGCCGCGGCGCTGGAGAAGGCCCGGGCCCTGCGCGCCGCGGATGTCGCCAGTTGTGAGCAGATAGGCGAGCAGGGGCTGCCCTTGCTGCGGGCGCGCGCCAAGGGCGGGCGCCTCAACGTGATGACGCACTGCAACGCGGGCTGGCTTGCCGCTGTCAAGTGGGGTACGGCGCTCGCCCCGGTGTATAAAGCGCACGCGGCGGGGCTGGATGTGCACGTGTGGGTCTCCGAGACGCGCCCGCGCAACCAGGGTACGAATCTCACCGGCTGGGAGCTGCAACGTGCCGGCGTCCCTTTCACGGTTGTCGTGGACAGTAGCTGCGGGTCGCTCCTGCGCAACGGGCAGGTGGATTGCGTGATAGTCGGCTCGGACCGCACGGCAGCGAACGGCGATGTCTGCAACAAGGTGGGCACCTACCTCAAGGCGTTGGCGGCACGTGCAGCCGGTGTGCCTTTCTATGTTGCGTTGCCGGCTTCCACGGTCGACTGGCACTGTGCCACAGGGGACGACATCCCCATCGAGGAGCGCGGTGCCTCGGAGGTGCTGAGCATCGCCGGCCTGGACAACGCCAGCAATCTGCGGCACGTGAGCCTGGCCGCCGCGGAAACCACTGCCTACAACCCGTCTTTCGACATCACGCCCGCCGAACTGGTGACCGGGCTGGTCACCGAGCACGGCGTGTTCTCCGCGAGCTGCGAGGGGCTGGAGCCGTTGAAGAATGTGACCGGCCCTGTTTGACGGGTCGGCGTTGTGCTCAGGCGATCGCCACAAACTGCACGTCTGTGTCCCGCGTTTCTGCATCCTGGATAACACCGCGCAGCCAGCTTCCGCCATCGGCTACCTTGAGGATATCCCCGATACCTCCGGGGTGGTGAATATCCACCACGCTGGCGCGAGTAGCTGACAGCGCGGGCAGGTCCATTGCCGCGAGTGCCGAGTAGGCAGCGCGCGCATCAAAATCAAACGCTTGCTGCAGCGTTGTCTCGCCTCCCGTGCGCGGGCAAAGCGCCCGGTCCAGTTCCAGTATCTGCAATGCGGGGCGGGGGTCTTCCCCATGCGCCAGGTGGTGTTTCTCGACCGTAACGGCAAGCGTTGTGTAGAGCGCATCCCGGCGATTGAGTGCGGCCAGGTAAATGTCATTGCGCGCTTCGTAGACTGCCATGCGGTCACTGGCATCCAGTGACCCAAGCTCATCCGCGAGCAGGCGGATAACGTCGCGCAGCAATTCGCGGAACAGCGGTGATACCGGCACCTTGCCCAACACCGCCAGCAGCCGGGTGGTGAGCGGCATGATGTGTCCGTGTACCAGCAGAATATGCGCGCTGATGAGAAAGTAACCCTCTTCCCCTTCGTCGCGGCTGAAACTGTGACAGCCCACCACGTATTCGCCCTTCGCCTTGCCATAGCCCGCCACCGGGATGGCCTCTATACGGTACTCCTCGCGGCGTCGATAGAACTCGGTGCCGGGCAGCAGCGTGTAGCCGAAAATGTTGATGTTGGGGAAGGACGCGAGCAGTTCGTCGAGGTTGCGTTCGAACTCGGCCAGGGTATCGCCCGGCAGCCCCCAGATCAGTTCGGCGGCGATAGGCACGCCCTGTTCCGACATACTCTTGGCGATCGGCTTGTACTCATTGGAACTCATGTTCTGGCGGTTGCTCAGTCGAAGCGCCTCCGGCGTGAGCGTTTGCAGCGCGAGCTGGTAGTGCGGCAATAGCTGGTGCTGATGCAGTAACAGGGCAATCTCCTGTACCTGTCGGCTGTGCTTCTTCGACCAGGAGGTGGCGAAGGATACCGGCAGCCCGGTACGTGCTTTCAGATCCACCAGGATGCGGGCCTTGTCCAGGTCCTGTTTCAGTGCACCGAAGTTGGAATCTGCCAGCCAGATGTCCTTGATCCCGGCTGCCGCGATCGTTTCCCAATCGCTCTGGATACGTTCCAGCGGCCACTGGTACATTTTGCTGCCGATGGCGCCGGTGCCCCATTCACAGAAGGCGCACTTGAAGGGGCAGCCGCGGCTGGTTTCGTAGGCGATCGATTCGTAAAGCGCTTTGCCGTTGTCGTCGGTGAGTGCCAGTACAGAGAGCGGCGAGGGTAGGTGCGCGAGATCCTTACAGCGTTCGCGCGGCCGGGTCTGGTGGATTGCGCCGTCTACCAGATAGGCGAGTCCCGCAATGTCGCGCCAGTCCGCCCTGTCGCGGCAGTCGAGAAACTCCTGGAAGGTGATCTCCGCCTCGCCGAGAAAAATGACATCGATGGGATCGACGCCAAGATAGTCCTCCGCCTGCTGCACGTGCGGCCCACCAGCGATCATGAGTACCTCTGGCAGCAACACCCGCAGTTGCGCCGCGAGCGCGAGAAACTCCGCCGCATTCCAGGTGTAGAAGCTGAAGCCGATGACGGGTTCCAGGCCCTGCGCGATTGCTGCCTGCGCCTGTGGCAGTTGCGCGTGCTGCCAGTCTTGCAGCCAGGCGGCGATGTCGTCCGGCCCCTGGAAGTGCACCAGCTCGATGTGGGTATCGTGTGCACTGTGCCCGTACCGGGCAAAGTACGCGTGGAGCGACGCCGTGGTGGTGGGTGGTGCGTGGAATGCTTCCGAGTCCATACTCAGAAGCCAGACGGGACGTTGCAAGGCCGTGGCTCCGCTAGCGGGTTACAGTCTGCAATGTAGCGGATTGCCCGGTATATTCACAGACCCCGCAGCGGTGCGGGCACGGCTCAGGGAGTGTGGAGATGCGCTAGTAGTCGCCGAACTCGAGATCGTAGCAGCCGAGCTCCTCGCGCAAACGCTTCTCTTCCAGACGCTGCTCCGCAAGGCGCCTTTTCTGCACCAGACGTTGCTTCTCCGTGGACAGGGGCTCCATGGATTCCAGCAGGTCCTCGGACATGTCGCCGAGTGCAGGCTCAAACAGGTCATCCAGCGGCTCCACTGCAGAGCTTTCCTGATTGCGTTCTCCCATAAACCATCTCCCGATGACTTGTGCGCGGGTCTTGAGCTGCCAACATCTGGCACGCTGTCACTGCGGAGTTAAGCAAAAATACAGGGGGTGAACAATAGGTCTGCAATGTCAGTTTTGCGCAAATAAAACAGGCAATATGACCGGCGACCCGCGGCCCCTCGCCGCGCTTCCTGCGCTGTCACAGTACGTCCGTGTCGCCGCTGCCTGCAGTGGCCCGAGGTGACGCGCGGGTCGCCTCTTTATGCAGAGCAACTTTGGTGCCAACTGCCGGACGGCCGCGCCAGCGGGGTTTGCGCCCGGTGCGTTCGCTCACCGGCGTGTCCCGGCGAGGAATGAACGTGTCCGCGCCGGGGCCGGACACGCTCTCGAAGCTATCGGCGGTCGAGTCGGTGGTGTCATCGACGACTTGTTGCTCCCGCCGCGCACGCCGTTGACCTGTCTTGCGCGGGTCCTGCGCTGTGGTTAGAGTGTCTGCCGTGCCGCACACGCAGGGAACCCGATGACGTTATTACACACACCGCTGGATGCGCTTCACCGTGAGCTGGGGGCGCGCATGGTGCCGTTTGCCGGTTACGAAATGCCTGTCCAGTACAGCGGCGGCATTCTTCGCGAACACCTGCACACGCGTTCGCAGGCGGGCCTGTTCGATGTGTCGCACATGGGGCAGTTGGTGCTTGCCGGCGAGGGTAGTGCCGCCCTGCTGGAATCACTGGTACCGGTGGATGTCTGCGGTCTGGGCCTGCACTGTCAGACCTACGCGCTGTTGACCAACGAAGACGGCGGCGTACTCGACGACCTGATCATAACGCGCTGGGACGAGGAGTGTTTTTTCCTGGTGGTGAATGCCGCCTGCAAAGCCGCGGATATCGCGCATATCGAAGCGCATTTGTCGGGGCAGCAACTTACCCTGCTGAAAGACCAGGCGCTGCTGGCGCTGCAGGGCCCGAAAGCGCGCGAGGTGATGCGCCGCATCGCACCCGAGGCCGCGGAGCTGGTGTTCATGCGCGGCTGCAAGACAGCGATCCAGGGCGAGCCGGTGTACATCAGCTGTTCCGGCTACACGGGGGAAGATGGTTTTGAGCTGTCGCTGCCGGCGGCGGTTGCAGAGCGCGTTGCGCGCGAGCTGCTGGCGCACGCGGAAGTAGAACCTGTTGGTCTCGGTGCACGGGATTCACTCAGGCTGGAAGCCGGGTTGTGTCTGTATGGCCATGAGCTCTCGCCAGAGATCGGCCCGGTGCAGGCGGGGGTTGCCTGGTCCGTGAGCCCGTCGCGGCGCACCGGTGGTGCGCGGGCGGGCGGCTTTCCGGGCGCCGGGGCGATTCTCGCGAGCATGCCCGACAAGTCGACAATGTGCAGGGTGGGCCTGCGGGGCGAAAGCAAACGGCCCCTGCGCGAGGCGCAACCCGTGTTTGCCGCCGACGGCCGTGCGGTTGGCGAGATTTCCTCGGCGGCCTATGGCGCCAGTGCGGGCGGCCCGATTGCCATGGCTTTTGTCGAGCGCGAGATGGCAGAGCCGGGCACGCAGCTTTCAGTAGCGGTGCGCGACAAACGCCTGCCGGCAACGGTCGTGGCGCTGCCGTTCGTTCCCCGTAATTACTTTCGCGGCTGAGTCTTTCCGGCGGCGCAGGACGCCAGCGTATCAGGCGGCCCAGGCCCTGGCTGCGCGAAAGCGCTGTGACAGGTAGTCCATCTGGTCCGCGAGGATGCGCTCCTTGGCCAGGAAGTGCCACTCCCAGGGGTTGGGGCGGAAGGGCACGGCAAGCAGCGGCATGTGCGCCTCCTCCGGGGTGTGATTGTCCTTCTGCCAGTTGCAGCGCTTGCAGGCCGCGACCACGTTTTCCCACCGGTCGGTGCCCCCGCGCGAGGTGGGCAGTACGTGATCCCGGGTCAGCTCTGAGCGCGCGCACTGGCGCCCGCAGTACAGGCAGCAATGGTCGTCACGGCGGAACAGGGTGCGATTGCACAGGGGTGGGGTAAAGCCCCGGGTGACCTTGCCGGAAACAGCGACAATGGGTTGCAGATCAATGCGCGAGCGCAGGCCGGTGCGCTGCATTCCGCCAAAAACGGGGGGCAGGTTTTCGCCGATGCCGTAGACGACATCGCCCTTCGCGTAAGCGGTAATAGCCTCGTGCAGTGTGATCCAGCCGCGCGGCTGGCCAGCGAGGTCAAGGCGCAGGATTGTTTGCATGATCTCTCACCCGAACACTACGGGTAAGCTACTGCAAAAACATGGCAAGTACAATCGCCAGAGAAGCGCGGAATTGCGCGCCGCTCAGAGGTGGTAGTGTCGTTCGAAGACTTCCACCGGCAGTGGTCGCTCAATCGCGTAACCCTGCAGAATGTCACAACGCATCTCGGTCAGGCGTTGCGCCAGCTCCTGCGATTCCACACCTTCTGCAACCACCTTCAGTGAAAAGTTGTGTGCGAGGTCTATCACCGCCTTGACGATGGCGTGATCCTTCTCCGAGTGCAGCATCGCGCGTACAAAGCTCTGGTCGATTTTTATTTCGTCCACCGGGAGATCGCGGAAATAGGAAAGCGAGGAAAAACCCGTGCCAAAATCGTCGATGGCGATCTTTACGCCGATCTCGCGCAAGCCGTGGAGTTGTTGCAGCATGAACTCCTGGTTGTCGACCATGATGCGTTCGGTCACCTCGAGGTTGAGCCGTGAGGCGTCCACGCCGTGAATGTCCAGTGCGTCGTGCACTACCGACTGAATGTCGTCTTGCAACAGCAGCGGCGGTGGAACATTCACGGCGATGGAAAGTTCCTTCGGCCAGCGCGCCAGACGGGCGGCCGCCGACTTGATCACCCACCAGGTCAGCGGCCTGATAATGTCGTTTTTTTCCGCAACATCGATGAACGCGGCGGGTGTAAGCACCTCTTTGTCGGGGGTGTGCCAGCGCAGCAGCGCCTCGGCACCGATCAACGTGTTGTAGCCGGCGTGTACCTGCGGCTGGAAATAGAGCTGGAACTCGCCGTTTTCCAGTGCCTCCTCCATGCGGTGCAGCAACACCGTCTCCGCATGCAGGTTGCCGGTGCGCTGTGGCGAATACAGTTCGTAGATCTGTGGTGACGTGCGCGCCTGGTTCAGTGCGATACCCGCCTGGCGCATTGCCAGGGCCATATCGTCGTTGGCACTGGAGGAGAGCGAAAAACCCGCCCTCACGGCAAAGTGCAGGTGGGCACCGCGGTGATCGTATGGTTCCTTGAATAGGCGCTGTAGCTTGGATGCAGCGAGGTGCAGTTCGCCTTCGCTGCCGATATCCTTGAGCAGCACGCAGACCCGGTTGTGGCTCATTTTCCTGCATTCGTCTTTCACACGAACCCAGTGTTGCAGGCGATCGTAGAATGCGCTGCGCAGCCCGTTGAAGGCCTCGGTGGCGTGCTGGTCTGACGCATCGTACTCATCGGTGAGCTCTACGATACCGATCACGTTGTTGCCGGCTTGCGCCATCAGATAAAGTACTCTTCGCTGTTGATACCGAAACTCCCTGCTTGCAGTTCTTTTGCAATCCAGCGTTCGCCCTCCGCCGCAATTCTCTGGTTGGTGAGGTCGATCAGGCGCGGGGCATGCAGCTTTGCCTTGTCTCCATCCAGCACAATAACGATTTCCGGTTTGAGCCGGCGTGTGGTGCTCTGGCTGACCACTATCGCCACCTCGCCGGTGTTCAGTTCCACCAGCGTGCCGGTGGGGAACAGGCCGATGGCCTGCACGAATTGCTCGACCAGTGACTCCTGGAACAACGTACCTTTGCAGTCCAGCAGTTCCTGCGTCGCCTCGTGCGATGTGCGCGCGCTGGCATAGGGTCGCGGGGTAATCATCGCATCGTAGGTATCCACCAGGCCGGCAATGCGTGCCAGCAGGGGAATGGATGCGCCCTCGACCTTGCGGGGATAGCCCGAACCGTCCATGCGCTCGTGGTGGTTTTCGATAATCGAGATGATTTCCAGGTCCACATTTTTGGACTTGGATGCCAGGTCTGCGCCCATGATGGGGTGCGCGCGGATAATCTTCTCCTGTTTATCGGAAAGATTCTCGGCTTGATCGAGAAGCTCCGGCGGGAGCTGGGTCATGCCGACATCGCACATGGCGCAACCGACTGCGAGTTTTTCCAGTTCATCCCGGTGCAGGCCGATGTGGCGACCGAGGATTGCCGCCCACACCGCCATGGAGACACCGTGATGATAGCGGTAGTCACCACACTGCTTGAGCCGCACCAGCGCGGCCACCGCTTCCTGGTTGCGGAATACGCCCTCGATCAGCGGGTTGATGGCCTCCTTGACGGCATTGATGTCCTGGGACTGGCCCTTGCGCAGCGAATCAAACACCTTGTCCAGCGTTTCTGTAGCGCTGGCGAAAGACAGTTTACTGCGCTCGAATTCGTCGCGCAGGCGTAGCCGTTTTTTCGGTCGAATAGCGGTGGGCTTCATCGCGAGCTCGAGATTCTGCCGTCGGCCCTTGTACTCGGCGTCCACGTACACGTGATCCACGTAATCGGACACGTACAGGATCTCTTCCGTGTCGCGAATCACGAAGCCCTGCAGGGCGAACGGGGTTTTCAGCCACGGCCTGTCCAGCTCGGCAACAAACATGCCGGGCTTCAGGTTCATCGCTGGTATCTTGACTAAGCGCACTGCGGTCCCTCTCGGAACATCTTCACTTCGCCTTAGCGTAGGCAGGCGCGTATTCCAAGTCGATGAAATAGTGTACAAAAGTGCAGAAAATCGCCCGTCGGGCGGGGGAGTGTGATGCAGTTCCGGAATTTCCTGGTTCAGGGCCGGCCCGGAGCGCAGGGCAGGGCCGCGACACCCGTTTCAGCGAGTGATCAGGGGCAGGTTGCCCCGTCGCGCAGATTACAGGTCGCGGTTTCGCCGCTCGAAAGATTGACAGGGTAGACCTGGTCCGCCGGCAGGGGTATCTGCAGGTCGTCCCAGTCCAGCGGGTCGTCGTCAGCGGCATCGCAGGAAAAGGCGAGGGTGTAATCGTCGGGGGGCAGAAAGCCAAACTCGTAGCGCCATTCGGTGTCGAGCCCGGCGGGTGGCAGTACTGCGGCCACCGCGTAAGGTGCGAGCGCGCCCTCGGGTGCGTTGCCGCCCGCGCGGAAAACGTCTGCCAGGTTTTCCCCGTCGACCTGGCTGCCCCGGTAAAGGTACAAACGGTTCCCGGCAAGTGGTTCGGCTTTGGCGTCGCAGGGCGCGACGCCGTCGAACAGTGCCGTATCCACGGTGCCCCGCAGGCGCGCACTGAGGGCATTATTCACGATGCGAATGCCCTCGGTGTCGAGTCGGTATTCTTCCGCCCGCGCCTGGAGCGCGCGCGCGAGTTCGAATTCGACCGTAAAGGTGCTGTTGCCGGAAGGTACGCGAATGCCGCCGAGTCGCAGCACCGAACCGGCCGCGACTAACGGCTGCTGCTCGCCGCTGCCTGTGAGAACGTAGGAGCTGTTGACGTCACCGTCGACGAGGGCGATCTCCACGCTGCTGTACTCTCCCGCGGCCAGCTCGAGCGCCTCGATCACCAGGACCTGGTTTGCGCCACGGTATTCGAGCAGGTTGATCGGCACCGTGGGTGCGTCCACCAGGTTCAGAGAGTCGACCGTGAAATTGTTGATTTCGACATCGTCCACACCGGAACCGCGCAGCGTGATGCTGTCGAGTTCGATCACAACCTCCGCAAGTTCCTCCGGCAGCGCATCGGAGAAGCCGAGGCTGAGCACTGCGGGTTCGTTGTCGTCGTCGCTGGAGCAGTCGAAGCCGCAGGTGCAGCCGCCGAGTGCCAGCAGCAGGGTGGCAGCGCAGGCAGAGGTGAGGTGTGCAATAGCGGTCGTCATGCGGGAAAGGTGCTGTTCCTTGGCCGTGGTTGATTCTCCATTATGCGTGAGCCCCGCCAGGAGTAAAAGCGGCATCACTCTCCCGCGACAGTGTCATCCGCAATCGCGTGGCCACCACGGACGAGCCGGTCTCACCTACACCTGTGTGCCGCCGGGCAGCGGCGTGCGCCTGAGCCAGGTGCCCTGGCGGTGCGCCCCGCCCGCTGCGGCGATGGAGACCACCAGGGACGCTTCTACCGTGTTTCGAGGTGTGGTAGTTTCAGATTTTTCCAGAACGATAACAAAGTGGATCAGACTTGTGTTGAATCGCAAACGTATCGCTGGGACTGGCACCAGCACCCCTGTCCGCACCCTGTGCGCAGCCCTGCTCGCGGCAGCCGTCCTGTCGGGCTGTCGCCTCGAGGTGCTCAATACCAACGATGTCGGCGGCAATATAGCGAGCAGCCTGGTTTCCGGCAGCTCACCATTGATCGATTGCGGCGCCGGCGGCGCTGTCTGTGCGAAGGATTATCCCGAGCCCGGCATGGAAACGCTGACGGCGACGCCCGCTCCGGGTTACGTGTTCAGCGGCTGGCTGGGAGCCTGCGCCGGCCAGCCTGCGGCGTGTACGCTCGAGGTAACGCCCAGGAGCTGGCATGAGACCGAAGCGGTATTTGATTTTGCGCAGGTCAGCGTCGAGCCGATTGCCGATCAGCAGCTTGGACAGAACTTCGCCGCCTTTACGCTGCAGGCGGCTGGCGCGTCGACCGCCGGCGCCATTAGCTGGAGCCTGGAAAACAGCCGCCCCGATGCGGTGGATGTAAGTATCGATCCAGTCACCGGCGAACTGACGATTGCACCGCTGGCGGATCAATTCGGCAACGTGGACATAGAAGTGTTTGCCACGGTGCCCGGCGGTCATGCCTCCAGCACCCGCTTTGAACTGGTGGTGAACATGCCGGAAAACCCGGTGTTCGCCTGCGGCACCGGCGTGGAGAGCGAGACCGGCGACACCCTGCCCGGCAGTTATACCCTGTTTGAATTCGGCCAGAGCCGTCCACTGGCGATCTCGCCCAATGGACGCTACCTGTTCGTGGCCAATACACCGGCCAATTGCCTGGAAA
>CAZFJQ010000058.1:0-19493 GCA_964519755.1 uncultured Halioglobus sp.
GCATCCGCGCCCCTGTTGGTGCCGGCCTGCACGTCCCCATCCGGCGCGAGGCGTGCAGGGATACAGGTACGCCCCTTGTAGCCCGTGTGCTTGCAGGCTTCGCAACCCACGGCGCGATAAACCTGCTGCCCGGCGTTGGTGAGAAAGCGTTCCAGGCCGTGACCCGCCAGCGTCTCTGCAGAGGGCTGGTCCGGCTCTCGACACTGCGTACAGAGCTTGCGCACCAGGCGCTGGGCCAGCACTCCGTTGACGGCCGACGTCAATAGAAAGCGTTCAATGCCCATATCCTCGAGCCGCGTGATTGCCGCAGCCGCCGTGTTCGTATGCAGCGTGGACAGCACCAGGTGCCCCGTCAGCGCGGATTGCACGCCGATTTGCGCCGTCTCGCCGTCGCGCATCTCCCCGATCATTATGATGTCGGGATCCTGCCGCAAGATGGACCTGAGCGCCCTGGCGAAATCCAGCTCGATCTGGGGCTTGACCTGAATCTGATTGATACCCCTCAGTTGATACTCGACCGGGTCCTCCACGGTGATGATCTTCAGGGATTGCGCATCCATCGATGACAGGGCGGCGTAAAGCGTGGTGGTTTTCCCGGACCCGGTGGGGCCCGTCAGCAGCAGCACGCCGTGAGGCCTGGACAACAGTTCAGAGAAGCGTGCCAGCGTGTCCTCGTGAAAGCCCATATCAGACAGACTGAGGCGGATGCTCTGGCGGTCGAGCACGCGCATGACGATGCTCTCGCCATGCACGGTGGGAATCGTCGAGACCCGTAAATCCAGTTCGTGGCCCTTGACGCGCAGCATGATGCGGCCGTCCTGGGGCAATCGCTGCTCCGCGATGTTCAGATTGGCCAGTAGCTTGATACGGGATGCGATAGCCGGCGCAGAGCTGCCCTGTGGTGGGTCCGGCACCTCCTGAATGACGCCGTCGACCCGGTACCGTAAGTGCAGCCCATCATCAAAAGGCTCGATGTGAATATCGGAAGCGCCCAGGTCTACCGCGCGGTGAATGATCTGGTTGACCAGTCGTATAATGGGGGCTTCGCTTGCCAGGTCCTTCAGGTGTTCGATAAACTCCTTGTCGTCCACATACAGGTCCATGGCCTGCTGCTCTTCCGCGCCATCATTCGCGTCCCGTGAATGCTTCTCCAGGGCCGCGAGGATCTCCGATTCAAGCCCCAGCACCAGCTTGACCTCACGCTCAAGCGCCAGGCAAAGCGCTTTATTGAGAAAGGGATCCTGCGGAATGGTTGCCGCGAACTCGGCGGAAGTATCGTCCACGGCTATGGGCACAACAGCGTTGGACAGCATGAAGTCCAGCGAAAGACCCGCAACCGCAACCGGCTCCTCGGGGTACTCACCTGCGGCAACCAGCCTTATCCCGAGCAGCTCGGCGAGGGCCTGCGCGACATCGGTTTCCGATACCAGCCCCAGCTTCACCAGTATCTGCCCGAACAACCCACCCATTTCGGCGCGGGCGACCAGGGCTCGCTCCACGTCACGCGGCGTGATCTTGCCCTTCTCTACCAAATATTCGCCTAGCTTCATCGTGTGCCCAGTTTGCTGGAAAATGGCCGCATGGCGTTCGATGCCCGCGGGCAGTACCAATCGCCGCTACTGTGCGCGGCTAACACCGCCTGTTCCACCCGAGTCTAGCACTTGAGCAGAATTGCGAAATGCGCCCGCCCAGGCCGCCAGAGTGCCGGGGGATCAACCCCGCGATCAATTTTTCACCAGAAAGCCGGAGGGCGCAAAGGTGAAACCGAACTTGCGCTCTCTCTCGGTGTCCTGTGTGTAGTCCTCGGGGTAGCGCAGGAAGTACTCCTGGAGCGCCTCCGACGGGCCCTCCCCCCAGCCCGGCAACACCGGATTGCCGTTGATATTGCCGTCTTCAACGACGACATAATCACCCGGGGCTGTGACCGTCCGGAGCAGCGCCAGTTCCGCCAGCACGTGTGCCTTGCGGTGATCGCTGTCGAGTATAAAAAAAACGCTACCGGGATGATGCTCACGCATCTCACTGATCACCTCGGCAACGGCTGCATCGGTAGAGGAACTCGCCAGCAGACGAATGGCACTGTCTTCGTGCACGATGGGCGCCACTTCGGCATGCGTGACATCCACCGTTAATACGCGCAGCGCGGGATTGATCGCACGGCCGATAACACTGAAGTACAGCGCGGAACCCCCGAAACGCGTGCCGAATTCAACGACCAGCGAGGGACGCAACTGCGCCAGTATCTCCTGGTAATTCCACAGGTCGGACACCGATTTGTTGGTTGTCACTCCAAGAAAACACACGCTTTCCCAGACCTCGCTGTTGTAGTACCACTTGTGATACTCGACTCTCGGGTCATACTCGTTCATAGGTGAGTCAGCTGTCCTGATATGATCGCGCGTTCAATAGGCACCCCGCCAAAAGCATCTCAGTGGCGGTGGCTCAGGCGTTGCAGCAATCCGTTGATACCCAGCCGCATACCCAACCGGCGGTAGGCTGTGGCGAGCTTGCGGAACGCACGCCAGCTTATCGAGTGATGGATCGCGTCCAGCTCATGGCGCATGACACTGAGCACCTCCTCGTCCGGTTGCAGCGGGTCAGTGTGCAGGTTGTTGGCATACCAGGCCTGATACCCGCCACGATCAGTGCAATCGTAAGGGTCGGGAAATCTCTCGCGCAACGCCTCTCGATAGCGATACAACAACCGCTCTGCGGGCCTGATTCTGTCGCCATTGGAGTACAGCTCGTAGGTGCACTCCAGGGCCCCCATTTCCCGCTGCCCCATTGCATTGCACTGCTGTACGTACCATGCCCGCAAGGCACTCAGCGTGGGATTCCGGTTGCCATAGACGTCCATCATCACTTTCAGCGCCCCGCTGTCGACACCGGAGAAATGGTAGAAACACAGTGGCTGGCCATTCACGAGAATACCCCGCTCGAGGTCTCCCGTGATTTCACGGCGGCTGATATTCCAGGTAGAGACGTTCAGCTGCGGCTCCCGCAATATTCCCAGGTCCTGAAACAGGGCAGGTGCGAGATCTGCCCATTTCTGATCGGTAAACAGCCCCCTGCCGCGGTCGTCGTAACAGAAATCCCGCAGGCGATCGCTCCACCAATTGATAAATCGCTCGCCCTCGGCGCCGCGCCTGACAGCCAGGAAGCCGAGATTGAAAACCCCGTACTTGAGGCTACTCACCTCATTGTCGAGGATGGCAGAATGGTCCTTTTCCGGTTCAGTCTGGTGGGGGGTCAACAGCACACTGAAAACATTCAGCCGTTCACGCACGAGAGCCAGGCTTGAAAACAATACAATATCGGGGTCGAGAAACACGACCTTTTCAGCATCGAAACGGCGAAAAATTTCCTGGAACCCGAGCCCCTTCACCGCGGTGCAGAGCTCTACCAGGTTGTGCTGAAACGTCCATGCAGGACGCTCATCAATCGGCAGCTCGGCAAGCGGGATGACGTGGTCGAAGTCCTCTGTGGCCAGGTCAAAATCTTCGGGCAGCGTATCGCAAAGCAACACGATGAACACGGCTTCGGGCTCAAATTCCCTGACAGAGCGAGCCAACACCCGAGCTTTGGGAATATAGTTGCGGCTGATGCTGGTGAAAATATGCATGAACTCAAAGAACCGGCTCAGGACGGCGCAGAATAGCAGAAGCCAGCGTCGATTTCCCCCAATCGGGCGGTACAGAGCACATCGCCACGCGTTAAATCCGTGCCAGCCAGCCTCGACACGGCGCCCGGCTCATGCCCTGTTCCCGCCCAGTGCTCAGCCCTCCTGTCTATTTTTGACAGCGACCAGGCGCGCTCCGGCGCACAGGGCCCGGTGCAGCAAACGCCGCGCCCATTGTGGCAGGGAAGGAGTCTGATCCGCTTTGGCCGCGGTGTGCTGCAGGAACTCTTGCAGAGCCTGCCGATAGGGCCTCTGCGGGTTGATATGCAGCGCCTGTACATTCGCGGGAAGAGAACCCGGCGCATAGGGGTTACTGTGTGAGCGGCGCGGCAGGAAATAGCGCGCTAGCGGAATCGAAGCCGTTGACACCTCCAGCGCGGCGTACTCATCCACCATGTCGCTCGCCAGCCGCACTTCCGCGTCCACCAGCCTGGACGCCGCGGCCTCCAGCTTCGCCCGGTCTTCGTGGAGAGTGCGCAATTCCCGCGTCAGCGCCCGGGCATCGGGCGCAACCAGCCAGCCCTGCCCGCTCGCCTCAACCCGCTCATGCAGCGCGCCCACGGGCGTGGCAAGTACCGGAACCCCCGCCGCCCACAGTTCGCTCAGGGTGTAACTGAAGGATTCCGGTACGGTGGACAGCTGCAGACCCACATCCGGGGATATCTCGCGCAGCAGGTGCCCCAGTTCCCCGCTCGCATACTGCGGTACCACCGTGACGGCGGGGAACGAGGCGAACCGCGTGCCACTTTCGCCCGTGCCAAGCAGCCAGAGATCGGCAAATTCCGTGATCGCGGCACAGGCTTCGGCGAGCATATCGCCGCCTTTTTCCTGCGTCAGCCGCCCAAGCGTCACGATGCGCAGACGCTCACCCGACGCGGTCGGGGCTGCTCCAGATCGGCCGCCAGCGCGCAATGCTTCGGCCAGGTGCGTGTTGAGCCCGTGCGCCACCACGTGAACAGGCTTGTCTGCCAGACGTGGCTCAAGGTCGCGGTAGCGTGCAACCAGCGACTGGCTGGGCGCCACAAGCACCACATTGTCCTGCGCAACTGCCTCGGCAAAAAGCCGGCGAACACTGATCCAGTGCTCTGCATCTTCAAATTTGAAAAAGCTGTTGTAGGGGTTATTGGCGGCGCAGGAGATCAATCTATCCCTGGTACATGCGTGGCACGGCGACTCGTACATGGCATACAACGCCGGGCAGAACGGAAAAAACTCGTGCATGACCACCGTTGTCGGCAGGCCCGTCGCAAGCAAATCCAGCGAGTGGCCTATGAAAGAAGACACGACGAGACTCTCGACACTGTAATGCTCAATAATTTCCTGCAGTATTTCGCGGTACTCGATACTCCCGGGGGACACCGATAAAATCGGCTCGCAGAGTGTCCAGGTCTCCACTGGCACATCCATGGCGGCTCCACGATACAGCGCGATGGATTGACCGAAAGCGCTGAGATCGCCGAGAGAGCGCAGCACGAGATGATTGTGGCGGGTATCGGCAGACAGGTAGTCCTCCATCCAGCGCGCGAGGCCGCCGCCCCAGCTGTGCCCCACGTGCAACTGTACGGGCCTGCAACGTTTCAGCACCGGGGGTGCCTCCCGCCGCTCGGCCAGCTCCGACAGCGCATGCCGCATCGTCGACAGAGGCGTTCTCTGCAGGTAGGCATCCAGCAATGGCTGCGGCAGATGCGCGGTGCCGTCGTCATAGTCCAGCAGCGAGTCGTCTACATAGAGTTGATCCGTTGCGACGATACTGTGCCCGGAACGCCGAATCTGCGCGGCCAGCGCCTCATCGCTTGCCGGTATTACCCCGGCATTGCGCCAGTAGTCACCCTGCAAGAGCATGCAGTTGGGCGGCATGACAGGTACCGGGAATGCTTTGCCCACGGCATAGTCACTGACCCACTGGTCCATCGTGTCCACGTCAAAGCCAGGGGCCCGCGACCGCCGCGTGGATACGGTGAGCAAGGGGTGCCGCGCGCAAAGCGGCGCTACCGCGACCGCGGAGGGCGCGCGTTGGCCGGCTGCAATCAACCTGGCATCCCAGTGCTCGGGCACGGACACCGAAGCACGCAGGAAGACACAGGCTTCCCCGGGGAGAGAAAAGTGCGCCAGCAGCGTTGTCCAGAAAGCGCCCCTCGGAACGGGCGAGGGCAATGCATAGACAACTTCTACAGCCAGCTCGTCCAGCACGGAACGCAGGCGAACATCGTCCTCGCTCAGCACAAGAATATTGTCTGACAGCGACTGGCTGCGCAAGGCGCCAAGCGCCGCCGGCAGACACTGCGTATCTGCGGCAGTTGCTACCAGGACAATCTGCCAGGAACGCCGCAACGCCTTCAATCGAGACACCGGAAGAAATTACCAGACGACGGACAGGGAAACACGCCTAGCGTCTCGCCGCCATGGCAGCCACCCTGGAAGCAAGCTGCAGTGACACTATGCCTGCCTTGAACGCGTAGCGCTTGAACCTGCCGCGTTCGGGCAACGCCACCAGGCGCTGATTGAAATAACGGGCCAGGTCTGCGAGCACCGTATGGATTGGGACGCCTGCCTGAATGACTACGGAACCCGCCGGCATCTGCTCCTCGGGGTGTGCGTCATACCACGCCTTGTAGGAATTGGGGCCATTGACGAGAAAGGGATTGGGGAACGCAGACTGCAAATCCGTGCGTTGCCGATAGAGCACTCTGTAACCGCGCGTTATTCGCTCGCCGTTGCTGAAAAACTCATACCTGGCGGGTAATGCACCCAACTGCGCCTGTCCGTGACGTTCACACTCGGCTATATACCACTCGCGCAGGTCATACAGCACCGGGCTGTCGGTGCCGTAGCGCGAGAGCATGGTAATCTGGTCGCCGCTGTCAAAGCCGGAAAAATGGTAAAACCCCAGGGGTTCATCGTTGACAAAAATTCCCCCCGTGAGAGAGCCGGTCGCTTTACGGTTTGCGATGTTCCAGGTTGCCACGTTGAAAGCGGGAGAGCGCAAGATCACCACGCCATCAAAAAAACAGGGAGCGAGATCCACCCATTTCTGATCGGTAAACAGTCCGCGCGGGAGATCGTCGTGACAGTATTTTTTCAGGCGCTGTGACCACCAGTTGGCAAACCGGCGCCCTTCGGGCACGTTCCTGACCCCAATAAAGCCAAGATTGAACACGCCATGCAACAGGCTCGAAAGCTCGTTGTCGAGTATCGCCATATCTGTCGTGTCCGGGGCTGTCAGGTGCGGAGTCAACAGTACGCTGCAGCCGGCGAGAGCTTCCTCGAGTTCGTCCAGACGCGAAAATACAACCATGTCGGGATCAAAGTAGAATACTTTCTCGGCCTGACACACGTCGAACAGGTACTCAAGTGCCGGGCCCTTAACCGCGGTGCACAACTCCACCACCGAGTGACCAAAGGCCCAGCTCGCAAAGCCTTCCTTAATCAGTTGCTCTGCATACACCACTTCGTCGAAGGGCTCGGAATCGAGATCAAAGCCAGCCGGCGTATTGTCGCTCAGCACAACATGGAAGCAGACATGCGGTGCAAGCTTCTTCACGGATTCCGCCAGCACCCGCACCTTCGGCAGATAATTGGCTGTAATGCTCGTATAAACGTGGGTGCCGTTCATAGGATCAGTCATTCGCTCCAGGCCGCGTCAGGTGTCGATTCAGGTGTCCGAGCGCCGGAGCAGCAGTGTTGCATTGTCGTTCCAGGACCAGGTGGCGTTAACCTGCCACAGTTTATCCGAGCGCTGTGTGAGATGTTCAAGGTAGTTGTTCTGGTTGGCCAGCACATCGATCACCTGAGTGGACCAGTCACGCCAGGCCTTATCAGCGCATTGTGCAGCATGGCGGGATTGCAAACCAAGCAGGCCGAGCACTTTGTCCAGCCCGCTCGACTGTTTCGCCGGTACCACCGGGGGCGTTGCCAGGGAACTCAACGCGGGTGGCTGGGGCGGCGTGGCTTCAAAGCCCACCACAGTATGCGGTTGCTCATCATAACTACTGCTCTCTAAACTGAAGCCGGCCACTGTGGCGATAGAAGACACCAGCTCCGGATGGTAAAAACGCACGTGCTCAGGGTCGCGCCAGAAACCGAGCAACTGTGAACGAATGGACTCCGGATCAGGAAAAACCAGCACCAGCAGGCCGCCCGGAAGCAGGCGCTGGTAAAGCAGGCCTATCAATTCCTGCACGGTTTCAATCGGCAAGTGCTCGACAAAATGCGAACAGTAGATTCCATCAAAGCTATCCCCGGTGTTCCCGAGGTACTCCATGGCGTCCTGGTTAATGATGTCCAGGCCCATCCCCGCGCCGTACTCGGCGATCATCGAATCCCGTTCAACCCCCAGGGCATCGATGCCGGCCGTGCGCAGGCAGTCGAGAAAGATCCCGGCGCCACAGGCGACGTCCAGGACACGCTCGCAACCGGCAAAAAACCGTACATCCCGATATTGCATTGCATGCAACAGGGGATGGTCGCGCGAAAGAAATTCATAGGTGCTGTAGTTAAACTCCCGGGAATGTTGCCGCCTGGCGCTCAGCCCGGCTACGACATCGGGCCACGCCGCAAGGCCTACCACTTTGTCTGGCTCGACCAGAGCACGCAATACCGGTGGTAACTCATCGGCGGCAACAAAACGGCAGCGCTGGAAAGCATCCTGTACCCACGCCGCGGTTGACGCGTCCAGGTGATCGGGAAATTCCTGCTCCCGCGGAATCACAAACAGGGTGGGTATACCGAGCATGTCGGCAATGCGTGGCAGGTCGATGGTGCAGCCCCATAACCCGCTGATCACGAGCACGGATGCTTCAGTGCGCATGAGCGCAGCTGCCACCGGACGGTTGAGCGCCTGTTGGGCAAACCCACCCGTTAACTGCCGGCACTTCTCGGCCACAGCAAACTGGCTACCGTGGGCGGCATCGCCGACTTGCCAGGCGCCGAACGCCTGCTCGGGCTCAGCTGCAGAAAAGCAGTATTCCAGCCGGCCCGTGGCGTGGGCATGCGGCAGGGACCCCTCCTCGCATACCAGGAACACCGGGGAAGATTCCGGTGAATCAGAGGAGTCTGATATCACTCGGAGACACCATGCACTTCCAGTGTCATCTCCTCGGCCCCGGTATCAAAACTACCTGGCGTGCCGCATTTATTTGGCAGATTCGATGCGAACAACGTACTTGTCCCGAATCTCTTTTAACAATGCGTCGTCTAGTTGAATCTCTTGAGACGAGCGCATGCCCAGCAGCTTGTCCTGCCAGACCTGATTCCCCATCTTGCGCTGGATGGAGTTGATGATCTGGTCCTTCACTTCGTCAAATGGCATCTCACTCGAAGGTTTGCGATCCCTGAGCACAATAATATGGTATCCGAACTGGGTTTTTACCGGGTTACTCATGTCTCCCGCCGATTCCAGTTTGAACGCTACCTCCTCAAACTGCGGCACCATTTTGCCTCTCTGGAAAAAGCCCAGCTCCCCACCGCTGTCCGCCGAGCCATCTTCGGAGTATTCCCTCGCGATGGCGGCGAAATCTTCCCCTGCGAGAATTCGAGCGTGCAACTCTTCCGCCAAAGCCTCGGCTTCTTCTTCGGATCGCTCGTCAGTGCGAATCAGGATATGAGCTGCCGATATTCGCTCCGGCCGTGTATAGCGGTCAGGGTTCGCCTTGTAGTGTTCACGCGCAACGCTCTCCCAGTTGACGTCCTTCAACGTCTCGCGTACGTAAGCCACCCGGTAGGTTTCCATCAGTTTTCGCTGGTAGGCTATGTCGGCAGCCCAGCGCAACTGTGCCTCATCAAATCCAGGAGCCGCTTCGGCCTCGGTGGCGAGAGCACGGATCAGATACAAATTCTCTGCCATCTCCTTAAAAACACCCGGGCGATTCAGCACTGCCTGCCGCTGCGCCGCCTCCGGAGGCAGGTTCTCAAGTATATAGCGGTCAATATCCTCCACTGTAACGGTCACTTGTGGCGTCTTGATGACCTCCATTGCAGGATCAATCTCCTCCGCCGCTACCACTAACTGCACGGCCATGAATGGCAGACAGACAGCGCAAACAGCGCGCTTGAAAATACTCAACATAATGTTATCCCCAATAAAAAAAACGCCAAACCGAAGTTTGGCGTGATTATACCGATGTAACGGCCCCGGTATAGACCGGGGCGGGAAAACTGCTAGGGTCTCTTGTTGTTATACATGTTTCGGTAGACCCCACATGAACTGCGCGTGCAATCGACATTGCGGTAGTTCAGGTAGTAAGACTTGTTGCGTTCAAGATTACACTGCCAGCTTGAGGTAGCACCCTGAGTCCAGTAGATATTCGTAGAACTGCTCCCCTGCCCAGTACATCTGGAATCGCTGAGCTTCGGACCACCCGGACACTCAGAAATCCAGACCTCGCGCTTAAAGCCGGAAGTGCCGGTAACAGACACCACAGAGACCTGCCCAAAATATCCGGAACTTGACGTTGACGTGAACGCACTGGTGGAGATATCCGTATTATCCAGGTCGATAAAAGTCTGACCACCTTGACTCGCCCAGTCGATTGAGCCCACCAACGTTACATTACCAGGCAATGCACCACAGTTGGGGTCTACCGGGTCTGTGGGATCTGTTGGGCCGGTCGGTTCAGTCGGATCGGTCGGATCGGTCGGATCGGTCGGCCCGGTCGGATCGGTGGGCTCCGTCGGATCAACGGGGCCAGAACCCGTGGTAATTGTTACATTACCTCCGGACTGAGAGATCGTGAAGTCGCTGGTGTTGCTGATGGTCTGACCATTCAGCGTTATGGCCGCCAGTGCCGAGACGGGCCCAAGGGCCATCGCCGCCACTGCGGGGACTAAAAATAATTTGCGCATGGTTCCACTCTCCGGTTTTTGGTCTGGTGTGTAAGATATAACAAATACATATATTACTTACAATATTTTTTCCTACAAAAATACCAATCTGCCCCCCTACACGGCAGACCTCGTCATTAAACCACAAAAATGAGAATAAGTTCACGCCAACCGGCATAAACGCCCAAAACCACTTGCAATTCTATCAATTACCCATGGCGTATTATCGCGCAACTCGTCCTGCTACGCGGACAAAAAAAAACGCGGCCCAAGGGGCCGCGTTTTGATTGCTGTTTGCTTGACCAATATCGCGTCAAGCAATCATCCACTTAGGGACCACTGTTAGACACAGAGCGGGTAGCTTTGTGCGTAACGTTGCCCACGTAGTTGGACAGCAGACCACCAACGTCACCATTCACGTACTTCTGAACGGCGAAGCCGATAACCGGCAGACCCTGGAAGGTATTCGCACCAGCCACCAGAGGCGCACGGCCTGAGGAGAAATCAATCTGCATCCAACCATTATCGAAGCCGCTGGCAAGATCGAAATTCGTAGCCAGCGCGGAGTTGAGCACATTGCTACCTTCGAAGGTCAAGACATTGGCCTCATAACACAGTGAAATGGGGTCGCCTTGCGGGGGACGCGGAGAGACGTCGAGATCATCGATAGCCTCTTGGCCCTCTTCACGGTCGTAGTAGGTAGCGTCGAAAGACTCACAAGCTCTGGACTGGAGGGGATTCCAGGGGCTGGTGAAGGGAGCCTGCAAACCACCGTTCACGTAATCGCGCTTGGTGGGGAAGGTCACAACCCAATCAGTGCCAGCGTCGATGCTCGGCTCCAGCACGTAGTCGTTGTTGATCGTGTCGTGCATGATCAACGCACTGACAGCATTCAAGCCAGCACTCACACCACCCGTGGGGTTAGCAACACCAGAAATCACCTGGTTGCCCTCGATCACATCGTAGAGGGGGATGCCATCATCCAGACCCGGATCAAGGCTGCCCGGCTCGGTGTGGAAGGCGATGTTATTGAAGTTATCCAGAGCGACTGCATCGTAGGTCGCGTCGGTACCTTCATCAACGTTGATGATTACGCCATAACCGTACAGGCCGCCAGTCGGCACCTCAACACCATCGTCTGGCTGGTCATCACCGCGAGGAGACCAGATACCGCCGGCATTCCAGGAGTCATTCAGCACAGAACAGTCACCAGGCACGCCGTTTACGTGCTTGATGGCAGCCGGCCAGTCTTCTGAACCCTCGACGATCTCGCCCATCTCGATCACTTCGACGTAACCTTCGAGCGTCCGTTCGACGCCGTTCACTGAGTCGCCCAGATACTCGTAGTTACGGAAGGGAACCGTCTCAGTGGAAACAAAATTAGGCACGATACAGCTTGTATCATTCGTCGTTTGCGCAGCGCCATTCCCATCCGGATCTGCCGAAACCAGCGCAGACCAGTGATCTCTCGGAGAGAGGTAAAGGTTAAAGTCAAGAACCTCACGGCTGTTGCGTGCCTCAAGGTAACGAACCTTGACGGCTTTGAAATTGTTCGTGGTATTGACGATCTGAATGTAGGTGTCCTGCCCCTCCTGCGCGGTGTAGTATGGGAACAATAGCACCTGACCCAGCCCGTCAGAGTTTACGTGCACGGCCTGGGCGCTATTGACCCCTGCCATTGCAGCGAGGACTGCTACGGGAAGTACTTTCTTCATGTTTGTTACTCCTAGGTTTAACAAGTATGTCGTTGTTGCAAGTTAATTAATGCTGCATACAGTAAGGCGTAAGTATGCCCCCAAAACCTTACCCCTGTCTACCATTCGCCTGCAAAAACGTGGCTAGGGAGGTGTCTTACACATACATACGAGGCGAAAATTAGCACAGGCTCTATAGGGCGTCAACTCAATAAATGCCAAATAGTTGCCTTCTTCGAGAGCCTTGCCCCAAAGAGGTCCCCCCTCGGCGAAACCGGTTAAAAATCAATTAGAAACGCGACTCACACCGTACCTGCAATAGTAGCCTCAAGGGGCCACGTATTGCCACCATTGTCCGTCAGTTTTTACCCATTTGTAGGTGCGCGGCCGGCGCACGTCCACATTCACCTGCCGGGCAAAATACTCCAGCACAAAAGTGACCTCACACATCTCGGCTTTACACGCGACTTCAGTGACCTCGGCGCTCTTCCAGCGCCCCGTGCCGACAACCCGGGCATGGTAGGCACCAACGCTGGCGAAGCTACGGTAGTTGGGGGACGTCAGCTCGTAGGCACCCTGCAAATCGTCGTTGAGCAATGCATCCGCCCAGGCCTGGGCCCGCTCGCGCACCTGCTCTTCCGGGGGCTTTTCAGTGACCAGCCCGGCACACCCGGTGAGCAGAAACCCCGTGAGCAGGGCAAGGGTACCCCGCATATTTGCTCTACGGCGGCTGTTTATTGCCCAGAACACCCGCGCGTTGGCACTACTACTCTTCATCGGCAAGCTCCCGCTCCGAAAGAAACGATGATGACTCAGACACATCGATTAAATCCAGACCCCGCATTTTACGGCGCATTTCATCGCTGACGTCGCGCAGGTCCGCGTCGTTGAAAATAACGCGCGGTGTAATAATCACAATCAGCTCAGTACGTATGCTGGTCGTTGACTTGCTACCGAATAGCGCGCCGATGACCGGTAACTCGTGCAGAAAGGGCACGCCGCTGGAGCCCTGGCTCTTGTCTTCCTGGATCAAGCCACCCAGCACGATGGATTCCGAACTGCGCACGGCCACGCGGCTGGTGATGCTGCGCTCAAGAAACGTGCTTTGCGCGACTCCGTCACCAAGCGGCCCGACATCGGTCACGCTCTGCTCAATATCCATGACGACCATGCCACCGGCATTGACCGAGGGCGTGACGGACAGTTGCACGCCAGTGTCGCGGTACTCGACTCTCGTGGTGGTGCCGACGTCCGTCACTGTGTCGCCCGTCGACACGGGAATCTGGCGTCCCACCTGGATGCTAGCCGTCTGGTTATCCAGGACCATGAGCGAGGGCGAGGAAATCACATTGATGAGACTGTCCGAGGCCAGGGCATTGAGCACCGCCTTCACCTGACCGCTGCCGTTGATGACAGAATAGGCAAACCCGGGTACCTGGGGCGCAAGAGAGGTGTCGTTGAACAGTTGGCCAAACCCGTCGTTACCGCTGCCGACCCCACCTTCGAAAGTCCACTCCAGGCCATAGCGCAGGCTGTCGTCCAGCGTCACCTCGATAATGCTCGCCTCAATGATCACCTGCGTCGCTGCAATATCGAGCCTTTCCAGTGCCGGCTGGATCTTGCGATACTCCTTGCCGGTGGCGTAGATCAGCAGCGAGTTATTCTCTTCATCGGCCACCACGCGTATGTCGCCAAGACTGAAGTTGCGCGAGGCCTCGCCGCGACCGCCGGACGTACCGGACATACCGGACGTGCCACCGGAACTGCGTTCACCACCGGAGGATACGGTCTCGGGGGTGAAGCCGGGTGCCACGCCGGCGCTCCTGCCGCCACCGCCAGCGCCGCCGGAGCCCGAGAAGATGGTGCTCAACATGTCCGCAAGGTGCACAGCGCTGGTGTTCTGCACCGGATACACATAAAGCTGGCGCTCAAAATAGGCGTCGGGCTCCTGGTCAAGCCGTTTTATCCAGTTACCGATACGCGACAGGTAATGTGCCCTCGGCGTCACAACCAGCAGGCTGTTGAGGCGTTCCACAGGAATAATGCGCACCATACTGCCAATCCCGGCGAGGCCCTCGGCGTCACCCTCGCCGCCACCCTTGCCCATAAGCTGCCCGAGAGCGGCTTCTATCTCGTCAATGGAGCTGTTCTCTACCGGGTAGATGCCCACCGACATGCCCTTGAGCAGGTCGACGTCAAAGGTCGTGATGATCTCCTGCCAGCCTTCCAACTGGCTGCGGGTGCCCGCCAGCATGAGCACATTGCGCAAATTGTCGACGCGCACGAAAGCGTCGTCGTTCGCCACCGGCGCCAGGATTTCGGCCATATTACTGGCGCTGATAAACTGCAAAGGCACCACGATCGTGCTGTAACCGACTGCGGCGGACGCGGAGCTGGAGATACCCGGCCTTAGTTTGCGCATCTCGGATGAGCCGCTGACAAAAAAGCGCCCGTTATTATCCCGCACCAGATAGGCCTGGTTCGCTGTCAGCAGCGATTCGAGAATGTCGAGCAACTGGTCGCGCGGCACGGGAGACCGCGTGCGCAGCGTCACCTTGCCATCGATTGGATGCTCCACCACGTAGTCGAGTTCGAGTATGTCGCCCATGACCGCGTGTACCACCTCGGTGAGCGGTGCCTCTTCAAAATTCAGGCTGACTGCGTCACCGAGCAGGCGCACCGGCGGCTGCGCGGACGGCTGCCGGAACACCTCATCTGTACCCCGGAAAATTGTAGGCTCGCTGCTTGCGTGCGCGGGCAGTTCTTCTGCAACCTGCTCGGATGACAAAGCTGGAACCTGCTCCGGGCCGGGCTGGCCGGAACCCGGCTCCGGGGTGACCGCCGTGGAATCGTCGCCGCCTCCTGCACCCGGGGTCGGGTGTTCATCCGTCTGCATTGTGGTGCAACTGGTGAGGGTCATTAGCCCCACGGCCAGAGCCGGAAGTAGTTTATTCAGGTAGCGCAAGGTCAATTGCCCTTTTCTTCAGCGTTATTGTCGAGAACGCGATCCGCGGTGCGCGTCTGATTGGCGCGGATAGCATTGCGCCCCCGCTGCGGCGTTCTGTCGGCATCCTTGACTGCCGGCAGGGCGTGCTCAAGCCGCAGCTCCGTCGACGCTGCGCCGTTCGCAAAAATCGCGCCGTCGTCGCTCATCATGGAGAACGTCCACCCGTCCACCTCGTCATCTATTTGCAAACGACGCCGCTCGCCCTTCAGGGACACAATAATGCCCGAATTAGGGCCTGCCGAATATACTCCCAGCAACTTGATATCCTTCAAGGGGGAAGGTTGCGCAGGCGCCGCGACTACCGGCTCAGGGGCCGGGGCCGCCGCATGCGGTTGGCGCCCCGCCCAGAACAGAGGTCGCGCCACGATATCGCCCCCTTGCTCGTCCGGGCCGGGCGCACGGTAAGCCGGTGCACCTGCCTCCAGGGTGGAGGCGGCGGGCGGAATGGGCTCAGGTTCACCCCGAAACACCAGCGTTACGCCGGCATATAGCACCTGGAGCAGCAGCAAGCCGGCAAGCACCAGTGCGATCTGTCGCAATCGCAGTTCCGCCAGACTATTCATACTGGCACACGCGTGCAGTCAGTTGCCTGGCTGGCGTCCATCACCGCTGCAACCTCAATGCAAATAGCTGGATGCGGGCGTTCAGGCGCCTGGGGTCACCACCATCAGCTGCCGCCTGCGCGCTGCCGCGACGCATTCTGAGGGGTTTAATACTGAACGATTCGACAAATACGAGCGGGCGGATCAGCTCCAACTCGGCCAGTGCAATATCCAGCGCCTCGATATTGCCTTCGCCAGTGATATCCAGCGTGAGTCGTTCGTAACCGTCGGCGCTTCGGGTCGCCAGTACCTGGCTGCCCTTGACCGACATGCCCGCGCCGGCCATCAGCTCGCGCACGCTCTGCTGCAGGGAGGCGGCGGCCGATGCGCTGTCGCGCTCGGCGGGGTAGGCCAGGTCGCGCAACGTGGCCTGCGCTGCGGCACTTGCCGCCTCAAGTGCCTCGGTGCTCTGCAAAATACCCAACAGGCGCGCTGTCCTTGGCTCGATAGAAGCGATTTCGCGCGCAAAATCCTGGCGCAAGGAAAGAAAATAGATGATCGCGGCCAACACCGCGACGACCACCAGGCCAAGGCAAGACCCTACAACCAGGGTCGGACGGTCTGCTTTCAACCGCGGCCACCTCATTCGGCGCCACCATCCGTCTCGAGGGTCAGGTCAAACACGAAGCGTTCTCCCCCGGTGCGATCAGCCCTGAAGGCCACGGGCGCCTGCACAGAGGCATATGCGGGGTCGTCCAGTAGCTGTTGCATGACCGTAGACGCGTTCGCTGACTGACCCTCGAGGCGGATTGCATCGCCGCGAAATTCAACCCCGGAAATCCAGGTATCGTTCTCCAACAGGCGTGTGAGCCGTTGCAACTCTCCATAGGGCGAGGGGTACTCGCGCATCAACTCCTCGGTGACATCCAGCATCGACCTCGCATCCGCCATAGACTCCCTGAGCGCAACAGCCTCTTCGGCGGCCTGTTCAGCCCGTTGCTGCATCTCGACGACACGCTGCAACTCGAGATACTTGACCCCTGCGCTGACGGCGCTGATCGCGATCACGAGTAACAGGCAAGCACCCAGCGTCAGGGCCATGCGTGCGAGCCGCTTGCGATTCCTTCCCAGCCGCGCATCTTCACCAAAGCCCCGCAGCGCAATAAAGCGGCCGTCAATCCGCGCCATCGCCTCGTAGGCGTGCACGTCGTGGGTATCAAAATGCTCTGCAATGTAGGTCATCGCCGCGCTCATGGCGCTGATGACAAGTTGCACCTCTATGCGCTCTTCGTCACGCTGCAACAGAGCCCAGCCAAAACAGGTGTCGGCGGCCGGAAACGGACTACTGGCGTTCACTTCAATGGCAATCACGGATTCAATATCCGATTCCGCGGCGGCTGGCAACCACAGGCTCTTGGCCAAAATCAGGCTGGCCGGCAACACCACTGCCTCCGAGAGTGTGGCGGTATCCGGTGGCGACGCGGCGGGCTGCCCTCCCCGGATGTAGAGTGTGTCCCCACCCTCAAGGTGCGCCAACACGCCCTCATCGACCACCGGCAGAATCGGCGAGGTGTCCGAGTAGAGAAACTCGGTCCACCCGGCTCGCAGGTAATGGCCAATGCGGCTGACATCGTAGCCGAAAAGGCTCCAGCGCTGGCTAGCGTCGAGCATCGGCAACCTCGTGGGCAGGCAGGCTTTCCAGGCCACTCACGGCTCTCACTGGCTCGCTGCGAAAAAACCGCCAGGGCAGCCGGTCAGCGCCGGAGGCGCCGCGCTCAACCCAGCGGCGGCGCAGGAAAACCTGGCCGTTGGCCTCGACCATCGCATCCGCGCGGTAGGCTGCGAGTTCATCGCGCTGCTGGAACGCCAGGTCGAACTCCGCTGGCGCGCTGGATTCTTCCACATCTCTTTGCGCGATTTCGCTGGCCTGCTCGGGCGTGAGATCGCCCAGCGCCTGCAGAACTCCCGCTGGAGCCGCGCGCCAATCAACACCCGCCTGGCCCCGCTGGCTGACGTAAACGTGCTCGCGCAGCGCTTCAAAGATCTGCCTGTCAACGCCTGGCACGAGCAGCAGATCCTCTATCGCTTCAAAGCGCGCGTGGCGCATCCCGCTGTCGCCGTTGTCCGGCCCCATATTATTCTCCATGCTGGCATCCTGGTCCCCTCCTGGCGCCGACCGCCACTTTAGCACAGTGGCGGCAAGGTTCAGCGCCCGGGACTCGTCCAATCCCTCGACTGATGCAAAGACACGCGACAGCAGTTCCTCGGTGGCGCGGTTCAGGTCGACCAGACCGGTGAGGGGCCTTAGTTGCACGTGCACGGGCATGGAGCCGTCTGGGAAGGACACGTTGAATGGTAGCGAGGTATCGAGATTGCTGTCGATCTCATTGAGCATCATCTGCGCAAGCGCCAGCTGGATGGCGCCGTCCGCCGCCGCCTCCGCCCGCGCGCGCTCGGCATGCAATTGCGTCAGTTTGATATCCACCCGCGCCTGCATCGCGATGCCAGCTATCAACAGCGACATGGCGGCCAGGAACCAGACCAGCATGGCGAGCGCAACACCGGACTCTCGCCGCGCAACCCGGACCGGAACGGCGTGCACTCTTTGCGGTAACTGCGCAGGGAATATCCTCATCGCAGGTTCATACTCAAGCCACTCAGACTGATAACCAGTTCAGGCCAGAAGCGCTCATTCGCCGCGACGTTCAAACGCACCGCCAGCGGCAGGTTCTGACCGGGCGCCCACTCCTGCTCCCACTCTCCCCGGAACCGCGCAAGATACCCCAGCTCAAGGCTGGAAACTGAATCGAGCAGCACGCGCGGCGACTGCTCCGCCCAGACTATGGCCGTCACATCGCGGTTGTAGGGATGCCAGCGCAACTCGAGACGGTCGTCCACGCGCGACAGGTGCATCACGAAGGCCCCGCCGAGATCGGCACCGGCCACGACCGGTGCAACCCAGACCAACTCCTCTGCATTGCCGCGGAAATAGGTGCCGTAGCTGCCGCCCCGCGTGTCTTCTGTAAACTCGCCAAGACGGACAACCGGCATGGCTGCACCGATACTGTTGCGCAAAAAATCGCTGACCACGCGCATTTCGTCGACCCGGTCTGTTACCTGCTCCAGGGTGTTCTGGGTGTTGCCGAAGGTGCGCATCGCCGAGACAATGGCGAGCATCATCATGGAGAACAATGCCAGTGAGAGAACCATCTCAAGCAGCGTGAAGCCTCTCGCGCGGTTCACGGGTTCTCCTCCTGACCGGCAACGACCGAATCGAGACTGAATGAGCGCTGGCGAGCGCCATCCGCCCATTCGACGAGTACAGACAATTGCTGCAACTGGCCCTCCCGCAGGGGAAGTTGAGCGGGCAGGGCCAACGGCGTGGCGATCACCTCCCAGCGGAACCCCCCCTCGGTCTCACCGCTCTCTTGCAGGCCGGTAGCAGGCACCACGGCGTACAAAGCGCGCAATGAGCGCGCAAGCTCCACGCCGTAGACCATCTTCTCGTCGATGCCGACAGTACGGGTAGCACCACCGGCAACCTGGTACATCACGCCAAGCGACATCGCCAGGATAGCAATGGCAACGAGCATCTCCAGCAAACTGAAGCCGTTGGCCCGAGGATGTACCCTACGTGCCTCATGTGACATCGGTGCCATCACCTATCGGTCTAACCCCATTGGCTATCACACATTTTCCGCGCACACTCGCCGTATGGCCCGGACCGGAGGCTGTTCGGCAGGCAGTCAATG
>CAZFJQ010000059.1:0-19353 GCA_964519755.1 uncultured Halioglobus sp.
GGCCAGGAAAAACTGGCGCTCGAAGAGGTCATCGTCACAGCGCGCAAGCGCGAGCAGAGCCTGCAGGACGTCTCGGTTGCGGTGACCGCGCTGACCGACAACGTCATCGCCGAGGCACAAATCTATAACTCCGAGGATCTCGTGCAGCTGGTGCCCTCGCTAACCTACCAGCAGGGGTCCAATCCGCGCCAGAGTTCGTTCAACATTCGTGGTATCGGTACGCAGAGTTTCAGCACCGGGGTCGAGCCCAGCGTATCGACCATGCTCGATGGCGTGGTCATGGGTCGCTCGGGACAGGCCTTCATGCAGCTTCTGGATGTCGAGCGGATCGAAGTCCTGCGCGGCCCGCAGGGTACCCTGTTCGGTAAAAACGCCAGTGCTGGCGTGTTGCACATCATCACCAAACAACCCACCGAGCAGTTCTCCGGCGAGCTGATGGCCGGTGCCGCCGAGAACGACGAGTACCGGCTCGGCGCAACCATTTCCGGCCCGATCACCGATAGCCTGGGTTTCCGGCTGTCCGGCTCGGGTTCCGACGTCGATGGCTGGATCAAAAACTACTACGACGGTAACGACCTCAACAACGCGAGGGATTACAACATTCGCGGCAAGTTGCGTTGGGACGTCAGCGACACCGTACTCGTCAAGTGGAGTAGTGACTACGGCGAACTGGATTGCAATTGCACCGTGCCCACCATCAGGAGCCTGGAACCCTTCGACGGCAATGACGCCCAGGTCCAGGATATCCTGGACGAGATTGCGCCGGTAAAGGTAGGCGAAAAAAACACCGAGACCAATGTCAACGCGCCCAATTATACCGACACCGAGTCCTGGGGGCATGCGTTGGAAGTGAACTGGGATATCGGCGAGTTTAGCCTGACCTCGATCACCGCCTATCGCGAGTATTCGGTGGCGGCGAGCATCGACAATGACAACCGACCCACCACGCCCCTGGGATTCGACCAGGCTGGCAGCACCGAACAGGAGCAGTTCACACAGGAACTGCGCCTGGCGTCACCCGCGGCCGACAGGCTCAACTACGTCGTGGGTCTGTATTACTTCGACCAGCAAGTGGATCGCCAGTTTCGCCGCAGCGCCGAACTCTCGGGCTTTGAGGAAGGCATTGCAACATTCCGGGTCGATACCACCAACTGGGCCGCCTTTGGTGAGCTGAATTACAGTTTCACCAACGACCTGCGACTGGTGCTGGGCGCGCGCTATACGCAGGATGACCTGGAGTTTGTCTTCGCCCGCACGCAAGAGGGCGTGGGCATCGTGGTGCAGGACCCGGTAGATTCCACCCCCGGCGAAACCGACAACGACGACCTCTCCGGCAAGGTGGCGCTGGAATGGAGCTTCAACGAGGACGGCATGCTGTATGCGAGCTATAGCCAGGGGTACAAAGGGCCCGCCTTCGATGTCACCTTCGGCACCGATCCGACGAGCCTGGACCCGGTGCAGCCGGAAACGTCCGACGCCTACGAACTGGGCCTGAAGAGCGTGTTGTTCGATAGTCGCCTGATGCTGAATGCGGCGCTGTTTCTCACCGAATTCGAGGATTTCCAGGGGCAGGCATTCTTCGACCCGGACGGTGACCCGGGCTGTCCCGCGGACAACCCGGGCTGCGACCCCGAGAACGAAGCCGGGAATTTCCTGTTGGTCAACGCCGGTAAGGTGGAAACACAGGGGCTGGAAGTCGATTTCAATGCCGTGGTGACTGAAAGCTTTAGCCTGTACGGCGGCTTCGCACTGATTGATGCAGAGATCGTCGATTACCCTGGCGGCAATTGCAGCTTCGGGCAGACTTTCCGCAACGAGTGTCCGGACGGGGTGCAGGATTTATCTGGTGGCGTGATGCCACATTCGCCGGACTGGAAACTGGCCCTTACCGCGCAATATGCCTGGGAGCTGCCCGCCAGTTTCGACCTCGTGCTACAGGGCACCTACAAGGCGCAGGACGATGTGCTTTACAGCCTGTCGCAGGATGAATTCACGGTGCAGGATAGCTACGGCACGCTGGATGTTTCGGCGAGACTGGTTGACGATGCTGGCCGTTGGGATGCAACCGTGTATGTGAAGAACGCGACCGACGAGTGGCATGTCGCCAGTATCGGTTCAAACATTTCCCAGTTCGTGCCCAACGGTTATATCCAGAATGTACCAATCAATTATCAACGTCGTTTAGGTGTCGACGTGCGCTTTCGCTGGTAGGAAAAAGTGAGCAGGACGCTGCGGCTACAGCGTCCTGTCAGGCCCGGGGCTGTCAGGCGCCGGGAGTAATAACGGCGTCGATCACGTGAATGACCCCGTTGGATGCCTCGATGTCCGTAGCGACAACATTTGCGCTGTCGACAGTGACGCCAGCATCAGAAGCGCCGATAGCAATATTGCTACCCTCAAGAGTCTCTGCCTCTGTCAGCGTGACCACGTCTGCCGCCATGACCTTTCCGGAGACCACGTGGTAGGTGAGAATTGCCACCAGTTTATCCTTGTTTTCGGGCTGCAGAAGCATGTCCAGCGTGCCGGTGGGCAGGGCTGCGAAGGCCTCATTCGTGGGGGCAAATACGGTAAAGGGTCCGTCGCCGGACAGCGCGCCGACCAGGTCTGCCGCCTTCAGCGCGGCCACCAGCGTTGAGAAATCCGGGTTGCCCACCGCAATCTCAACGATGCTGGGTTGAGCCATTTTTTCCCCTGCTTCGTGATGGGCGGCCTTGACCGCGGTCGCACCGAACAGGGCGATGCAAAATGAGAGAGCGGGTAACAGTTTTCCTGCAAAAGTCATGATGGTGTCCTCACAGACGAGTAGTTGAATGAAGCGCTCCGTATGGAACGTCACAAGATGTACGCGACGGGCCCGCGGGTGGACCGGGCCTGTCGATGTTGCGCCCACTTACCTGCGTGCTGGAGCCGCTGCGGAGCAGTCTTGCACGGCAAATCTGCGCCCAACGGTGCGTCCTGCTCATACGTCTCACGCCGCCCAGTGTTCATCGGCCAATGCCATGGTGCTGTGTTTGCCGCTGGTAATGTCTTTGTATAACCAGTGGCTCTCGGGCAGTAGCTTCTCGAAATAGTACTGCGCGGAAAAACGCTTGCTCTCCAGCAACGCGGTGTTGCCTTCACCAGCGGCAAGCTGTTTGCCCGCCACGTCCGCCATGCGCGACCACAGGTAGGCGATGACCGTGAGCGCCATGAGGCGAAGATAGGGCGAAGCGGCCGCTGCGGCCTGCTCCGGGTCCTCGATGCCATGCGTCGACACCCAGTTGGTCGCCTCGCGCAACATGCCCACGCTGTCGGCCAACTCGGCAGCGAAGGGCGTCTCGGGGTTGTCCCCCAGGTAGGTGTCCAGCAGCGCAAACAGGTTTGCTACGAGGCGGCCGCCGGCCAGTCCCAGCTTGCGGCCGACCAGGTCGATTGCCTGAATGCCGTTGGTGCCTTCGTAAATCCTGGCGATGCGCCCGTCCCTTACCAGCTGTTCCAGCGGCCAATCTGTGGTGAAGCCAGAGCCTCCGAGTACCTGCAGGCCCACATTCGCATTGTTGAACCCCTCGTCTGTCAGGAACGCTTTTACCACCGGGGTCAGCAGTTGTACCAGGTCGTCCGCGCGCTCACGTCCTTCAGGGTCTGTCAGTACGATCGATAAATCCAACTGGTGCCCTGTGAACAGCGCCAGCGCGCGCATGCCCTCGTTCAGCACCTTCTGCCGCATCAGCATGCGCCGCACGTCCGGGTGAACGATGATCGGGTCTGCCGGCCCGTCGGAATTGACGGGCCCGGAAAGTGCTCTGCCCTGGAGACGCTCCCGGGCGAAGGCAACGCTCTCCTGGTAGGCCATTTCCGCCAGGCCCAGGCCCTGCATGCCCACCATCAAACGCGCCTCGTTCATCATCGTGAACATCGCGCGCATGCCGTTATTGGGCTCGCCCACGAGCCAGCCCCGCGCGCCCTCGAAGTTCATGACGCAGGTTGCTGAGCCCTTGATGCCCATCTTGTGTTCCAGCCCGCCGCAAAATACCGGGTTGCGCTCGCCACTGTCCGGCAACAGTTTCGGCACTACGAACAGAGAGATCCCTTTGGAAGAGTCCGGTGCCCCCGGCAACTTGGCCAGCACCAGGTGCACGATGTTGTCGGCGAGATCATGTTCACCGCCGGTGATCCAGATTTTGGTGCCTTCGATGGCATAACTGTCATCGTCATTGGGTGTCGCGCGCGTGCGAATCATGCCCAGGTCTGTGCCACAGTGCGGTTCGGTGAGACACATGGTGCCTGTCCACTCGCCACTGACCAGTTTTTCCAGGTACGTGCCCTGCAGAGCCTCCGAACCGTGGGCGTGAAGCGCGGTGATTGCGCCATGCGTGAGGCCGGGGTACATGCCCAAAGACAGGTTGTTGGAGCAGACAATCTCATCAATGACGAATTTGAGGACGTGGGGCAAGCCCTGGCCACCGAACTCGACAGGGGCGTCCAGCGCGGTCCAGCCAGCCTCGGCGAACTGTCGGTAGGCATCCCGAAAGCCGTCAGGCGTCGTGACAGCGTGTGTCTCGGGGTCATAGCTGCACCCCATTTCGTCCCCGACACGGTTAGTGGGTTGCAGCACTTCCGCGGCAAAGCGCCCCATCTCCGACATGACTGTTTCCATGAGATCGGGGGTCGCCTCGTGGTATCGCTCGAAAGCCTGTAGTTGGTCCACGCCAAGGACATCGAACAAGAGAAACTTGAGGTCGTTAAGCGGCGCTTGATACTGCATGTCTGCTCCTGGTCTGTTACCGCGTCGCGGGTCGGCTGCGCGGAGTGAAAGTTCAAGCTTCGCTATCGAGTTTCCACACGCACCGCGAAGCTGCGCTGAGCGCGGGCAGGGGCTCGAGTTTCTCCCTGGCCTGTTTTTCCGCTTCGCGGAACACCGCCACGGTGATACAGATGCCCGCGATCACGGCCATGTGCGCGAGCCAGGTCACGCCGAACTGGAAAATAGAGAAAAAGGTAAGACTGAATACCATGCTCCACATCCAGGCCAGTGCCTGCATGAAGAAATGCTGTGACGCGAGATCGAGATGACGCAAGGGGTTGCGGTTGTTATTCATCAACGCATCCCAACTGCCAAGCACAAGCTCTTTCATTTTTCTCTCTCCTGTGTGATGTTCATTTACCTGTACGCCCTCCGCGCACTCGTAGTTCACGGCGGGCGGTGCTTTGTCCATATGCTGTCTGGATAGACGTCGGGCGCAGTGGACGCTAACTGGTACCGTAACCGCTTGCTACAGGGCGCGCGGATGCGGGGCCGGGGCGCTTCAAAAGCCTGGCGTCTGCGGTCGCCTTGCGGTTGCGAGCGGTAACATGAAGGAGCGGAACGATGGATCAATGGTTGACTGACTATGGCGTCACGATCGGCGTCGGAGCACTGATCCTGTTCATGATTTTCATCATCTGGGATCTCGCCAGACGCAGCCAGGCCGGCATTTTCGGTACCGTAATCCTCTACCTGGCGCTGGCGCTCGGCATTCTGGGCTTCGGTATCAAGTTCGCAATCAGCTATTTGCTGGAGCGGGGGATGCAATAGGCCGGTAGCCGGTCGCCGGGGTAAATATGCCTGCGCATCTCGCCCCGGTGGCTTCCCGGTGCCTGGCCATGGGGAACTCGCGGTCAGGGCACAGCTAACTTATCCACCTGTTGCAGAACGATGCAGCTTTTTTCGATCTCGCCGCCCGGGCCGAATACGCGGACACTCCCCAGAGGCAAACCCTTTTCACAGGTGACAACTATCTGTGCACTGCTGCTGTTTGCCGCGATAGCAAATGAGTTGTGTCTGTTCAGGTGAAAAATTCCGCCAGCACGTTCTTCTTCATCCAGCAGAACGAGAAAGTCCAGGGGCGTGTCGTCGGTTAGTTCACCGGTACTTTGTACGACCGGGCCAAACGGGATGACAGAACCGCCCCTCAGCCAGGCGGGTATTCTGTTCAGCGGGGAATCCCGCGTAATCCATTGCCTGCCGTTGATAGGCTCCTTACTGAAAAAGTCGTACCAGACGCCCTCGGGAAGATAGCAGTTACGCCGGCTATCCTCGCGCATCACCGGCGCTAGCAGAATGCTGCTCCCGCACAGGAACTGATCGTCAATCGCGTGCACTGTAGGGTCTTGCTGATAATCTAGGACCAGCGGGCGGAGTATGGGAAGACCGGAGGATGTGCTCTCAATAGACTCACTGTAAAGATACGGTATCAATTGGTAGCGGTAGTTCAGGTATTCTCGCAGGATGCACTGCGTCTCTTCAGAGAACTGCCAGGGTTCCCTGAAGGGGTAACAACCGTGATAACGCAGGTGAGACTGGAAAATGGAAAGCTGCGTCCAGCGGATCATCAATTCATCGGTGGGCTCGCCCACGAATCCGCCGGTATCCTGGCTCCAGTGGGTAAACCCGGAGAGACCGTAACCCAGTCCGCCACGCAGGGAAGCCTGCATGGCACCGAAAGTGGAGGCATTGTCACCGCTCCACTGCACCGGATATCTCTGAGAGCCCGCATAGGCACTGCGGCCCCAGACCATCGCGTTGTCTTCGCCATGAACTTCGCGGGTAATTTCAAACGCGGCCTTGTTGTATAGCAGGGGGTACACATTGTGTAGATCGTGACCGGTACCAGCGGAAAAGTGCATCGCCGGCGGGATACCTTCACCGAAATCGGTCTTGATGATATCCACGCCCGCTTCGAGGAGTGGTCTGAGCAACCGGTTCTTGTACCACGCTGCGGCCTCCGGCTTGCTGAAGTCTATGGGGGCCGCTTCAAACTGTCCGCAGAAGGAAAAGGGGACGACAGGCCTGGCAAGCAGGTCCATTTGCCGGGCTTCTTCCCACGGGGCAGTTCCCTTCAGGACATAAGGCTGTTGCCACAAAGAGAGCCGAAAGCCGTTGTCATGCAGGTGGCTGCACATCGCTTTGTGGTCGGGGAATCTTACGGGGTCAAACTGCCAGTCGCATTCCCAGTCGTTCGTAAACCAGCTTACGTCCAGGTTTATCACGTCGGCGGGAAATTGTTTCTCCCTCAATATACTGGCGACGTCCAGGACCTCCTGTTGTGATGTGTATGACATCCTGGATATCCACGTGCCAAAAGAGTACTTCGGGAGTACCGGGGGGCGGCCCGTCAGGCTGGTGTAGCTTTTCAGGACGTCCTTGATGTCTCCGGCGAACAGAAAATAGTCCAATTTCTGTTCTTCCACTGCCACCTGAACCTTGGATTTCTCCTTCGACCCCACCCAGAAGGTCATGGGGCTTGTCTGGTTGAAGAAGACACCGTAGCCGCGCGTGCTGACATAAAACGGCACAGTTTTGTAAACACGGCCTGTAGAGTTACCGACGCCTTCGGTAATCCAGAGTCGGAGGGTTTCCCCCACTTTGTTCACAGGGCCAAAATGTTCTCCCAGACCGTAGATGGATTCGTCGTGGGTCAGGTCAAACGAGTTCACGGCATACCAGTGCTTGTGACGTTTGTCGCGGACAAAACCCATGGGATAGGAATCGTAGGTAATGCCAAAGTGGTTGTCAGTACGCCCACCACTGCTGGTTATCCTGTTGCCATCCCGGTCATAGATTTCGATCCTGAAATCGTCCTTGTAGATATGCAGACTCAGCTTGCTCGTTTGCAGGCGATAGCATTGTTCGTCCTCATGCAGATCAACTTTGCAGTCGTCGTCGGTAATGTCGTCGATCACCATCGGCGTGAATGTGCTATCAAAGTTTCCGTCTGTCTGTAACCTGACGCGATAGACGTCATCCCGGAGTATATCGATACGCAAACTCAACAGCGTAGCGGGTGTATGGGCGTCAATTTCATACACGTGTTTGTAGAAATGCTCTGGACGGATCAGCTTGAAAATGTTGTAGGCTTTTGCCTGAAACAGAAACTGATTGCCGTGCTGCTGTGTGAGATCGACCTTCAAAACCGATTGGGACGTTCTGAATATCAGCTTTGGAACGACAGTGAAAACACCTTGCATAGGCCCCATGTCATCCAGTGGATGATCGGTGCGTCCGAAAGATACGTTATGCGCGTAGTCGTCAAAATGATTTTCCAGGTTGGGATGCTTCCTGAAGGTGCGCAGGAACAGAACAGGATGTAGGAGGGCGCTTTTTATCAGCAGACGAGCGGAACGCTTTATATCCGGGCTGAATGCCCTGGAGTACTCCGCTTCGGTTATCTTCGCTCTGTTGGCTGGCCCCGCATCGGGAGCAGATATTGTATCGCGCCTCAGGTCGTCATCAGCCATGGCAGTAAAACCCTTGAATTAGTTTGATGCCAGGATGTACTGGTTAATTATGTTCTCATACCATTCCTGCTTGCCGCTGATCGACCGCGGTTCAGGGCTGGCGCAAGCCAGATCATACAAATCTTTCAGGGCGAGGTCCCCGGCCTCAAAGGACGCACCCTCACCTGAGTCGAAGCTGGCGTACCGTTCATTCCGTCTCTGGTCAATCTTGCCGCCTGATAGAATGCGGTGCGCAATTTCAAGCCCCCTGGCAAAGGTATCCATGCCACCGATATGGGCGATAAAAATATCATCCATGGCCACCGATTCACGCCGGACCTTGGCGTCGAAATTCAAACCCCCGCTGGTGAAGCCGCCATTTCCGAGGACAATCAGCATGCCCAGAACCGCGTCGTAGAGGTCGACGGGGAACTGATCGGTATCCCAGCCGTTTTGAGGATCACCGCGGTTCGCGTCAATGCTGCCCAGCAGGCCGGCATCAACACACATCTGCAGTTCGTGCGCGAAGGTATGGCCTGCCAGTGTGGCGTGGTTGGCTTCGATGTTAACTTTGAAGTCCTGGTCGAGATCATGCTGTCGCAAGAAGCCGATAACGGTTTGAGCGTCAAAATCGTACTGGTGTTTGCAGGGTTCCATAGGCTTGGGCTCTATGAGAAATGTGCCTTTGAAACCGTGCTGGCGCCCATAGTCGCGAGCGAGGTGAAGAAAACGCGCCAGGTGCTCAAGCTCGCGTTTGGTATTGGTGTTGATCAGTGAGGCGTAGCCCTCGCGACCACCCCAGAAGACATAGTTTTCGCCGTCCAGCTCAATGGTCGCGTCGAGTGCGCATTTCACCTGGCCCGCTGCCTTGGTCAGTACATGGAAATCCGGGTTGGTGGCCGCGCCATTCATATAGCGAGGATGCCCGAACAGGTTTGCTGTTCCCCAGAGTAATTTTATCCCCGTAGTTTGCTGCCGCTGCTTTGCCAATTGCACCATATGCTGCAGGGCTTTTTCTGATTCCAGTACATTTGCGCCTTCAGGGGCCATGTCCCGGTCATGAAAGCAGTAGTAGGGCACGCCCAGTTTGCTGAAGAACTCGAAGGCCGCGTCCATTCTACTTTCAGCAGCGGCCATCGGGTCTTTGCCCTTATCCCATTCGAAAACTTTTGTAGCATCACCAAATGGATCATTGCCTTTTCCACAGAAGGTGTGCCAGTAGCATACTGCAAACCGCAGATGCTCTTTCAGCGTCCTGTTGCCGACTTTCCTGTCGGCATCGTAAAACTTGAATGCCAGTGGGTTATCTGACTGGGGCCCCTCATACTCGACCTGCTGTACAAACGGAAAGTATTCTTTCTCGCCGATAAATGCTGAACTCATGGTTGCTATTACTCTTGTGAAGTGACCGGATTCTTATAAAGTGGTGTTACAGCGTCAATCAGTGCCGTGTAACGCTGGTACACAGTTTTGTAGGCATCCACCGCAGCTTTGTTCGGCTGGCAATGACTGGCCTCGTCGTAGGTGAGGTGTTCTGTGACAATGCTCTGCAGGGAAGCACGGCTTTCGTGCTCGTGCGAGTGGCACCACAATGCCTGCAGGGCGGCGCCAAAAGCCGCATTTTCATTCTGCTCCAACACCCTGACAGGCAAATCCAGGATGTCTGCGCCTATCTGGCGCCATAGCGGGCTTTGGCTGCCACCGCCGGTCAGCGTTACTTCAGTAAAATGCAGGCCGCAGCGGGAGAATGCGGCCAGGCCGCTCTTCAAGCCGAAAATTGCTGACTCCATCGCGGAGCGTAGCAAATGACCGCTGGTGGTGTTTGTGTTATCCAGGCCGAAGATAGCGGCCTTGCCGTTTGGCAGGTCGGGAGTCCTCTCCCCGTTGTAAAAGGGTAGTGTCAGCACCCCGTCGGCGCCTATGGCGATGCCGGCTGCCATGCTGTCCAGGTTCGCCTTCCCAAGCTGTAACAGTGTGCGTATTCGCTCTGTGGCAATGGTGCAGTTCATCGTACACAGCAACGGTAACCAGCCGCCACTTGAAGAGCAGAACGTTACAAGCTCACCCCCTGGATCAATAAGCGCTTCGTCGCTGTAGGCAAACAGCGTACCGGATGTTCCCAGGCTCGCGGTCAACCGTCCCGGGGCGATATTGCCGGTTCCAATGGCAGCCATCATGTTGTCTCCGCCGCCCGCGGATACAATGACGCCCTCCGGCAATCCCCATTCAGCAGCCAGCTCCCGACGCAGATGCCCTGACTTTTGTTGTGCAGCAATCAACGGAGGCAGGCACGGGGAAAGGTCCCTGGCGGGGTCGAGTCGCTCGACCATTGGGGCGCTCCAGCATCGATTGCGCACGTCAAGCAAGCCTGTACCGGAGGCGTCACCACACTCCATACAGTAGTTGCCCGTGAGGTAGAAATTCAGATAGTCGTGGGGCAACAGGATTGTCGACATGCGCTGGTAGAGATCGGGGACGTTGTCTCTAAACCAGCGAATCTTTGACGCAGTGTAGCCGACCTTGAGTGGCACGCCGGTGAGTGCGAGGGTGGCTTCGTCCCCGCCTGTTTCGTCGATGAGAGCGGCGCACTCTTTGGTTGTTGACGTGTCGCACCACAACTTCACGGGGCCCAGTACACGGCCTTCCTTATCCAGCGGCACGAAGCCGTGTTGCTGGCCGGATACACCAATTGCGACGATGGTTTTCCTGGTTGCAGCCGGAATGAGTGCAAGGCACTGCTGGAGGGCTTCAATCCACCATTCGGCGAGCTGTTCGCAGGCGCCGTCATTCCGGGAAATCAGGTCAAGCGGCGCCGAAACGGCATGCAGTACCGCGCCTCGCTCTGGCTCATATACGAGCGCCTTGACGCCCTGTGTCCCAAGATCCACACCAAGTACTGCCATCGCAACCTTCGGAGATCGATTTTCAAACTAGAAGGCCGTAGGTTACTGCGGCCCCCGGAAATTCTCCACTCCGGGCGGTGGGAACCACGCCGCATCATAGGCACTTTGCAAGCGGTTGACCGCCACGAGAATCTCCAGTACTTCCCGCGCGAACAGTCTGCGGCGTTCAACCAGGTCGCCGGTTGTGTCATGCAGCAATTTTCGGTGCTCCGCCAGTCTCAGCGCGGTTTCGAAGAGATCTCTCGACAGGGCGGATTCGGTACTGATCTGCTTGCGAAGCAGCATTTCCTGACCACGTTCCAGCAGTTTGGTGGTGAATAGCTTGCGCTCGGGAATGGGGTTCGCACCCCTTCCGTTAAGCGTCACGGCTACCACGTAGTAGGCCTCGGAGAGGGACCGCAGTATGGCGTGGCCGAAGAGGGGGGGAGCCAGCTTGAGCTGGGCCGGGATGGATGCAGTGCGCTTGTGCCACTCGGGATAACGCCTGTGAAGCTCGGAGAGGGTCTGTTGAACCAGCTCATCCTGAGGCCGGAAAAAGAAGTCGAACTTGAAGAATTCCCTGAGCTGGGTCAGACGCTGTACGATCTCTTCCTCGCCGGTATCACCGATGTCCCCGACACTGAGCGCCAGCGCCATCTCGCCGAGGCTCGCGTAGAGGAAATGGTGGGTGATTGTGTTGCGGTAGTAAGCGGCGGCGAGGTGTTTTCCCTCTGGAATGTAGAAAACGGGCGTGCTGCCCTTGTCAAATTTCTGGATCAGCCTGGAGCTGCGCATGGACAGCAGGGCGGCCGCGACCTTGTCCTCGTCGGCCAGGTCAAAACCCGTTGCCAGGGGCAGCTTCCGCTCCCGGGCAAGTTGCGAAATCTGGCTCGCCTGTTGCAACATTTCACTGACAGTCAGTGCCCGGCCATTGGCCGCCAGCAGTACCATGGTGAGTACATCGGCGGCCTTGATCGGCGTAACCTGTTCTATGCGGCTACACACCTCCAATGCCAGCCGCATTGTTGGCGAAGCGTCCGCATTGGAATCTGCTTGAACAGCACCTTGCGCCGCTGCATCCAGGCCAATGGGTTCGGCGAAGCGGATATAGATTTTCCCGAAGGGCTCCTGCATGCCGAAGATGTAGTGAAAAAACCAGAGCAGTGATTCCTTGCGCTTGGGCAAGCCCTGTTGCCAGGCGACGTAGTCATCGACCTCGGCAATGCGGTCGAAGGCAATGGAGACAGGTACCAGCTTTACATCCGCCACCTGCTGTCGCTCGCACGCTTCCAGCACCCAGCTGAGAATACCCAGCCGGGGTGGGGATAGCTTGCCGGTTCTGGAGCGGGTGCCCTCGATAGACCAGGTGAGCGGTTGGCGGTTACGGATAAGAAAATCGATGTAGTGGCGAAAGACCAGTTTGTAGATCGCATCGTCCTGGAAATCGCGCCTCAGGAAGATGGCGCCGACCCTGCGAGCCAGCGCGCCAAACCCGGCAAAGTTCATGTTGATTCCGGCGAAAACCAGGGGTAGCGGCTTGAACTGGTTGTCGTAGAGGGAGAGCAGGAACACGAAGCTGTCCATGTGCGACTTGTGCGACCAGATGAATAGCAGCAGCTGGTCCCTGGAAAGCTCGCGTATCCGCTGCATGGTTTCCATGTTGACATCCAGCTGTGGATGATAGCTGCGGGTGTAGATAAAACGGGCGAGCCTTGCGGCGGGTTTCAGCCAGGCGCTCCTGGGCGTTGCAGCAATTTCCCGCAGGCATTTGCGCGCGTACTTATCCGCCTGCTCGCGGGTTTTGCCTTCCCGATCGGCAAGCCCCGCGAGCTCCCCGAGGAACGTGGCGTCCTGCAGCAGCAGGTAGGCATCGTCGTTGGATTGGATATCGCGCTGTTCCGTCATCGCACCAGTATAGCTTTGGCGCGCCTTTGCGGCGATCTACCCGGTAACCGGGCAGGTCTGCTGTCGCGAGCGCACATAAAATAGGCTTAGGCTATTGAATACATTATTACGATTGTCTGGGCATTGCGAAGAGGCTGCCCTAAAGTGTGTGGGGTGGTGAGGATCGAGGTTGCGCGACTGCTTGTCTGACTGCACTGGCGAGCAACCTTTTTTCACCAACACGAGCAGAATGCGTATGAAAATTGAAGCAACTGGTGCCCGACGGGCACGATCTCAAGGAGTAATGAGAAATGAGCAAAATCGATATTGGTATTTCCGCCCCTGACCGCGAGAGTATCGCTGAAGGGTTAAAACGGCTGCTCGCGGATTCGTACACTCTGTACCTGCAAACCCATAACTTCCACTGGAACGTGACAGGGCCGCAGTTCCGTGAATTACACCTGATGTTTGAAGAACACTACACAGAACTGGCGACAGCAGTGGATGACATTGCTGAACGCATCCGCACCCTTGGTGTGGCCGCTCCCGGTACTTACAAGGTGTTCGCAAAATTGAGTTCAATCAAAGAGGTAGAAGGTGTACCGGACGCCGCGGAGATGGTGGAGCTGTTGACCAAGGGCCACGAACAGGTTGTGAAAACCTGCCGCAAGGCGCTCGGTCAGGCACAGAAGGCGGACGACGAATCATCTGCCGCCCTGATTTCCGACCGGATGCGGATCCACGAAAAAACAGCCTGGATGTTGCGCGCCATGCAATAGCTCGCCAATGTCGGTGTCAGCGGGCGCGGGAGCACGGCCTGGCTGCTCCCATGGAGGGGCCTGGGTCGTCCAGATCAAGGCGGCCGTCCTCCAGATAGTTTATGATGCTCGGCTGCGATCTCACGCCCCCCGGGGGCGTGAGAAGCTGACCGCGCGAGGCGGTGTCGCCCCGGGTGCGGTCAGACCTCGCAAATCCAGGGCCGCCCAGCGTATATCGAATTCGACATGGTACAAATCACTTTCTGGTCACTGCCTTCCCTCGCCGCCATCTGGTTGGCGCTGATCGCGCACCGTGACATACGCCAGCAGGAAGACGTTCCGGGAGCCACGGCGCTCCAGTTTCTTTGCGCCAGCGTCATTTTGTGGTCCGCCGGACAGCTTTTGGGCACACTGACCACCGATCTCGATTTGAAGATTCTAGCGTCGAAGCTGCAGTATCCCGGCATCGCGCTACTCCCGGTCTGCTGGTTCGTGTTCGCCATCAGCTATGCACGCCAGTGGCCGTCCGTGGGCGGGGTTGCCCTGGCAGCGCTGACTGCGATTCCCGCGATCACCATTGCGCTGGCGTGGACCAATGAGTGGCATCACCTGCTTTGGACGGATATTCAACTCAGGCAGACCGCCGGGTTTGCCGGTCTCGCCATCGAGTACGGGCCCTGGTTTCGCGTCCAGACCACCTATGCCTACACGTTGATCCCCGCGGGTACGCTGTTGCTCGTGTACGAGCTATCGTCGTCACCGCGTCATCGGCGTGCGCTGGTGGCGGTCATTCTCGCGCCACTCGCGGTCGCGGTGCCGAACCTGTTGCACCTGTTAGGGCTCAACCCCGCGAACTACTTTGATCCAACGCCGCTGGGGTTCGCGGTCGGCGTTATGCTCCTGGCGCGCGGTGTGTTGCGTAGCGGCCTCCTCAAACTGTCCCCCGCCCTGCATCGCCAGGTCATCGGTCAGTTGTCAGATGGTGTGCTGGTTATTGATGAGGAGGGCCGGATCGTGGACGCCAACCAGGCGGCCCTGGCACTACTGGAGCCGGGCGCCGCGGCTATTGGCCAGCCCCTGGAGCGATGCCTTCCCGGCATTCCCGTTTCCGACCTGCTCGACGCGAGCGTCGGCAGTCTTGAGGTTTCCATCGGCTGGCGCACGTACCACCTTCGCGCCAGTCGGCTGCAGACCGCGATGGCACAGGCCACCGCCATCGTGTTCCGCGACATCACCGAGCGGTTGAAAGCCGAAGGCGAGCTGCGACAGCTCAAACAGGCGATGGAGCAACTTGCCTATACAGATTCGCTGACCGGCCTGCCGAATCGACGTGCCTTCATGCAGCGTCTGGAAGATGAATGTGCGCGGGTGCACCGCCACCAGGGTGAACTGAGCTTGCTGCTGCTGGACCTGGACTTCTTCAAGAACGTCAACGATACCCATGGCCACGACGTCGGGGACCGGGTTCTGGCCTACCTGGCAAGGTGCATCGAGGCTAGCGCCCGGTCTTGCGACATGGCGGCGCGGCTGGGCGGTGAAGAGTTCGCCCTGTTGCTTCCGGGGTCGTCTCTGGAAGGCGCCTGCCGCGTGGCTGAGCGGCTGTGTGAAACTGTTGCCGGGCAACAAGTACCCTGCGGTGAGGGTGCTGTGTGCAGTGTTACCACCAGTGTGGGCGTCGCCACCGTTTCCGCGCATGCCACCGACGGGCGGGACTTGCTCAAGCGCGCTGACCTGGCCCTCTACCGGGCAAAAAACTCTGGCCGCAACCGGGTTTGCGTCTGATTGCGGGCTATTCGCGATCAGCCTGCCCGGCCCGGCTCACGGGTGCACCTCTATGCGGCGAGGAGTGATTTCAACGTCGCCCGCCACGCAGGCAGTAGGGCGGCCTCCGTCCAGGGGTGCACGTCCGGCGCCGGCGGCGGCCTGGATTTCAGCCACCGCGCCAGATGGTTCACCAGCGCGCCGCTTTCGTCGGCGCGGTAGCGGTACTCCAGCGGGTATTGCTCCGTATAGGCCAGAGTATCGGGAACCAGCGGGACCGCACCGGCGCTCACGGCTTCAAGCATGGCCAGCCCCTGGAACTCGTGCATTGCCGTGCTGACCGCAATGCCCGCACGACCCAGGATTGCCCGGTACTCCGCCCGCGACACAAAACCATCGGTGATGATCCGCTCGCCGAGCTGTCTGCGCAGTGCCAGCAGGCACGCCGGCGCACTGCGCGGGCGTGGCCCCAGCAGTGCGAGGCGAAAATCCAGGCCCAGCTCAGCCAGTTCCAGCATGGCGCTGGCAAAGGTTTCGGGGGCCTTGTCGTACTCCCAGCGGTGGTTCCAAAGGATCAGTCGTGCGTCCCGGTCGCCGGGGGCGGGCGCGATGGGAGTAATGGGCACCGGTAGCACAGAGGCTGTGGCCGCCAGGCGCTCGACTATGGCATCGGGAACGGCATCCGGCATACGTGCCAGCAGTTGCCGCACGCCCTCGAGAAAGGAGTCGCGATTGAAACTTGAATTGAAAACCGTCTGGTCGGCGGCCAGCGCGCCATAAAGCTGCACCATCTGCGGTTCAATGGAGCGCATCTGATACTCGCTGATGGGGTAGGCGAACTGGTTTTCGTGGAAGTAGTAAAGTGCCGGTGCGTGTGCCAGCTGCGGATGCAGGCCGCGCAGCGTAGCCAGGTCCACCATTGATGTAGCCACCAGTGCATCCGGGGTCACTCCCTTGAGATCGTCCAGCCAGGACAGCGGATTACCGCGGATGCGCCAGCGGAAATACCGGCCGGGCAGTTCCAAACGCTGCCAGTGGAACCCGGGGTTAGCATTACAGAGCCAATCTGCCCAGGCGGCATGACTGTCTGCGCGGTAGGCGGACAGCAATAGTATTTGCGGATGCGGATGTACGGGCAAGGCTGGGCCTACCTTGAAGGGATTTCGCGGAGCACCTTAGCCCGTGCGGTCAGTCAGTGGCAACCCGGTGGTGGGGGAACACGCCCTGCAGAACTCTGCAATCGGTACCGCCACGGGATTGCGTAGCGCTCCCGCGGTGGCGCCGGTTACTGGCGCGGCTCCTCAGGGGTAGCCTCGAACCAGTCCCATCGGCAAGTAGAGAGCCTCTAGGTCACAGGGCTTCGGTTTGAGTATGGGCTATTGAGCGTCGTTGCGGTTGCTCTCCAGGCCGCTATCAACGCCGCTTGCCTGTCTTGTGTCAGCGATACGCCGAGCTGCTTCTCTTCTGCGGAAAAACCCTGGTACCAGGCGAAAACATCCCTGGCAGTCTCCAGTTTGGGCCTTTGCGTCAACCCGTTCTGCATGGCCTTTTCAACGTTGAGCCTGCCGATTCCCGGCAGTTTGTCCTGCTCCGGAGTCCAGAATGGAATGTCCTCTACTTCCTGTGATAGCAGAAACTCGCTATCCACCCACACTACCGAAGACGATTTCCCGGTTGCCGTTTGACAGTCCTTGATCATGTCTTGCATGGTGTAGGAAGCCGCCTCGGAACTCGCGTTAAACGTTCCGCTAACGCTATTCTCCGCGCAATGAACAATCCACTTGGCCAGATCCCTCGCGTCTATGTACTGAACATAAGAGGAGGGCTCACCCGGGCCGAGAATCTCGGTTGATTCGGCGGCCTTTCTTATCCAGTAGGTATATCGATGGTGCCCGTCGCGAGGGCCCGTGATCGTGTCGGAACGAATGATCGTGCTTTGTTGCGGGAATATTTTCCGCACCTGCGCCTCACACCCGGCCTTGGCAGCACCGTACTTTTCGTAGGCGCTGTACTCTGGCATCCCGGGGTCTTGCAGGCTGTAGGTTGGAGAGTCCTCATCCATCGATGGGCTGGACCAGTCTTTGTAGACGGCAGTTGACGAGATATAAAGGTAGTGACTTACATTCGGTTTCAATAACGCGCAGCTTTTTTTTACCTGGTTGGGGAAGAAAGACGAAGTGTCCAGTACCACGTCCCACTTCCTGCCTTTCAAGGGAGCCAGGTCGCCGGAGCGATCGCCTTGCAACTTTTCCAGGTCGGGAAACAGGTGGGGATCTGACTTGCCGCGGTTGAACAGGGTAACGGTATGACCATTCGATATGGCGCTGTTGACAATATGTGGCCCCAGGAAGCCCGTACCGCCGAGTATCAGTATTTTCAGGCCGGGCCCGGATTGCGCCCTTGCACTGACAGAGCGCAACAAAGGACTCATTCCAGCGAGTCCGACCACCCCGAATTGTGTTAGTTGACGACGCGTTAGTTTCATAGGGCATCCTTTTTATGTAGGGGAAAAACCTCTCTGCGATCAGCGACTCTACCAGCCTCGATGGAGGTGGCAAGCATATTTTAGCTGACATGCGGGCTGCAGCAGCTTGAGTAGGGTCTTTTGGCGCGGGGAGAAATTGTTCAGGCCGCACAACTGTTCTACACTCGTGCGCATGCTGCCCGCTCTCGTGCATTTACACATCCCCAAGTCTGCGGGTAGTTCCCACCGCTACTACCTCTACCAGGTCCTTGGGGCACATTGCGTATACTCCTATGGTGACCATGCAAATACCGGCGTGTTTGTCCCCGAAAAGCTGCAGAATTTCAGTGCGGCGGAGGGCCACAGACCGCTCGGGTTCTATCCGTCTGACATGCCGGCGCTGTTTACCAGCGTGCTCAGGGACCCTGTTGAGCGAGCGTTGTCCTATTTCAGTTATCGTGCCGCGCCGGCACTGAACCCTGAAGATAACTGGAGCGAGAGCCGTCGGCGCAGCACCGGGAAATGGCTGGCGAAGGGGCTAGAGCCAACGAGCCTGCTGAGGACCCTGGAGCAGTGTGAGAGTTTTCGAATTGATGTCAGTAATTTGCAGTGCGCCTACTGTTCACATCACGGCGCCACCTTTCAAGGCGTACTGGAAACAATACAGGAGACGGAGATGGTCGTCGGCCTCACGGAGCAGCTGGCGCTATTCAACGATGTCTTTCGCGAAGATCTCGGTTTCGAGATAAATAACACGCTGAACCTGAATGTCGGGAGCAGAGAGCACCAACATTCTTCGCGAGAAGAAAAAGGTGCCCTGGATGCACTACGTGAACTGAATGTCGAGGATCAGCGGTTCTACGACTATGTGCGCGACGAGCGCGCTGGGTTGCTGAAAAGCGTCACCGCATTCGAGGCGATTCGAGCCAGGCTGCCCGTCGTTAACAATGGTTCCAACATCGCCTTGCCGCCGGGGGAATACAATTGGTCGCATGTGCAACTACTGTCTAAAGGTATTGTAAACGTGACCGCCGGTAGCGCTGTTCGTGTTCCGTTGGCGGTTTTGAATAACGGCACCCGGAATCTGGTATTCACGAAGAAAGGACAGCGATCCTGCGTTTTCGGCTGGCGACTGCTGGATGCAAATGGCGCGCAGATCGTCGGCGCCGAAGGAGTTGCATCAATCGAGCTTTTGGTCCCGCCCGGATCTGTCCGCCCCGCAAATATTGATATCTGTATCGACCATGCGATGTTGCAGCATGGTAATGCGAGTCATATAGAGTTTTCGGTTGTTGCCGACGGCAGCCCCGTAAACGCAAAATACCCCCTCATTGCAGCGTGGAGCACCCTGGTTCACCGCGACTGATTG
>CAZFJQ010000060.1:0-18804 GCA_964519755.1 uncultured Halioglobus sp.
GGCTATCGCGTGCTCGCGAACCACTTCGCCCTTGAGCAGGTGGTGGTCGACTATCTTGTCGATAACTTTTTCGGTGCAACCTGCGTACCAGGTGCCCTCGGGATAAACCACCGCCACCGGCCCAGCGGTGCAGATATCCATGCAGTAGGTGCGTGAGCACCTGGCGTCTGTGTGCCCACTTTTTTTGAGGCTTTTCAAACGTTTTTTGAGATGTTTCCAGCTCGACTCCATCTGCGAATCACTGGCGCAGTTGCACTTCTGCGTGTCGTTGCAGAGAAATACGTGGCGTCGCCGCTGGTGAAGTTCCAGCTTCGCAACTTTTTTCCTTAGTTTTTCACTATGCTCGGGCACAGGGCCAGTCTACGGAGCTGACCCACCAACCGCAAATTGCCCGAGCGCGGGGGAACCCGGCTAGAATCGATCTTGCTGATGTTTTAGCCGCCTGGATATACAGTTAGCCTGCAAACTCGCTATCAAGATAAATGGGATAGTTCGATGACAGCCATTATTTCATTCCTGCTCGTGCTCTTCATTTCCCTGCTCGTCGTGCGCATAGCCGGGGTGGCACTCACCGAGACGGGTATGCCCCGGGAGGCGGCTCGCTTCGAGGCGCGATCAGCCTGGTCGGGAACCGGGTTCACCACCACCCAGTCCGAGCAAATCGTGCGTAACCCCGTGCGTCGCAAGATCGTCAGTTTTCTCATCGTGGTGCGCAATGCTGGCGTGGTGGGTGCTGCTTCCACATTGTTTCTCTCCATCACCAACATACAGGAAGGCGGCGAGGCGATGTTTGATGTGCTGCTGTTGCTGGGTGGCTTACTCGCGCTATGGTATGTCTCGGGAAGCAGGATCGCCGACCGCTACATGACTGCCGGGATTCGCTACCTGCTGACCAGACTTGATGCTCTCGATTCTCACGGCGGCATGGCACTATTGACACTGGGTGGGGACTATATTGTGCAGGAAGTGCATGTTTTTGCGGGTTCATGGATGCAGAACAAGAGCATTGAGGAGATGGCCCTGGACGACGAAGGGGTCCTGGTCCTGGGTATTGACCGCAAGAACGAGGACTTCATTGGTGCGCCCTCCGCAAAAACACGTATTCAGGCCGGTGACAACCTGATTCTCTATGCCAGTGGCCACCGCCTGAAGAATCTCGGTGAGAGAAAGGATACGCCGAGTGGCACCCGGGAACGCCATTCTGCGGTGAGAAGCGAGCAGGAAAAGGATTCGAAACAGGAGGAACAGGAAGCGCAGGTGAACAAGGAGCAAGAGCAGAATACGACTGGAAAGCAGTGAAACGACCGGATGCGTGATTGAAAAAGTGAAAAAGCGACGCATCCGTTTGTCTAATCTCGTGAGTTGCACTGACTGTCGAGTCGTTCAAGCCCGGTATTTGCGTTATATGTTGGCCCAGCTATCAGGGGCCAGCTCAAGTAACGACTGTGCAAAGCGCTCGTTGGCCAGGACACCATTCATGGAGGTGGCACTGCCACACGCACTGGGCGAGGTCACTCGCCCTGCGCCTGGGAGTAGCCGCGCATGCCGTCAAAGGTATAGAGGTTTTCCGTCTTCACGGCATCAAGCCCGGCATCTGCCAGGCGCAATAGCAGCGCGGCGATGGCCCGGGGTGTGGCGCTGTCCTCGGTAGCGGCCGGGAAGCGACAGCGCCAATGGTCGGTGCACAGTGTTTGCGGCATTCCGTTCGGGTATACCTTTACACCACGATTGGTGATCATCGCCAGCTTGAATTCCGGACCCGCAAGAAGCTCCAGTTTGCTGCCGAGTGCGTTTGCGTCTCGACCGAGCTTGTCCCAGTTAAGAAACACGTCAACACCCACGAGTCTCTTGCTGGCAAGACGAAGTGGTGTGGTGCAAGCAGGGGAGCGAGCCGTCGATTCTTCAGCCCGGTCCGGATAGCTGACGGCGGGCATACTCTCGGGTTGCTGGCCCAGGCGTGCAATCACCGCATCCGCAAACGCTTGAGTGCCGACGCACCGGGCGCCATTGCCCTCACGGAAGAAGTCGGCAGTGTGAAGACCGTCCTCCAGGGTGCGCAGCCAGGCGTTGTGGATCTCGGCAGCGGGTGCACTGCGGCCCATATGCACCAGCATCATCACCGCCGAGAGCAACATGCCAGACGGGTTGGCGATGTCTTGCCCGGCAATGTCCGGCGCCGAGCCATGCACGGCTTCGAACATTGCGCAGGTCTGGCCGATATTGGCGGAGGGCGCCAGCCCGATTGAGCCGGCGACTTCCGCCGCCACGTCAGAGAGTATGTCGCCGTAGAGGTTCGGCGCCACGACCACGTCGAAGCGCTCCGGATTTACCGCCATTTTGGCCGTGCCGATGTCAATGATCATGTGTTCATTGGCGATATCCGGATAGTCCGCCGAAACCTCGTCAAACACAGTATGGAACAGCCCGTCCGTGAGCTTCATGATGTTGTCTTTGGTCATGCAGGTGACCTTTCTGCGGCCGTGCGCTCGCGCGTACTCAAAGGCATAGCGCACGATTCGCTCGCAACCTGGACGGGTGATAAGTTTGAGGCACTGGTAAACCTCATCGCTCTGCCGGTGTTCTATGCCGGCGTAGGTGTCTTCTTCGTTTTCGCGCACTATCACCACGTTCATTGCCGGGTGCCGGGTTGACACGAAAGGATGATAGGCCACGCAAGGACGGAGATTTGCGTACAGACCCAGCGTTTTGCGCATGCTCACGTTGACGCTTTTATAGCCGCCGCCCTGCGGGGTAGTGATCGGCCCCTTGAGGATCACGCCGTGCCGCGTGATCGCCGCCATGACCTCTGCTCCAAAACCTGCCAGCGCGCCGGCCTGGTAGGCGTTGAGTCCGACAACAACCGGCTCGAAGAGCAGCGCCGGATCCGCCTTACGGAGGATTCTGAGCACGGCTGCGGTAATTTCCGGTCCAATACCATCGCCCTCGGCGACAGCGATCGTGCGTGCCGGAAGTGCATTGGCAAGGGGCTTCGCGGAACCAAGTTGTGCTAACATTGACATACGACACCTGATACACGTAATGGATTTCATGTATTCTAATTCGTGATTAGGGGTGCTTGTCAAGTGGGGTCGATGAAATGGCAGGAGTATTTGTGAAAGGGAACTGGACCTTCCTGAGCAACCACACCCATGTTTTGGTATGTCTGGCCGCTGACGGAGAGCAGACCTTGCGTGACGTGGCTGCGAAGGTCGGGCTGACAGAGCGGGGAGTGCAGCGGATTATTGCTGAACTTGAGGAAGCGGAGGTCCTGGAGCGTGAGCGGCACGGACGCCGTAACGTCTATCGGATCAACACGCAGGCACCGTTGCGGCATCCACTGGAGGCGCATTGCCAGATAGGCGCCTTGTTGGAACTGGTGACGCCGGCCTCTTGAATAGTATGAGTAGGGCCGACCGGACACGGACACTCGCTTGCTTCATCAATCGCGACCCATTGAATGAGCGGGCAGCCTGATGGGCGGTAATACGATGGCGATGGCAGTGGATTTTCTGCAATGGCCGGCAATGCTGGTGACTGTATTAGCGGTCTGGCTGGTTGGCTATCAGAGCAAGACGGAGCGCAAATATGGCTTCTGGGCATTCCTTGCCAGCAACGTACTCTGGGTTGCCTGGGGCATTCACGCAGAGGCCTACGCGCTGGTTGTTCTGCAGTTTGCGCTGGCGGCTCTGAACATCCGCGGCATCTTCAAGAACGAGCCCACCCACTGACGGCCACGCCTTTTCTGCGCGACAGTCGGGGAGGAATGATGGCCAGGACGAGAATGCTCTTCGGACGGTGCTCCGACCTGGCCCCGGTCGTGCAGGCTGTTATTTGAAGTGCGACTTGAAGTAGTTGAAAGAATTGTCCAGCGCCTTCCACGCGTGCTCGGCCTCATCCTTGAATTTCTGCCATGATTCCTTACTTGCGGCCTGCGCCTCATCCATCTTGCGTTCGGTCTCGCGGCGTTTCTCGCGCAGATCATGAAGGCGATTTTCATATTCCTTGCGTGCTTCGCCCTCAAATTTCTCGCCCCGTTGTTTGAGATCCACGATCTGCTTATCGAGATCGTCGAGAGCATCCTTCATCTTGCCGATAAATTCATTTTGGGATTGATTTGCCATTTGATAATCCTTGTCTTTGCGCCAATGTCAGGAGCAGCAACATGCAGTCAGCCATCCCCCTGGTGAAGAGCTTGGGGCACCCGGCGCTGTTTTCAAGTTGCCACTCGGTAATTTCGGGAAAGCCGGGCAGGGCATCTGGCCATATTTTTCCCCTTTTGGATTGCAATAAGCACAGCTTGATCGAGTTATCACGGATGCGAGAATAGTGCGGTAGCGTGATCGATACGCGAGGCACTGTGTTTACAAGAGACGCTGTCTTTACGCGAGACACGGTACTGTGGCGTGCTCACTCGGCTCTTGCGCTGGAAATGGAAGCATCGCTGGTTGACGTCGGAGCGTCGGGATTGGTGATTGGGTGAATGTCCGCACCGGTGGTTTCATACGCTTCCAGCATGCGTTGGATACGCTCCTGCAACACGGCCTGGTGAAGATCCTGCTGGCGACGCTCATCGCGCAGCGACTGGAGCAGGGATGTCGCCATAAAAATCATCAGCAGCATAAATGGCAATGCAGCGACAATCGACATGGTCTGCAGCGCCGAAAGTCCACCACTGAGTAACAGGACTCCGGCTACCAGCACCTGTACCACCCCCCAGATAACCCGCAACCAGGGTTTGGGCGTCAGCACGCCCTGCCCGGTAAACATGCCGAGAACAAAGGTTGCCGAGTTGGCCGAGGTGATGACGAACAGGACGATAAGCACCAGGACCAACACGCTGAGAATCTCGGCTGCCGGCAATAGCGCCAGGGTGGCGAATAAGCCTGAGCTGATTTCCTCATTGACCGCAGCGGCGATTCCGCCGCTTTCAAACAACTCAAAATACAACGCAGAACCGCCGAACGTAGCAAACCACAGCACGCTGAGAAAAACGGGCATGCCGATCACCCCGACAACGCATTCACGAATTGTCCGACCACGGGAAATACGGGCGATAAAGCTGCCGACAAACGGCGCCCAGGAAAGCCCCCAGGCCCAGTAGAAAATAGTCCACCGCTCGACCCAGCTGTCGCCCGTGTAGGGTGTCATCACCAGGCTCATGCCCAATACGTTGCTGATGTAATCACCGATAGCATTGGTCATTGCCGCGGTAATAAAATCGGTGGGACCGGCAAAAAACACAAATACCAGCACGGCAGCAGCCAGCAGCATATTGGCGTCGCTGATAAAGCGCACCCCGCTTTCCAGCGGCAGCATCGCACAGACCAGAAAAATCACGGCGATACCGGCGAGAATAGCTAACTGCTGATCAGTCCCGAAGCCGATACCGGTGACCGAATCCAGCCCGCTGTTGATCTGGATGATACCCAGCCCCAGTGTGGTGGCTACACCGAATACGGTGGAGATAACTGCCAGAGTATTGATGGCATGGCCCAGCGGGCCATCCACCCGATCACCAAGGCTGGCGCGGAAGGTCTCGCTGATCAGCCCCGCTCGCTGGTGACGAAAGCGCACGTAGGCAATGGCAAGCCCGACGATGGCGAAATTTGCCCACTGGTGAAAGCCCCAGTGGAACAGGGAATACTGCATGCCAAGGCGCGCCGATTCCGGTGTTTGCGATTCGGCCATACCCAGCGGCGGCGCGTTGTAGTGAGTCATCGGCTCGGCCACGCCCCAGAATACGAGCCCCACGCCCATCCCGGCCGAGAAGATCATACCCAGCCAGGTGGTATAGGAAAACTCCGCTGCCTCGCCATCCGCCCCGAGTCGAATATGGCCGTAATCGCTGAGCGCGATACCGGTACAAAACAGCAGAAAACCGGTGGTGGTGAACAGGTACAGCCAGCCAAAATGGTCGGTGGTAAAATGCAACGCGGTCGTTGCCAGAATACCCAGTTGGTCCGGTGCCCCGGCGCCCAGGTACACAAAGCCGCCGAGTATCAGCAGTGACAAGTAAAATACCCAGCCCGGCCAGCGATTCTTCACCGCTCGGTAGCGCATGCCGCGCAGAAAGCGTCGGGGTTGGGCCCGGAGATGCGCCAGGCCGTTTTTTTTCAGCATGCGATGTCCTCGCGGTAGGTGGAAACATCAACTTCGCTGACGTGCACGACGGGGCGCACAGCCGCGGTCGCTTGCCCGGCAGCAGGCTTGCGCAGCCTGTCTTGTTCAGTGCGACAAACATTAGCCTTGAATGCAGATAGTACATGGCGTTGGTTTACAGTTAAAACTGTCCGGCTGGACGAGCTCTGAGCGATCTTTGCAAGCCCTCTGATTTGTCGCCAGGGCATTGGCCGGCTGTCTGCCTGTCGATCCAAAGTGGCCGGTGTTGCGTACGCTGTTGCAAAAGCCGTTTTTACAACTTGAGGAACATCGGATGGATATTAGCCTTGGCCCGGAGCAAGTGGCGCTGCGTGACGAAATACGTGGCTACATGGATGCGCTGATGACACCTGCCCTGCGCGAGGAGCTCAGCGGGGAACAGCGCGAGGGGGGTGGGCCCGAGTATCGTCGCGCGCTGCGTAAGATGGGTGCTGACGGCTGGATCAGGCGCAGTTGGCCGGAAGCCTACGGTGGCCGCAATACCGGGCCCGTCGAGCAGTACATCTACAGCGACGAAGTCATTCGCGCGGGGTTTCCCTATCCCTTTCTCACCACCGACGGCGTTGGCCCGGTGTTAGCCGATGTGGCCAGCCCGACGATCCGCGACGCGGTTGTGGAACCGATCCTGCGCGGTGAGTGCATTGTCGCGATAGGGTATTCCGAACCGAGCGCCGGCACGGATCTGGCATCTCTTTCCACGCGCGCGGAGAAGCGCGGCGACAAGTGGGTTATCAACGGACAGAAAATCTGGACGAGCTTCGGCAACGTGGCCGACTACGTGTGGCTGGCGGCGCGCACCGACCCGGACGCACCGAAGAAGCACCAGGGGATTTCCATGTTCCTTGTGCCGACCTCCGCGAAAGGCTTCAGTTTTACGCCGATAAACACCCTCGGCGTGCGCACCAACGCCACCTATTACCAGGACATCGAACTCGACGAGGCCTACCAGGTGGGCCCATTGAACGGTGGCTGGAAGATGATCACCGACCAGCTCAACCGCGAGCGGCTCAGCCTGGTGAATCATGGCCCCTGTGAGCTGTTGTACGAGCAGGTAGCGAGCTGGGCGGCGAAGACTGAAGGCGCCGATGGCAGCAAGGTCATCGATCTGCCCTGGGTGCGACACAATCTGGCGAAGGTGAAATCAGGCCTGGAGGTGCTGCGGCTGGTGTGTTTCAAGCAGGCGTGGAGTATGAGCCAGGCGGAGCTGGGTATGGCGCAGGCGTCCGCCGCCAAAATCTATGGCTCGGAATTCTTCGTGGAAGCCTGGCGACTGCTGCTGGAGATTCTCGGGCAGCCCGGCGCTATCAAGGCGGGGTCGGAGGGGGCGTTGCTGAAGGGCGCGCTGGAACATCGCTATCGCTCCGGTTCGGTGCTCACCTTCGGTGGCGGTACCAACGAGGTCCAGCGCGATATCGTCGCGGCCGCCGGTCTGCTCATGCCACGCTACCGTTAACAGGAGACTTTCATGGATTTTTCAATAAGCGAAGACCAGCAGGCCGTGCAGCAGCTGGCTGAACAAATTCTCGGGCGTGAGGTGACCCCCGAGTACCTGAAAGAGATTGAAGGGCAGGGTAACCGGTTTGACCTGCGACTCTGGCAGCAACTCGCAGAGTCGGGGTTGCTGGGCGTGGCGATTGACGAGGCACATGGCGGCATGGGTTTCAACTTCGAGACCCTCTGCCTGCTGATCGAGGCAGCGGGGAAAACCTTGCCGCCGGTGCCGCTGGTACCCGTGCTGGGCGCCGCCCTGGCACTGCAGCAGTTCGGCTCCGTTGAGCAGCGTGACCGGTGGTTGCCCGGTATTGCCGCGGGGAGCCTGTTGGTGACGACGGCCCTGAGCGAACCCGGCAGTGACGATCCTTGCAGGCCAACCGCGGGCTTGCAGGCGCAGGGCGAGGGCTGGCGGTTGTCCGGGTGCAAGCACATGGTGGTTGCAGCGGAGCAGGCCGACGCGATGTTGCTGTCCGCTTACAGCGGCGATGAGTTGGTGCTGCTGGCGGTGGAGACGGGTGCCCGCGGTGTCGGCCTGGTGGCGCAGGAGGTCACGACTGGCGAGCCGCAGTTCACTGTCACGTTCGACAATGTCGAGGTTAAGTCCGGAGATATCATTGCGCGCGCAGCGGACGCCCGCTGCGCGCTGCACTCGCTGGTGCAGCACACACTGGTGGCGAACGCCTGCATGACGCTCGGCGTGACCGAGACGATGCTGAAACTGACCGCCGGCTATACCTCTGAGCGCGAGCAATTCGGGCGACCTATTGCGACCTTCCAGGCGGTTTCGCACCGGGCGGCGGATGCGTACATTGATGTTGAGAATCTGCGTCTCGCCTGTCAGCAGGCGGCGTCCCTGTTAAGCCGGCAGGCGGATGCCAGCGAGGCGGTGATGATCGCCAAGATATGGGCAAGCGATGTCGCGCATCGTGTCAGCCAGTCTTCCCAGCACCTGCACGGCGGCATCGGCGTGGATCGGGATTACCCGCTCTTTCGTTACTGTCTCTGGGCCAAGCAGCTCGAGTTGACGCTGGGCGGCGGCAATGCCTACCTCATGCAGCTCGGTGATGCGATAGCCGAGCATTTCAAGCAGGGTAGTGCCGAACCCAGGCTGAACAGTAATGCCGCGTAACGGAAAACGCGGGTGATGTGACGTGGCTGCGCGGCGCGGCGAAGCGGGCTTCCTGGAGGAAGGCGAAGACAGCACGCTGCAGGGGAATGCCCTGAAGCGAGCGCGTGATGAGAAGCTGCCAACCACGCTCACGGCTTTTGAGTGGGAAGAATGGTATGCCGAACACGGCGTGCCGGAAGAGCACCGGGTTGAGGATGCAAAGCCCGCCGCGGGCTTATGGCAGAAACTGTTGGCCTGGGTGGGGCGTTGACGCTGAGGAACAGCAGGGTGGCGTGAATCAGGGCTGGTCCGCAGGCCGGAAAGCGAAAACTCCGCCCTGCAAACCCGCGAAGTAGACCGAGCCGTCGGGCCCCACGGTGGTGCCGATTGAGATCGCCCCGGAATCTGGTGCCGACGCGAGGTCCAGTGTTTTCCCGCTCGGGCCGTCAAGTACAGCCAACTGGACCGCGCCCGGGCCGTCCGGGTTGGCTATCACCACATACAGCGGGCCCTCATCGGTCGTCTGGGCGGGCACGCCCAGGTGGATGAGATCCCGCCGCTCCCACAGCAGTTCGGCGCGGTCTCCGGCGTCGATGAGTGCCATGGGCCAGCCGCCGCCACCGGCGGTAGGTACGATGCGCCCGGCGGACGTGACCGAGGGACTGCCCGCAGGCGAGAAGCCCAGCGGGAAGGCCCAGACGGTAACGCCCGTCGCGGCATCAATCGCCAGGAGATTGCCGACCTGGTCATTTGTATAGATGCGGCGGCCATCGAGAGAAATGGCAGGTGAGGCGGCGCTGCCGCCGACAAGCGAGTCGTTTACCCAGGCCTCGGTGAGTGAGGGCGTGTCGCCGGCGGAGTAGTCCATGGCCACCACGGCGGCTGCGTCCTCCCCGGGCGGGGCGAAGGTGAAATAGATGCGCCCGCTGACAGGATCGACCGCCAGCGTGTTTGCGCTGTAGCAGGTGCTGTTCGCCCCGCCGACGAGACAGTCGATGGGGTCGCTATTATCAGGCTCGTAGCTCACCCCGGGCAACAGGTCATATTCAGTGACGATCTCGCCGGTGTCACGCTCGGCGACATAAATGTGGCCGATGTGAGATATGAAGATGAGTCGCCCGTCGGGGGTGAACTGCGCAGACAGGGGGTTGCCGTCGATCGGCGTGCGCCAGCGTTCCCGGCCGTCGTTGGTGAATGAAAACATGGCCGTGTCGTCGGCGATATAGAGGTTGCCGTCGAGGTCGATTGTGACCGACGATGACACCACGCGCCCGGAGAGGGCATCGGAGCACCATTGCTGTTGCCCGGTCCGAGGGTTCAGGGAGAATACTGTGCAGTTGGTGCCCGCTGCGCCGATGGTGGTCACAAACACCGAGCCGTCTGCATCGGTGGTGAGTACCGCGCCAATGATGGCGCCATCCAGTGCGCGAAACAACGGCTCGAGGTTGGTTGCCGGATTGTCGACGGTGGCCGTGTCGCTGTTGCGGGCGTCGCGGTGAATGGCTGGCCAGCCGGCCGTCGCGTACCAACGGTCAGCGGTCGGGATGAGTGGCGCATCCGGGCTGTCGCCGCAGGCGTTGAGGAAGAGCAGGGCGGGGATGATGAGTATCGGGAGCGTTTTCACGTTGCGTCCTCAGGGTGGCCGCTGCTGCACGCAGCGCGCGGCTGACAATGCTGCCGTTGGGAGTCCGGAGTATAAGACAGCGGTGCGGACAAGTTAATTCGCCGGGTTTGCTAGAATAGCGAGGTGCTCGCGGAAGGTACTTGCTGGTGAGACCGGACCACTCCATGATCGGCCCGCAGATTATGAGGTGCGTTGGCGTGATCTGCAGATTCGCGTCATGGATTCATTTCCTGCGCACACGCCAGCTTCCGAATCCCGGGTGGTGATCAGGCGTTTTAGCGCGGAGAATGCGGGCAGGGTGAGTAAAGTTTGCAATACTGCCCCGTCGAAGCTGGTGGCGCGATCCCACGAGTTATAATCAAAAGATATCAGGGATTTTATCAGGAGCACCCGCAATGCAGTCTTTTTTGTCAACAGAGCGGTTGCGTTTCATCCTGAACCGTTTGCGTGAGCGGCTCTGGGTCAAGCCCCTCGTGATGTGCGTGTTGTCGATCGGCGTTGCCTTTATGGCCAAACTGGCCGACGACACGCCGCTGGACCTGTTTGTGCCAGATGTGTCGCTGGATTCGATCGAAACTCTCCTGTCTGTCATGGCGTCCAGTATGCTGGTGATCGCCACGTTCTCTGTGACTTCGATGGTCTCTTCCTATGCCTCCGCCAGCAGCACCGCAACACCCAGATCTTTCGCGCTGATCGTCGCCGATGACTCCTCGCAGAACGCTCTCTCCACGTTTGTAGGTGCCTTTATTTTCAGTATCGTTGCGATCACCGCGGTAAAAAACGCGGTCTTCGATAGAACCGGCCTTTTCGTCCTGTTTACTATCACCGGGCTGGTGTTCGCGATGGTGATTGTGAAGTTCGTCACCTGGGTAGACAACATCGCACGGCTGGGACGCGTGGGCTTCACGATCGAGAGAGTAGAGACGGCCACTGCGGCGGCGCTTGAGCGCCGCAGGCTCGCACCGAGCCTTTGTGGCGTGCCACGCGGCGACGGGCCGGCGGAGGGGCACCCGGTGTACGCATCCTCCATTGGCTACGTGCAACAAATCGATATGGCGGCGCTCAGTGCGTGGGCGGAGGCCGAGGATGCCCGGGTGGTGGTGGATGCCCTGCCGGGCACTCTCGCATCGCCGGACAGGGTTCTGGCCTACGTGCGTCGGGCCGGTAGTGAGCGACCGGGAGAAGAGTACAGCGGCGTGGTAAATGCCTTCCAGATTGGCGGCGAGCGCCTGTATGAGAACGATCCTCGCTTCGGCCTCTGCGTGCTGGGGGAAATCGCCGGCCGTGCGCTATCCCCCGCGGTGAATGACCCGGGCACAGCTATCAGCGTGGTGACCAGGCAGTTGCGTCTGCTGACACAGTGGAGCAAGCCGGTGGACGAGGCGGCGCTCTTCGCCGGCATTAGATATGATCGCGTGGAGGTCCCGACGATTGCCACGCACGATATGTTCGACGATGCTTTCACCGCGATAGCCCGTGATGGGGCCGGCGCGGTAGAGGTGTGCGTACGACTGCAGAAAGCACTGCGCTCTCTGGCCCTGAGCGACAATGCCGAAACGCGGGAGGCAGCGCGGCAGCATGCCCGACTTGCTCTCGAGCGCGCGGAGCACGCATTGCCGCTTGCGGCCGACCGGGAGTTCGTTCGCTGTGCGTCGATTGCCGCCGAGCGACATTAACCGCGCGCACCCATATTCCCGTAAAATGGCGCCTCCGACTCTTCGCCGGGGAGAAGGCGCCGGTCAAGATGTACACTGAGTAATATGCGTCAAACACCGGTTTAAACCCTGGAATGCTACAGTCAAAATTAAGGAACGAATGATGATCAGGATATACGGCGTACACGGCTCGCCCTTCGTGCGCAAGGTACTCGTCGCACTGGAATTTAAAGGCCTACCCTATGAGATCGTGCAGCAAATGCCATTCTCTGGTGACGCCGAATACCTCAAGATAAACCCACTGGGCAAGGTGCCCACCCTGGTCGATGGCGGCCTGACGCTGGGTGATTCCAAGGTGATTTGTCGCTACCTGGAGAGCGCCTACCCGGAACCGGCACTGTACCCATCCGAGCTCGCGGACAAAGCCATGGCGGACTGGTATGAAGACCTGTGTGGTGGCCACGTCGCGGAGCTCGCAGCGGGGATATTTTTCCAGCGCTTCATGCGGCCGATTGCTTTCAAGCAGGAACCCGACGAAGAGCTGGTCGCAAAGATCACCGGGAAGAAACTGCCGCCGATGCTGGATTACCTTGAAAGCCAGGTGCCCCTGGATGGCTTCCTGTTTGGCGATTTCATGATGGCGGACCTGAGTATCGTTAGCCCGTTTATCAACGCCTCCTACGCGGGTTACGAGGTGGACAGCGAGCGCTGGCCCGCCGTGGCTGGGCTGATAGCACGCGTGAAGACACAGCCCCATGTACAGGCGATACTGGAAAAAGAGGCCAGGGCGCTGGGTCTGGGCTGACACGCGCAACTGCTATTGCACGAATGCTCCTCGCCAGCCCTGGTCATCCAGGCAAGTATCGGTGTTATTGCTTTTACGTTTGCTTTAAAGATAGGCTGCCCCCTGCTTGGTTACAGCGGGTGAATTGGAGAGATCGATGATAAATCACGTCATGATTGGCTCGAATGATATCGAGAGAACGAAGAGTTTCTACAATGCGGTCCTGGGTGTTCTGGGCGCGGGCGAGCCCTTTGAGCATATTAACGACACCGGCCAGATGCGGTTGTTCTATATGCATGGCGGGGCCACGTTCTGCATCACCGAACCGATCAATGGCGAACCTGTCAGCGTCGCCAACGGGTCCACCATCGGTTTTGCCTGCAGTTCACCGGAACAGATCAAGGAGTTGCATGACGTGGCCGTCGCCCACGGTGGCGTCAGTGTGGAGGACCCGCCCGGCGAGAGAAACACGACAATGGGCTCAGTGCACCTGTGTTATTTTCTGGACCCGGATGGCCACAAAATCTGCGGGTTTCACCGAGCCGGCTAGGCAGGGTGTGCGGTTGCGGCGTCACACTGGGGCGGTTGCGTACTCAACTCTGCAAGGAGCTCCGCGCGAATCTTCTCCGGCTCGTGCAAACGCTTGATACGTTCAAACAGCGTCGCGGCCTGCCAGTAAGTCCTGCGTAAATATGCCAGCCATTGCTTGATCGGGTTGCCCACGTAGCGAGCGTCGTAGGCGGCCAGGTTCAGCTCAAAGTAGCCGAGTAGCAGTGGCATCACGGCCTGCCAGGTTAATGGCTCGACTCTGTGTTCGGGCGAGGCCGGCTGCAACGCACTTTGAATCAACCGCGGTAGATCAGGCCTGCAGAGAGCGCCGCGGCCCAGCATAAGGTCATTACAGCCACTCGACTCGCGGCAACGTAGTGCATCCCCCACGCTCCAGATTTCGCCATTGGCAATCACTGGAATGTCGAGTATCTCGCGCGCTTTCGCGATCGTTTCCCAGTGCGCCGGTGGCTTGTAGCCCTGCCGGCGTGTGCGCGCATGCACCGTCAATTCCGTGGCCCCGGCGGCCTGAATGCCGCGCGCAATATCCAGGAAGAGAGAATCGTCTTCAAAACCCAGACGGGTTTTTACCGTAACCGGTACGTGGGCCGGTACAGCGTTGCGAGCGGCACTGACAATCCCGTGCACGCGCGCGGGCTCACGCAACAAGATGGCACCGCCGTCGGAACGATTGACCGTTTTAGCCGGGCAGCCGAAGTTGAGGTCGATGCCGTGCGCGCCGAGCTCAGCCGCGCGCGCCGCATTCTCGGCAATCGCGATGGGCTGTCCTCCCAGCAATTGCACATATACCGGCGCACCGTAATCGGTGAGGCCGTGGGTCAACAGCTCCGGGCACAGGCGGTAAAATACCCTTGGTGGCAGCAGTCGTTCAGTAACGCGCACGAACTCGGTGACGCAGCGATCTATACCGCCGAGCGATGTGAGGAGTGAACGCATCGTGTGATCGACAACGCCCTCCATGGGCGCGAGCATCAAGCGCATTGTGGCAATGGTCATCCTGCTGCTGAGAGGTTTGATGATTGGTAATTATCGCATGCGCCAGGCCCGGGGTAATACATGGCGTAACTGAGAAAAAGCTGGCATGCGTTTCCGTGCCTGGCGGCTGCGGCCTCACTCGAAGCCAATGCAGAGGCGGTTTTGTCCCGCGCTCCTGGCCGCATAATGCCCCACTCATTTGCCTGGTCGCATGAGTGTCTACGTTTACCGCGAGTGGTTCGTCCCGGAAGAGCATCCTGATTGACAGCGACTGTGTGCAGAGCCCAAAGGGTCTGGTGAGAGCGAGGCAACTCCGGGTGCTAAAAAAACCTTGTTTAAGTCCGAAGGCGATGGACCCCAGGCTTCGGGATGAATACACGCACGCTTGGCAGACCGCAAGCTTGATCGGGTTTCCGGTGCATTTTTCGCGGTCTTTCTCACGCTTCTCGTGCCTGAGCCTTGAACAGAGCCTGGCTTTATTTTTTCGGTCTGCGCCCATCAGGCTCCGGCTGCAACCACTGAAACGAGTACCAGTAATAATCCCCGCTGCCATCCACTGCCGGCGCGGTGCAGTTGATTTTGTTGCGCCCGGCCCGGCCCTCCGGCAGTTCGATGTCCAGCCGTTGATCAGCAAGCCGGGTGGTCAGCCCCTGGCCTGCGGCGTCAAAGCAGTTGATCTGCTCCGTTCGATATCCTGCTTCCTCGATCAACGCCAGTTGCAAGCGTTCGGGATTCTCAACGGCACCCCGTCGCAGCGGCGGCAGTGTCGATTCCTGCGCCACTGGCAACGCGCGCGAGTGAACAGCGAGCGCCAGCCGCTCGATGTCGTCATAACCACTGGCCAGCGGAAAGCGCGGAACAGAGTGCCGCGGAACGTGCGGTCCCACGGCACCGGAGCGCTGCGCCAGCGAATAGCGGTGGTGCCGCGCCGCCACTAGCCACAGCTCCCTGGCAGTCTCGCCATAGGGCCAGGCCAGCAGGCTCGGGGCGCGACCGGTCTCCGCTTCGATGCGCGCCGATGCGCGCGCCAGGTCCTCGGCCACGCGTTGCTTCCAGACTTGCTCCGGCTCATCCTGCGCGATCGACGCCAGGTGTGCGTGCGAGCCGCTGTGATTGCCGATCGCCGCGCCGCCGTCAGCCAGTTCGCGCAACTGCTTCCAGCTCATGTAGGGCGAGTGCCCGGCATCGACGGCGTCGGTATTGACGAAAACCGTGAACGGCCAGCCGCGCGCGCGCAGGCGGGGCGCGGCTTCGGTGTAGACCGACTCGTAGGCGTCGTCGAAGGTGATGGCAACTACCTTGTCGGGGACGGAGCCGCCGCCGTAGATCGCGTCCAGCAGGCGCTCCAGTTCCCACACTGCGAAATCGTTCTCCGCGAGGTAGTCCATATGCGCCTCGAACACCGCGGGTGTCACGCTGGTCGTCGGCGGCGTGCTTGCGCTGACATGGTGGTACAGGACGATGACACCGCTGTCGGCACGGGCGGGCAGGGCGAGAGTGCACATGCACAGTAGTGCCGCGGAGATACAGGCGCGGCAGTTCATGCCGATGCAACAACCTCCTCGATGATGGGGCGATTGGCGCGCAGCATGGCGCGGATTTCTTTCACATAGGCCTCGCGGCGTTCGGAGTACTGTGTCAGGCCTTCGATCAGCGCTTCGGGCCTGGGTTTTTCACCGGCCTCGCGCTGTTGTTCGCGCAAAAGCCGCAGTGGCAGGTAGGCAGCGTGTGTATTGAGGTTGTGCAGGTAGCTGGCCACTGCCGCGCGCAGGGTGTCGAAGGCGGCGACCTCGTGCTGCGCGCCCGCGCGCCGGTTCTCCGGCACCAACCCGCAGCCCTGCGTATAACACCACTGGCCGAACAGGTTGTTGCCCTCGACCGCGAAGCGCGACCGGCCCCAGCCGGACTCCTTGGCGCCCTGCACCATGGCCAGAGCCGGCGGCACCATGTCCACGCGCCGTTGCAACAGCTCGAGGGCGGGCTCCGGGTCTGACGCGTCCCATTCGACTTCGTATTCATCGGCCAGGCGTTGCAGCCAGCGCCGGTCCAGCCAACCGGGGGCGTCGCCGCGTTCATGCTCATCGGCGATAGCCAGCAATCTTTCGCGCTGTTCGAGTACCCGCTGGTTTTCCGCCTGGATGGCGGGCGCCAGGTGCGCGAAGAAGGCGCGCTTCATCGTGGCGACATCGCCGTAGCCATCAAAATCGGGCAGTCGTTCAGTGCGCGGCCAGAAGACAAGCACAGCTACGGCACAGAGCGCTGCCAGTACGACGCCCAGCCGCCTGCGCGCAGGCTTCCCGGAATGGCTGGAGGATCCCTCTGGAACAGTCTCGTTCTTCCTCTTGCTTTCGGGTTCGTTATTACTCTGCATAGGTCTCGAGTGCGTTGAGCGTGTGTTGATCAGGGTAGCCGTCTGCCGGCAGCTCCGCGCGGAGTTGGAAAGCCCGCAGGGCACCGCGCGTTGCCGGGCCCAGAATACCGTCGGGTTCGCCCGGGTCAAACCCCAGCGTCGCCAGGCGCTCCTGCATGCCGAGCAAACGCGCCCGCGAAGGCATGCTCTCGTTCTCCGGCATTGTCGCTACCAGTTCCCCGCCACCGACCAGCCGGTCGGCCAGATAGCCGACCGATAGCGCATAGGACTGCGAGCGGTTCCACTGCATGATGACATCGAAATTGGGGTAGACCAGGAATGCGGGGCCGCGATGCCCCATGGGCAGCAGCAGCGCGGCATCCAGTTCGGCATCTGGCAATGCACCGCCATCGGCGCGCCGCGCGCCCAGCGCGCGCCACTCGGCCAGGGATTTGCGCGCGTTCGCGGCAGATTCATGCCACGGAAAGTCAGCCGGCAGACCCACTTCACGCCCCCAGCGCTCGCCCCGGTTCCAGCCGAGGTTGTGCAGGTAGCGCGCCGCCGAGGCCAGCGCATCTGCCTCGCTGGCCCACAGGTCAATGCGCCCGTCGCCATCACCATCGACGGCGTGCTCCAGGTAGGCCGCGGGCATGAACTGGGTATGTCCCATGGCGCCCGCCCAGGAACCGCGCATCTGCCGCGGCGTCAGCGACTCGCGTTCCAGCAACTCCAGCGCTATCAGGAACTGGCCGGAGAAGTACTCCGCACGGCGCGGATCGCAGGCCAGCGTGGCCAGGGAATCCAGCGTCGGCATATTCCCCAGGTACGATCCGAAATTGGTCTCCAGGCCCCAGAACGCGACCAGGTAGCGCCCCGGCACACCGTACTCGCGGGTCAGCCGGGCAAGCAGATCGTCGTGGCGAGCCAGCAATTCGCGCCCGCGTCGCACCCGCTCCGGCGTAACGCGGGCGCGCAGGTAGGCGGCGAAGGTCTGGCTGAACTCCGGTTGGGCGCGATCCAGCTCGATGACCCTGGGCTGGTGCTCAAGGCCCGCCAGCACGTTGTCGACGGTTTCAGTGGAAAGCCCGCGCGCGCGGGCCTCATTGCCGAGTTGTGTAATGCACGTTGAAAACCCCGTGGGTGCGCCACTGGCGAACAGCGGTAGCACGGCGAGTCCCGCGGCGAGCACCAGCGGTTGTGCCCAACCGCGGATCATCGCTGCACTCTGGAAATTGCCGGGTGAGATAGTGTGCTAATCATCGTTGTATTCTGAGCGGAAAGGGCAGTTTAACACGTTCGGGTGGCTCTCAGTGCCCGCGTCAATCCACCCGATAGAGCCAGGCACCCACCCAGTCGTAAGTAAAGGTTGCTGCAGGCAGGTTCAGGTCGGTTTTTGCTTCACTTCTCACATACATCCTGCTGCCCTCCCGCATGCGGGCGGTATTGAAATCGCTGCCGTCGGGAGAATAATAGTACCCTTGGGTCGCCCGGGTCGTGTAGATGCCCGATTCAAACAGATAATTCCACTCGTCCTTCCAGAAATCGAGAATCCAGAACGCAGGTTCTTCGGAAACTTCGTAGACGTCCGCACCCAGCGCTTCACGGCCGATATAGTGGTTGAACAGCTGGTTGATTGCGGCCCGGTCCGCCCATTTCCAGCCGGTCACATCGTAACCACCCAGGGCGCCGTCACACTCTCCCTGGGGACAGACCGATTCGATGTCCGCGTAGCTCACACCTTTGAAAAGAAAAGGCTGGGCCCACTGGCGTGCATTCACTTCCACCACGCTATCGATCGGGGTGCCGAGAGTCTCGCCAGGTGCGGCCTTCCTGCGAAAGACCGGCGAGAGCCTGAACACCCGGTTTGATTCGAGGAAGCTGGCGGCAAGGTCCGAATCCCGGTCGAAACGAAATGGACCGCATCTAACCTGGCTACCCTGACAGAGAAAGTCCTCACCCCGCTGCCAGTGCAGGAATACCCAACCGGGATCGGGCACGGCGGTAAAGGAGGGTGGAAACGTCGTGTCTTGCGCATCGTAGAAGCAGATCTCTCCGGAACCGCAGGTGTGGTCCGTGCCCGCCTGA
>CAZFJQ010000061.1:0-18740 GCA_964519755.1 uncultured Halioglobus sp.
CCGCCTTGAACTGGCGGTTGCCGGTGTAGGGCATCCAGTAGGCTTCGAGTTGTTCCCGAGTGAACGGCGGCATCTTGTGGTGGCTGCTGGTCATGGCGATTTCCCGTGAGTGACGCGCCTATTCTACGGAACCCCGCGCTGTTCTTGCATCCTCGAATGCGGAGACAATTCAGGCAAAAATGCGCAGTGCGCCGCCAGCGGCTTGCCCCGCGCGACGAACCCGCCCTCCAGCACTCACTCCACCAGGCTCGCGGCATTGTAGCCCGCGAGCAAGTGTCCGCGAGCAAGTGTCAGCATTCATTACACGGCGGCCAGCAATCGCCGCGTGCCCGCCGGCAGCCCAATAGAATTCAATAGCTTGGCATGGCTGGCGCGCCAATTGCATAAGCCGGTTTAATACGTGGATTGCGTACGTGACTTGTACCGGGCCCACACACTGCTACAGAAACAATAAGGAGAACCCATGACGTTTCGCAGCTTTCGCTACCTGAGCCTCCGCGCGGCCCAGTGTCTTGTTGCCGCAATGCTCGGCGCCGCCACGGCCAACGCCGGCATCATTTACGATGAGGGTGTATCGGGTGATCTGTCCGGCGCCTTCGGTGCGCCCACCGGGCTCGCACTCGGTGCCGGCGCCAACACGGTCATCGGGCAGATCGGGCCCAACGGCAATACCGGCGCGGTGGGCGGCAATGACGCCGACTATTTCACCTTCAGCGTGGGCGCCGGGGAAACCCTCGACTCCATCACCGTGGATGCCTACGATTTCTCGCCCGCGGACCCGGGCGTCAGCTTCTTCGGCTACGTGATGGGCACGGTCTTCGGCGGCCAGGGCATCGGCGACGTCAGCGGCTTCGTGCTGTTCAATGGCGCTTCGGGCGACATCCTCGACGACATCGCGGCAGGGCCGCTCGGCGCCGGCGACTACGCCTTCTGGGTGCAGGAGACCTCAAACAACAGCGTGGACTACCAGTTCACCTTCAACACCTCGAGAGCCGCGAACGTACCCGCCCCCGCCGTGCCGCTGTTGCTCGGCACCGGGCTGCTCTGCCTGCTGGCGAGCCGCCGCAGGCGCACGGCCTGAGCAGCGCCTGGCCTAACCCGCGGCGCTGCGCCTAGTCCTGGTAGCCGGTGATCTTCTTCGCCGCCTGGTAGGCAAAGGTCATGGCCGGCCCCAGCGTGGCACCCGGCCCCGGGTAACAGGGCAGCGTGGGCGCGGCACAGTTGCCGGTGGCGTACAGCCCCTCGATCACGTGTCCGTCCGTGTGCAGCACCTGCGCGTGCTCGTTGATCACCATGCCGCCCTGCGTGCCGAAATCGCCCGGGTCGACCCGAATGGCGTAGAAAGGCGCCTTCTCGATCGGTGCCAGGCAGGGATTGGGGCTCACCCTGGGGTCGCCGTAGTAGCGATCGTAAGCCGACTCGCCGCGATGCAGGTCCTCGTCCACGCCCGCGCGCGCAAACCCGTTCATGCGGTTCACGGTTGCTTCCAGCCCCGCCTGGTCGACATCGATCTTGCGCGCGAGCTCGCCGATGGTGTCCGCTTTGGCAAAGAAGCCCTCGGTCTCGTAGCGCTTCGGCAGCGCCCAGTCCGGCATGAACTTCGAGTTGTATAGCGGCCCCACAAAGTAGGTGGCGCGGAAGTTGGCGTCGAACACCTGCCAGGCAGGGTTGCAGGGGTTGTCTTCGCTGTGTTTGGCGAAGGTCTCCTGCTGGAAGGCCATGTAATTCTGCGATTCGTTGCTGAAGCGCTCCCCCGCCGGGTTTACGACAATGGAACCGGGATAGGATTTTTCCATGATACTCAGGCGCGGAATCTGTTCGCCCGGCACCGAGATGGTATTGCACCACCAGGCTTCGCCCAGGCGATGCATCTGCGCGCCCAGGCGCTGGCCCTCGCGAATGGCATCGCCCGTGTTGTCCAGCGTGCCCGCGCTCCACGCGTGGTTGGTGGGCTGGGGCAGATACTGCTCGCGCATGGCCTGGTTGTGTTCAAAGCCGCCCGCGGCCAGTATCACCGCCTTGCGCGCCTGGATACGCAGCGGCTTGCCGTTGCGGGTCACTTCAATGCCCAGCACTTTGCCGTCTTCGTCTATCACGCGGGTCAGCGGGGTATTCAACCACAGCGGGATATCGCGATCCTGCATGGAGGCCCGCAGCCGGGCAACGCCCGCGCAGCCGGTGGCGAGACGGCGCGCGTACTTGTCTTTCAACCGCCAGGGAATATCGGTGAGGTAATCGAATACCAGCTTTACCGCCGTTTTCCACCAGCCGGGCTGCTGGCCGATCAATAGCGCGGCCTCGACCTGGGTGAATCCGATCAGGCCACCCAGGTGCATCATGGGGTGGGTGCGCCGCAACCGCCGCCACTCTTCCCCCAGCTCGTTGGCGTCGATGGTTTCCGGCTCCATCGAGCGATGGCCCTCCATCGCGCCCTCCAGGTTGGTGTAGTAGTCGGGGTAGTGTTCCAGCGTCACGTAGCGCACACGCGTGCGCTCATGCAGAAAATCGACCATTTTCGGGCCGTTCTCGAGGTAGGCGTCGAGCTGGTACTCGGGCACTTCCTCCTCGGTGATGAGCTGGCGCAGGTAGGTTTTTGCCTTTTCTTTTGAATCCTCCGCGCCCGCCTGCTGCGCGTAGCGGTTGCAGGGTATCCACACGCCGCCGCCGGAGATCGAACTGGTACCGCCGAACAGGTCGGACTTCTCCACCAGCAGCACATCTTTGCTGCCCATCTCATAGCTGCACAAGGCGGCGGTCATGCCACCGTTGCCCGAGCCGACCACCACCACGTCGAAACTGTAATCCCACTGCTGCTCTGCACTCATCTGCGGTGTTCCCTGTTTTACATCGGCTCATGGTAACGCAATTGACCGGCGAGTCCGCGCGCGGCCTTTTACTGAGCGCCCTCAGGTTCAATAAGTTGGTCGTGTTGTTGCCCAACGATTGCAAGCGACCACGCTTGCCACACGGGGGCTGCCCTGCCTACACTAACCTACCCTGGCCGAACCGTCGCCACACCAAGGAGTACCTATGTCCACTACCCTGCGCCGCAGCCTGCTGTGCGTCAGCCTGGCCGCCGGCCTCGCACTCTCGCCACTGGCCATCTCCCATTTCGACGACAAGGAAATTCTGCAATCTTATCGTCAATCCTGGTTTGCCCTGGTGGCGACCAACTTCGGCCCGATGGTCGCCATGCTCAAGGGCGAGATGCCCTGGGATGAACAGCGCCTGTCCGAGAGCGCGGAGCAGCTGGTGCAGCTCACCGAGATGGACATCTCCCGCGGCTTCTCACCCGGCAGCGACAAAGGCACCACCCGCGCCCTGCCTGAAATCTGGGAGAACCGCGAGGACTTCAACAGCAAGCTCTCCGACCTGAAAACGGCCGCGGTGGCACTGCAGACCGCCGTCGAGGGAGGCGACCGCAAGGCAATCAGCCAGGCTATTGTGGCGACGGGCGATGCCTGCTCCGCCTGTCACGATGAGTACAAGTCGGACAATTACCTGTATTGATCGCGGCCCGGGGAAGACTATGCTGGGCCGAGCGGCGCCGCGGCGAAGGCTCGGCTCTATTTTAGCCTCCCACTTTTTAATGGCCCGGTTTTTACAGGCCCTCTCTTTTGCAACCCGCTAGGAATCAAACCCCTCCGGGTGCTGCCGCGTGGCCTCGTCCAGCACCTCCCACTCGGCCCGCGATGCCACATGGATATGCCGATTAAGAGCCAGCCCGTTATTGTCATCCAGCAGGCCGGCGGGCACCCAGTAGTTGCCATAGTCGGGCAGGTGCTGCGGCAGAATTGAACCGCAGTCAGCGCAGAAGCGGCGTAGAAAACCACTCGCTGTGCGGAATTCCCGGATCGTGTCCTCACCGCTGAGCCAGCTGAACGCGGCACCGGGCACCAGGGTGGCGGCGCTGGAAGCCCCGCCGAAGGCCTTGCGGCACTTGGAGCAGTGACACTTGAATACGCCGCTGGCGAATTCACTGACGCTGAACGCCACCTTGCCACACAGGCAACTACCGTTGGTCATGCGCCAAAACCTCCATTACTTTCTGCCTGCCCCGAACCTCGAAACTACTTTAATAATCGAATTTTTATCTTTTTATTACAGTATATTACAGATGAATATTAATCCCGGACATAGCAACGCTTTGACGCTTTAACCCCACCGGCCCGGGTCCGGCTGCGGCGCCAGCGACAGGCCCCACCACAGCAGCCCGGCCAGCACTGCGAGCAGCACCACTGCCAGCCACAGGGGCGCCGGTGAGGCCCTGCCCTCGCGGCCGGCGGCCCGCCCGCGCAGCATGGCCTGCACCAGTTTCTCCTTCAGCCGCAGTTGGTGGTAGAGCACTGCGGCAATATGCAGCGCAATAAAACCGAGCAGCACGTTGAACACGATTTCGTGCACCTCGCCCATGGTATCGCGCAGCTCCGAACTGGCGGCGTAATACAGGGGGCCCTCGAAAATAATGTCTTCGCTGTTAAACAGGCCGCTCACACCCTGCAGGCCCAGCAACAGCAACAGCACCACCACCGACCAACCACCGAGCGGGTTGTGCCCGGCACTGGCGGCGCCCTTGCCGCGCACATAGGCGAGCACCCTCGCGGGCCCCACCAGAAAATCCGCAAACCGCGAGTGCCGGCTGCCGATAAAACCCCAGCACAGGCGAAATGCCACCAGCACGAGAATGCTGTAGCCGATCCAGGAATGCCATTCGTAGTTGTCGGTCTCGGCGCTCAGCCACGCCAGCGGCAGCAGGCAGACGATAGCCCAGTGGAACACCCGCGTGGGCAGGTCCCACAGCGGATGTCGATTATCCTGCAGCAGGCTCATTGCTCAGACCCGGTTTGAAGACGACCCGTCATCGACGTCTGCGCCCCGCGAGTGATGCCTTCGACGCCACCGCTTCAGCGACGCGCGAGGTAGTGGCCGGCCATGCCCAGGTCGAAGCCTATTCGCCGGGCGGCCTCTATCGCCTTTTCCAGTTCCCCGGCAGGCCGGCTGGCTACCCACAGGTTGGCGCAGCGCGTACCCGAGCGGCAGAAAGCCAGCACGGGCCTGTCGGGGTCGTCCACCAGGGCGCTGAAGGCCGCAAACTCCGCGCCGGGGAAATCCCGGTGCGTGACCGGCATGTGGTAGTAGTCGAGGCCCGCCGCTTGCGCGAGCTCGCCCAACTCGTCGGCGGAGGGTTGTGCGCCCTCCTCCCCATCGGGCCGATTGTTCACCAGTACCCGGTAACCGCGCGCAGCGATAATCGCCACGTCGTCGCGGGCGATCTGCGGCGCAACCGCAAGGCTCTCACTGAGCTGAATAATATGCATGTGGCAACTCCCTTTGAAGTCCCGTGTTATAGCAGACGCCTGAGCCTGTCTCCAGCCCCCCGGTTACTGGCCGGTGAATTCCGGCGGCCGTTTTTCCTTGAAGGCGCGCGGCCCCTCGCGCGCGTCACGGCTCATCATCACCTGGCCGGCCTGCTCCATCTCATAGGCGAAGGCCTCCTCCCAGGGCAAGGTATGGGTATTCAGCGCCGTGCGCTTGATCGCCTGCAGCGCGAGCGGTGCCTGGCGACAAATATTGTCGGCGTAGTACGCGGCCCGCGCCTGCAGTTGTGACAGCGGCACCACCTCTGACACCAGGCCCATGGCGAGCGCCTGCGTGGCGCTGACAGGCTCGCCGCCCAACAGGATGCGCATGGCGTGCGCCCAGGGCAGTTGCCGCGCGAGCCGCACCATGGAACCGGCACCCGGCACCACGCCGACCTTCGGTTCGGGCAGCCCGAATTGGGCATGCTCCGCGGCGATACGAATATCCGTTGCCTGCAGCAGTTCCGTGCCGCCCCCGAGCGCGCGCCCATTCACCGCCGCAATCACCGGCTTGTACAGGGGGTCCGCCTTGAGCATGATCCGATCGACGATCAGCGGGTCGTTGAGCAGACGCTCCTCGTTGCGGGTTTCCGGCTGGCGCGCGCCGGTCCACAGGGGGATCACCGAGCCGAGATCGCCGCCGCGGCAAAAATCCTCATCCCCGGCGCCGGTGACAACCACCACGCGAACGGCATCGTCGTCCCGCACCTCCTGCCAGGCATCAGCCAACTCGACGAACATGTCGCCATTCAACGTGTTGCCCGCCTGCGGGCGGTTCAGGGTTATCCACGCTTGCTGCGCGCGTTTTTCAAAAATGATAGCGGCCATACTGCCTGCTCCCGGGGTGGCACAAGCACGCTACGTTAGCGCAGCTCACACGCTTACCCAAGCACCGGCTGAACGAACCAGCGCGCGAGTGCACCGACTTGAACTGCCAGCGTGCGGACACGGCAGCGACCCGCAACTTTCGCCCGGACTCTTGATACGCATCATGGTCCGGGCGGGGGCCTGCGAACAGAATGCATACAGACATAATTATTTTAATACTCAGGTGATAGGTCATGCCCTGTTTTCTGCCAATCGTCGCATTGGCGCTCGCGTTATTCTGCACCCAATCGGCTCTCGGCGAGACGACGACCAGGCACATGGCGCCGCTGATGCCGCGGGCGGCCGAATCGCTGCTGCTGGACATCGCTGTTGCAGGCGAGCGCCTCGTCGTCACCGGCGAGTACGGACACGTGCTGTACTCGGACAACGGGGGCCACGACTGGCGGCAGGCCCGCGTACCCACAACCCAGATGCTGACCGCAGTCCACTTCGCGGACGCCACCACCGGCTGGGCCGTTGGCCACGACGGGCTGGTGCTGATCAGCGAAGACGCCGCTGCCACCTGGCGGCTGCAGCGCGATGGGCTGGCGGTACAAAACCAGGAGAATATCGAACAGCGCGAAGTGGCGTACCGGCGCCTGCGCGCGCTACAGGCGCAGCAAACCGCCGCCGGGGAACTGGCCGACACAGACCTCGACAGCGCCATTGATGACGCCAGGATGGATGTCGAGGACGCGGAACTGAGGCTCGATGAACCGGTATTCACCGAGCCACTACTGGACGTTTACTTCGAGGACGGGAACCGTGGCTGGGCCGTCGGCGCCTTCGGCACTTTCATCGCCACCCGTGATGGCGGCCAGCATTGGTCCGATCACGGTGAACGCCTGGAAAATCCCGGCGAATTCCACCTGAATGCCATCATCGGTGACGGCGAGGGCCAGGTATTTATCGCCGGGGAAGGTGGCGTGATGTTTCGCTCCGCTGATTCCGGCGAGACCTGGGAAAGCCTCGAGCCATTCTACGAGGGCAGTTGGTTCGGTCTTGTGTACGAGCCCGTGAGCGAAGCACTCCTCATGTTCGGCCTCCAAGGCAACCTGTTTCGTTCCGCGGATTTCGGTCGCAGTTTCGAGCAAGTGCCCGTGGACACGCAGGTCAGTCTTGCGGGCGGTGGCACCGATACTGAGGGCCGGGTCGTGATCACTGGCGGCGTGGGTACCGTGCTGTACAGCGCGGGCGGCGCGCGGCAGTTCAGGCGCAGCATGCTGGAGGACGGGTTGAGCCTGAGCTCGGGCATTCCGTACAAAGGCAACCGTGTGCTGGTCGGCCAGGGCGGGGCCCGGGTTTACGAGGTACAACCATGAGCGAGAAGCTGCCGGTGGGCGAAAACAACTCAGACGAACACCTGCACACCTATCACCCGGGGGAGGAAGAGCGCTTCCTTGAGCGGTTGATCTTCAATGCCCGGCCCTTGCTGCTGGCCCTGTTTGCCATCGCCACCGTGTTCTTCGCCTACCAGACCACCCAGCTCAGGCCCGACGCCAGCTTCGAGAAGATGATCCCGATGGAGCACCCCTTCATCCAGGCGTTCATGAAGCACAAGGGGGATCTCGGCGCCAGCGGTACTACCATCCAGGTCGCGGTCGAGCACACCCGTGGCGACATCTTCGACCCCGAGTACCTGGATCTGCTGCAGCAGGTCAATGACGAGGTGTTCTACCTGCCAGGGGTGGACCGCAACCGCATGCGTTCATTATGGACGCCCAACGTGCGCTGGATCGAAGTGACCGAGCAGGGTTTCGAGGGCGACAAGGTGATCGACTCGAATTACGACGGCTCCCCGCAAGCGATGCAGCAACTGCGCCAGAACGTGCTGCGCTCGGGCGAGGTGGGCCGGCTGGTTTCCGACGACTACCGCTCCAGCATCGTACAGGCGCCACTGATTGACATCGACCCCACCAGCGGTGAACCGCTGGACTACTGGGAACTGTCGCAACGGCTGGAAACCGACGTGCGCGACAAGTACGAGGCGCTCTCCAGAGATGCCAGCGGCGAGCCGCAAGTGAACATCCGCATCATCGGCTTCGCCAAGATGGTGGGCGACCTGCTCGACGGCATCACCGCCGTTTTCATGTTCGCCGTTATCACCCTGTGCATCACCAGCGTGCTGCTGCTGCTTTATACACGGAGCCTGAGTGGCACGCTGGCACCCCTGCTCTGCTCGGTGGTTGCCGTCATCTGGCAGCTCGGCCTGCTGACCTCGCTCGGGCTTGGCCTGAATGCCTACTCGATACTCATTCCATTCCTGGTTTTCGCGATCGGCGTGAGTCACGGCGTGCAGATCATCAACGCCTTCATGGCCGAGAGCGCTGCAGGGCATGACAGCCTCGACAGTGCGCGGCACGCCTTTCGCTCACTCTACGTGCCAGGCATGACAGCGCTCGTATCGGATGCCATAGGCTTTATCACCATGGTGCTGATACCCATCGCCGTAATCAAGGAGCTGGGCATCGCGGCGAGCGTGGGCGTTGCGGTCATCGTACTCACCAACCTGGTATTGCTGCCCGTGCTCATGTCGTATTTCGGCGTTAGCAAAAAGGTCAAGCAACGCCTCTACGAACGTCGCACCAGCACCCGCAGAAACAGGTTCTGGAATGTCATCTCTCACCTGGCGGACCGCAAGGTTGCGGTGATCTCCATCATCATCGCACTCGCGGGCTTTGGCGTAGGCATATACGGCGGCCAGAATCTCAAGATCGGTGATCTCGATCCCGGGGCTCCCGAACTGCATCCCGACTCCCGCTACAACGTCGACAACGCCTACATCACTGAGAACTACGCCACCAGCTCGGATGTGCTGGTGGTAATGGTGGAGACCCCCGAGCAGAAGTGTACCGATTACCGCACCCTGGAACTGGTGGACCGCTTTACCTGGTACATGCGCAATGTGTCCGGTGTCAATTCCGCCATGGCGGCCACGGAAATCTCCAAACTGGTCGCGGCCGGTTACAACGAGGGCAGCCTGAAGTGGGCCACGATCAGCCGCAACCAGCGCCTGCTGGGCACGACGTTCAACCAGATGCCACCGGCACTGATGAACACCACCTGCAGCCTGTTGCCGGTGGCCCTGTTCCTTAACGACCACAGGGCGGACACGCTGCAGAACGTGGTAGACGCGGCGCAGGCTTTCGCCCGGGAAAATCGTCGCGAGGGCGTGAACTTCGCGCTCGCCGCGGGCAACGCGGGCATCGAGGCCGCGACCAACCAGGAAATTCGCGTTGCGCAAACACGCATGATGCTGCTCATATACAGCGTGGTCTGCGCGCTGATCTTCATCAGCTTCGGGTCGTGGCGCGCAGTTGTCTGTATCGTTGTGCCGCTCGCCCTCACCTCTTTCCTGTGCCAGGCACTGATGGCCTACCTCGGTATCGGCGTGAAGGTCGCGACCTTGCCGGTGATCGCACTGGGTGTGGGCGTCGGCGTCGATTACGGTATCTACATCTACAGTCGGCTGGCGTACTTCCTGCGCCACGGCGAGCCTATCCGGGAGGCCTTTTATCACACACTGCGCACTACCGGTGAAGCGGTAAGCCTGACGGGCGTAATGCTTGCCGTGGGTGTTGCCACCTGGATCTTTTCACCCATCAAGTTCCAGGCAGACATGGGCAAATTGCTCACGTTCATGTTCCTGTGGAATATGATCGGCGCCCTCTGGCTGTTGCCGGCGCTGGCGAGCTTCCTGCTCCGCACAAGCGGCAACCGACCAGCGCAGCCGGCCGCGATGCACCGGCCAACATCCTCGGATCAAAATCTTTCCACAGCGAGCCGATAATTATGACCATAAATATGCAGATCCTACAGCTCACTCACAGGCGCGCAGCGCGGCTTGTGGCGCTTGTACTGGCCGGCAGTTGCAGCGGTGCGCTTGGGCTATCCTTCGAATTTGGCGCAGACAACGAAGTGCAGGTCGACTGGGATACCAATGTCGCCTATACCGCACAGTGGCGTGTGGAAAGTCGCGATGAAGACAAGTTCCGTTTTCGTGACACAGGCAACCTGATCCCCGACCTGGAAGACTACACCGTCCTGCTGAATGCCAACGACGGTAACAATAATTTTGACCGCGGCCTGGTACAAAACAAGCTGTCGATTGTCTCGGAGATGGACATTAACTGGCGCAACTTCGGTGTGTTCCTGCGCGGTCGCGCCTTCTACGACGAGGTCTACAACTCCAGCACCGACATCTCGCGGGGCGATTTCGCCTCATACAACAACAGTACCGCCTTTGGCGGTGATGCCGGGTTCAGGGAATTTCCCGACGACACCGTCGATGCCCACCGCGACCGCCTGGAAATGCTGGACTACTTCGTCTACGTGGATGGCGAACTGAGCGGTGACCGACTGTTCAACCTGCGCCTCGGCAACCAGGTGATCAACTGGGGAGAAGCAACCTTCACCTCGGGCATCAACGGGCTACAAAATCGCGCGGACCTGATCGCGCGCAACACCCCCGGCGTAGAGGTCAAGGAAATCCTGCTGCCCACGGGCACCCTGTACGGACAGGTTGATCTCGTGCCGGATGTCACGCTGGAAGCCTATTACCAGTATGAGTGGCGCGAGACGGAACTGAACGGCGTGGGCAGCTACTTCAGCGACCGCGATTTTCTCGGCTTTGGCGCGAAGACCTTCCTGATTCCTTTCGGCTCCCCGGACAACATCATTGCCCTGCCGAAAACGCCCAACGACAACGCCAGCGAGACAGGCCAGTGGGGTACCGCCCTGCACTGGTTCACTGAGGCCGGCACCGATTTCGGCCTGTACTACATCAACGCGCACAACAAGTCGCCCGCACAGCAGGTGAACTTCGGCCCTGACGGCGTTATTCCCGAGTCCTACACCATTCGCTACTTCGAGGATATACAGGGCTACGCTGCGAGCTTTACCACCGTGGTGGGCATCACCAATATCCAGGGCGAAGTGTCACTGAAAGCGGACTCGCCGGTGGTACGCCTCGATGGCGCTCCGGTTAAGGGCGACCTGTACGCCTTTCAGCTCGGTGGCTCGCATGTACTGGAACCCAACGCCCTGTGGGACGACGCCAACCTCACCTTCGAGATCGCCGGCGCCTGGATCGGCAACTACGACAGCTCTGAACTGCGCTTCGACGATCACGGTAGCGTACTGAACCTGCGCCTCGAACTGTCCTATCTCAACCTGATGCCGGGGCTGGACCTGAAAGTACCCATATTCTTCCGCCGCGGACTGGGAGGCAACATCCTGGAAACCGAAATGGTGGAAGACGCCACGGCGGTGAACATCGAGTTCCAGTTTGTCTACCTGAACAATTTCACCACAAAAGTGGGTTACAGCCATTTTGCTGACGGCGGCGTGAACCACCTGATCGCCGATCGCGACAACCTTTCGCTCAACCTGTCTTATAGCTTCTGATTTACCACGAGGAACCCGCTCATGCATTCCAGATACCTGTTCAGTTTTTTAGTCTCCGCTCTGCTGTTGCCATTGTCGGTACAGGCAAAGACGCCGGCAGAGGATGTGGCCAGACTCGGCAAGGACCTCACCCCGATGGGCGCGATTCGCGAGGGCAGCGAGGATGGCCTGTTGCCCCGCTGGACGGGCAGCATCGTGGGTTTGCCGGAAGGACTCCAGTGGGACGGTCCCGGCACCCCCTACCCCAATCCCTGGCCGGACGAGGAGCCGCTGTTCGTCATCACCGCGGACAACCTCGACGAGCACAGGGCGCGTCTCAGCCCCGGGCAGATCGCCCTGTTCGAGACCTATAGTGACACCTTCCGCATGCCGGTCTACCCCGGGCACCGGGAGTTCGCCTATTACGATCACTATTACAAAAAGATCCGCTACAACGCAGAGCATGCGGAACTGGTGAACAACTACGAGGGCATCACAGGCTACATTGGCGGCGCGGTATTCCCGGTGCCCCAGAATGGGCCGGAGGTGGTCTGGCTGACCCGCACCACGGGTGCGAATGAAACCCAGGAAGGCGAATACAGCGATATCGCGGTGTTCCCCAACGGTACGCAGTCGGTGCGTCGCTCGGAGTTCCTGCAGGAGTCACCCTACGCGCGCCGTGACACCGAACTCGTCCCCGCCAACGAGTACCCGAACCTGGGCAACTTTGCAGGCTACATCATGACCTACGTGACCGAGCCCGCGCGTGACAAGGGGCTGATTACCTCGGTGTTCGAACCGTTCGACTACTCAAAGAACCAGCGTGAGGTATGGCGCTACCTGCCCGGTTCCCGCAGGGTGAGACGCGCGCCCACCGTCGGTTTCGATACGCCGGATGGACCCGGAGGCTTGAAAACGGTGGACGAGGTGCGCGGCTTCAACGGCTCGATGGAACGGTTTGAATGGACGCTGATCGGGCGACAGGAGATGTACATCCCCTACCACAATTACGATTTCGATGATCCCGGCCTGAGCTACGATACGTTACTGACAAAATTTCATGCCAATCCTGACTACATGCGTTACGAACTGAAGCGGGTGTGGGTGGCAGAGGGCAACCTGCGTGACGGTGAGCGGCACATCTACGGCAAGCGACGGATCTACGTCGACGAGGATACCGGCTTCACTGCCATTACCGAGAACTACGATGGCCGCGGCGAGCTGTGGAAGGTCGTTCTATTCAACAATATCTACGACTACGGCAGCGAGTCCTACGTGCGCCGGGTGCAGATGTACCACGACCTGCGGGCGGGGGCGTACATTGCGGAACGCCTGATCAATGACAGCGAACCCCTGCTCTATGACGTCAACCCGCCCAAGGGGGAAACCTACTTTTCACCGACCAACATACGCAAACTGGGCAGACGCTAGGCCCGGCAGTTTAACTGAACAGCGCGGAGCCGCCCTCCCACAACAGCCTGGCGCCGATCACCACCAGGAAGAAGCTGATCACGCCGTAGTAAAAGCCGGTGGGTGAACGGCGCACAAGGTAGTGCCCGATTTTCACCCCCAGGGGGGCCAGCGGCACCAGCACCAGTGAGTACAGCAGGTTTGCGCTGGAAAACTGGCCCAGGGCGTAGTACGGGACAAGTTTCACCGCATTGACCACCGCGAAAAAAAGGCCCGCGGTGCCCGCGAACAGCAGCGGCGGCAAACCCTTGGGCAAGAGATACATGGTCAAAGGCGGTCCACCGGCATGGATACTGAAGCTGGTGAACCCGGCCAGCGCGCCAAAAAACGACGCGCTGGCCGGGCGATGCTCGCGCGCGGCGTTGGCCTGCAGGCCGAGCAGGTACTGCAGGCCAAACAGCACCGACACGACGCCGATCAGTACGCGCATCATGTCGTCGTTAAAGGAACCCGCGGTGAAGTAGCCCGCCAGCACGCCGCACACCGCCCCGGGCAGCAACAGATAGAGCGCGCGCCTGTCGAATACGCCCCAGTAGGTTTTCACCACGAACGCATCCATCACCACAAGAATGGGCAGCAGGATGGCGGCGGCCTGTGTCGGCGGCATCGCCAGCGACATCAACGGCACGGCAAGAATGGCTATCGCGCCGCCAAACCCGCCCTTGGCGATGCCGTAGAGTAAAACGCCGGGCACACTGACCAGGTAAAACAGCGGGTCACTTAGCAAGGGGGGTTCACTCGATCAGGGCGAAGTCGGTGTTGAGCACGTCGATGATCTCGGCGCGCGGGTCATCGGCAATGGCCAGCGGCCGCCCGGTAATGCGCTCTGCCATGCCCACATAAGTTTGCGCAACCGCCATCATCATCTCCACCGGCAGGGCGTGCTCGCGGGCCAGCGCTTCGCGCTCCGGCATACGCGCCTTGTTGAGCAGGATATCGGGGTCTGGAAAGTGCGCCAGCAAGGCCTGGCGGAAGCCCTCCTTGGAATTTTCCACCACCGCACCCCCGCGCAGCGCCACAGCATCCCAGATGCGCGACGAATCCGGCGTGCCGACTTCATCCATGTAAATCAGTTGCTCTTCGCCAGCGGCGTCGCGCACGTAGCCGAACTCGAATTTGGTATCCACGAATACCTGGTCGAGCTTTGCGAGTTCCTCACTGATCACCGCGAAGCCGCGGCGCAACAGGGTTTCATAGTGCTGTACATCGTCAACGCTGTTGAAATTGAACGCGGCGAAGTTGCGCTCGAGCTCCGCACGGCTGACATTCACGTCGTCCACCGCCGGCACACCGGGTATGTTGTGCAACACGCCCTTGGTCGATGGCGTGACCAGCAGGTCCTCCAGCTTCTGGTCGCGTTCGAGGCCATCCGGCAACGCGATGCCGCAAAAATCGCGCTCGCCCCGGGCGTAGGCCCGCCACATGGAGCCGGTGATATAGCGCCGGGCAATCGCCTCGACCATGATCGGACGGGCTTTCTGCACAATCCACACCAGCGGGTGGGGTACTTCCAGGATATGGCTGTCGGCGAGGCCCCGCTCACGGAACAGCCCGAACCAGTGACTGGCGATGGCATTCAACGCGGCGCCCTTGCCCGGCACTCCGCGCAGGCCACCCTCGGCGTGCCAGATGCAGTCGAACGCGGAAAGACGATCGGAAATCAGCATCACTGCCAGCGGGGCATCCGCCCTCACCGGGTAGCCGCGCTGCGCGACCAGGCGCGCGCTGTCGGCGTCCGAGAGCCAGTACACGGAGCGCACCTTGCCACTGTGCACGGGCGACCCCGTGCGGATGGGAAGGTCATCGTTCACCGCCAGAACCGTATCGGCGAGCTGCATGCTAATCGTCCTGTCGCAGGTATCCGCACCGCGCGGAGCTGGCGCCCCGGCGAGCGCGTGGGAAGCGGTGATTCTACCAGAGGCCCCGTCTCAGGCGCGAGCAATCGCCCGGTGTTCACGCAGGTGCAATTGCACATCCAGCGCCAGTTTCAACAACACCAGCAGCAAGAGCATAAGCAGCGGTTGCCCGAACAGCGTGATCGCAAACGCGCCACCGAGTATCGCCACGTGCAAGATCACGATGCGCAGGTAGGGAGCCGCCATAAGCTGCCGCACCGACAGGTGCCGCCGCTCGCCCGCGAGCAGGAAATTCACCACGAAGGACACTCCATGGCTGACAAACAGCGCCGCGAATGCGAACAACCATGCCGGTGGCGCAAGCGCCAGCACTTCGCGTACCACGCCCACCAGTAACTGGAAGAACACCAGCAAAAACGGCCAGGGCTCCCCGGCGAATGGATCAAAGCCCTCGCCGATCAACAGCACAACAATAAACAGGCCGTGCACCGCACAAAAACCGCCATAGTGCAGACAAAAGAACAGGCCGGCGCCCAACCCCCCCAGCGGCGCGACCACCAGCATCCGCACCAGCGTGTAGAAGCCCAGCACGAGGTTTTCCGACCAGTAAAGAATCACCAGCGCCCCCACGTCCCAGTCCAGCAAGAGCACACCGAGAACCGGCAGGAGATTCACCAGGACCAGCGAAAGCAAGCTGATTTGTCGACGACGGCCGGTGTACTCATCACCGGGAACGTTCACCTGGCTCACTCTTGCAAACCCCCGGGCGCTGCGTGTCCACGGCCCGGGCAATCTGGCGCGCAAGGCGCTAGAATGGCCCTGTACGACCACGATATGTCTAAACAGGAACCTGCATGAGCGACACAGCGCAAACGCCCTACCAGATTCTCGGGGAGGAAGGTATCCGCGAACTCGCCAGCGTATTCTATGATCTCATGGACACGCTGCCGGAAGCAGCGGGCGTTCGAGCGATGCATGCGCAAGACCTTACCCCCATGAAAACGAAGCTCGCAGACTACCTCATAAGCTGGATGGGCGGCCCGCCGGTATACGCCCGGAAATATGGCTCAATGTGCATGACCACACCGCATGAACACTACCACATCGGCCCTGAGGAGCGCGACCAGTGGCTGTTGTGTATGCACCGGGCGCTCGCCCAAATAGACGCCAGCGATGAACTGGTGGCCATGCTGGACACACCGCTGTTCCGCATTGCCGATGCAATCCGCAATCGCGAGGGGCCGAGCGCCGCCGCCACCGATCCGAATATTATTGCCGCCCACTGAAATAGCGAGTTATTGCCCTATGCTGTTGAATGTCCCCGCGCGTCCTGGCTGGCGCCGCCTGCCTGCCCGGCCTGGTGTGCCGGCACTGACCTTGCTCGCGTTGCTGACCGCCACGCCGCTGCAGTCTGCGGAACCGCAAATGGAGAATATCCTGGTCAGCGCCAGCAGCGTCGCCGAGGATTCCTTCAGCCTGCCGCTGGCCTGGACGCGTATCGATTCCAGCGCGCTGGCCATCGTCGCACCCGTGCATATCAACGAGATCATGCAGCGCGTACCCGGTGCCTGGATCAGCCGCGGCAATGGGCAGGAGAGTCTCATTGCGCTGCGCTCACCGGTTTTTACCGGCCCGGGAAGCTGTGGTGCCTTTCTCACTGCGAGCGATGGCATCAGCCTGCGCGCCGCCGGTTTCTGCAACGTCAACGAGCTGTTCGATGCCAATGTGGAACAGGCCGGGAGTATCGAGGTGATCAAGGGGCCGGCTACCGCGCTGTATGGCTCAAACGCCATGCACGGTGTCATCAATATCCTCAGCGCTGCGCCCGCGGAGACACTCGACCACCGGCTTTCGCTGGAGGCGGGCCCCTTCGATTACTACCGCGCCAAATACCGCTATAGCGATACCGTTGGCCGCCACGGTGTCAGCATCAATATCAATGGCACCAGCGACGGCGGTTACAAGGACGAATCCGGCTACGACCAGCAAAAAGCCACCCTGCGTCACGACTACGCTGGCGATCGTTGGGACTTGCGCACTGTACTGGACGTAACCAACCTGAACCAGGAAACCGCGGGCTTCGTCAGCGGGTTTGAGGCCTACAAGAGCAGCGCGCTGAAAGACAGCAACCCGAATCCCGAGGCCTACCGGGATACCCGCTCGCTGCGCCTGTACAGTCGCGCCAGCCTGCAGTTGAACGCCGACAACAGCCTGGTGATCACGCCCTACCTGCGCGACAACCAGATGGAGTTTCTGCAGCACTTCTTTCCCTGGCAGCCCGTCGAGGAGAACAGCCACAGCAGCTTTGGCCTGCGCACCGCCCTACACAGCAACGTCGTCGACAGCAACTGGGTGAACGGCATCGACCTCGAGTACACCGACGGGCAACTCAAGGAAGTGCAGGCCGACGATTTCAGCCCCAACCAGCCGGCGGGGGTGCACTACAACTACCAGGTAGACGCCAGTACCGCGGCACTCTACAGCCAGTGGCGCACCGCCTGGAACTCACCCTGGGAGCTCAGCGGTGGCGTGCGCTTCGAGTACACCCGCTACGACTACGACAACCGCACCGGGGATGGCGCGGCCTGCGGACCGGCGGCGGATAACTGCCGTTTTTTCCGTCCGGCGGACCGCGAGGACGATTTTTCCAACTGGTCGTTGAATCTCGGCACCAGTTATCGTTTCGATGACTACAACCTGGTGTACCTGCGCGTGGCACGCGGTTTTCGGGCACCCCAGACAGCCGAGCTGTATCGCCTGCAAAATGGCCAGCAAACGGCTGATCTCGACTCCGAGCAGATCGAAAACCTGGAACTCGGCCTGCGCGGCAGCATTGGCGAGCGCACTGACTACACGCTCGCCGTGTATTACATGACGAAAGACGACGTGATTTTCCAGGATTCGGCACGGCGCAACATCAGCGGCGCGAAAACACGGCACTACGGCACGGAGTTCAGCCTCGAACACCGTCTCGCTGAAAACTGGCGGCTCGGGCTCGACGCGAACATCGCCTCACACACCTACGACAAACGTATCGATCTGTTCGGGGCCAGTGGCGACATCAAGGGCAACACCATCGATACCGCGCCGAATATTTTCGGCAGCGCGCGCATCAGCTGGGACTTCTCAGAGCGGGTCGGACGCGAAAGCCTGGCGGAGCTGGAGTGGGTGTACATGGATGATTACTACCTGGAGCCCGACAACCTGTATCGCTACGAGGGCCACTCGCTACTCAACCTGCGCCTGAGCACGCAACTCTCGCCGCGCTGGAACGCGGCGCTGCGCATCACCAATCTCACGGACGAGGACTACGCGGAGCGCGCCGATTTCGGCTTCGGCAGCTATCGCTATTTCGTCGGCCAGCCACTGGGTGCCTACGCCGAGATCAGCTACCGTTTCGGCATGCGCTGAAGATAGACCTACAGGCCCACGTTGTTTTTCTGCAACACCTGCTCGGCGCGGTAGCTCGAACGCACAAACACGCCCGAGACCACCTCCAGGAAGCCCTTCTCCAGGCCCCACTGCCGGTAGGTCTCAAATTCCGCCGGGCTCACGTAGCGGTCAATGGGGTAATGGTTCGCCGTCGGTTGCAGGTACTGGCCGAGCGTGAGGATATCCACCTGCGCCGCGCGCAGGTCGTCCATACACTGGAGTATCTCCTCGTCGCGCTCGCCCAGGCCCAGCATCAGGCTGGTTTTTGTCAGAACATCCGGACGCTGCTGTTTGGCGTGCGCCAACACCGCAAGTGTCTGCTCGTAACCCGCCCGCGGGTCGCGCACGGGGTGGGTCAGGCGCCGCACCG
>CAZFJQ010000062.1:0-18600 GCA_964519755.1 uncultured Halioglobus sp.
GCAAACCGGTTTCGCATCGCTGGTGGTGCAGGCGCAGACCGATGTGCCGGTGGTGGGCAAGCCGGTACAGGTCGAAGTGATCGCAAACGGCGATGAGCGCTTCGCCGTGGCCGAAGAGATGCTTGGCTGGCTGCGCGAACACCCGGGTGTGAGTAATAGCTGGAGCAGCGTGAATCTCGGTAAAGACGTGATCGAGCTGGATGTGAATCACGCGTTGCTGGCGGCACGCGGGCTGACCATGGAACAGTTGCTGCGCGCCATGCGGGTGGCCGTGGATGGACTGCTGGTAGACGAAGTGCAAACGCTGGATGAGCGCGTGCGCTTCCGCCTGCAGTTCCCGCCCACGCGCGCGGCTTCGCTCGCCGTACTGGAGAACCTCGCGGTGATCAATACGCGCGGGGAGCCGGTATACCTGAAGTCGCTCGCCACGTTTGCAGTGCGCCCCGGCGAAGCCGATATCAAGCACTACTTCGGCAAGCGCACGGTCACGGTGTACGGTGAGATCGACACGCAGCGCACCAGTGTCGCTGCCATCAACGCGGAACTGGCCGCGTGGGTGGCGCGCCAGGACTGGCCCGGGCGTTATCCGCTGCTGCGGGTGGTGCAAGGCGGCGAGATGGAAGAACAGAGTGAGGCGCTGGGGCAACTGGGCGTGGCGGCGCTTATCTGCGTGCTGGCGATTTTTGCCGCGCTGGTGATTTTGTTCAACTCTTTGTCGCAGCCGCTGTTGATCATGCTTGCCATTCCCTTCGGGATGATCGGCGTGGTGGTGTGCTACGCGGTGCAGGGCCTGTCCATGGGCATGATGGCCATTACCGGTATTATCGGGCTGGTGGGCGTACTGGTGAACGATTCGCTGGTGCTGTTGTATACGCTGAACCAGGAGCGCCGGGCGCAGGGCCGGCGTCTCACGGTGGAAGAAGTGACGGCGGTGGCGCATCGCCGCTTTCGCCCCATCTTCATCACCTCGCTGACCACCGCGGTGGGCCTGATGCCGACCGCCTACGGTATTCTCGGTGAGAACAGTTACATCAGCCCGATGGTGATGAGCATGGCCTGGGGCGTGGTGTTCGGGGGTCTCGTGTCGCTGGTACTACTGCCTGTGCTGTATATGATTGAACAGGATTTGCGCGCGACACTGGGGCGTGCCTAGGAGGCAATGCGTACGCCGGAGATTGTTTCTGCGCCGGGCGTGCGTCATCCACCCGTCCGGCGCAAGCGCTTGCGGGCCTGCAGCCAGCGCCGCTGCTGACGCATAACCTGCCGCGTGCCGGCAAATACGCCGAGTTCCGGGTCCGTAGTGCCGGTGCGCCCGAGTAGATCGAGCTGCGCGTAGTACCAGTACTGAATGCCGAAGGCGCCGATAGTCCGCAGCGTTTGCGAGCGATTCAGGAAGGCCAGCCAGGGCGGGAACATCGCCAGTGCATCCTCGTAGCGCGGCAGCGCGGTGAGCCCTTCCAGCAGGCGCGCAGGCGCATCCGTCATCACGCACAGCGGGCGGCCGAGGCCAATGACGTCGACACCGCCGCTGGCGAGGGCCTGCTGCATGGTGGCCCGCGAGCGGAAACCGCCGGTGACCATCAACGGGATGGATACCTTCTCCCGCATCGCCAGCGCGAAATCCACAAAGTAGGCCTCCCGCTGCAGCGTGGAATGGGCCACCGCCTGCGGTTCCTCTTCTTCCATGCCGGCAACGCCCAGCAGTTTCGGCTGTTCGTAGGTGCCGCCGGAGATTTCCAGCAGATCGATACCGGCGGCTTGCAGCCAGGTGGCCACCTGCAGGCTCTCTTCAAAATCGAAGCCGCCTTTCTGGAAATCGGCGCTGTTGAGTTTTACCGCCACGGGAAACGCGGGCCCCACAGCGGCGCGCGCCGCGGCCACGGCCTCCAGCAAGATGCGCGCGCGATTTTCCAGCGGCCCGCCGTAGGCATCCGTGCGCTGGTTGCTGCGCGGGCTGAGAAACTGCGACAACAGATAGCCGTGCGCGGCATGCACCTGCACCCCGGTGAATCCCGCCTCCTTGACCGCCGCTGCGCACACGCCGAAACGCCGCACCACCTCAGCAATTTCCGCGATGCTGATCTCCCGCGGCTCACCGAACTGCCCGCCGGGCAAACCCAGTTTGACCGGGGAAGGGGCCAGCGGATGCGCATTCACGTTCTTCTGCGTCTGGCGCCCCGCATGGCTGATTTGCGCCCAGAAGTGGTTGCCGCCACGGGTGGCGGTGCGCGCCCAACTGGCGAGCGCGTCGCGCATGGGCGCATCCGGCTCACGCTCAATCACCACATTGCCCGGACGCTCCAGGTGAGCATGGTCCAGAATGATATTTCCCGAAATCAGCAGCCCGGCGCCGCCGTCGCTCCACAGGCCGTACAGCCTTTCCAGTTCCGGTGTAGGCACGCCCGCAGGATCTGCCAGCCCCTCGGTCATCGCCGCTTTTGCCAGACGGTTCGACAGGGTCGCGCCGCAGGGCAGGGTGATGGGTTGCGCCAGGTTGTCTGTGCTCACGTGTACTCGCTTCGCAGTTCAGGGTGTAGGCGGCGCAGGCGCGCGCCGCGTTGGTGACCTCAGTGCTCTTCCCGATAGCTGTCAATTGCCGGGCAGGCACACAGCAGGTTGCGATCGCCATACACGTTGTCGACACGATTCACCGGCGCCCAGTACTTGTTGCGCCGCAGGGAATCCACCGGGTAGGCGGCCTGGGTGCGGCTGTAGCTGTGCTGCCATTCATCGGCGGCGATGTCGGCCAGGGTGTGCGGTGCGTGGGTCAGCGGATTGTCCACCGCGTCCAGCTCGCCGCGCTCCACCGCGCGAATCTCCTCGCGAATGGCAATCATCGCATCGCAGAAACGGTCCAGCTCCGCCAGCGATTCCGATTCGGTGGGCTCCACCATCAGCGTGCCCGCCACCGGGAAGGACATGGTCGGCGCGTGGAAGCCGTAGTCGATCAGGCGCTTGGCGATATCTTCCTCGCTGATCCCGCTGGCCTCGTTTAACGGGCGGATATCCAGGATGCACTCGTGCGCCACGTTGCCGCTGCTGCCGGTGTACAGGATGGGGTAGTGATCCCGCAGCCGGCTGGCGATGTAGTTGGCGCTCAGTATGGCGACCCTGGTTGCCTCGGTGAGGCCTTCGCCGCCCATCAGCGCGATGTACGCCCAGGAGATGGGCAGGATGGAGGCGCTGCCGTAGGGCGTGGCCGAGACGACGTCGTTGCTGCTGTCCAGGCCGGGTACCGGCGTCACCGGGTGGCTGGGCAGGAAGGGCTGCAGGTGCGCGCCAACGCCGATGGGCCCCATGCCGGGACCGCCGCCGCCGTGCGGAATACAAAAGGTTTTGTGCAGGTTGAGGTGTGAGACGTCGGCGCCGAACTTGCCGGGCTCGGCGATGCCGACCAGCGCATTCAGGTTGGCGCCGTCCACGTACACCTGGCCGCCGTAGTGGTGCACGATCTCGCACAGCTCGATGATGGATTCCTCGAACACGCCGTGCGTGGAGGGGTAGGTGACCATGATGCACGAGAGTTCAGCGGCGTGCCGCTGGGCTTTCTCGCGCAGGTCGTCGAGGTCCACGTTGCCCTTGCCGTCACACTCCACAATCACCACGCGCATGCCCGCCAGTGCGGCGCTCGCGGGGTTGGTGCCGTGCGCGGAAGAGGGGATGAGACACACATCGCGCTGCGTGTCGCCGCGGCTCTCGTGGTAGCGGCGGATGGCCAGCAGCCCGGCGTACTCCCCCTGCGAACCGGCATTGGGTTGCAATGAAATGGCATCGTAACCGGTGCATTCGCGCAGCATGTGCTCGAGTTCGTCGAGCATGGCGTGATAGCCGGTCGTCTGCTCCGGCGGCGCGAAGGGGTGCATGCGCGCGAATTCGGGCCAGGTGATCGGCAGCATTTCCGTGGTGGCGTTGAGCTTCATGGTGCAACTGCCGAGCGGGATCATGGCGCGGTTCAGCGCAATGTCCTTGTCTTCCAGGCGGCGCATGTAGCGCAGCATTTCCGTCTCTGAATGGTAATCGTTGAACAGCGGGTGTTGCAGGTAGTCGAGCGGGCGCAGCAGCGCATCGGGAATGCCGCCATTTTCCGTGACTTCCGCGTCCATCGAGGCAGCACCGGGGCCGGTGGCATCGCCGGTGAACACTTCCCAGAGTGCCTCTACGTCGCCGCCTGTGGTGGTTTCATCCAGCGCGATGCCGAGTCGGTCTTCCCCGATCATGCGCAGGTTCATGCCCGCCGCCAGCGCGCGCGCCACGATGGCGTCGCGTTTCTCGCCCACGCTATAGGTAAGCGTATCGAAAAACGTGGTGTTGTCGGCAGAAAAGCCCGCCTCGGCGAGCCCTTTGGCGAGAATTCCGGTGAGCCGCTGAATGCGCTGGGCGATGCGCCGCAATCCCTCGGGCCCGTGGTACATCGCGTAGAAGGCGGCCATCACGGCCAGCAATGCCTGCGCCGTGCAGATGTTGCTGGTGGCTTTTTCGCGGCGTATGTGTTGTTCGCGCGTCTGCATGGCCATGCGCAGCGCCTGGTTGCCGCGCCGGTCGATGGAGACACCGATAATGCGCCCGGGTGTGGAGCGCTTGAAGGCATCCCGGGTGGCGAAGAAGGCGGCGTGCGGCCCGCCAAAACCCATGGGTACGCCAAAGCGCTGGCTATTGCCAACCACCACATCGGCGCCCAGCGAACCGGGCGATGCGACCATCAACAGGGCCATGATGTCGGCCGCCACGGCCACCAGCGTGTTGGCCGCGTGTGCGCGTTCAATCAGCGGCGAGGGATCACTGAGGTGGCCATACGTGCCGGGGTACTGCAGCAGCAGGCCGAAGGCATCGCCCTCGTTCAACAGCGCATCCGGCTCGCCCACCAGCACTTCTATGCCGAGCGCCTCGGCGCGGGTTTTCACCACGGCGATGGTTTGCGGGTGGCAATCGTTGGCCACCAGAAATGTGTTGCTGCGGTTTTTCTTGTTCACCCGTTGCAGCAGCGTCATGGCTTCCGCCGCCGCGCTGCTTTCATCCAGCATGGAGGCATTCGCCAGGTCCATGCCGGTGAGATCCAGAATCATCTGCTGAAAGGTGAGCAGCGCTTCGAGCCTGCCCTGGGAGATTTCCGGCTGGTAGGGTGTGTAGGCGGTATACCAACCGGGGTTTTCCAGCACGTTGCGCTGGATAACCGGTGGCGTGATGGTGTCGTGAAAGCCGCTGCCGATGAAAGAACGGTTAACGACATTGCGCTTGGCCAGCGAACGCAAATGGGCGATCACGTCGCGCTCGCTGCGCGCGCCGGCCAACTGCATGGCCTGTTCGCGGCGAATGGCGCGCGGTACGGTATCCTCAATCAGCGCATCGAGGTCGTTGTAGCCCACTGCCCGCGCCATCTCTGCCTGCTGCTCGCGTGTGGGCCCGATGTGGCGCCGCACGAAATCGTCGTGGTTCTCCAGTTCAAACAGGGAGGGGCGGCTCATGGATACTCCATCGGCTTCAGGGTTTTGGGCTTTGCAGGGGCCGCAAAGGGCGGAATGATGGTAGCAAGAGACTCCGTTGGCGAGCAATAATCTGTCTATATAGTGAACATTCGGGAAATGCACCCGATGTCGGGCAAACCCTGGCAGAATGACAGAGCGCTGGCCAACCTGCTCACCGGAGTGCGGCCCTGTCCCGAGGGGTTGTGAGGGCCGCGCCCTGCAGCCTTGCCTTATAGTGCACAGCGCGTTCACACTGTGCGCCTCAATGTCAGAGGAATAGCCGCATGCTGGAAGGGGTGACACCGGAATCGCTGGACATGGACGCCCGGCAGCTCGCCCGGGTGGGTGATCACCTGCGCACGCGCTACATTGAGCCGGGCAAGATTCCCGGTTGTCTCACGCTGGTGTCGCGCGCCGGCAAGGCCTGTTACCTGGACGTGCAGGGCCACGCCGATGTGGAGCGCGCCACGCCGATGCGCGAAGACACCATCCTGCGCATCTACTCCATGAGCAAGCCCATCACCTCGCTGGCGATGATGACGCTGTTCGAGCGCGGGCTGTTCGTGCTGGATGACCCGGTGCACCGCTTTATTCCCGCCTGGCGCGATCTGCGTGTGTGGAGTGGCGGCAGTTACCCGCTGTTTGCCAGCGAGCCCACGCGTCGGCCCATGACCATTCGCGACCTGCTGCGGCACACCTCCGGCCTGACCTACGATTTCATGCGCGCCACCAATATTGATTATGCCTATCGCAAGATGCAGGTGGGATTCCCCCGTCCCGGCTACACGCTGGAGGCGATGATCTCTGAACTGGGCGAGCTGCCGCTGGAGTTCTCGCCCGGGGAGCGCTGGAATTACTCGCTGGCAACCGATGTGCTGGGCTACCTGATCGAGGTGATCAGCGGGCAGCCGCTGGAGCAATACCTGCGGAGCACCATTTTCGAGCCGCTGGGCATGCACGATACCGCCTTTGCCATCGCGCCGGACAAGGTCGAGCGCTTCGCCTCCTGCTATGAGCGCAATTTGAACAAGGAGATGGTGCTACAGGATGATGGACAGAACAGCCGCTTCGCGGATGTCAGCTTCATCTCCGGTGGCGGCGGCCTGATCTCGACACTGGGTGACTACCACCGCTTCTGCCAGATGCTGCTCGGCGGCGGCACGCTCGAAGGTTCACGCATCATCGGCTCGCGCACGCTGGCCTACATGACGCGCAATCACCTGCCCGGTGGCGCCGACATGACGGAGTTCGCCACCGGCAGCTTCAGCGAGTCGGCGTATGAGGGCGTGGGTTTCGGCCTCGGCTTCGCCACGCGCCTCGATCCGGTCGCCAACGGCCACCCGGCCAGCAGCGGCAGCTTTTACTGGGGCGGTCTCGCCAGCACACTGTTCTGGGTAGACCCGGCGGAAGAACTGGTGGTGTTGTTCATGACCCAGTTGATGCCCTCGAGTACCTTCGATTTTCGCGGCCAGCTAGAGAACATGGTGTACGCGGCGCTACGCTGAACTGCACGCGCCCTGCCGGGGTGGCTCCCTGGCGGCCACCGTGCCGGCGCCTCCGGATGGGCACACGCCATCGGGGGTGTCGCTTTGCAGTGCGCTGTCTATAATGACGCTGGTGTGACAGCCAGATAACATAACAAGGAGATACATCGTGACGCACTCCCGTTTTTCGCGCCTCGGCCTGCCCTGCGGCCTGGCGTTGATGCTCGCCCTTGGCGCCTGCTCGGATGGCAACGACAACAATTCGCCGGACCCGGGGCCAGGCCCTGAGCCCGGTCCCGACCCGGTCAGTATAGAAACCCCGAACGCCGATCGTTGCGAAATCCTCGATCAGCTCAACTGCATGTTTCCCTGGCCGAGCAGCGCTTTCGTGGTGGAGGACGAAAGCACCGATACCGGCTGGCGCGTGAATATGTCGATCGATTCCATGCCCGTGAACAAGCAGGGCGTGCCCATCGACCCGGCGGAGTGGAATCGCAACGACGGCTTTTCGCCCTCACAGAAGATTCTGGCGCAGGTGCCGGGCGTTGATCTTGAACAAACCGGCGCGCCGCCGCTGGGCGACCTCTCTCGCTCGCTGGCGGCGGATTCACCGGTGGTGGTGATTCGCGCCAGCACCGGTGAGCGCCACCTGATTTTCGCCGAGCTGGACGCCAACACGGACGACCCGGCAGAGCAGGCCTTTATCATTCGCCCGATGGTGCAGTTTGAGCGCGGTGAGCGCTACATCGTGGCGCTGAGTAATATGCGTGACGCAAACGGTGAACTGCTGGAAGCGCCGGAAGTGTTTCGCGCCTTCCGCGACGATACGCTGACGGACAACCCGGCAATTGAAGCGCGCCGCCCGGCCATGGAAGATCTGTTTGCGACGCTGGAGGACGCCGGCGTGGCCCGCGACGAGCTCTACCTCGCCTGGGATTTCAACATCGCCAGCGTGCGCAACATTACCGGACGCCTGCTGCACATCCGCGATGAGGCCTTTGCCGCGTTGGGTGACGCCGCCCCGATGTTCAGTGTGGACGAGGTGATCGACTTCGATCCCTGCGCTGTCGATGGCTGCGAAGACGGGCAGGATGATCGCATGTCGCGGGAAATCACCGGTACCTTCATGGTGCCTAACTTTCTCGATTCCGACGATGGTGCGCCGGGCTCCGGTTTTTACTATGCCGAGCCCAACGATGGCCTGCCCGATCGTCTCGGTGGCGACAACCTGTTCAGCGCGCGCTTTATCTGCAAGGTACCGCGTTCGGTAGCGGAAGACTTCGACGCCCCGCCCAAGGTGCAGGCGCGCCCGTCACTCTACGGGCATGGCCTGCTCGGCAGTGCGAACGAGGTCAGGCGCGGCACGGGCGGCAACGTCAACATCATGTCGAACGACCACCAGATGATGTTCTGTGCCACCGACTGGACCGGATTTTCCTCCGAGGACGTCGGCGTCGCGGTGACTGCGCTGCAGGATATGTCGCAGATTCCCCAGTTTCTCGACCGGCAGCAGCAGGGCATGCTGAACTTCATGTTCCTCGCGCGCCTGTTGAAGCACCCGCAGGGTTTTGCCGCGCACACCTCTTTCCAGGCGGCCGGCGAGTCCGTGTTCGACAACTCCACGGTGTATTACGACGGCAATAGCCAGGGCGGCATTCTCGGTGGCGCGCTCATGGGCGTGATCCAGGATGTTACCCGCGGCGTGCTGGGCGTACCCGGTATGTCCTACAGTTTCCTGCTGCGGCGCAGCATTGATTTCGAGGTCTATTCAACGTTCCTCAGTGGCTCCGCAACCGGCCCTGACGGTGGCGGCTACCCCAGCGTGAAAGACCAGAGTTTCATCCTGTCCATGGTCCAGATGCTCTGGGACAGGGCTGAATCCAGCGGCTACGTATACCACATCGAACGCAACACGCTACCGAATACGCCCGCCCACGCCGTGCTGCTGCAGGTGGCCTACGGTGACCACCAGGTGAGCATGTGGGCGGCGGAGTTCATGGCGCGCTCAATCGGCGCGACCTTGCGCGTGCCGGCGCTGGAGCCGGGCAGGCACCCGGACGCCAACCCCTTTGTCGGTCTGGAGCCGGTGCCCGCGGGTGATTTCACCGGCTCCGTGCTTACCTACTGGGATGACGGCCCCCTCGGGGGCAGTGCGAACGACGGCGGTACCGTGCCGCCGCCCACCGTCAACCTGCCGCCGTTTGAGCCGGACTTCGGTGAAGACCCGCACAGCCTGCCGCGCAAGGACCCGTTGGCGCAGGCACAGAAGTCGGCGTTTCTCCGGCCGGAAGGCGAGGGCAAGTTTGTCGACCCCTGCGACCCGAGCCTGCCGTGCACCACGGATGGGTACATTCCGGGGTCTGCACCCTGAGCCCGGGGGCTTCGCGTACGCCCCACCCTCCCTGACTGATCTTCGCTTCCCCGCATTCGCCGGGGGAGCGCTTGCCCCCTTTTTTCAGCCCGCGCCAGCCTGTGGCGACGGGCACGCATACCCTCGGCTCATCTAAATGGGAATATTTCTCAAACAGTGTTGCAAATGATAACCATTCCTAATAATATTCTCGTCAATAAAGGCACGGGGGCGTTCAGCTCCCCTTGAGAATGACCGAGGAGAAGCATGCAACGCAATATTCTGGTGGCAGCGCTGGCCGCGCTGACGGGTTCCGTCGCCCTGGCGGAGAATCACACGATTGAACAGGTGACCATCGTCGGCAGCCGCGAGGATGCGCGCGCGCTTCCGGGCACCGGCTCGGTGATCGATAACGAGCAGATTCGCATCGAGGCGGCGACCGATATCAATCAATTGCTGAAAACCGTTCCCGGCCTGTATGTGCGCGAGGAAGACGGTTACGGCCTGCGTCCGAACATCGGTATTCGCGGCGCAACCTCCGAGCGTTCCGGTAAAATCACGCTGCTGGAAGACGGGGTCATGATCGCGCCTGCACCGTACTCCAACCCTGCGGCCTATTACTTTCCAACAGCTTCGCGTCTGCACCAAGTGGAAGTTTTGAAAGGCGCGCCGCTGTTGCGTTACGGGCCGCAGACCACGGGCGGCGTGGTGAACCTGGTCTCAACCCCGATCCCGGATGAAAACAGTGGCAACCTGAACATTGCCTACGGCGAGAACGCCGAGCTGGATTTCCTCGGCAACTACGGTGGTCGCAGCGGCAATTTCGGCTACCTGGTGGAAACGGCCCAGCGGCGCAGCGATGGCTTCAAGGACATCGATCGCAGCAGCCGGGACACCGGCTACGAGATCGAGGATTACCTGGTGAAACTTGGCTGGGAGGGCGAGCGCCAGAGCCTGCTGTTCAAGGCGCAGTATTCGGAAGAAGTATCCGACGAGACCTATCTAGGCCTCACCGACGCGGATTTTGACCGCGATTCCGAGCGCCGCTACGGCCTCTCGGAGCCGGACGAGATGGATAACCAGCACGAGGGCTATAACCTCACCTACCGTTTCTCGGTGAACGACTCGGTGCTGCTGAGTGCCACGGGCTATTACAACGAGTTTTCACGCAACTGGTTCAAACTCTCCGGCGGCGGTTCCCTGGTGAGTGCGGCCAACGCGGGCGATGCCTCCGCGCAGGCCGTGCTGGATGGCAGCGAAGACGCCCAGGGTCTCAGCTACAAGAACAACAACCGTAAGTATGAGTCGCGCGGGCTGGAACTGAACGCGGATGTGGATCTCGGCGAGCATGTCATTGCCTTCGGCGGTCGTGTGCACGAGGATGAGATGGACCGTTTCCAGCCGGTGGATGTTTTTGACCAGGTGGATGGCGAGCTGGTTTTTGTGGAAACCGTGCGACCCACTGGCGGTGATAATCGCCTGGAAACGGCTGATGCCTGGTCACTGTGGATGGTGGACAGTTGGCAGGCGACGGATGCGCTCAACCTGAACCTGGCCCTGCGCTATGAAAACGTGGATTCCGAGCGCAAGCAGTACGACGATACGGAGCGCAACGAACTGGGCAGCCGGCGCGAGAACAGTTCCAGCGAGTGGCTGCCTGGTGCGTCTTTCACCTACGACCTCACGGACCACTGGCAACTGCTGGGTGGTGTGCACGCGGGCTTCTCGCCCATCGGTGGCGGAGCCACGGAAAACGAGGAGCCGGAGACCAGCACCAACTGGGAAGCAGGCGTGCGTTACTCCGGTGCGGTGTTTATAGAAGCCGTGGGTTTCTACAGTGACTTCGAGAACAAGACGGAAAACTGTTCCAACGCCAGCCCCTGCAGCAATGGTGAGACCTCCGGTTCTTTCAACACCGGGGAGGCCGAGATCTACGGGTTGGAGTTCCAGCTCGGTACCAGCCTGACGCTGGGTGATTTCCAGCTGCCGATCGACGTGATGTATACCTACACCGAAGCTGAAGTGAGCAAAGACAACCCCGAGCTGGGCTTTGAGCAGGGCGACCGCCTCGCCTCGGTGCCGGAGAATACCGCCAGCCTGCGCATCGGGCTGGAATCGCCGATTGGCTGGAACAATTACGCGGTGGCCAAGTACACCGACGAAATGTGCGTGGACCTCGGTTGCAACAACGGCGGCAGCCGCTTTGATGCCACGGAAGAGGTTTTCGTGGTGGATTACATCAGTCGCTATGCCTATAACGACAGCGCCACGCTGTACCTGAAAGTTGAAAACGTGTTCGATGAGCAGGCAATTGTTTCGCGCCAGCCCGACGGCGCGCGCCCGAACAAGCCGCGTACCGCGCTGGTGGGTGTGGAGTGGGCGTTCTGATACGTCTGACGCCGGGTCCACGGTTTTGTGGGTGTTTTGGGGCGCATTGAGCGCCCCTTTTTTTGTCCTATTGGTAACTGATAGCCACAATGTAGTAGCACTGCTCGCCCGATGGGCTGCTGACGTGCACTTCATCATCGACCGCTTTGCCAAGCATGGCGCGCGCCATGGGGGAGTCCATGCTGAGCCTGCCTGCCGCGAGGTCGAATTCATCCGGCCCGACAATGCGCCATTGGTGCTCCTCGCCCGCCGCGTTTTCCAGCGTCACCCGCGCGCCGAAAAACACCCGGCCGGTATCGGCCGGCGGGCGCGAGACCACTTCGAGTTCGTCCAGCCGCTTGTTGAGGAAGCGGACGCGCGAATCTATCTCCCGCAGCCGGCGCTTGCCGTAAATGTAGTCGCCGTTTTCCGAGCGGTCGCCATTCTTGGCGGCCTCGTGCACCGCGTCGGTGACCTGCGGGCGTTCCACCTTCCACAGTGCATGCAATTCCGCGCGCAGCCGGGTCTCGCCCTCCGGCGTGATATAGCGTGAGCCGCGCGCTCGCGGCGGTCGGTAACGTCCCATGCCGCGGATTTTACGCCGGGAGACGCTAGCCACGCCAGAGCAAGGTGCCCGTCCGGGTTGCGCTGTTGCGCGAGGGGCGTCAAGCTTGCCCACGCAAGCAGCGCGCTGTAGCCGGGAGAACCTTGTATGCGTTATTCGAATCTGTGCCCTGGGAGAGCGCGTTTGCGCGTGCCGGGGCGTATTGCAAGGTCGCGTGCGGCGAATGCCCGGCGAGCGCGCGCCACGCTGCCACTATTCGTGTTCGGCCTGGGCGCGCTGCTGATGAGCACGGCGGGCAGGGCAGATTGCCCGGCCCTGAGCGGCCACCTCACCCAGGGGGGGCTGGCCTGGGGAGTGCTGCCTGCGGGCAGCAGTGCGAGCCTGGACGGTGAGCCCCTTGATGTGCTCGAAGATGGCACGACCGTGCTGGGTTTCGGGCGCGACGCGGCGGCGTCTGTCGAACTGGTGGTGAACGGGCCGGTGCCCTGCAGGCAGACACTTTCGATAGCGGCGCGTGAGTATCGCATCCAGCGCGTGGAGGGTGTGCCGCAGAAAACCGTGACCCCCTCGCCTGAGCACCTGGCGCGTATCGCCCGCGAGCGCAAGCTGGTGGCCAACGCCAAGGCGCGGCGCTTTGCGCGCCCGGAGTGGCTCGCGGATGCGCTGTCCGGCTTCAGCTGGCCGACGCAGGGGCCGATCTCCGGTGTATACGGCAGCCAGCGCATCTACAATGGGACACCGGGTAGCCCGCATTACGGCGTGGATGTGGCGGTGCCCACGGGCACGCCGGTGCGCGCGCCGGCTGACGGTATCGTCACGCTGGCGGAGACCGATCTGTTTTACTCGGGCGGCACGATCATTCTCGATCACGGTTACGGCCTGTCATCCTCCTTCCTGCACCTGAGTGCGGTGGACGTACAGACCGGGGATGAAGTGCAGCGCGGTGACCTGCTCGGCGCCGTGGGTGCCAGCGGTCGCGCCACCGGCCCGCACCTGGACTGGCGCATGAGCTGGCGCCACGAGCGCATAGACCCGCAGTTGCTGGTGCCGCCGATGCCCCCGCAGTAGGCATTTCCGGGCCCGGGCACTAGGCATTTTCGGGACGTGGCAACAGCCATCCCCGGGCCATCCCGGCGACGCCCCGAGCGTGCCAATGCCCGAAAAAAAACCGTATAATGTCGGCCTCTTGCAACGGCCCGGATTATTCATGATCGACAAAAAACTGCTCAGCATTCTTGTCTGCCCGGTGAGTAAAGCGCCGGTAGAATACGATGAGGAAAAAGGCGAACTGGTCTGCAGGGCCAGTGGGCTGGCGTTTCCCGTGCGCGACGGTATCCCCGTGATGCTCGAGAGCGAAGCACGCCAGCTCACCGCCGATGAGAAACTCCGCTAACACAGGAGCAGTTGCGCATGTCCGACACGGTTTTCGGAAAAATTATCAGCGGCGACATTCCCTGCGATCTTCTCTACGAAGATGAGCATTGCATCGCCATCAACGACATCAGCCCACAGGCCCCGGTGCATGTGCTGGTCATTCCCAGAAAGGGAATTCCCCGGCTGGTGGATTCCACGCTGGACGACCAGGCTTTGCTCGGGCACTTGATGCTGGTGGCGAGCAGGATCGCGCGCGAGCAGGGCGTGGGTGACGCCTTCCGCCTGGTGGTGAACAACGGCGAAGGCGCGGGCCAGACGGTGTTTCACCTGCACCTGCATATTCTTGGGGAGATGCATTTCCCCGAAGGTCAGATGGCCGGCTAGCGATACACGGCAGCAACGAGAGCGCTTATGAGAACGGGTGAAATACGCGAGGCCTTCCTGGCCTATTTCGAGCAGCAGGGACACACTCGCGTGGCGAGCAGTTCGCTGGTGCCCGCCAACGATCCAACGCTGCTGTTCACCAACGCCGGCATGAACCAGTTCAAGGACACGTTCCTCGGCACTGATCCGCGGGCCTACGTGCGCGCCGCAAGCAGTCAGCGCTGCGTGCGCGCCGGCGGCAAGCACAACGACCTGGAAAACGTGGGCTATACCGCGCGCCACCATACCTTTTTTGAAATGCTCGGCAATTTCAGCTTCGGGGATTACTTCAAGCGCGAGGCGATACGCTTCGCCTGGGAGTTTCTCACCGGCAACCTGGGCCTGCCGGCGGACAAGCTCTGGGTCACGGTGCATATCAGTGACGACGAGGCGGAGCAGATCTGGGTGGACGAGATTGGCTTTCCGAGAGAGCGCATCTCGCGCCTCGACGCCGATAATTTCTGGCAGATGGGCGATACCGGCCCCTGCGGACCCTGTAGTGAAATATTCTACGACCACGGCGCGGATGTGCCGGGCGGCCCGCCGGGCAGCGAGGACGACGATCTCGACCGCTACATCGAGATCTGGAACCTGGTGTTCATGCAGTACAACCGCGACAGCGCCGGTACTCTCAACCCGCTGCCCAAGCCCTCGGTGGATACCGGCATGGGGCTGGAGCGCATTGCCGCGGTGTTGCAGGGCGTGCACAGCAATTACGAGATCGACCTGTTCCAGGCGTTGATCGGCGAGGCAGCCCGGATTCTGGGTGTTGCCGATCTCCAGGAGAAATCACTGCGCGTGATTGCCGACCATATTCGCTCCTGTGCGTTTCTCATTGCCGACGGTGTGCTGCCGGGCAACGAGGGACGCGGCTACGTGCTGCGCCGGATTATCCGGCGCGCGGTGCGCCACGGGAACAAACTCGGCGCGAGTGGACCCTTCTTCTACAAATTGCTGCCCACCCTGGTGCAGGAAATGGGCGCAGCTTACCCGGAACTGGCGGCGGCTCGCGCGCAGGTGGAGAAGGCGCTGCTGGTGGAAGAGGAGCAGTTCGCGCGCACCCTGGACAACGGCATGCAGATTCTCGACGAGGCGCTGGCCCGCCTCGAGGGCAGCGTGATACCCGGCGACCTCGTATTCAAACTCTATGATACCTATGGCTTCCCGGTGGACCTCACCAACGACATTGCCCGTGAACGCCAGCTCACGCTCGACCTCGAGGGGTACGAGGCGGCCATGGCCGAACAGCGCTCGCGCTCACAGGAGAGTGGCGCGTTCAAGGTGGATTACAGTGATGTGCTGACGCTGGAGGGCAGCACTGAATTTACCGGCTACGATGGCCTGGAGGGCACCGCCCGCGTCACGGCTATCCTGGCCGATGGCGCACCGCAAGACGCGCTGGGCAAGGATGAAAGCGGCGTGGTGATTCTCGAGCGCACACCGTTTTACGCGGAATCCGGTGGCCAGGTGGGTGATACCGGCTACCTCACCGGCAAGAGCAATGGCGACGGCGTGCGCCTGGAGGTGACGGACACCACGAAGGCGGGCGACCAGCACCTGCATCATGTGAAGGTCTTGCAAGGCAGCGTGCGCACTGGCGATACACTTGCGGCCTGCGTGGATGCCTCCGTGCGCCAGCGCACGCGCCTCAATCACAGTGCTACGCACCTGCTGCATGCGGCGCTGCGCAACGTGCTCGGCGAGCATGTGCAGCAGAAGGGCTCGCTGGTGGATTCCCAGCGGCTGCGCTTTGATTTTTCCAATCCGGCGGCGGTGAGCAGCGCAGAGCTGCAGACCATAGAGCAACTGGTGAACGAACAGATTCGCGCCAATACCGAAGTGAGTACCCGGGTAATGGGCATGGAAGACGCCATCGCCGCGGGTGCCATGGCGCTGTTTGGCGAAAAGTACGGCGACACTGTGCGCGTGCTGAGCATGGGTACGAACGACTTTTCCGTTGAGTTGTGCGGCGGCACCCACGTGGCGCGCACGGGCGACATCGGCCTGCTGCGCATCGTGGCGGAATCGGGCGTGGCCTCCGGGGTACGTCGCATCGAAGCGGTGACCGGGGCCTCGGCGCTGGCCTTTATCGCCGAACGGGAACAGCGTCTGGCGGAAGTCTGCGAGGCGGTGAAGGGCAATGCGGGCAACGTGGCGGCCAAGGTGGCGGCGCTGCGCAGTGAACATCGCGAGCTGGAGAAAGAGATCGCCCGGCTGAAGCAGAAACTCGCAAGCTCCGCGGGCGGTGACCTTACCGCTGACACGGTGGAGGTGCAGGGCATCAAGGTACTGGCGGCGAATGTAGAGGGCGCCGATGCAAAATCCCTGCGCGCTACGCTTGACCAGTGCAAGAACAAACTCGGCAGCGGGGTAATCCTGCTCTCGGCCGTGAATGACGACAAGATTGCCCTGACCGCGGGCGTGACCAAGGATCTCACCGGCCGTGTAAAAGCGGGCGACCTGATGCAGGAATTCGCCCAGCGCCTGGGAGGCAAGGGTGGGGGACGGCCCGATATGGCCCAGGGCGGCGGCAGCGACATCGCCAATTTGCCCGCGGTACTGAAAACGGTACCCGAGTGGGTCGCCGCGCAGCTCGACTGAGAGCGGCGCGGCCTGTTACTGCCGCAGCCGGTGTGAATAGTAGCGCTGAAACGGGCTCGCCCCTGTGTTTAACATGCGGGCTCTTTCGTGTTTAATGGCGCCCTTTTTCTGACAGCCCGTGGGCCTGGCACGCCGCCCGCCGAGCGCCTTTTGGGAATGGAAGCAAACGCTGGATCATGAGCCTGATCGTACAAAAATTTGGCGGCACCTCGGTAGGTGATATCGAGCGCATTCAACGCGTGGCTGAAAAGGTCGCGGGCTTCCATGCGGCAGGCCACGAGATCGTGGTGGTGGTTTCCGCGATGTCGGGTGAAACCAACCGCCTGATCGAGCTGGCTCACGCGGTGCAGGAGCGGCCGCTGGCGCGGGAGCTGGACGCGCTGGTATCCACCGGCGAGCAGGTCACCACCGCGTTGCTCAGTATGGCCCTTGCAGAGCGCGGCGTTAAAGCCAAATCCTATACCGGCGGTCAGGTGCGCATCCTTACCGATAACGCCCACACCAAGGCCCGCATCCGCGAGATCGACAAGGAGCGCCTGCGCGGCGACCTGGATGCAGGCTATGTGCTGGTGGTGGCGGGTTTCCAGGGCGTGGATGAGCAGGGTAATATCACCACCCTCGGGCGGGGCGGTTCCGATACCACCGCCGTGGCGCTCGCCGCGGTGTTGCGGGCCGACGAATGCCAGATTTACACAGACGTGGATGGCGTCTACACCACCGACCCGCGGGTAGTGCCCGAGGCCCGCAGGCTGGAGCGCATTACTTTCGAGGAAATGCTGGAGATGGCCAGCATGGGCTCCAAGGTGCTGCAGATCCGCTCCGTGGAATTTGCCGGTAAATACAGTGTGCCGCTGCGCGTTTTGCACAGTTTTCAGGATGGCCCGGGCACGCTGATTACGATGGAGGACGAGAGCGACATGGAAACGCCGACAATTGCCGGTATCGCGTTCAACCGCGACGAGGCCAAGCTCACGATTGAAGACGTGCCGGATACCCCCGGCGTGGCCTATCGCATTCTCGGCCCCATTGGCGACGCCAATATCGAAGTGGATGTTATTGTACAGAACGTATCCCACGAGCAGACCGCGGATTTCACCTTCACAGTAAGCCGCTCAGACCTTCCTCAGGCCGAGCAGATATTGCGCAACGTGGCGCAGGAAATGGGCGCGGGACGCGTCACCAGCAACAACAAGATCGCCAAGGTTTCCGTGGTGGGCGTGGGTATGCGCTCGCACGCCGGTGTGGCCAGCAGAATGTTTGCCTCGCTGGCCGACGTCGGTATCAATATCCTCATGATCACGACCTCCGAGATCAAGGTTTCCGTGATCATTGAAGAGAAATTCGTGGAGCTTGCGGTGCGCGCGCTGCATTCAACATTTGATCTCGATCTGGAACCTTCAGGTTCAGGCGTTGCCCAAGGAGTGATGCCGTAGTTGCCGCGGCGGCGACTATCGCAGTGACCGCACCCGAACTGGCGCCGAAAGCCGGTAATTGCGCAAGCCGAGTCTGGAACGACTCGTTTTTCGACTCTGTTGGGTGGGGATTCCCCACACCACGGACAGACAACATCAGTGGAGAATTTGACCATGCTTATACTAACCCGCAAGGCGGGGGAATCTCTCATGGTGGGTGATGATATTACGGTTACGGTACTGGGCGTAAAGGGCAACCAGGTGCGTCTGGGCGTCAACGCACCAAAAGACGTGGCCGTGCACCGCGAGGAAATTTACAGTCGGATCCAGGACGACACGCCACCTGTCGCCAACCCCTCGGAGACTACCTAGACTGACTTCTGCGAAGCGCCTGCGATTTGGATTTCGGAATCGCTGTGTTACCATACCGCGCCTGTGGGCGGGACGTTCCTCGGCCGCACATTTTTCCGGAGAGCTGGCCGAGTGGCTGAAGGCGCACCCCTGCTAAGGGTGTATAGGTTAATACCCTATCGAGGGTTCGAATCCCTCGCTCTCCGCCATA
>CAZFJQ010000063.1:0-18308 GCA_964519755.1 uncultured Halioglobus sp.
TCGCGGCGAACCACTGGTCAGCTCACTGGTTACCGAGCCCAACAAGTCGCTGTTTGTCGACTGGACACCCTATCTCGGACACGAGTGGACGCTCGAGGGCGATACGCGCATGGATCTGCAGGCGCTGCAGCAGCTGGGGCACGATATCAATCTGCCCCCCGACAACTTTCCACTGCAACGCCAGGTGACCAAGATCCTTGAAGATCGACGCAAGATGGCCGCCGGGGCGTTGCCTGTGAACTGGGGTTTCGCCGAGAACCTTGCCTATGCCGGTTTGTTGCGCGAGGGCTATCCGCTGCGGATTACCGGGCAGGACGTAGGCCGCGGCACCTTCTCGCATCGCCACGCGGTTTTACACAACCAGAAAGTGGATGAGCGCTGGGTGCCGCTGGAACATATCGATGAAGACCAGGCCACTTTTGAGATCTACGACTCGCTGCTGTCGGAAGAGGCGGTGCTGGCGTTTGAGTACGGGTATGCAACAACGCGTCCCCAGGGGCTGGTGATCTGGGAGGCCCAGTTCGGCGACTTTGCCAACGGGGCGCAAGTCGTCATCGATCAGTTTATCACCAGCGGAGAGCACAAGTGGTTGCGCCTGTGTGGTTTGACCATGCTGTTGCCCCACGGTTACGAGGGGCAGGGGCCGGAGCATTCATCTGCGCGCCTGGAGCGTTTTATGCAGTTGTGTGCCGAGCACAACATTCAGGTGTGTGTGCCCACAACGCCGGCGCAGGTTTATCACATGCTCAGGCGGCAGGCGATTCGCCCGTTGCGCAAGCCGCTCGTGGTCATGTCGCCAAAAAGTCTGCTGCGACACAAGGAGGCAATTTCCACACTGGAGGAGCTCGCCCAGGGCCGCTTTTACAATGTGTTGGACGAAATCGACGACCTCGACAGGGAAGCAGTGACGCGCATTATTCTGTGCAGTGGTAAAGTGTTCTACGATCTACTGGCCGCGCGTCGCGAGCGGGAAATCACGGATATCGCGATCATCCGCCTGGAGCAGCTGTACCCCTTTCCGGAGTCCGAGTTACTGAATATTCTGGCGACTTACCCGAATATCAACGATGCGATATGGTGCCAGGAAGAACCCATGAACCAGGGCGCCTGGTATGCGAGCCAGCACCACATCCGTAGAGTGCTGTTTCAGCACCGGCCGGAAGTGTATCTGCGGTTTGTCGGGCGCGATCCATCAGCGGCACCTGCCGCGGGGTATATGGCGCTGCACCTGGCGCAGTTGGAAAGGTTGATAGACGAATCTCTCGGCGAAAAGCCCTGGAATTAGGCGCAAGGATCAGTACATGGCGATTGAAATAAAGGCCCCAACTTTCCCCGAATCTGTTGCCGATGGCGAGGTTGCCGTTTGGCACAAGGCAGAAGGCGAGAGTGTTTCGCGCGACGAATTGATAGTGGAGATCGAAACAGACAAGGTCGTGCTGGAGGTGGTTGCGCCTGAAGATGGCGTCATCAGTGCGATTCACGTGCAGGCGGGAGAGACAATCCAGAGTTCACAACTGCTCGCCACAATGGAAGCGGGAGCCGCGCCGAAAGCCGGGGACACCGGTGGCGCGGATGCATCGGAGAGCGACTCCGAAAAATCCGACAAGCCCGACAAGGGCGACAAGGACGGCAAGGGCAGCAAGGGCGACAAGGACGATAGTAAGTCGGACGGCGCCGCGCAGACCGGCCCTGCGGCGCGGCAACTGATCGATGAGCATGGGCTCGACGCAGCCCGGATTCCCGGCAGTGGCAAAGGTGGGAGAGTCACCAAGGAAGACGTGCTGAAATACCTCAAGGAGGAGGAATCCGCTGCAGAGTCTAGAAAGCAGGCGGCGCAAGCGCCTGCCGATTCCCCATCCGCGGACGCGCCGCTCGGCCCGACCAGCGAGCGAGTGGAGCGGCGTGTTCCGATGACGCGCATGCGCGCGAAGATCGCGGAGCGTCTCCTGCACGCGACACAGGAAACAGCCATGCTGACCACGTTTAACGAGGTCAATATGGCGCCGGTCATGGAACTGCGCCGAAAGTACAAAGAGCAGTTTGAGAAAACGCACAATGGCACGCGCCTCGGTTTCATGGGCTTTTTTGTCAAGGCGGCTTGCGAGGCGCTGAAACGTTTTCCGGCAGTCAACGCGTCAATCGATGGCAACGACGTGGTGTATCACGGCTACCAGGATATCGGCGTTGCCGTATCCACCGAAGGCGGCCTGGTGGTGCCCGTCATGCGTGATGCCGATTTCATGAGCATTGCCGATGTGGAAGCGGCAATTGCCGATATGGGCAGGCGCGCCCGGGACAACAAGCTGACCATTGAGGATATGACGGGAGGGACATTTACCGTCACCAACGGCGGCGTGTTCGGTTCGTTGCTGTCGACGCCCATTCTGAACCCGCCGCAAACGGGTATTCTGGGTATGCATAAAATCCAGGAGCGTCCCATGGCGGTGGATGGCGAGGTCGTCATTTTGCCAATGATGTATCTGGCCCTGTCTTACGATCATCGCCTGGTAGACGGCAAAACCGCAGTGCAGTTTCTGGTGGCGGTAAAGGATTTGATAGAGGATCCTGCGCGCATTCTTCTACAGCTGTAGTGCGAAAACGGGGCGGCGTGTGGTGCCGCCCGGACAAGCGAACGAAAAGCGGAATACACGATGTCTGATACATTCGATGTGGTAGTCATTGGCGGCGGACCCGCCGGGTACGTCGCCGCCATCAAGGCGGCGCAACTGGGTATGTCCACTGCCTGTGTTGAGCAGTGGCATAACAGTGACGGCAAAATGCTGCTGGGGGGCACCTGTTGCAACACGGGTTGCATACCCTCGAAAGCATTGCTGGATAGCACGCAAAAATTTGCCGAAGCGCGGGATAGTTTTGCGCTGCATGGTATAACAGTGAGCGATCCTGTCGCCGACATTCCCGCCATGCAAAAGCGCAAGCAGAAGGTGGTGGATCAGCTCACGGGCGGCATCGGCGGCTTGTTTAAGCACAATGGCGTTACCGCGGTGTCGGGCACGGGCCGTGTGCTGTCGGGTGCCAGGGTAGAGGTTACCGATAGCAAGGGCGACGTGCGAACGTTGCAGGCAGGCCATGTGATCGTCGCCGCCGGCTCCCTGCCCGTTAATATTCCGGTGGCACCGGTGGACGGTGAGTTTATCCTCGACTCCACGGGTGCGCTCGAGCTGACTGAAGTCCCGCGGCGTCTGGGCGTGATCGGCGCCGGCGTGATCGGCCTTGAACTGGGCAGTGTCTGGCGAAGGTTGGGTTCCGAGGTTGTGATGCTTGAGGCGCTGGAAGATTTCCTGCCGATGATGGATGTGCAGGTTGCGCGGGAAGCACAGAAAATATTCAAGAAGCAGGGCCTCGATATTCGTCTCGGAACCCGTGTCACCGCGGCAGAAGTGAAAGACGGCGCTGTCGAGGTCACCTTCAGTAATGCTGAGGGTGAACAGGTTGAAACCTTTGATCGTCTGATCGTCGCCGTGGGCAGGAAGCCGCGTTCCGGCGAGTTGTTCGCGTCCGACAGTGGAATCAGCCTCGACGAGCGCGGTTGTATTTACGTCAACGATTTTTGTGAGACCGAGGCGCCCCATGTCTACGCGGTAGGCGACGTGGTGCGCGGCCCGATGCTGGCTCATAAGGGCTCTGAAGAGGGCGTGATGGTGGTCGAGCGTATCGCTGGAAAGCCCGCACAGGTGAACTACGATTGCATTCCGTCAGTCATCTATACACACCCCGAGGTCGCCGCTGTCGGGAAAACCGAACAGGAACTCAAGGCGGATGGAGTCGAGTACAAGGCGGGCGTATTCCCGTTTGCGGCGTCTGGCAGGGCCCTGGCGGCGAATGATTCCGATGGCATGGTGAAAATACTTGCAGACGCCAGGACAGACCGTATTCTCGGCTGTCACGTGGTTGGGGCGTCGGCCGCCGATCTCGTGCAGCAGGTGGTCATAGGGATGGAGTTCGATGCGAGCGCCGAGGACCTGGCGTTAACCGTGTTTGCGCACCCGACCTTATCCGAGGCGGTTCACGAAGCTGCACTGGCGGTGGATGGACACGCCATACATATCGCCAATCGCAAGCCGCGCAGTTAAAATTTGCGCCGCTGGCGAGTTACAGCAAGTCTGTTACAGCACATCGATGGTGCATGACGCAAAGTGCTCGCACGACGGCAAGAACCCAAATTCACCTGAGCAGCAACCAACACAGGACAAAACATGAACCTTCACGAGTATCAAGGCAAACAGTTGTTTGCCGAGTACGGTCTACCGGTGTCGAAAGGCTACGCGGTGGACTCAGCCGATGAGGCCGCCGCCGCCGCTGAAAAGATAGGCGGAGAAATGTGGGTCGTAAAAGCGCAGGTTCATGCGGGTGGCAGGGGTAAAGCCGGCGGCGTCAAACTGGTCAAGAGCGTGGAAGAAATTCGCGCCTTTGCAGAGCAGTGGCTCGGCAAAAACCTGGTGACCTACCAGACCGACGAGCGTGGCCAACCAGTCAGCAAGATCCTGGTAGAGGCCTGTACTGACATCGCTGAGGAGTTGTATCTCGGTGCAGTGGTTGACCGGTCTTCGCGGCGCATCGTGTTCATGGCGTCTACAGAAGGTGGTGTAGAGATCGAAAAAGTCGCCGAGGAAACGCCAGAGAAGATACTGCGCGCCACTATCGACCCGCTGGTCGGGCCGCAGCCCTACCAGGGCCGCGACCTGGCCTTTCAACTGGGTCTGCGAGGCGAGCAGATCAAACAGTTCGTCAAAATTTTCATGGGGCTTGGGCAACTGTTTGAAGACAAGGACCTGGCGCTGATCGAGGTGAATCCGCTGGTGATTACGGAGCAGGGCAACCTGCATTGCCTGGACGCCAAAATCGGCGTGGACAGCAATGCGCTGTATCGGCAGCCGGCCCTGGGTGACATGCACGACCCGTCCCAGGACGATGAGCGCGAGGCGCACGCGGCTCAATGGGAACTCAATTACGTGGCGCTCGATGGTAATATCGGTTGCATGGTGAATGGTGCCGGGCTCGCCATGGGCACCATGGACATTGTCGCCCTGCATGGTGGTTTTCCCGCCAATTTCCTCGATGTGGGCGGTGGCGCCACGAAGGAACGGGTGTCCGAGGCCTTCAAGATCATCCTGTCGGATGACAACGTAAAGGCGGTCCTTATCAACATTTTTGGCGGGATTGTCCGCTGTGACCTGATCGCTGAAGGCGTGATCGGCGCGGTGGAGGAAATTGGTGTGGAGGTACCGGTGGTGGTGCGCCTCGAGGGTAACAACGCCGAACTGGGCCAGAAAGTGCTGGCGGACAGCGGCCTGAACATTATTGCTGCAACCAGCCTTACTGACGCTGCGGAGCAGGCAGTCAAAGCAGCCGGAGGTGCAGCGAAGTGAGTATTCTGATCGACAACGACACAAAAGTGATTTGCCAGGGCTTTACCGGCTCCCAGGGTACTTTTCACTCGGAGCAGGCCATAGCCTACGGTACCCGGATGGTGGGTGGCGTTACGCCGGGCAAGGGTGGCCAGGAGCACCTCGGTTTGCCGGTATTCAACACTGTGCGCGAGGCGGTTGCCTCCACCGATGCCGATGCGTCAGTGATTTATGTCCCTGCTGCATTCTGCAAGGATTCCATTCTCGAGGCCGCGAATGGTGGTGTCCGGCTGATCGTGTGCATCACTGAAGGTATACCCACACTCGATATGTTGCAGGCGAAACTCAAGTGTGACGAGTTGGGCGTGCGTCTCATCGGCCCGAACTGCCCGGGCGTGATCACACCCGGACAGTGCAAGATCGGCATTATGCCGGGCCATATACACATGCCGGGCAAAGTGGGCATCGTGTCGCGTTCAGGCACGCTGACCTATGAGGCGGTGAAGCAGACGACGGATTCCGGGTTTGGCCAGTCCACTTGCGTGGGGATCGGCGGCGATCCGATTCCAGGCTCCAACTTCATCGACATTCTTGAACTGTTCGAGCGCGACGCCGCCACCGAGGCAATAGTAATGATCGGTGAGATCGGCGGTACCGCCGAGGAGGAGGCGGCGGCCTACATCAAGGAGCACGTTTCCAAACCGGTAGTGTCCTACATAGCCGGGGTGACAGCCCCCAAGGGCAAGCGCATGGGTCATGCCGGCGCTATTATTTCCGGTGGCAAGGGTACGGCCGACGAGAAGTTTGCCGCTCTGGAGGATGCCGGCGTGAAAACCGTGCGCAGTCTCGCGGAGATAGGCACGGGCCTGGCCAGCGTTACCGGCTGGTAACTGCCTGCCCCGCATTGCGCGAAACCCAGGGCCTGCTCTCGAGCAGGCCTTTTTTGTGGCAGGTGAGAGCACCGGGCGATTGCGGCGAGCCCCTTGAAAACCTTCAACTGCGACCCCACATGCTGTGGAGAACAACTGTTCACCACTTGCCGACAGATGAGGTAGCAATGACTGCACAGGTAGAGAAAGAAACTCTGGGCTTCCAGACCGAGGCGAAGCAGCTGCTTCACCTGATGATTCATTCCCTGTATAGCAATAAGGAAATCTTTCTACGTGAACTGATCTCAAATGCGTCGGACGCGATCGACAAACTGCGTTTCGCGGCGCTCTCCGACGACGGGCTCCTTGAAGGGCAGGCCGGTTTCGAAATTCGCGTGGAAGTAGACAAGGAAGCTGCCACGATCCGGGTCAGCGACAACGGTATCGGCATGAACCGTGACGAAGTCGTGGAAAACCTGGGCACGATAGCGAAATCGGGTACCGCGGCGTTTCTTGAGAATCTCACGGGGGATGCGAAAAAGGACTCCCAGCTCATCGGCCAGTTCGGCGTTGGCTTCTACTCCGCATTTATTGTGGCGCAACGCATAGAGGTGCATACCCGGAAGGCTGGCGAGTCCCCGGCCGATGGCGTGCTGTGGGAAAGTCACGGCGAGTCAGAGTTTAGCGTGCAGCAGCGTGATCGTGAGGAACACGGTACGAGCATCACGCTGTTCCTGAAAAAAGACTGTCACGAGTTTGCCGATGACTGGCGCGTGCGCAGCGTCATCAAAAAGTACTCAGATCACATTTCGGTGCCCGTACTGATGGCGAAGCCTCCCGCACCTGAGGCCGATGACGCGGAAGAAAACGTTGCAAAGGATGCCGAGGTCGAGTTCGAGGCGGTGAATGAGGCAACGGCGCTCTGGACGCGCAGCCGTTCGGAGGTCAGCAACGAAGAGTACAAGGCCTTCTACCAGCATATTGCACACGATTTTGAGGCCCCGTTGACCTGGAGCCACAATAAAGTCGAGGGCAAGCTGGAGTACACCAGTTTGCTCTACATTCCGGCCAAGCCACCCTTCGATCTGTGGAATCGAGACATGGCGCGCGGCCTGAAGTTGTACGTGCAGCGAACTTTTATTATGGACGATGCCGAGCAGTTTCTGCCGCTTTATCTGCGTTTCGTCAAAGGCGTGCTGGACTCCAACGACCTGTCACTGAACGTGTCGCGTGAGCTTCTGCAGCAGGACCCCGCGGTGGATGCAATGCGCAGCGCCCTAACCAAGCGGGTGCTGGATATGCTCGCGCGAATGGCCAAGAAAAAAGATCAGAGCGACTACGAAACCTTCTGGAGTGCCTTTGGCCCTGTATTGAAGGAAGGGCCGGCGGAAGACTTCGCCAATAAGGAAAAGATCGCGAAACTGCTGCGTTTCGCCACCACCCACACCGATGCTGAAAAGCAGGACCAGTCCCTGGAAGACTATGTCGGGCGCATGCAGGAAGGCCAGGAAAAAATCTACTACGTGGTCGCCGAGAACTTCAAAACGGCGAAGAACAGCCCGCATCTTGAGGTTTTCCGTAAGAAGGGGATCGAGGTGTTGCTGCTCTCCGACCGCGTGGATGACTGGTTGATGAACCATTTGCAGGAATTTGACGGCAAGCCGCTGCAGGATGTTGCTCGTGGAGCACTGGATATCGACAACGATAGCGATGAAGACAAGGCGGCGCGGGAAAAAGTCGCGAAGGAGTCAGAAGCGTTGATCGAGCGACTCGGTACTGTGCTGGAAGACCGCGTCAGCGAGGTGAGAGCGACACACCGGCTTACTGACAGCATCGCCTGCCTCGTGGTAGGTGAGTTTGATATGGGTGCACAGATGCGCCGCATTATGGAGGCAGCGGGGCAGCCGGTTCCCGACAGCAAACCCATACTCGAGGTCAATCCGGAGCACCCCCTTGCCAAAATACTCGATGCCGAGCCTGACGAGGAGCGCTTTGCCGACCTCGCAAGTGTTATTTTTGACCAGGCAAGTCTGGCGGAGGGGGGGCAACTGGAAGACCCTGCAGCTTATGTTGCCCGGCTCAACAAGCTCCTGATGCAACTGGGTAAAGCCTGACAAACTCCATCCCTGGCAGCGATACGAACACGCCCCGGGCGTTACTGCCAGGCGTGGTTTGAGTGTCGAGGTAGTGTCGATGGTATGCTGTGCGGCTCACAGAGTATCCGGAGGTTGAGTATTGATTCTGACGGTGTTCCGGCACGGCGAAGCGGCCGATGCAGCGAGTGACTACGCCCGTCGGCTCACCGCTCGGGGTGAAGAGGACGTTGCACGCGCAGGGCACGCCCTGGCGTCGGCCTGCCAGGCGCGGAAGATAGCGCCGCCCGATGTGCTGTGCTGTAGCCCGTGGATACGCACCATGGCAACAGCGGATATCTTGTCGTTGACGCTTCCAGCGGCACTGGCCGAAGTGGTTGCGGCGCTGCAGCCGGGCGCGAAGGTGCGCGACGTGGAGGCTATGCTGGAGGAGCGGCAGGCTGCCGGTGCTCCCGCTGCGCACATGCTGCTGGTGTCGCACCAGCCCCTTGTTTCGCGCCTCATCAACCACTGGCTGGATGAGGACGGACGCGTGCCGTCTTTGAGTCCCGGTGCTTTCGCCTCCCTGGAGATGGATAGCCTCGCGCGTGGCTGCGGACACTTGTTGTTCTGGGCCTCGCCCCCAACCTGTGAGCCGGTTGCGTGAGCTTGCGCGACGCCGAGTCATTAAACTGGGAAGTCAACGGGCTCGGTCTCGCTGGCTTGTCATGGGGTTGCCAGGGTGAGCGACCGGTATTGGCGTTGCACGGCTGGCTGGACAACGCCGCCAGTTTTTCCGCGCTGGGGCCGTTACTGACCGGGTGCCAGCTTGTTGCGCTGGATTTGAGCGGTCATGGTCGTAGTGACCACCGGTCGCCCGATGCGAGCTACCAGATATGGGATGATCTCCCGGAAATCCTTGGTGTGCTAAACGAGTTGGGCTGGGAACAGTTTGATCTCGTGGGCCATTCTCGCGGGGCTATAATAGCCGGGCTACTGGCGGCCACTTTTCCCGAGCGCGTGAAGCGGCTGGTCTTGCTGGATGCTGTCTCACCCGAGCCGGTGCCTGAGCAGGACTTCGCCAGACAGATGCGCCGGGCCCTGACGGAAAAGCAGGAGTCACCTCAGCGTAAACCAAAAATTTTTGCCACGCTTGAGGAAGCCGCAGCCCGCCGCGAGGCGGGCGGGCTCTCGCATGCGGCCGCGCTGGCTCTGGCAGCGCGGAATGTGAGCCAATGCAAGGGAGGGGGCGTAACATGGACAACGGACTCCCGGTTGCAGTGTGCCTCGGCTGTCAAATTGACTGGGGCTCAGATTCGGGCAGTATTAGGCGCATTAACCATGCCGGTGATGCTGCTTCTGGCAAAGGATGTCGCCGCGGATTCCCGGGTCCGTATGGCAGGACACGCCCGGCAGACTATTCGTGACATCCGGGTCGCCGAGGTAGTCGGCGGGCACCATTTTCACCTCGAGCAGGGCGCGGGGGACGTCGCGCAGTTAATGCTGCAGTTTCTAACCGACAGGACAGGGCGCGAGAACATATGACACGAATCTGGGTATGGCTTTTTTCTGCGATAGCACTGGTGGCGCAGGCTGCACCCGCGCCGCCGACACCTGAATCGCTGGTGTCGGCGCTCGACAACTATCCGCATGCGGTGCAGAAAGATGTTGAGAAGCTGGAAGTTATCGATCACGAGATCGGGCTCGGCCCCCTGCAGAAATTCAGCGGGTCCTGGCGGTTCGAGGCCAGCGAGCGCGTGTCCGGGCAACTAGCACGCTATACCTGGCAGGTTGTCGACGGTTTCTCGGCAATCGAAGTGATGAACGAGTTTATCGCTGAACTGCGAATGATTCCTGGCTCGAAGGAGGTTTTCAGTTGTGATGGGCGATCCTGCGGCCACCCGGCACAATGGGCCAATCGTGTTTTCAGTCAACGTGTGCTGTATGGCAGGCAGGATATGCAACGCTATCGGGTTTACGCGATAGCAGGCGAGCCGGAGTATCGCCTGGCAATTTACGCGGGCTCGCGTTCAAGCGACCGTCACTACCTCCACGTTGATTTGATGGAGCTGACTGACGAGCGGGGACCGGATCTGGAGGCGGAGGCGGGGGACGCCGAACCCGGCTGAAACGGGCTTGCAGCCTAGCGCTTGAGCTGGAGCAGCGATAGAAACTCGTCCCGGGTCTTTTGTTCAGTGCGGAAAGACCCGAGCATGGCTGATGTTTTCATCAGTGAATTCTGCTTTTCAACGCCGCGCATCATCATGCACATATGCTGTGCCTCAATGATAACGCCGACACCCTGAGCTGCCGTCACCTCCATGATCGTCTCGGCAATCTGCGAGGTAAGCGCCTCCTGTATCTGCAGCCTCCGGGCGAACACGTCCACGATGCGCGCCACCTTGGAAAGGCCGAGAACCTGCCCGGTGGGTATGTACGCCACGTGGCACTTGCCGATAAAGGGCAACATATGATGTTCGCACAGGGAGTACAGTTCGACGTCCTGCACCAGAATCATCTCACTGGAATCAGACGGGAAAAGCGCGTCGTTGACGACCTCCTCCACGGACTGCGCGTATCCGCGCGTCAAAAACTGGAAGGCGGCTGCTGCCCGCTTGGGAGTATCTGCCAGCCCGGGTCGTGCCAGGTCCTCGCCAACGGCTTCAATAATTGCGGCCCAGTGCTGCTGCATGGAAACGACTCCGTACGTGACTGCGAGGTGTTACTGCGCAGCGATAGTAGCAACCCGCCATAAGCAAGGCAATCTGCCGTATACGGGCTGTTGGCTTATCTGTCAGCTTATGTTCAGCGGGTTTTATCGGCTACACTCTGTCGATGAGTCGTAACCCGGAAATATCCCTGGATACCCCCACGCTGGGGGCCGCGATAGTAGCTGTCAGTGAAGCGCTGGACTCGGCGGGAGTGTGTTTCGGGCACGGTACCGACAACGCCTGGGATGAGGCGGTGCAACTGGTGCTGGACGTAGCCGGCTTGTCGCCGGATTGCGAAGATGGCCTGTCGCATCAGCCGTTGGCGGAAGCGCAGCTCAATCATCTCGAGAGGCTGCTCCAGCGGCGTATCGGGGAGCGCATTCCCCTGCCGTACCTGCTGGGTAAGGCATGCTTTGCGGGCCTCGAGTTTGTCTGTGATGAGCGGGCGCTGGTTCCTCGCTCACCCATCGCGGAACTGATACTGAATGACTTTCAACCCTGGTATGCGGGCCCGGCGCCACACAGAATCCTCGACCTGTGCTGTGGTGGTGGCTGTATCGGGCTGGCCGTGGCGCATCACCTGCCTGAATCGCGGGTCGACCTGGCCGACATCGATACTGCCGCGCTCGACCTGGCGCGTGAGAATACCGCGCTGCACCAGCTTGAATCGCGGGTGCGCATCCTGCAATCGGATCTGTTCGAGCGACTCGAGCAGGAGCGCTATGACATTATTCTATGCAACCCGCCCTACGTGGATGCGCAAGACCTGGCTGGCATGCCCGCGGAATACCGTGCAGAACCCTCGATGGGACTGGGGTCCGGGAGAGACGGGCTGGATGTGACGCGAAGGATTCTCGCGCAGGTGGGAGATTTTCTACAACCGCACGGTCTGCTGTTGCTGGAAGTCGGTAACAGCGCAGCGGCTCTGGAAGCCGCGTTTCCGCAGGTAGCGTTTACCTGGGTGGAACTGGTCAACGGCGGTCATGGCGTGTTCGCCATGACCGCGCAAGAGTGGCAGGATTTCGGCGCAAGCTGGGGTCTATAGGCCTTATAATAGCGGCAGTTAAGCCACGTGCGGCGGGAGTGATATGGCGGGCAACAGCATTGGTAAATTGTTTACGGTGACGAGCTTTGGCGAAAGCCACGGCCCGGCGCTGGGGTGTGTCGTGGATGGGTGTCCGCCCGGATTACCGCTGACCAGCGCAGACCTGCAACGCGATCTCGACCGGCGCAAGCCGGGTACTTCCCGCTTCACCACGCAACGCCGCGAGGCGGATGAGGTGCAGATACTGTCCGGTGTTTTCGAAGGCGTAACCACCGGAACCTCCATTGGCCTGCTTATCGAGAACACAGATCAGCGCTCCAAGGATTACTCGAACATCAAGGACCGATTTCGCCCGGCCCACGCAGACTATACCTACACGCAGAAATATGGGCTTCGCGATTACCGCGGTGGCGGTCGTTCTTCCGCGCGTGAAACCGCGATGCGTGTGGCCGCGGGAGCCATTGCAAAAAAATACCTTGCCACGCGGTATGGTATCCAGGTGCGTGGCTACCTGGCCCAGCTCGGCCCCATCGTGGTTTCCACGCTGGATTGGGACGTGGTGGAAACCAATCCGTTTTTTTGCCCTGATTCCGGGAAGTTGAAGGAGATGGAAGCGTTCATGAGCGACCTCAATAAACGCGGGGACTCCATCGGTGCGTGTATCAGGGTGGTCGCTTCCGGCGTACCGCCGGGTCTGGGTGAGCCGGTATTTGATCGTCTGGATGCGGATATCGCCGGGGCGATGATGGGCATTAACGCGGTGAAGGGTGTCGAGATAGGCGCGGGGTTTGCCGCCGTCGTCCAGCACGGTAGCGAGCATCGCGATTTGCTGACGACCGAGGGCTTCGTTGGCAACAATGCGGGCGGCGTCCTGGGAGGTATCTCCAGCGGCCAGGATATCACTGTCAGCCTGGCTTTGAAGCCCACTTCCAGCATTCGTCAACCCGGCGCGACGATCGACGTCGATGGCCAGCCGGCCGAGGTGGCAACGCACGGCCGCCACGACCCCTGTGTCGGTATCAGGGCGACACCTATTGCGGAGGCCATGCTGGCAATTGTCCTGATGGATCACATGCTGCGACACCGGGCCCAGAATATGGACGTAAAGTGCGCCACCCCGGCCATTCCGGCCGCCGCTCCCGCTCCCGGCGACACATAGGTTCGCGGTTTGAGCAGGGCCAGTCGCCGCTTTCATCGCACGCTTGCGCTCGGCCTTGTCGCGATGGCGGCACTCGTCTGGGCTGCGGTAGATCAGTTCGATATTTCTCGCGGTGAAGTGACTGGACTGTTGCTGTCAACGCTGTTGGCCGCGCTGGTGATCATTGCTATGGCGGGGGTGTTTGCCGCAGTTTGGGTGGGTATCCGGAGGGTTTTGCGAAAAGACCGTTAGCGCCGGTTGCCAACGGCTCGTCAGGAAAGCTCGATATCCAGCGCCATCGAGTTGGCAATATCATCCAGCGACGTCTGCAGGTCGAGCATGTCGGTATCGTCGGGAATGGTTGCCACAATCTCCGCCTGAAACAAGAGTTCAGCACTCATGGGAGCACTTTTGACACCGCTCTCCATGTCCACAACGTTGATACGTCTCGCGCTGAGCGCGTGTGCGACTTCTCGTACTATGCCCGGTCTGTCGGGGCCGATCACACTGAGGTTGATGTCGCGGCCTGAGTGTTCGCTCGGGGACAGGTTGTCAAGCCTGGTGACGCTTACACTCAGGCCGTATTCGGTCAGCCTTTCCAGTGCTCTCTCCAGGGAGGCGCCGCGATCGCTCGGAAGCGACACGCGCATCAAACCGGTGAACTTGCCGCCGAGTTGCGCGAGACGGCTCTCCAGCCAGTTTCCGCCATTCTCCTCAACCGTTGACGAGAGTGCCTCCACGAGGCCGGGGCGGTCATCCCCGACAAAGGTGACGATGTAAGCGGTTTGCATGGGCTGCATTGCGCTGCTCTCCACAAAGGCGATTCGAGCCCGTATAGTAACGCGCTTACGCGCACATCAGAAGGAGTGGTCTACCCCGTATGCCGCAGTATGTTGATGTACCCTGTCAGCGCCTGCCACAGGCCGTATATCGCGCCCTGCTGGAAGAGTATGTCACGCGGGATGGCACCGATTACGGTGAGCGGGAGCTGTCGCTGGAAGAAAAAGTACAGGATATCCAGGGGCGGGTTGCGCGAGGCGAAGTGCGCCTGCTGTTTGAGAGCGAGAGTGAACAATGGGATCTCGTCGCGGCCGATGCCGCTGCCTTGTTGCTCGAGAATTGACGGGGAGGATGCATGCCTGACGAGCCTGACCACACCCTGGATACCTGCGGCCTGTTCTGCCCCGAACCCGTTATGTTGCTGCACAACAAGCTGCGCGATATGGCCGCGGGCGAAACTGTGGAGGTACTGGCCAGCGACCCATCGACCCGCCGCGATATCCCCAAGTTCTGCCTGTTTCTGGGGCATGAGTTGTTGTTACAGACCGAGGATGGACAGGACTTCCGCTACGTGCTGCGCAAGGGCGAGGCACAATGACGCGTGCGGCGAGGTCGGTGAATGTCGAGGAGGGCGGGTTTTCCAGTGCTCGAATTGAGCGGGTATTCTTTGATTGCTTCGGCGACAGCTATCGTACGCGTCTGCTGGGCGGGGCAGTGGAGCCATGCTACCAGCCCGCCCGGGATGAACGGGGAGAGTCGCTGCTTTGCTATCGCGAGGATTTCTTTGCCAGTGCGCTGCACGAAACAGCGCACTGGTGTATCGCCGGCGCGGCGCGGCGCAAGCTCCATGACTTTGGCTACTGGTATGCTGCCGACGGTCGCGACGCTGCGGCGCAACGCAAATTTGAGGCGGTAGAGGACAGGCCGCAGGCCCTGGAGTGGCTATTTTCACTGGCTTGTGGCTTCGGCTTTCGACTCAGCGTTGACAACCTCGACGCCCAGGGCGGCGCGTTGCCCGACACCTCACGCTTTGCCGCGCGGGTGGTTGCGCAGGCACGGCACTTGCAACACGCCGGCCTGCCGCCACGCGCAGACGTGTTCTACCGGGCGTTGTGTCGGGAATTCGCCACACGGCTGGCGCCATCGGAGCTGGATTTTGCCGTGACTGATATCTGCTGATGCAAGCGGGGCGCGCGTGGCTTATCGATGCCAGCATTTATATTTTCCGGGCCTGGTTCTCGCTTCCGGACCGCTGGCACACTCCCGATGGGCTGCCGCTGCAGGCGGTGTATGGTTACGCCGGTTTTCTCGCGGATTTTCTCACACAGACGGAGAACCCCGACTGCTGCGCGGCGGCTTTCGACGAGAGCCTGCACAGCAACTATCGCAATGATATATTCCCGGAGTACAAGCGGAGCCGGGTTCTCCCTGACGAGGCTTTGGCGTTTCAGCTGGACGCTTGCCGGAAACTTACCGGGCTGTTGGGTATTCCGTGTTACGGCGGCGCGCGCTATGAGGCAGACGACTATATCGCCAGCCTGGCGCGGCTATGTCGGGAGGAAGGCCGCCCGGTTACAGTTGTTACCCGCGACAAGGATCTCGGGCAGTTGATTATCGGCGACAACGACAACTGGTGGGACTTCGCCGGGGGTGAACTGCTGGATGGCGCTGCATTCACTGCCCGCTTCGGTGTGCGCCCACAGCAGTTCGCAGATTACCTGGCCCTCGTTGGCGATAAGGTTGATGACATTCCCGGCGTGCCGGGCGTGGGTCCGAAGACCGCGGCGAAACTGTTGCAATCCTTTGCAAACCTGGACGCGCTGGCCAAAGGGCTGGGGCGTATTGCTGAACTCAACCTGCGCGGGGCCGCCGGTGTTGCAACCCGCCTCCAGGCGCACTGGGCGCAGGTGTTGCTGGCGCGGCAGCTCACCGGTCTTGAGGCGCGCGTGCCAGAGGTTACCGCGGTACCCCGCTTTGCCGGCAATGCCGGGAATATGCAGGCCGCCGCTGCCTACCTTGAAGAGCTGGGTATCGTGGCCGGGCCGGCGCAACGTTTTCGGCAGATGAGCGCAGGGGTTCAGGCATCATGAGAAGGCTTGTGCTGGCGGATGAGAATATTCCAGGTGTCGAAGATATCCTGGGGCCTGCGTTTCGCGTGCGGCGCTTTCGCGGAAGAGAGCTGACTGGAGAAATGGTCGCTGCGGCTGATGCGCTGCTGGTGAGGTCGGTCACCACGGTGGACGCCGCGTTGCTTGGCCACAGCCGCGTAACGTTTGTCGGCACGGCGACCAGCGGCTTTGAACACATTGACCGCGGCTACCTGAGCGACTGCGGTATTGCGTTTGCGCACGCGCCCGGCGCCAATGCGAACTCTGTTGTCGAGTATGTGCTTGCCGCCATCGCGCACTGCGACAACCTGCTTGAGCGCCTGCTGGAGGGTGCCCATGTAGGCGTCATTGGCTACGGGCACATTGGCCGCGCCCTCGTCTCGCGGTTGCACGCGTTGGGTATCGGGAGCTGCGTCTACGATCCGTGGCTGCCCCGCGATTGCGTGCCGAATACCGGCAGTCTCACCAGTGTCCTGGCTTGTGATGTAGTCTCCCTGCACTGTGAACTTACGCAGCGCAGTCCCTGGCCCAGTAAACACCTTATTCGCAGCCCTGAGCTCGACGCCATGCAACCTAACAGCCTGCTGGTCAATGCGAGCCGGGGGAGTGTGATCGACAACGAGGCGCTGTTGCGGCACTTGCAGCAAAACAGAGGGCCGACGGTCGTGCTGGATGTGTGGGAGCATGAGCCGGATATCAACTCAACCCTGCTGGATTACACACGCCTGGGGACCGCGCACATAGCGGGCTACAGCTCCGATGGCAAGTTACGTGCGACAAGGATGCTCTGCGATGCACTAGCCGCGCACCTGCATTGCGCGCTGCCCGGGAGTATGGCCATGGCCTCCAGCGCGGGCGAGGTGCAGGTTCCGCCAGGGCTCGCGCGGGCGGAATTGCTCAGGTACCTGGTGGCGGCGCGCTACGATATTGCACGCGACGATGCCCTGTTGCGCCAGGCGCTTGCGCCAGACGCTCCCATGCCGCCGCGAGAGGGTTTTGACAGGCTGCGCAGGGAGTACCGCCGCCGGCGAGAGCTGGCGGGCAGCACCGTGACCGGCGGCGGGCTTGCTCTTCCGGACGTCGCGCTGGTTGAGGCCCTGGGCGCTCGCTATGTCACTGACCCACGGTGACGATGAGACGCGCGCAGGCCACAGCATATTGAGAAAACAACGACCGGTGACTCGGCGACAGGGGTGTCCAGTGCCCGTCAACGGGCGCCGATTGGCGCCCTGGATAACAGGTAAGTGACGCACTGGGTGATCTGCAGGCTTGAGGCGCTTTTGAGTGCCTGCCGCAGCTGCGCCACATTGCTGCTCGCTTGAGCTGCCACGCTGGGGGGGAGCGGTGGTGGGCCCGGTGGCTCGGCCAGTTGCAGGTCCGAGGGCGCGGTGAGCAGCAAAAATGATTTCTGCGTCAACACCGCCTGGTCCAGCGCCTCCTGGCCTATGGTGCTATCAAATCTCAGGTAGTCATGGTCTGCCAGCCACAGCATTGCGCTGAAGCAGGCCTGGAAGCGCGGATGATGCAAACCGAATTCGTCCGGTTCATCCGGGCCGCAGATGTCTTCCACATAAAGCACGCTTTTGCGCGGGAAGAGCGCGTACAAATGCCGAAAGATGTGCCCGACATCCCGGTAGAAATCGTCGATATGCAGATCCGTCATGGCGACCTGGGCGTGTGGAGAGCGGTAGCCGGGTAGTGTACGCTATGGCCAATTAGCGGGCTAGCGAGGGCATCCGGATGCAAGACGAAGAGTACTGGCGAGACAAACTCAGCGAAGAGGAATTCTACGTGTGTCGCCAGAAAGGTACCGAGCGTCCCTTCACGGGGAAGTACTGGAATTGCACGGAAGAGGGCGTGTACCAGTGTCGGTGCTGCGGCGAGCCGCTATTCCTCTCGGAGACAAAGTTCGATGCCGGTTGTGGCTGGCCCAGCTTTTTCAGGCCGGCCAGCGACGATGTCATCGAGGAGGCGCGCGATGACAGCCATGGCATGCTGCGCACGGAGGTCACCTGCAAGCGCTGCGGTGCGCATCTGGGACATGTATTCGAGGACGGTCCGGCGCCGACAGGCCTGCGCTACTGCATTAACAGCGTGTCGATTGAACTGGATAAAGATGCGGCGAAATGACGTGGCGCGCTGGGGAGTGGAGCGGGAAACCGGGTTCGAACCGGCGACCTCAACCTTGGCAAGGTTGCGCTCTACCAACTGAGCTATTC
>CAZFJQ010000064.1:0-18132 GCA_964519755.1 uncultured Halioglobus sp.
TCGTCCCTGTGGGCTGCGGCGTTGCTGGTGGCCTGCAGAATCAGTGTCAGTGGTCGGTGGTAAGTTGCCACCGCGCGCAACACGGCCGCGCGCACTGCCGGGTTGGCCTGCATATCGTTGTACAGTGCGCCGTGGGGTTTAACGTGCACCAGCGTGAGGCCAGCGCTTAGTGCCATACCTTCCAGCGCCGCCATCTGGTACTGCACCGCGGCGACCAGTTCCTCGTCTGACAGGGCCATGGATCGCCGCCCGAAGCCCTCGAGGTCGGGATAGGATGGGTGCGCGCCCACCGCGACCCCGCACTGGCGCGCGAGTTGCAGCGTCCGGGCGATGGTCAGTGGGTCACCGCCGTGCAAGCCACAGGCTATGTTGGCCTGGTGAATGTGCGGCATGATGGCGGTATCTTCGCCAATACGGCGCGTGCCGTAACTCTCTCCGAGATCACAGTTCAGCAGCATACAGTCCAGACTCTAAAGCACGGCCAGTTGGGTGTTGCGCACGTCGGTGACCAGCATACATCCAGGGCTATGCGTGATGGCCAGCGGTGGCCTGGCCGCGGCCAGTGCCAGTTGCGGCGTGACACCGCAGGCCCAGAAAAGTGGGAGCTCGCCCGGTTTCAGGGATACCGGGTCGCCGTAGTCGGGACGCTGGATATCGCTGATGCCAATCAGCGCCGGGTCTCCCAGGTGGACCGGCGCGCCGTGGACCGCGGGAAATCGCGAACTGATCTGGATCGCGCGCACGGCCTGTGCGGCCAGGAAGGGCCGCATGCTGACCACCAGTTTACTGGCGAATGGTCCGGCCGTTGTGCAGTCAATACTGGTGCGGTACATCGGCACGTTTACGCCCTCACTGATATTGCGCACCTCGAGCCCGTCCTGCAGCAGCGCTTCCTCGAATGAAAAGGAACAGCCGAGCGCAAAACTGACCAGGTCGTCGCGCCAGAGCCCGGCGATGCTGAAGGGCTCTTCCACCAGTTCGCCGTGGTGGAATACACGGTAGCGGGGCAGGTCGGTGCGCAGGTCTATGTCCCCCAGTTCCCCCAGGCCCGGATCGCCGGGCTCGCCCACCGCCAGCAGGGGGCAGGGCCGGGGATTGCGCTGACAGAAGCGCAGGAAGGCGGGCGCGTAGTCCGCGGGCAGGATCACCAGGTTGCACTGCACAAACCCGGGCACCAGTCCCGAGGTATTGCCCTGGTGCCCGCCCTCGCGGATCAGTTTGCGCAATGCCGCCGGCCCGGTTGCGCTGTTCATAGTCGAATCCTCAGGTGTTCGGCTCAGGATAGCAAATATCGCCACCCCGCGTGCGCCGATGTGACTGCGGCATGCGTTGGCAGCGCGCCGTAAATCTGGATAATGGCGGCCTCCGTAGGCGCAACGATACCCGGGCAATGCTGAATCAACTGATCGATATTTTAAACCCCCGCAGCGACGGGACTGACCATTTCATCGCGCACAACATGCACCCTGCGGCTTTCCGGGTGTATGGTGGGCAGGTACTGGCGCAATGTGTCAGCGCCGCGGTCGCCAGCGTGCCCGAAGGCCGCGAGATACACTCGCAGCACGCCTATTTCCTGCGTCCGGGAAAGCCGGCAGAGCCGATTGAGCTGGAGGTGGAGCGTGCGCGGGACGGCTACAGCTTCAGCTCGCGGCGGGTGGTTGCGCTGCAGGGCGGCAAGCCCATCCTGGTCAGTTCGATGTCCTTCCAGGCGCCTTCGCGCGGCGACGACTACCAACCGGCAATGCCCGATGTGCCGCCTCCCGAGTCCCTGGCCAGCGAACGTGAGTTGAGCCTGGAGGCGGGTAATCTCGATGAAAGCTTTATGATCACCACCGGCGAAGACCTGGACATCCGGGTGGTGGAGCCAGTGGACTGGAACAATCCCTCGCCGCGCGAGCCGATTCTGCGCGCCTGGATGAAAACCACGGGGCCGCTGCCAGAGCGTGCGGGCCTGCACCAGTCGGTACTCGCCTATCTCTCCGACGCGTTTCTGATTGATGTCTGCCTGGTTGTGCACGGCCGCCATTTTGACGGCACCGATTTTCAGGTGGCGAGCCTCGATCACGCGCTGTGGTTCCATGAGCCCTTCCGCGCCGACGAGTGGCTGCTGCATGTCGTGGAGGCCGAGCGTATCAGCGGTGGTCGCGGCCTCGCCAGGGGTAGTTTCTACACCCGCGAGGGGCGCCTGGTGGCCACGACCATGCAGCAGGGGCTGATGCGCTTCCGTTGACGACTGTAAACTTCTGCCGGTTGTCACTATAGTTAAGCAGTTCATTACAAGGAGTACGCCTGCATGCCACATCCGAGCATTACCGCCGAAACCTATCCGCACAAGCCCGCGATCATCATGGGCGGCTCGGGTGAGATGGTCACCTACCGCGAACTGGATCAACGCTCCAACCAGGGAGCGCAATTGTTTCGCTCACTGGGCCTGAAAGCGGGTGATCACATTGGCATGATGCTGGAGAACAACCGGCATTTTCTGGAGATTGTCTGGGCTGCGCAGCGCGCCGGCCTGATCTTCACCCCGGTGAGCACCCATCTCACGCGCCATGAGACCGCCTATATCATGCAGAACTGCCGCGCGAAACTGTTTATCGGTTCGCATGCCCTGGCGGAGGTGGCCGGAGAAATGCGCGACGCGGTGCCGGATATCCAGCATTTTTATATGGTCGGCGGCATTGTCCCCGGCTTTGAATCCTGGGAGGAGGCGATTGATGCCCAGCCCGATACGCCGATCGAAGACGAGGGCAACGGGGTGCCGATGCTCTACTCCTCGGGTACCACGGGTCAGCCGAAAGGCGTGTTTGTCCCGCCCCTGGAGCACGCGGTTGATACCCCCCCGATGGCGGCTGCAATGATGGGCCCGCTGTTCGGTTTCGGTGAGGAAACGGTCTACCTGTCGCCGGCGCCACTCTACCACGCCGCGCCGTTGCACTATTGCATGGGCACCACCTATAACGGCGGCACCATCGTGGTGATGGAGAAATTTGAAGCTGAACAGGCGCTCAGGCTGATAGAGGAACACCGCATCACCCACAGCCAGTGGGTACCGATCATGTTTGTACGCATGCTGAAGCTGCCACGCGATGTGCGCGAGGCCTACGACGTCAGTTCAATGCAGTACGCAATACACGCGGCGGCGCCCTGCCCGGTGGAAGTGAAGGAGCGGATGATCGACTGGTGGGGTGAAGTGATTGTCGAGTACTACTCCGCCAGTGAGGGCATCGGTTTCACGATGATCGACGCCGCTGACTGGCTCAAACATAAGGGCTCCGTGGGCAAGGCGCTGCTCGGCGAGGTACATATCGTCGACGACGATGGCAATGAACTGCCGGCGGGGGAGATCGGCAATGTGTACTTCGGCGGAGGGCAAGCGACCTTTGAGTACTACGAGGAACCCGAAAAAACCGCCGAGGCGTACAACGAACGCGGCTGGGCAACCTGTGGTGACGTCGGCTATGTCGATGACGACGGTTACCTGTACCTCACCGATCGCAAGAACTTCACCATCATCAGCGGCGGGGTGAACATCTACCCGCAGGAAGTGGAAAACGTACTGGTGGGTCACGACAAAATTGCCGACGTGGCGGTGTTCGGTGTTCCCCACGAGGAGTTTGGCGAAGAGGTCAAGGCGGTGGTGGAGCCACTCAACTGGGCTGACGCAACCGATGAAACCGCGATCGAGATTCTCGAATGGCTGCGCGAGCGTATCTCGCACCTGAAGATGCCGAAGTCACTGGATTTTCACGAGAAACTGCCACGGATGGACAACGGCAAGCTGTACAAGCGGCGGCTCGTGGACGAATACCGCGACGCCACGCGCAGCGACGATTCCGTCAAACCCGGGTAATTCGCCTCCGGCGTGGCGGGTGTTAGCCGGCAGTGGGCTCCGGCGCGCCCGGTGGGGTTGCGGGCTGTTCTTCAGCAGTGGCCGGTTCCCGGTGCAGCAGCAGGTAAAACGCCGGGATCACGAAGAGTGTGAACAGCGTGCCGACCAGCATGCCCGCGGTAATCATCAGGCCGATACTGAAGCGGCTGTTGGCACCCGGGCCGCTGGCAATAATGAGTGGCCAAACGCCGAGAACCGTGGCAAACGTGGTCATGAGAATGGGGCGCAGGCGCAGCGATGCCGCCTGTACGGTGGCGTCATAGCGGTCCATGCCCAACAGCGATAGTTTGTTGGCAAACTCCACAATCAGAATGCCATGTTTGCTGATCAGCCCTATCAGTGTGAGCAGCCCGATCTGCGTATAGATATTCAAGGTGACAAAGCCCAGCGCCATGGGCACCACGGCGCCGAAAATCGAGAGCGGTACGCTGAGCAGCACCACGAAGGGATCGCGGAAACTGTCGAACTGCGCCGCCAGTACCAGGAAAATCAGCAGTATCGATAGTGTGAAAAGAACGGGAAAGGAGGCGCTTTCCTGCATGAAGCGCTGTGAGGCCCCGGTATAGCCATCCCGGAAACCGGCCGGTGCGACATCATTCAGCGTGTTACGCAGAAACTCGAGTCCGGCGCCCAGGCTGTTGGGCGGCATCATAATGCCCTGGATGGTCGAGCTGTTGAGCTGCTGGTACTGGGTGAGTTCATTCGGCTCAATGCTGGAACTCAGCGAGATGACTGCCGACAGCGGAACCAGTTCGTCGCTGGCCGTGCGCAGATAGTACTTTTCCATTTCCTCTTTGGTGAGTCGAAACCCCGGGTCGGCCTGTGGAATGACTTTGTAGGAACGCCCCCGCAGGTTGAATCGATTGATCTCTGCCTCGCCGAGCATGACTGAAAGCGTTTGCCCGATGTCGCGCATGGAAATGCCGAGACGGGAGGCCAACTCCCGATTGACGTTCACGCCGATCTCCGGGCGATTGAAGTCCAGCGTCTGGTTGATGAAAATGAACAGGCCGGATTCCCGGGCCGCCGCCAGCACTTCCTCTCCCACGCGCAGCACCTCGTCGTAGTCGGCGGTGGAGGCGATCACGAAACTTACCGGCAGCCCCGCGTCGGAGCCGGGCAGGGGCGGCGTGCTGAAGGCAAACATTTCCATGCCTGCGACGCCCGAAAGTGCCTGCTGGAATTGGGCCTGCACCTCCTGCTGCGTGCGCTCGCGTTCCGACCAGGGGTGAAGCGTGATGCCGCCAAAGTTATTGAACGGGTAGATCACCTGCCAGGAGTGACTGAATTCCGGGATGCGCTGCCAGATTTCCACGACCTCCGAGAGAAAGTAATCGGTGTACTCGATGTTCGCGTGGCGTGGTGCCGTGCCCGTGACAAACACGCCGCCGGTGTCTTCCTCCGGCGCGAGTTCCTCCTGGGTGAGGCTGAACAGCAGGGGCAGGCTCGCCAGGATACAGGCCGCAAACAGGATGGCCGCGCCACGATTCTGCAGGCAGGCCTCGAGCAGTCGGCGGTAGTGTGCCGTCAGCTTGTGGAAACCCTCGTCCAGCAGGTTCGCCAGCCGTCCCTGGTGGTCGCGGTCGGTGAGAACGCGCGAGCACATCATCGGGCTCAGGGTCAGCGCGACGATGCCGGATACGACCACGGCGCCTGCCAGGGTCAGGGCGAACTCGGTGAACAGGGCGCCCGTCAGCCCGCCAATGAATGCAATGGGTGCGTAGACCGCCGCCAGCGTCAGCGTCATCGCAACCACCGGCATCGCCACCTCGCGCGCGCCCTTCAGGGCGGCCTGTACCGGCTTTTCGCCGCGCTCGATATGGCGGTGCACGTTTTCGACCACCACGATGGCATCGTCCACCACCAGCCCGATGGCGATAACCATCGCCAGGAGTGTCAGCAGGTTGAGCGAGAAGCCCAGTGCGAAGATCAGGAAAACCACGCCGATCAGGGACAGCGGTATAGCCGCCAGCGGGATCAGCACCACGCGGAAGGAGCCGAGAAACAGGTAGATTACCAGAATGACGATAAGCACAGCCTCGAGCAGTGTCTTCACCACTTCCTTGAGTGCCTCATCGATCACCACGCTGCCGTCCCAGTCCATGAACAGTTGCATGTCCGCGGGCAGCGTTTCGCGAATTCGGGGGAGGGCCGCGTGAACGTTGCGCGAAACATCCAGCGGATTGGCATCAGGCGTGGGCGTTATCGACATGAACACGGCGTCGCGACCGCTCGACTGGGTTTTCAGTTGCGTGGTTTCGGCAGACAGCTCGACGCTCGCGACGTCACCGAGGCGTACCCGCTCCTCGCCCTCCTGGCGCACAACCAGCGCTTCGAAATCTGACGCGCTCTGCATATCGGTGCGGGCATCAACGGTTGCCTGTACCAGGTCGCTCTGGGTTGAACCCGTGGTGGAGATGTAGTTATCGCGCTCGATTGCCGCGCTGACATCACTGGCTGTTACACCGAAAGCCGCCATGCGCACCGGGTCGAGCCAGACCCGCATAGCCAGGAAACGGCCAAATATGCGCGCACGGCCCACGCCGTCGAGTGTGGCCAGTTCGGGCTGTACATTGCGTACCAGGTAGTCGGTGATCTGGTAGGGGGTCATCTGGTCGCTGTAGAACGCCAGGTACATCATGGCATCGCCGCCCCGCGCGTTGGTGATCACGGGATCCTCGATCTCGCGCGGTAACTCGCCGCGCGCCTCGTTGACCTTCGCGATCACCTCGGTGAGCACGGCGCTGGAATCCTCGTCGAGACGCACATGCACCTCAATGGAGGATTCCCCGGGATTACTGGTCGACGTGATGTAGTCGATGCCCCGCGCACCGGCGATGCTGATCTGCAGGGGCGTGGTGACAAAGCCCTGAACAGCGCGTGCACTGGCGCCGGGGTAGAGCGTGTCGACATAAATGACGCTGCGCTCTATCTCCGGAAACTCGCGCACGTCTACCCGCGACAGCGAGCTCAGGCCCAGCAGCAGGATCAGGCAGCTTACGACAATAGCCAGCACCGGTCGCTGGATAAACCTGTCGGTAAAGGAGGTCGGCATCTAGAAATCCTTCAGGTCGTCGATGACCACGCGTGCGCCGCGGTACAGTTTGTTCTGCCCCACGGTCACGATCCATTCGCCTCCCAGCAGGCCGTCGGTGATGGCGATTTCCCCGTCACGTGAAATGCCCGTTTTTACCACGCGGGGTTGCGCGTTGGTTTCTCCGCGACCCTGCAGCAGCACCCAGACGGTACTGCCGTGCATGGAATAGGCTACGGCGGTTTCCGGCACTGTGACCACTTCGCGCGGTTGCTCAAGATCGACGACCGCCCGCGCAAACATGCCGGGCAGCAGGCCGTCGCTGTCGTCGAGCCGCGCACGCAGCAGCAGGTTGCGCGTACCGGCATCGACCTTGGCATCCACAGCTTCGAGCGTTGCGGCGAAGGCCCTTTCGGGGAAGGCGTCGGTGAATACGGTTACCCGGAGGCCCGGGCGCAAGCTTGGTGCGTGTCGGGCGGGCACGGCAAAGTCGAGCTCCAGTTGGCTGAGGTCCTGGAGGGTGGTGATCGGCGTGCCCGGCTCGACGTAATCGCCGACGCGCACGCGCATGATGCCCGTGGTTCCGGAGAAGGGCGCGGTGATGCGCTTGTTCTCCAGTCGTGCTTCCGTTTCCGCCAGTTGTGCCGTGGCGCTGTCGAGATCTGCCTGTGAACGGTCAAACTGACTCTGGGGTATGGATTTTTGCTTGATGAGGCGCGCGTCGCGCTCGAACAGCAAGCGCGCAAGTTTCAGATTGGCCTGCTGGCGCTCAAGGCTCGCCTGCTCGACCTTGTCGTTCAGAGTGACCAGTAACTGTCCCGCGGTCACCTGCGCTCCCGAGTCCACGGCTACCGCTATCACTTCGCCGCTGGTCTCCGTGCTCAACTCCACTCCGCGTCGCGCGCGAATCGTGCCGACCGCCTCCAGGCGGGTTGGCCAGGTGGCGTTTTTCGCAGTGGCTGCGGCGATGGTGATGGGCGGGGGGGTGAAATCGGATGCCGCGAGCGTCGAATACTTGTTGTACAGGTAGGCTGCGATGCTGCCGAAGATCGCAATCAACAGCAGGCTGACGTACAGGTATGCGCGCAAGGAACGGCCCTTCCAGTTGTGGTGGTGGGGCAGCGGTGGCGCTACTGCCTACAATCGATTGCGCCATTGTATGGATTTTGCGGGTCTAGCGCACCCCTCCGAAACGGCCCGCCTCAGCTAATCCGGGCATTTCGGGGCCGGTCCGTGGAGGGTCGCCGGAGCCCAGCGCTCAAGGCGCCGCACCGTGCGCGACGAAACCTGTAACGCGCTATTGATGCGCGTCAAGGGTCCGGCGCTCCCACTACAAATCGCTGGGAGTCGTGCCGGATTTCCCTTATCCTTGAGGTCAGTGCATGTTCTGCGGCGAACACAGGAGAGGTTGTCCCGTGATGAAGACACGCAAACTTACCCGGCTCGAGAAACAGATGGAAGCCGCTGTGTCCTATCAGGAATGGGCCGATGCAGCGCAGGCACACGATGAAGTCAGCGGACAAAAACGCTGGCGCGAAATAGACCAGACCACCCAGTATGACTACACCCAGATACGGCTGCGCCTGGACCGCATTCGCAGCCTGCGGGCCCGCCATGACCACCAGGGCCTGCTGTTTACGCTGAACGAGGGCATCCACGGCAACATGGGGGGCATGGGTAACCCGGCACTGTTCACGCGCGCCCGGTTCGGCACCAAACGCCTCATCGAGCAGTACATTGACGAAATAGACGATGCACTGCGCTTTCTGGCGGAACTCGATTCCGATGAAATCGACGTGCAGGAAAAGCTCGATTTTTTTTACCGTGCCAACGTCTGTTTCGGACGTTCCGCCCTGATGCTCAGCGGCGGCGGCGTCCTGGGTTTCTACCATCTCGGCGTGGTTAAAACGCTACTGGAGCAGGACGTACTGCCGCGGGTGATTTCCGGGTCCAGCGCCGGCGCGCTAGTGGCCGGCGTTCTGGGCACGCACACGGATACGGAACTGGAGAAGTTCTATGATCCCGCCAACCTGCTGTTTGAGGCAGAGCGCGAGGCGAGCGTGCTGTCGCGCATGTTTTTCGGGACCAACCCACAGATCGATGTGGGCGACCTGGAAAAACTGGTGGCGCGCCTGATTCCCGACATGACCTTCCAGGAAGCGTATGAAAAAACCGGCCGCCAGATCAGTATCCCGGTGGCGCCGGCAGAGTTGCACCAGCGTTCGCGGCTGCTGAATGCGGTAACCTCGCCCAACGTCTATGTGCGCTCTGCGGTGATGGCATCCTGCGCCGTACCCGGCGTGTTCCCACCGGTTATGTTGATGGCCAAGAACGTACACGAGGAGCCGCAACCCTATCTGCCGACCCGGCGCTGGGTAGATGGTTCGATAGCGGATGACCTGCCGGCGAAGCGCTTGCAGCGTTTGTACAGCACCAACCATTTCATCGTCAGTATGGTGAACCCGATCGTCGTGCCTTTCATCAAGCGTCGTGGTCAACCGAGCCCGGTACGCCAGGCTATCAGCAGCCTTGGCGTGGGAGTTGGCCGTGAACTGCTGAACTTCTACCGCGGTATCGTGCAACAACGCAGCGATACCTGGCCCCGATTCAACATGTTTATCAGCAGCGTGCATGGCCTGCTGGACCAGAACTACCGCGGTGATATCAATATCGTTCCGAGTTTTCGCTGGTACAACCCGGCCAAGTTGCTCTCACATTTATCGGAGAAAGATTTGATCGCGCTGATGCAGAATGGCGAGCGCTCCACGTTCCCGCGAGTGGAGGCCATTCGGATCTGCACCCGGATCAGCCGTACCATGGAGGAGATTCTGCTGCGCTTTGAACAGGGCGATCTGCGTCCGGATGATTCGCAGTATCATCGACCGCGCTCCTCGCGGCGCCGCCCGCCGCCCAACCGGGCCGACCGTGAGGCGCTGCGCGAACAACGGGCACTGCCGGAGCAGGCCGCGCCGGTGTCCAGAAGCAGCAAAAAGCCGGCCGCCAGGACAAAACGCAAGCGCGTGGCCGTTAAACAATCCGGGACGAAGCGGAAGTCGCCGCGCAAGGGCGGGGCGGTTAGCGGCAATGCAGCCGCCTGAGAGCGTTACGCGTAGCGGGCAATGATCTGCTTGCCCAGCGCCATCTGGTGCACCTGGTCGGGTCCGTCGGCCTGTCGGCACCAGCGCGCGTAGTTGAAGGCCTCGGCCATCGGGAAGTCTTCCGTCAGGCCGCCCGCACCATGCATTTGCATACAGCGGTCTATCACTGTCTGTGCCATCAGTGGCACACTGGTTTTGCTCGCGGCGATCATGTCCATGGCACCCTTGGCGCCGACCTCGTCCATCCTGTGCGCGGTTTTCAACACCAGCAGGCGCATCATTTCAATCTCGGAAAAGCAGCGTGCGATGTCTTCGCGCACGGACTGGTGCTGACTCAGTGTACGCCCGAAGGTGGTGCGCGCGTCCACGCGCTTGCACGCCAGCTCCAGTGAACGTTGCGCAGCGCCGATGAGACGCATGCAGTGGTGCATGCGTCCGGGGCCGAGCCTGCCCTGGGCGATTTCAAAGCCCCGGCCCTCGCCCAACAGCACGTTTACCCGCGGTACGCGCACATTGTTGAAACGCAATTCCGCGTGGCCCAGCGGCGCGTCGTCATAGCCCAGCGTGGTAAGCGGGCGCACGAGTTCCAGGCCCGGAGTGTCTTTTGGTACCAGCACCTGCGTTTGCTGTAGATGCCGGTTGGGGTTGTCCGGGTCTGATTTGCCCATGACGATGAATATGCGTGTGCGTTCGTACATCGCCCCGGTAATAAACCACTTGCGACCGTTGAGTACCCATTCATCGCCTTCGGCAACAATGGCGAGTTCGATATTGGTGGCATCCGAGGATGCCACCTGGGGTTCGGTCATGGCGTAGGCCGAACGGATATCTCCCGCCAGCAACGGGGTCAGCCACTCCTCACGCTGCGCGGGTGTGGCGTACTTCATGAACACTTCCATGTTGCCGGTGTCGGGGGCGTTGCAGTTGAATACCTCGGGTGACCACAGTACCCGCCCCATCATCTCAGCCAGCGGCGCGTAGTCCAGGTTGCTCATGCCCCCGTGATCGGAGAATTCCGCCAGTGACGGCGGTATGAACAGGTTCCATAAGCCGCGCGCCTTCGCCTCCTGCTTGAGTTCCTCCATGATCGGCAGGTAGCTGTGGCGGCTGGCAGCCGCGTGCAACTGCTGCGCGTACTGCGCCTCGCGAGGGTAGATGTGCTCATCCATGAAGGCGCCCAGCTGTTGCTGGTAGCGCCGGGATTTCTCGCTGAACGCGAACATAGCCTGGTCCTGTGTTATCGCCCCACCGCTTGAGTGGGGCGATCGTCCTACATGCGCTCGATGATAATCGCGGGCGCCATGCCGCCTGCGGCACACATGGTAATCAAGCCGAGGCTCTGGTCACGGCGTTCCAGTTCGTCCAGTACCGTGCCGATCAGCAGCGAGCCGGTTGCGCCGATGGGATGACCCAGCGCCATTGCACCGCCGTTGACGTTGACTTTGTCACGGTCGAGATCGAGATCGCGGATGAACTTTTCCGCCACGACGGCAAAGGCCTCGTTGATCTCGAACAGGTCGATGTCGTTGATCGTCAGGCCTGCTTTCTCCAGCACTTTTTTCGCCGCCGGAACCGGCGCGTTCAGCATCAACGTGGGGCAGTCGCCCATGTTGCACATGGCGCGAATGCGCGCCCGGGGCTTGAGGCCGTTTGCCCTGGCGTACTCGGGCGACGCGAGCAGCACGGCGCCGGCGCCGTCTACCACACCCGAGGAGTTGCCCGCGTGGTGTACGTGCACGATATCCAGGTCCGGGTACTTTTGCTGCACCATCGAACGATAGGTCGTGCCCGCCTCGTCGAGCGGGTAGTCGGCGATACCGCCAAAGGAGGCCTGCAGTTGGGCGAGGGCCTCGAGCGTGGTCTGCGGGCGCGGAAATTCCTCTTTCTCAAGCGCCAGCGAGCCATCCGTCGAGTACACCGGTATCAGGCTGCGATCAAAATAGCCGTTGTTGATCGCATTCGCCGCGCGCTGCTGTGACACGTAGGCGAGGGCATCCAGGGCGGTGCGATCAATGCCTTCGAGCGTAGCGATAGCGTCCGCGCAGACTCCCTGGTGCGGCTGCGGATGCAGTTCGCGCAGTGCGAGGTTGCCGTTGTCCAGGAATGGCGTTGGCGTGGCACCTTCCTCGCCGTAGGTAGACATCATCTCCGCACCGCCGGCAATCACCAGGTCTTCGGTGCCCGACATCACGCTCATTGCGGCAAAGTTGACCGAGGTGATGCCCGAACCACAGAAACGGTCGAGGGTTACACCGCTGGAGCGGATATCGTAACCCGCCTCCAGCGCCGCCATACGTGCGAGATCGCCCGACTGTCGTCCACGCTGTGAACTGGTGCCGAAAATCACGTCGCCGACCTCGGCGGTATTGATGGCGTTGCGCTCGGCAATAGCCTTCAGCACAGTGGCGCCAAGATGCTGCGGGTGCTGATCGGCGAGGGAGCCCTTGCCCTTCTTGCCAATACCGCGGGGCGTGCGACAGTGATCGATAATCCATGCTTCTGACATTGTTTCTACTCCCTATTTGCCCTTCCAGTTGGGGGCGCGTTTTTCGGCGAAGGCGGTGGCGCCCTCAATGGCATCTTCACTGACGAAAACAGGCATCACCAACTCGCTCTGTTTCTCCCACATGGTCTCGGCTGACCAGTTCTCTGATTCCAGTACAACCTGCTTGCTCACGGCCACGGCGAGTGGGCCATTGGCCACAATGCGTGCCGCGAGCGCTTTGGCCGCGTCAAGCGCGGTGCCCGAGGGCACCACCTCGTTTACCAGGCCGAGCTGCGCGGCCCGGCCGGCATCGATGAAATCACCGGTAAGCGCCATCTCCATGGCAATGCGCTGGGGTATCTGGCGCGGCAGCTTCATCAGGCCACCCGCGGCTGCGGCGAGCCCGCGCTTGACTTCCGGGATGCCGAATTTGGCGTCGTCCGCCGTGACAATCAAGTCACAGGAAATCGCCAGCTCGAGGCCCCCGGCCAGGGCGTAGCCCTCCACGGCGGCGATCAGGGGCTTGCGAGGGCCCCGCTCGGTGAGCCCGGCAAAGCCACGGCCTTCGATCTGCGGGGTTTCACCGCTGACGAAGGCCTTGAGGTCCATGCCGGCGCAAAAAGTGCCGCCGGCGCCGGTGAGTATGGCCACGCGAATATCGTCGTTGCTGTCCAGTTCGTCCATGGCTGCCGCCACGCCTTCGGCGAGGGCCTTGTTGGCCGCGTTCTTTGCCTTGGGCCGGTTCAGCGTGACGACCATCACGCCGTCTGCCACGTCTACCAGTACTTCATCCGCCATTGTGTTGTCCTCTCATGTGGGTGCATCAATGCTATCCGGCGCCGTGTGCCGCCGGGGTGAATCAATCGGTGAGCATCATCCCGAGCGCGGCGAGCTGTTTCACGCCCTCGGCGTTGCTGTGCGCCTCGCTGCTGGATGCGGTGCCAATTTGGGCCCGCTTGACAATGCCCTGGATGATCGCCGCCAGCCGGAACAGCGAAAACACCAGGTAGAAGTTCCAGTTGTCGATGCCGGAGCGCCCTGTGCGCTCGCAGTAGCTGGCGATATACTCTTCATCGGTGGGAATGCCCAGCGAGGGCCGGTCGACACCCGCCAGGCCCATGATGCGCCCATCCCGGGGCAGCATCCAGGCCATGCATTGGTTGGCGAGATCGGCCAGCGGGTTGCCGAGCGTCGACAGCTCCCAGTCGAGCAGGGCGATAACACGCGGCTCGGTGGGATGAAACATCATGTTGTCCAGGCGGTAGTCGCCGTGTACCAGGCTGACGTTGCCGTCATCCTCGGGCATGCGTTCCTCGAGCCACTTCATCAGGCTTTCCATGTCGCCGATGTGCTCGGTTTCAGAGGCGCGGTACTGCTTGCTCCAGCGGTTCAATTGCCGCTCGAAATAGTTGCCGGGTCGGCCGTAGTCGCTGAGGCCCACCGCGTCGATATCCACGTTGTGCAAAGCGGCCAGGGTCTCGTTCATCGCGTCGTAGATGGCGCTGCGTTCGCTGTTGTCGCGCGCCTCCGGCAGCAGGGGATCCCACAGGATGCGACCTTCCATGTATTCCATGACGTAGAACATGGAGCCGATTACGTCATCGTCGGTGCACAACAGGTAGGTGGCCGGCACCGGCACGGGAGTGGACTGCAGGGCACTGATGACGCGGTACTCGCGGTCCACCGCGTGTGCGGACTTCAACAGTTCGCCGGGTGGCTTGCGCCGCAGCACATAGTGCTTGTGCCCCGCGGTCAGCTTGAAGGTGGGGTTGGATTGTCCGCCAGGAAACTTTTCTGCTGTGAGCGGCCCTTCGAGGCCGGGCAGATTCTCCTGCAGGTACTTGCCCAGTGTTGCGGTATCGAGATCCTGAGTTGTCATAGTGTCGTCTTTATTAGCTGCCCTGAAGTCGGCGCGGAGAGCGAGGCAGAGTCTGGAGCGCGTGTGTCCGCTGAACAATGGCAAACCGGGACAAATAAATGTGCCATAACTGACAGGCGCGGTTTGTACCTGTTCTGCTGCGCAGGTATTCTGCCGCACAGTGTAGCAGGTGGGCAATGCGGCGTAAGCTCAGCCTGCCCCCCCTGAAGATGAGGAAGTGTGCCAGCGTGGTTGAGCCGATTGGGCGAGAGCAGCAACTCCAGGTGTTGCAACGCACCGAGGAATGCGTGCAGCGGGGCGAGGCGTTGCTGGGGCGCCGCGTCCCCCGCATTCCGGTACTGTTCAACCTCTCGGGGACCACGGCGGGCATGTTTTCCCGCCAGGGCAGGCGCTGCCAGATTCGCTATAACCCGTGGATATTCGGCAAATACTTTGGTGCCAACCTGCGTGATACCGTGCCGCACGAGGTCTCGCATTACCTGGTGTACGTGGCCTACGGCGATCGCGGAATCAAACCCCACGGCGCCGAATGGCGCGCGTTCATGCAGGGCTTCGGGGCTGACCCCGGCGTCACCTTCAACCTGGACCTGGAGGGTGTTCCCCAGCGCCGCCAGCGCACTCACCCGTACCAATGTGGTTGCCAGCTCCATGCACTGTCGAGCACCCGGCACAACCGGGTACAGCGCGGACGCGGGCGCTACCAGTGCATCAAATGCAATGGCGTGCTGGTGTACGCACCCGCCTGAGCGGCATTCAGCGAATATCCAGCTCTACCCCACTGAAGCGATGCTCGTCGTCCGGCAGGTTGGTAGCGCCGATGACCGCGCGCTCCGGGCTGACACCGGCCTCATCGACCAGCCAGGTCTTTACAGCGAGAGCACGCGCCTGGGCGAGCTCTACCAGTTGCGCATCGGTCACGCTGAAGGTCGCCGCGAGTTCCCGCTGTTTCTCGCGGATAGTCATGGTCTCCGCCGCCTCGGCGGCGCTGGGTAGCTGGGCAAAGCGCCGTTCTATGGCCGCGCTCCAGCGCTCGTTTTTGCTGTCCAGCGCCTCGGGTGGAAGGCCCTCTTCCAGCAGTGACTCACGCAGGGCATTCAGTTGCAGGCGTGCGCGATCCTCGTCGGCATCCACCCGCCCATCGAGCGCCAGGCGGATTTTCGGTCGCTGCGCAAGTGCCTCGGCGAGGTCGGCGAGCTTTTGCTGCGTGCCCGCGCCGGGCTCCGTGGAGCCCGGCGGGAACGACAGCAGGTGCAGGTCGGCCTCGGTGCCAACAAGGCTGGCGAGGGCCTTGAAGGGCGCTGTGACGATGCCGGTGAGAGCGCCCACGAAGGCCTTGCTGATCACACTGCCCAGTTCAAAACTCGGGTCATCGACGCTACCGGAAACGGGCACCGACATGTCGATCACGCCGTTGCTGTCGGTCATGATGGCAATGGCCAGTTCGAGCGGCGCGTTGATCGCTTTCTCACTCTCCACCTTTTCTCCCAGCGTGAACTGGTCGAGGCGCAGGTTGTTCTCCCCCCTGAGCTGATCGTTGTCGAGCTTGTAGTCGAGTTCCAGGTCAAGCAGGCCGCTCTTGATCTTGTAGCCCGCGTAGGTACCGGAGTAGGGGCTGAGCAGCGCCATGTCCACCGCCTTGAAGTTGAGCTCCAGGTCGAGCGCCATGGGGTCGGCCAGGGGGCTGGCGGTGCCCGTGAGAGTCACCGGCGCGGTCTCGTTCACCGAGCCCTGAATGTCGACGTCCGCGGCTGTACCCGGAGTGCTGCTGATGCCGTTGATACGGCCGTTGAGTTCTCCGATCACGGCGCGGAAAGTAATGGGAAGAGACTCGTCCATGAAGTCGACCTGGCTGTCGCCGATCAGCACCTGCTCAAGATTGATCGACCATGGCGTGCTTTCCTCCGGGGAGGCCTCCGCGCTGGTATCCGCGTCCGCATCCCCGGTTTCCGGGTCTGTGCCGGCGGTTGTTTCGCCGTTGTCAGCCCTATTTTCCTCTGCCGCCGCCATCTCAGCCTGCCAGATTTTCGAGGCATTGATTGAGCCGTCCTCGTGTATGTGCAGGCGCCCGGTGTAGCCGCTGATCTCCAGCTGCCGCAGCGCCACCGCAGGCGCATCCAGGTCTACTTCCAGGCCATTGGCGCGCACCGCATCCCAGCGCGTGAAGGTGGTTTCCTCGCCTTCCTGCTGTGCTGCAAAATCTGTAATGGCCGCATCCAGCTTGACGTTTACGGGTTGGAAATCACCCAGCGTCAGGTTGCCGTCGAGGCCCAGCCGACCGCCGGTAATTGCGGCATTCAGCGCCTCCGGCAGATTGGGATTGAACCAGGACAGGGGCAGCTCCGACAGCGCATAGCTCAGCTCCGCGCTCCCGGTGTCGAGTGTGGCCTTGCCCTGCAGCTCGAACGCCGCGGTATCGTTGATCGAGAGTGTCAGCCCGAAGGGTGCCTCGCCTGCGAGTGGCCATTGCAGATTGCTGGCCTCGATCGCAATCGGCGTCACCGAGATCAGCGCGGGCTCTGTATACTCCGACCGCCAGTTGACTGCACTGTCGCTGACCTGGAAAGCATCAAGTTGTGCACTCCACTGCGGCGTGTCGCTGTCTTCACCGGCTGCCGGCGGTTCCTCCGTGGCGACGGGCTCGTTCGGGTCGGCGGGGCCGATAATCATCTCTGCGAGGCTGATGCGCGTGCCTTCGCTGAAGCCGCTGGCGGCAAGGCCGTCGATCGCTACACCGCCGATCTGTGCGCTCAGCGTTTCGCTACTGACTTCTATGCCGTCAATGACCAGTTCCCTGAGCGTGATGCTTGTGTCCGGCAGGGCGGATGCGTCGCGCGGCAGAATTGCCAGCTCGCTGAGCTCGAAGCGGCCCGCGTCCACCTGGTAGGAAAGCGGCTCCTGCCAACTGACCCGATACCCGGCTGCGAGGCCGAGCCGGCCGCTTTCCACCTCGAATTTCAACCAGGGCTCCGCCGCCTGCCACAGGGTGTCCATATGGACGTTGGCGATCTGCAGAGTGCCTTCGCTGTATTCGCCCGGGATTGACAGCGTGCCCTCCCAGCGCAGGGTTCCGCCATCCGGCCCCGTGAACTCGAGCAGGTACGGTTTACCTTCTTCGAGCACGGTGGAGAGTTCATGCACGTTAAGGTTCAGGTCCGTCCACTCGCTGCGGTAGGGCGTTTCGCGTGTCAGGTCGCTGACGGCAATCCGCCTGGCGCTGATGTCCACCAGGTGGATGGTCACCCCGGGCGGCGGGCCGCTATCCTCCTCGGGCGCAGTGTCATCGGTCGCTGGCAATAAATCGGAAAAATTGAAACGTTCTTCGCCGGTGCGAACGAGATTGACATCCAGGTCGTGAAGCTTGAGTTCGTCCAGCACAATGCCGGGTTGCCACAGGCTGCCCAGGGACAGGTTCACCGATGAGTCACCGATCGCGACAAAGTGCTCGCCGTCCGGTTCGCTCAGCTTTGCCGAGGCGAGGTCAAGGCTGAGCTTGAACGGGTTGAGAATGACCCAGCGCGTGTCCAGGGTGCGTCCCCAGTTTTTTTCAACGTACCAGCCGGGCAGGATGTTCAGTGCAGGTGTGATGACGAGCAATGTGATGACGTAGTAGGCAGCGAGAATGATCGCCAGTATGCGCAGAGCAGTTCGCACGGGTCTTTCCTTTTCGAGCAGATACAGCCCTAACATACTAGAACACTGGGGAGATTCTGCACAGGGCCTGGCTTGTTGGTTCCACCGGGCGCC
>CAZFJQ010000065.1:0-18020 GCA_964519755.1 uncultured Halioglobus sp.
CGGAGGCATCGGCTTGCTGCCATAGAAGCCCTGGAACTCGTCGCAGGAATGGGAGCGCAGAAAGTCGGCCTGCTCCATGGTCTCGACGCCTTCGGCGACCACGGTAAGGCTCAGGCTTTTGCCCAACGCGATCACCGCCCGGGTCAGCCCCTTGTCCTCCGCGCTCCGAATCAGGTCGTGAATGAACGATTCGTCGATCTTGATGGTGTCGAGCGGGAACTGCTTCAGCGTGGATAGTGACGAGTACCCGGTACCGAAATCATCAATGGCGACACGCACGCCCATTTGCTTGAGCCGGGTAAGAATCTGGATCGTCGTTGCCATGTCGTGCATGATCATACTCTCGGTTATCTCGAGTTCGAGTAATCCGGGTTGCATGCCTGTGGCATCAAGCACTTCTTTAATGGATTCGAACAGGGCCTCGTCGAGGAACTGGCGGGCGGATAAATTCACAGCCATGCTGATTTCCGGGAACCCTTGCTGCTGCCAGGCAACGTTCTGCCTGCAGGCGGTTTCCAGGACCCAGCGTCCGATGGGAACAATCAGCCCGGTCTCCTCCGCCAGGGGGATGAACTGCTTTGGCAGTATCAGTCCCAGATCGGGGTGCTGCCATCGCAGCAAGGCTTCCATGCCCGTGATGCGCCCGGTGCCCATGCTCTGCTTGGCCTGATAGAACAATCGGAACTCGCCTCGCTCCAGCGCTCGACGCAAACTGGATTCCAGCGAGAGTCTCTCCAGCGAGTCGGCGTTCAGCTCTTCAGAATAGAACTGGAAGTTGTTTTTCCCCTGCTCCTTGGCGTGGTACATGGCAACGTCCGCATTCTTCATCAGCGTCTGCTCGTCCTCGCCGTCGTGCGGGAACACGGCGGCGCCGATACTCACCGTCACGCGAAACTCCTGTCCGGCCAGCGTGAATGGCTTGCTAACGGCCTCCAGGGCGCGCTGTGCCAGCAGGGAAACCTGGTTGCCGGTGCCAACCTCCTGCAGCAGGATTACGAATTCATCGCCGCCGAGTCGGGCCACGATATCGCTTTCGCGCACCGCGCCCTGCAATCTTCGCGCAACCTCGCAGAGCAGTTCGTCGCCAGCGTCGTGGCCGAGCGAGTCGTTGATGTTCTTGAACCGATCGAGATCGAGGAACAGCAGAGCCAGCTTTCGATCGTAGCGGCGTGCCTGCTGCATCCCTTGAATCAGCAAGTGGGAGAAGAAGGCGCGATTCGGCAGTTCCGTGAGATCATCGTGAAAGGCGAGATATTCGACATACCGGGAATGCTCGATCCGCTCCTGCATGATACGCGTGCGTGTCTGCTGCAGTTGCCAGCTCAAGCCGCCGAGCAGGGCGAGCACTATCAGTGACAGCAGGCTTGCAGCGCCCGCGCGCCACAGGTAGCTGCGCTCCAGCCGGGTGACGGCGGCCAGTTGCTCATCGACGGAAAGCCCGACGACCAGCGCGATGGGAAATCCATACAGCTCCCGGGCAAGCGTATAACGTCGCACACCGTCCCAGCTGTTGACCGCCACGGCGGGCGCTGGCTCGCCAGATTCGCCAAGTGCCATCAAGTGCGCGTAGTCGATGCGCCCACCCGCATCCGTTCCCGTGCCGCTGCGCCGGGCGCGGAATACGCCGTCGGTGCCGATGAGGGCGAGCACACCTCGATTGCCCAGCGCATCGGCCTCGTACCCGCTGACGAAATACCCGGCGTGCGTCGTGACCGTTACAATGCCAGCAAAAGTTGCACCTGGTCCGCCGATGCGCCGGGCGAAACTCAGTCGATATTCCGAACCCGCTGACTCCCGGAACGGGAGTCCCACGACCATTGCGTCGCTGGCGCGTGCCCGCCGCAGGAGGCGGTCGAAGGCGCGACTATTGCTGGTCTCATCGACGGTAGAGGCGAGAACAGCCCCCTGCTCATCGATTATACTGACGGTAAATATCATCGCCGGCGGTAACAGCGCGGTTTCCGCCAGGTCGCGCAGGACATCGGTCGCGGGTGCGTCGCGGAGCTCGTGATGCACCAGTCTCAATGTGTGCTCGATCTCACGTAAAGCGCGAACCACCTGCGCCTCGTAGGTATCTGCCACGTCCGCAGTTGTTGTGATGGCGATGCGTCTGGCCGATGCTTTCTCTCGCTCCACGAGGTTCAGGGTCGTGCCCCAGATCATGGCGAGTGCAGCCACAGCGATGGCCGTGAACAGCACCGGCGGCTCCAGCAAGCGGTGTAATCTGCGTGATTCCACGTTATGCCCGGTCGGCGACAGGGGTTGGCCGCGTTGTTGCTCCTCGCTAGTCAATCGAGACTATCCGTACGTCGCTATTGATGTGTTGCGAATCTACATAACCGATGGCCTCGGGATTTCCGGCGACGAATTCGACCATGGCAGGGCCGTTCGGCAGCGAGCGCGGCGGCTGACCGCGGCCGGTAAAAATCAGTTTCGACCAGTGCGCCTTGATCTGCGCCGGTGATTGTCCGAGGTAGTCGCTGTAAAACTCATCCCGCGCCGCCGCGCCTTCCCGCTGGTCTATGGGTACCGCGCGCCCGCCGTCGGGAAACCGGCTCAAGCGGCCAAGATAAATGTCAGCCAGTTCTGCACGGTCCAGGCGCGTCAGCGGGTTGTCCCTGGCGACCACGATCACCAGCTCGGCGCACACCGGTTTGCACGCCAGGCTCAGGACCAGCGCGCAACCAAGGAGGGACAGGCGTTGTGAGATCGTCGACATCTCAAAAGACAAAATCAATGCTGGCGCTGTACAACAGGACCGAGCCCCCGGCCTCGAAGCCGGGCTGGCGGTCGATCAGGAATCCCGCCGAGCCCTGCTCCAGGTCCATGTGGTCCAGTTGCAGCTTCAGGGTGAAATTCGTGGCGAAATCCCAGCGCGCGCCCGCCGAAACGCTCTGTTGGGCAGCCATGGAGCCCAGCAGGTCGTTGAGCCCTGCATTCAGCTCCCGGGCTATCCCGGCAAGCGCCGGCGGCAGCCCCGCCAGTGGCAGGCCCGGATCAGAGCTATCGCTGTCAACGTCGACCTTGGCCAGAGTCAGGTAGGGGGTGACGTCCCCGATACGGTAACCCGCGGTCACGTACATGCCATGGTTGTCACCCAGCACACTCCGACTGGTGGAGCTTGCCAGCTCGCCCATAACGAACCAGTCGCCCGGATCGTACTGCGCGCCGACGCTGAGGAGCCGGGAACGTTCGTTATCGACGGCAAAGCGCGCGGCTATTTTTTCGCCCGCCGGTCCGAATTGTCGGAAACCGTCGAACAGCGGGTCAAAGACATCAACGCTCAATTCGCTGGCGCTGTAGCTGGTTAGGAAAGTGAACGCCCCGCGCTCCAGCATGTAGGAGAGCGTTGCCAGATCCCGGGCTTTTACCTGGTTATCGTCGGCTCCGGGCACATCGAGATTACGTTGGCCGTAGAGTGCCTGCAAGCTGTGGTTGAAATCCCCTGTGCGGAAACGGTAGGAGAGACTGAGCGCGTCGGCACTGCTGACGGGCAGCAGTCGATAGACCTCCAGAGGAGGGCGAATCCACGGTAGCGCGTAGCCGACGTTGCGGTACTCGGAGACCAGAAAGGTCGGCAGCACCATTCTGCCCAGGCGCGCACTCAGGTGCCGGGTGATGTCGTAGCGTATATTGGCCCACTCGAGCTCCGGCTTGTAGCTGCCATCATAGTTTTGCTCGACGATGATTTGTCCGAAAAGGGACAGGTCGGACGTGACTTCCGCGTTGAGTTGCAGGCCGAGCCGGCTGTCGACTTCCGGGCTCAGGTAGCTGCTGTGTCCGGCGCCTTCGGGATCGAAAATATCGGCAACAAAATCCGCCTGGTTCTCGTTGGAATGAACCAGCCCCAGCGTCCCGTAGCCGTTGAATTGCCATTTGGGATAGGGCGATTCCTGCGCCCAACTGCCCGCAGCATGCAAAAGCATGAGCGAAATTGCGGCGAACTGCTTACTCTTCATCGGCGAACCTGTTTAGGAGTAAGAATTCAAAGCTAACATACATCCCGCGGCTCCGTCACAAGGCGCCGTGGGGCAGAGCCCTGAATTTAGCTGAAAATGTGAGATATACACGGTCCCAGGGCGCGTTTTCAGGGTGGTTTTTGCAGGAAAAGGGTGTTTATACTCACTTAAGTGAGAGGTGCTGCAGACATCGGAGAACGCTATGGAAAGCCTGAATTTTGGCAAGCTGACCATCAAGCAGACTGATGCGGGCGTCGAGATCGATTCACATGGCGCTTCCGTACTCAAGAACGCGGATATCCCGCTGCTGCTGGAATTTCTCAAGCAGTATCTCTCGGAATACGCCGATCTCAGGTCGAGCTGGCGGCTGGACGTCGCGCAGCTAAAGGGCACCCCCGCGGAGATGCTGGTGGTTACTGCTGCTGGCAAACATGTGCCCACGGCAACAACCGTGCTGGATATTTCCCTGACGGGTATCTTCCTGCAGAGCGCCAAACCGCTCGGCGAGCGTGGCGAGTCCGTCGAGGTGGCGGTTGAGTTTCAGGGTGAACGCGCCGTGCTCAACGGCACAATCGTTCGCCACAATGACGAGAACACCCGATTTGCAATTACCTTTCCCGAATGCATGGATGCGGCAGGTGAACTCACCCCTCCCAAGGGGTATCGCTCCATTTTCTACGCGCTCGAGCAAATCTGGCTCGACAAACAACTCGGGTTGCAGTGGAAATAGACACCAGTGGAAGGGATGAGAAGCCTTGGCAGTCTGGCAATAGCGGACGCGCAATCGCGGGATTTTGCCCGGGTCTCGGGCGATTTTAATCCGCTCCATCTCGACCCCGTTGCGGCCCGCCGCACGCGCTTTGGACACACGCTGATCCACGGTGTGCATGGCACGCTCAAGGCTCTCGATCTGTTGCTGGACAGCCGCGCGGTGGCAAGTGCGCTGGCCGGTATCACGGTCAAGTACACCAGGCCTGTTACGCAGGGCCAGCGCCTGGAGTGCTTCGAGCAATCGCTTGAAGACGCCGTCATCCGTTTGGAATTGTTCGCCGATGGCAGCCGATGCCAGATTATTGATCTGACCTTTGTTCAGGGCCTCGCAGGGTGTGCCTCGCCAGATATCGCTTTCAGGCAAGCATGGAAAGAATCATGCGACCCGGTGGAACGCCCGATGGCGAGTGCCAAAGCGCTTGCGGGTAGCGTTGCGCTGAGCTGGGATGCGGCGCTGATGAGCGCGCTGCTGCCCAACGCGACGCGTTACCTGCCGGCGCACCAGCTCGCCGTTCTCATGGCGAGTAGCCGCATTGTCGGCATGGAATGTCCAGGCCTGCACTCGGTGTTTGCGCAGCTCGATATACGCTTTTCAGATGCCGATACCAAGGCCTCGCCAGAGCCGGTGTCGCAGCTCGAGTACCGGGTGCGGAGCATTGATCCACGTATCGACAGGGTTGAACTGGCGCTTCAACACGCCACCGCGAGCGGTAGCCTGGAAGCGTTTTTCCGTCCGCCGCCGGTGCAGCAGGCCAGCTTCAAGCGGGTAGCAAGCATGGTCGAGGCGAGCGAATTCTGCCAACAGAGCGCTCTGGTTGTTGGCGCGTCGAGAGGGCTTGGCGAAGTGATTGCCAAGCTGCTGGCGGCGGGCGGCGCGCGCGTCATGATGACCTACGCGGCCGGCAGGGAGGACGCTGAGCGAGTCTCGACGGAGATAGGCCGCGAAAGGTCACCGCCGGATGTTTGTGCCTACAATGTACTCGACGGCGTAATGCCGCCCGGGATGGCAGCTTTCTGTGCAACTGCAACCCATGTCTATTACCTCGCGTCGCCCACCATCAGCAAACGGGGCGGCAAGCAATGGGACGCACAACTGTTCAGCCGCTACAGCGATTTCTACGTTCACGGGCTGGCCACGCTTCTGCAGCAGGTACTGCCCGACCGTAGTGACAATAAAACACTGCAGATATTTATGCCATCCACTATATTCCTGGAGCAGTATCGCAAGGGTTTCGACGAGTACATAGCCGCGAAATCCGCGGCGGAGGCGTTTGCGCGCTGTATGGAGAAATCTCATCCGGAATGCACCGTGCTGGCTCCCCGGCTGCCGGCGCTGCTTACCGACCAGACCAGTAGTAGCAAAAACGGCAGTGACCAGCGCACCGTAGAGGTCATGCTTGAACAGTTGCGCTTTGTGGCTGCTTCAGTCGACAGTGGATGCATGGTGGGGTGAACTGGCGAATTCGTCCGGGTAGTAGTCCCAGATCGCCCGGTCTCCCTTGCGTGTGTAGGCAATACTGTTGCCGTACTGGGGGGCAGGTTGGCCCATGCCCACGGCGGGGTCAGTGAAGAACATTCCCACCTGAAGCCCTGTGCCGATGCCGATCATCCCCGGGGGATCGCAGGAGAAGTACTTACTCCAGTATTTCTCGGAGAAAAACACCGAGCAGTACTCGACATTGCGGTACTCATCCAGAAACAGGTAGGCGCCGTCGAGAAGGTGTGGCCAGAGGTTTAACAGACAATCGTGCAGGCTGGCGTAGTAGTCGACGTCCCAGAAGGCGAGCACGATGTCGTCCGAGTGGTTGGGCAATGTGTCTTTAAACCACCCCTTGTGGAAGCTGCACGCGTCAAGAGACCCCAGACGGCGCACGTTTGCTGTCACTTCCTCCAGCGTGCCACCGAAGACACCGGGCACAAAGCCCTTGCGGAAACTGCGCAGCGCGATGTGGTCGCCTTCCGTGGGCGGCGGCAGTCCCTCAAAGGAATCGTATACCCTGAGCCTGCGGCCGACGATGGCGCAGGCCAGCGACAGGTTGACCGTTGCTCCGCCTTTCCAGCAGCCGCACTCGACCACATCGCCTTCTTTACCAGGTGGTATCTCGAGCAGCCGCATCGCCATCACCAGGTGCGCGCGCCAGGACGTGCCGGAAGTCATCCGGTAGAAGTTGCGGAAGAAGCGAAAACCCAGCCGCATGCGCCGGAACCAGTTCATGCGGTAGCCGGGGTGCACCTTGCGCGAAAACGTCAGGTAGAACAGCCCCACCGGCATGGTGACAACGTCGTATACGACACGCCAGTAACGGAACAGCCGCTGCCTGCGCGCCAGTTGTTTGTTGCGAGCCATTTAGCGGCCTCTCGAAGTTGCTACAGGGTTTATTGTGCGCTACCAGCGGATAGGAATCTGGTTCTTGGGGAAGTTTCCCGAATCGAAGAACCACGTTTCGATGGCGTAGCGGTTGTCAGCAGGTTCGGCCACGTGCTGGGTGCGATGAATCAGGCCATGATCGAAGAAAAATGCATCCCCGCGTCGGAAAGCGGGCGTGACAATCGCTTCTTCGCCTATTTGATCAACCACCGCCTGCTGCGAGATCGTCCAGTCCAGTACGCCGGACCCTTTCTCGAAGGCCTGGTTCAAACGCACGGGGACGATATCCATGCCGGGCACATTGGTGCCCGCGCCGCAGTCGCTGAGTGGAATCCAGCAGTTCAGGCTGTCAATGTCGCTGCCCATGAAGGCGCCGTCCTGGTGAAAATCTATGGGCTTTTTTGGCGATACCGTATTGCGCAACACCCACTTGTATACCGATACGCAGGGGTTGTTTTCAAAATACTGTTGCAGCAATCGATCGAGCCTCTTGCGTTCAAACAGACTGAGCAATCTTTCGACCAGTACAGGTGAGGTCGCCGTCAGGCAGGAGGTATCCGCGCCCAGTGTGCGGGTGAGATTTTTACCCAGCTTGACCGTATCGCTGTAGGTGTTGTTGATCTTGCGGTTCTTCTCGATGTTGGGTTTCAGCGCGGCGAGGAAATCGCTGAGATCCACTTGTTTTGAGAGGTATTCGTGCAGTGGAAGTTCACCCCGGCTCACGGCGAAAGAGTGCGCAACGCAGGCCCGCAGTTCATTCACTTCCGCGTGGGTGTAGAAATTGTGGACCTGGCAGCAGCCACTCTCGCGGATCGCCAATTTAAGTGACTCCAGTGTGAACTCGTGCGCATCGAGCGCGGGTACGTCGTAGCCTGGTTTATGGCTGCCGTCGTTCGCGGAATCAACCACCCGGGACGAGCGCTCCGGCTCCACGTCCTGGAAGTGGTCGATGCGCTGTTTGAGCCTGCTGAGATACCAGTCACGCCGCAACAGGTGGTCGAAGTAGATCAACATGCGTTTCAGCGGTGCATCCATCGGTGCGTGGTATCTCCTGTTTTACCGATGACGCCGGCCTGGCGGCGTCCGAGAAGGGAAGCTAAATGATTCAGTAGCGTCATTCAAGCCGCCCGCGCGGGGACTTGTACTGGCGTTTGTAAACCTGCAAGCTCGGGGACGCCGCGGCGCTGCCCGTTCCCGCCTGCGGGCAAAATTTGTGTCTGGCCCACCAACCGACGGCTCTATGAGGATGTGACGTTCCGCTGGTGAACATGCTTGAAACGATAGAAACAGCTCTGAACCAGTTTGCCGACGCTATGTGGGGCACACCCATGCTGCTGATGCTGGTGGGGGGCGGCATTTTTTTAACCCTGTATGCCAGGTTGCGTCCCTTTCGCCACTTCGGGCACGCCATCGGGTTGTTGCGCGGTCGCTACAATCGAGCCGAAGACCCGGGCCACCTGTCGCATGCGCAGGCACTCTCCACCGCGCTTTCCGGTACGCTTGGACTCGGCAACATTGCCGGTGTCGCTATTGCCATCTCGGTCGGTGGCCCCGGCGCGGTCTTCTGGATGTGGATCACGGCGTTGATCGGCATCACCACCAAATTCTATACCGCCAGCCTGGCTGTGATGTACCGGGGTTACGACAGCGAGGGCGTGCTTCGCGGTGGGCCCATGTACGTGATCAGGGAAGGCCTGGGGAAACGCTGGTATCCGCTGGCGGTGCTGTTTGCCGTGGCCGGGATGTTCGGCACTCTGCCGGTATTTCAGGCAAACCAGCTGGTGGCTCTGCTGCGCGAGGGCATTGCCCTGCCCGCGGGCTGGGCCAGCGCGCAGGACAGCCTCGCCTTCGATATCTCCGCTAGCGGCGTGCTGGCGCTTCTCGTTTGGTTGGTCGTGGCGGGCAGGATTCAGCGGGTAGGCAAGGTGACGGTGAAACTGGTGCCCGCAATGGTTGTGTTGTACCTCGGCATGACCGCGTGGGTCATGCTCACGCATGCCGCCGAGGTCCCCGCGGTACTGGCGCTGATAGTCCGCGACGCGTTCTCGGGTGACGCCGTGGCCGGCGGTGCGCTGGCCACGACCATCATGATCGGTATCCGGCGGGGCGCTTTTTCCAACGAGGCCGGCATCGGCACGGAATCCATGGCGCATGGCGCCGCTCGCACCGATCAGCCGATTCGCGAGGGCATTGTCGCCATGACCGGGCCCGTTATCGACACGCTGGTCGTGTGCACCTGCACGGCCATGATCATTCTGCTCACCGGGGTCTGGCAGGGGGGAGAGGGCATTGAAGGTGTCTCCCTCACCGCCACGGCGATCAGCAGCGTGTTTCCGCGTAGCGGCCTGTTCCTGATCACCTTGATGGTCGCGCTGCTCAGCTTCAGTACCATCATTGCGTTCTGGTTCTATGGCGCCAAGTGTGTCGGCTTCCTGTTCGGCGCGCACCGACAGCACTACTACACGCCCGTGTATATTGCCCTGATCGTAGGCGGCACACTGCTGTCGTTGAATACAGTCAACGGCCTGGTGGTGGGGATGTACGCGGTCATGGCCATTCCGACGATGGTATCCACGCTGCTGCTGGCTCCCCGGGTCAACGACGCGGCGAAGCGGTATTTCAGCGGATTGCGCCGGGGATAATGCTCGCAGGGCGAGCTGGCGTGAGCGTCTTTCTATTCATCCGCGACCGGTGCGCGGGGTAAACCTGCCTCGGGGGAGAGTGATTTCAGGCGTTCCACAGCGCGTTCCGCGGCGTCGTAGAAGGGCAGCAGGATCAGTGTCGCGCCTTTGTGTTTGAGCAGTTCCTGGTCGTGGAGATACTGCGTCGAGATCGCCACGCCGCCGCCAAAGTGTTGTTGTTTCAATCCCTCTATCAATGACAGGCGCGGATCCTCGTGGGTCACACCGATATCGTGCTGTGGCAAGGCGGAAACCACCCACTTCACGCCCTGCAGGGGCAGGTTGCTCACGAACGCGGCGTCGCTGGCATCGCCGTACATTACCGGGTGCCCCTGATCGCGCCATAGCCGCACTTCATGCGGGTTGAAGTCGACGGTGAGCAGGCTGAAGCCTTCCTGCAGCAGGTAGTGCGCCATCGCCTTGCCGTACCGGCCGAGCCCGAAGAGAATGACATCGTAGGACCCTTTAACCTGACTCGGGTTCTCCAGCACCTCTTCGCGGTAGGGATTCCCGCGTTCGAATAGCGCTAAATGTGGTTCAAGCACAGTGTAAAGGCTGTGCGCGTAGGTGATCATGTAGACGGACATTGCAATGGTGATGAGCCCTACCAGTGTGACCAGGCCGAGAGCCTCGGCAGACACATGCCCAAGCGTCAGTCCCATGGCCATGAAGATCAATGAGAATTCGCTGATCTGCGCGACCGTCAGGCCGGCGAGAAAGCCCGTTCGCTTGCGGTAGCCCATCCAGCCCATGATCACCATGACGATCAGCGGGTTGCCGATCAATACGAACAGCGAGAGTGCCAGCGCCGGGACAACCTGCGCGCCGAGCAACCCGAGGTCGAGTTGCAGGCCGAGGGCGATGAAAAAAAACAGCAGCAGAAAATCGCGCAGCGAGGCCAGCCGGGCGACGATGGCCTCACGGAAGGGCGTCGACGCCAGTGATATTCCGGCCAGCAGACCGCCCAGTTCTTTACTGAAGCCCAGGTGACTGCCGATGGCCGCGAGCAGCGCCGCCCAGCCGATGGCGAAGGTGACCAGTAATTCCTGTGAGCGGGCTATCCGGCTGACCAGCGGCGTGGCCAGGTAACGGATGAAGAGCAACACCAGGCCGAGCATCCCCAGCCCGTACAGGAGTACGCCACCCAGGTGCAGCCAGACGGAACCACCTTCGGCTGCCTGTGCACCAACACCGAAGGCCGAGAGCACCATCATCGCCAGTACGACCACCAGGTCCTGGACGATCAGGAAGCCGACGGCGATACGGCCGTGCAGTGAGTCTACCTCGCGTTTGTCCGACAATAGCTTGACGATGATGATGGTGCTGGAGAAGGTCAAAGCCACGGCGACATAGATTGCAGTGATAGTATCCAGACCCAGCGCCAGGCCCAGTAGGAAGCCGATTACCGAGGTGAAGGTGACTTGCCCGAGCCCCGTGGCCAGCGCGACCGGCCCCAGTGTGCGAATCAACTTGAGGTCCAGCTTCAGGCCAACCAGGAACAGCAGCACGGCAATACCCAGTTCCGCCAGCAGCTCAATGTGCTCGTGGGATTGCACGAGGTCCAGGGCCGAGGGCCCGGCCAGCACCCCAACGGCAATAAAGCTGACAATCATGGGCTGGCGCAACAGTATGCCAACGAAGCCAATGAGCGCTGCGAGCGCGATCAGTGCCGTCAGTTCATAGAACGGCGACGCATGGATGAAGGCCAGGGCCTGCATTGTGTGGTTTCCCTCCGCGGCTCTTGCGCTTGCGAGTGTGCCATGCACTTGAGCGACCATGATAGCCAAGATGGCGAAAGCAATGCCAGTGTGTCGGAAACTGCACCCAAACGGCTTGACGATGGCAGCCTCGGGCTGTGTGTTGAATGCGGGGAACCAATCGCCCTGGAACGCGTCGAACCTGATCCTGCTCTGCTCAAGTGCATAGAGTGTGCCCGTGTGGATGAGCATGGGCGAAAGCGCGATCACTGCCGCATCACTGGTGGTTAGTGTGCTGAACTGTTAGGTTGCCGTGCTTACTTATCACGTGCTGTACCCCGTGAATCAGGAGCCCCAACCAGGCACGATGTCTGTCGCTATCCCCGATATTTTATCCCGGCGCTTTGCGCATGGCGCCACGCTTGCGCTCGCCCTGGCACTGGCAGCTTGTGCGGGGCAGCAGGCGCAGACACCGTCGCCATCGGCGGTGCCGGAGGAGTTCAGCCGCAGCGGCGATATCCCGGCACCGGAGCGCTGGTGGACAGCGTTTGCCGACCCGGCCCTTGACACACTCGTAGACACGGCGCTTGCAGCTAACCTTGACCTGAGGGCTACCTATGAACGCCTGCGGCAAGCGCGCGCGCTCGAGGATCGTGCTGCCGCCGGGTTGTTCCCGGCTGTGAATGCAACGGCGGGCGCCGCGCGGAGCGAGACCGGGGTAGAGACGGTCGATGCGTTCAGCGGCGGGTTGCGGGTCAGCTACGAGGTGGATCTCTGGGGCCGCATTCGCGCCCAGGCGGATGCGGAAAGCCTGCGGGCGCAAGCTACCGAGGCAGACTATCGCGCCGCGTCCCTGGCGCTGGCGGGGGAGCTTGCGCAAACCTGGTTTGCTCTGCTGGAACAGCGGGCGCAGCGGCAGCTCGGGCAGGCGCAACTGCAGACCAACGAGGATGTGCTGGCAGTCATTGAGGCACGCTTTGCCCGCGGGCTCAGCGGCAGCGCAGATGTGCTGCGTCAGCGTCAGTTGGTGGTGGCTTCCCGGGAGGAGTTACTGGTCGTGACGGCCCGTATTGAGGTGCTGGAGCATCAGTTGGCGCTATTGCTGGGTGAGGCGCCGATTCAGGCGCGGATCCCCGCGGGCACCGCGCCGCCGTCGCCGCCACCGTTGCCCGCCACCGGCGTGCCCGCCGAACTGGTACAGCGACGTCCGGATATACAGAGCGCGCACTTGCAGCTGCGCGCCGCGGACGCGGACCTCGCTGCCGCGATCAGCGCACGCTTTCCGCGCTTGACGCTGTCCGGCGCCTACACGTCTGCCGCAGAGGAGGCCGACGCGCTGTTCGATGAGTGGCTCGGCAACCTGGCTGGCAACCTGGTATTACCGCTTATCGACGGTGGCCAGCGGCGCGCGGAGGTGGAGCGTAACCGCGCACTGCGGGCCGAACGGTTTTACCAGTACAGTCAGGCGACACTGGTGGCTTTCAGGGAAGTGGAAGACGCGCTTGTGCAGGAGCAACAGCAGCGTCAGCGCATCCAGAGTCTGCAACAGCAGATCGAATTGGCGGACAGTACGTATAAACAGTTACGCATGCAGTACCTGAATGGCGCGGTCAGCTATATCGAGGTGCTCAACGCGCTGCAGGATCGACAGCGATTGCGGCGCACACTCATCACTGCCCGGCGGCAACTTCTGGATGCGCGCGTTGACCTGTACCGTGCGCTGGCAGGTGGCTTTGTAACCGAACGGGAAGAGGCTGGAGACACATGAGTGAACCCACTGACGAACCCGCGGCACGCCCCGGGACCAACCGGGCCGGACGCGCTAAAACGTTTGTCATCTCGGTAATGATCCTGATGGGCGGGTTTGCGTGCGCCTGGCTGATTTTCAAGACGGAACCCACTGCCACCCGCGGTGAGACCGTTCGCGAAACCGCCATGCTGGTGGATGTGGTCACCGCGGAACGCGGCACCTTCCGTCCAACTCTCGAGGTGCTGGGGCAGGTGGTGCCCGCGCGCGAGGTGATCCTGCGGCCGCGTATCAGTGGCCGGGTCGTCGAGCACAGTGAGGCATTCACTCCCGGCGGTACGGTTGCGGCGGACGAGTTGCTGCTGCGCATTGACCCCGCGGACTATGCCGCTGCCGTACAACAGCGGCGCAGCGAATTGCAGCAGGCCCGCGCCGATCTCGCCCTGGAACAGGGCCGCCAGGAAGTGGCGGAGCAGGAATTCGCGTTGCTCGGCGAGAGCCTGGGCAACAACAACCGGGCGCTGGTGTTGCGTGAGCCGCAATTGGCACAGGCACAGGCGCAGATAGAATCCGCGGAAGCGCTACTGCGCCGCGCGCAGCTCGACCTCGCGCGGACCCGGATCGCCGCACCCTTTGATGCGCAGATTCTCAGCCGGGAGGTCACGGTGGGCTCGCAGGTGAATGTGGGTGATACGCTGGCCCGCCTGGTTGCCTCGGACCGTTACTGGGTGAAGGCGAGTGTGCCCCTGTCGCAGTTGCGCTGGCTGCAGTTCAGCGACTCTGAAGAGGAAGCCGGTTCGCGGGCCACGCTGCGACAGGAAAGCGCCTGGCCGGCGGGCCAGGTGCGCGAGGGTAGGCTGTATCGCCTGGTGGGTGAGCTGGAGCCAGAGACACGCCTCGCCCAGGTGCTGGTGACGGTCGATGATCCGCTCGCCCTGAACAGCCCGGCGGCCGACAAGCCGAAACTGATCCTGGGTGCTTACGTACGCACTGCCATTGAGGGCCGTCCGCTGGCGGACGTGGTGCGCCTGGAGCGCGCCTGGATACGCCGCAACGATACGGTGTGGGTAATGCTGGATGGCAAACTGTCGATCCGCGAGGCCGATATTGTTTTCCGCGATAGTCGCTATGCCTATCTGGCCGCGGGCGTGGCGTCCGGCGAGCAGGTGGTCACCAGCGATCTCGCTTCGGTCGTGGCGGGCGCGGACCTGCGGGTCGAGGGGTCCGAGTAATGAGCGAGCCGATGCCAGGCAGGGCGGGGCGCGTGGGCCCCATCGAGTGGATGATTCGCAACCCCATCGCGGCGAACCTGCTGATGGTGTTGCTACTGGGGGGCGGCCTGTGGACAGCGCTGCAAGTGCAGAAGGAAGTTTTTCCGGAGTTTATGCTGGATATCGTCTCGGTGGACGTGATCTATCCGGGCGCCTCGCCGGAAGAGGTGGAGCAGGGGATACTGATGCCGGTGGAGGAGACGGTGCAGGGGATAGAAAGCATCGAAGAGATCAACTCCACGGCCCGGGAAGGCAGCGGCAGTATCCAGCTTGAGCTGGTGGCCGACAGCAACCGTATGAAGGCGCTGCAGGATATTCAGCAGGCGGTAGACCGGGTACGCACCTTCCCGGATTCGGCGGAGGAACCACAGGTCAGGCTGTTATCCCCGGTGCAGGATGTACTGGAACTGGTGCTCTATGGCGATGTGGATATCTGGACGCTGCGGCAGCTTGGGGAGCAGGTGCGTATACGTTTGCTGAGTGAGCCCGCCATTACCCGCGCCGTGATCGACAATGTGCCGGATTACCTGACCAGCGTTGAAATTCCGCAAAGCACGCTGCGTGAATACGGCCTGACCCTGGGGGAGGTGGCCAGCCAGATCGAACGTTCCAGCCGGGATATCCCCGCCGGCTCATTAGCCACCGACAGCGGCGATATTCTGCTGCGCCTGAAAGAACGCAAGCAGTGGGCCGAGCATTTCGAGAATATCGTGGTGCGCCGCGCCGACACCGGCAGCGTGGTGACGCTGGGAGAGATTGCCACGGTGCGTGACGGCTTCGACGAGACCGGCTTCCACTCGCGTTTCAACAGCCAGCCATCCGTGGAGATTGAGATTTTCCGTACCGGTGAGCAATCCCCACTGGAGATCGCCGAGGCGGTCGAGCGGGTGATGCTGGAGCTCGAAACCACGCTTCCGGAACAGGTGGCGGTGCGGATAGATGGTAACCGCGCCGAACAATTCAAGGACCGCATGACCATGCTGCTGGAGAATGGCGGCCTGGCGATGCTGATTGTGCTGGTGCTGCTCAGCTTGTTCCTGGAGTACCGGCTGGCCTTCTGGATCATGATGGGGATGACCATCTCCTTTGTCGGCGGCGTACTGTTCTTGCCGGTGATGGATGTGAGCATCAACATGATTTCGATGTTCGGCTTCCTGATGGTGCTGGGGATTGTGGTGGACGACGCCATCGTGGTGGGCGAGAACATCTACGAGTATCGCGAACGCGGTCTCGACCCCATCAGTGCCGCCATTCAGGGTACGCGTGATATAGCCGCCCCCGTGACTTTCAGTATCCTTACCAACATCGTCGCTTTCACGCCCCTGCTCTTCATCCCCGGTGTCACCGGCAACTTCTGGTGGCCGATGGGCGCGGTGGTTATTGCGGTACTGGCCATTTCCCTGTTCGAGGCGCTGTTTATTCTTCCCGCGCACCTGGCGCACAGCGGTGGTGGCAGCGTGACAGTTTACGGCCGCGCCCTGCACCGCATTCAAGGCGTATTTGCTGCTCGCTTCCAGCGCGTGGTGGATCGCGGCTATCGTCCGCTGCTCGACCTGTCGCTGCGCCACCGCTATATAACCCTGAGCGCCGCGGTGTCGCTGATGATCGCGGTGGGCGCCTACGCGCTGAGCGCCCATATGGGCATGATCATGATGCCGGAGGCGCCGGCGGATGAGATTGAGGCCGCGGTCACGCTGCCGGTGGGCACCACGCAGCGGCGTGCCGGCGAGTTGGCGATGGCTATTACCCGCGATACCCATCGCCTGTTCGAGGAACACGACCTGGCGCGCAACGCCGAAGGCATCAAGACCAACGTGCGTGGGCGCGGGTTCATCGACGTGGAAATCGTGCTGCGCCCGGAAGCCGAGCGGGATATGTCGGTGAAAGAGATCGTTGAGTTGTGGCGCAGCGAGATCGGCGACTTCAAGGGCGTGGACCAGATCACTTTCGAAGTCGAGCAGGGCCCCGGCGGCTGGCGCGACGACATCAGCGTGGACCTCAGCCACAGCGATATCGACACGCTGGCAGCCGCCAGCCAGCGGTTTTACGCGCAGCTCAAACAGCTCAGCCAGACCCGCAATGTCAACGACAGCTACGCAACCGGCAAACCCCAGTTCGACCTGCAACTGAGCGCGGAAGGGCACGCCCTTGGCCTGACCGGCGCCGAAGTGGGCGGCCAGTTGCGCGATGCGTTCTATGGTGCTGTGGCCCTTCGCCAGTTGCGCGGCATCAATGAGAACGAGATTCGTGTTCGCCTCCCCGAAGCGGAGCGCCAGGACCTGCAATACCTCGAAAGTTTTGTCATCCAACTGCCGGGTGGCGGCGAGGTGCCACTGCAGGACGTTACCCGGGTTGAAATTGGTGACGCGTTTCGGTCTATCGATCGCCGCGATGGCCGCCGCGTAATCACCGTGGGTGCCGACGTCGAGCCCAAGAGTGCCGCCGGCCAGGTGGTGACCCTTGTCAACAATGAGCTGTTGCCGCAGCTACGCGCCGACTATCCCGGCCTCACCTGGAGTTTCCAGGGCGGCCAGGCCGAGCTGCGCGAATCTACCGGCGCGTTGTGGGGTGGCTTTGCGCTCGCGATGGCGGTGATCTTTACGCTGCTGGCGATCGCGTTCGGCAGCTACCTGCAACCACTGGTGGTAATGCTGGCCATTCCCTTTGGTGCCGTGGGCGCGGTTATTGGCCATATGCTGCTCGGGCTGGAGTTGTCGCTGGTCAGCCTGATGGGCATCATCGCGCTGTCGGGCGTTGTGGTGAACGACTCCCTGATCATGGTGGACTACGCCAACCGGCGCCGCGACAGTATGAGCGCTGCCGAGGCTATTCGTGAGGCGGGCCTGCGTCGCTTTCGGCCCATCGTACTGACGACGGTGACGACCTTCGGCGGCTTGATGCCAATCATTTTCGAAACGTCCCTGCAGGCGACCTACCTGATCCCCATGGCTGTCTCCCTGGGCTGCGGTATCGTGTTCGCGACCGGGCTGATCCTGTTTGTGGTGCCGTGCCTGTACCTTGCGCTGGAAGACCTGGTGAGCTGGTTCGGACGGCACTGGCAGGCCTTCCAGTCCGCGGATACTGATGCAGGGACGCGCTGAGCCGGGGCCGCCAGCCAGGTGCCGGAAACGGGTAAAGCTGGCACCGCATCTTCAGCGGCACCACCGAATGCCGAGCATTGTGGCCCGTCATATAGTGCTTGATCCTGTGCTGATATGCTCTTATGGTCCGGAGAGCATGTTTCGTACCGCTACTCTACGTGCCAACTGAGCCGGGTGATGGCGATGAAGGCGAGCGCAGGGCCTTTTTTAGAATACTGCCCGGGTGTGTTGTATTGCCGTCCCAGGCCAGACGCCAAGCTCAGACACGAGCGGCGACCACCATGGCGGTTGTGTTGTGCGAAGCCGGTCTGTTTTCCCGAGGGAAAACAGGGGCTTGCGGGTGGTGCCCCCGACTCAGTCAGAAAATATAAGGGGCCCCCGATAATAATTAATAAGAGGTCGGAGACCTCTTTAACATACTGTTA
>CAZFJQ010000066.1:0-17975 GCA_964519755.1 uncultured Halioglobus sp.
AGCAGCGGCACCTTGCGCACGGCACCGGACTTACGCCCCAGCACCGTGAGAATCGCCACCGGCCCGCCGAGAAAAGTATTCCACAAGCGCCCGCCGGAAAGTTCGTACACGCGGGTCTGCCAGCGTCCCACCCGGTTGATGATCCAGCTACCGAATTTTTCCTGCTTCGCGGTGTAGGGTTCAACCTTGTCTGGCGTGCCGTCTGTCATCTTGTAGAGATCCTCTCTGCTGGCGCCCATAGGCGGCCAAAAGACGTCAGTATAGTCACGCCGGGACGGCACACAAAAGCGCATTGGCCATCGGCCCGGTATTTTCTGCTCGCCAGTGCAATGCAGCGTACCCAAACCGCAGAGCTCACCCGGGTGCTCCACGGTTGGCCCATCAATCCGCGCCGAGGCGATCCCGCTCATCGCTGGTGACGCTGCCCCGCCGCCGCTGAAGGTTGCCAGCAGAATCGAATAGCGCCGGCAGTTGCGGCTTGACCAGCCTGTTCATGGCGTTGCGTGGCAGCGCGGGTAAAGTGCATCATCCGTTCACCTGTGGCCCAGCGAATGGCGGGCGGCGCGAGGCGCAGACGCGCGGCAGAAATGTGCCGCTTACCTCGAAAACAGCGTGGGAAACCTGTAATGAGCGAACAGACAACAACAGAGCATGCACCGCAGATCGACACGCAGACACTGGCGCGCTGGATGGACGCAAACCAGCTGCCCGGCAGTGGCGAGCCGCTCAGCGCAAAGTATATCAGCGGCGGCGCCTCCAACGAGATCTTTGAGCTGCGGCGCGGCGATACCCGGCTGGCTCTGCGCAAGCCACCGGCGAAGGTGCCCAAGGGGCGCAACGAGATCATGCTGCGCGAATACCGCGTGCTGCATGCGCTCAACGGCACGCCGGTCCCGCACCCCGAAGGCATCGCCGTGTGCGACGACACCTCGGTGCTCGGCGCCTGCTTTTACATCATGGGCCATATCGACGGCTGGACGCCGATGGGCGAGCTACCGTCGCCGTTCCGCGAGAGCCCCGAACTGCGTCGCGGCATGGCCTGGGAAATGGTTGATGCCATCGCCACACTGGCGCGGGTAGACTGGCGGGGCGCCGGGCTTGAGGGTTTCGGCAAGCCCGAAGGCTTTCTCGATCGCCAGGTGGATCGCTGGCTCGCGCACCTCGATGCAGTGCGTTTTCGTGAATTACCCGGGATCAACGAGGCAGCCGCGTGGTTACGCGAGCACACGCCGCGCAGCTTCGTGCCCGGCATCATCCACGGCGACTACCAGTTTGCGAACGTGATGTTCGCGCACGGCGAGGTGGCAAAACTCACCGCCATTGTCGATTGGGAGATGGCGACAATCGGTGACCCGCTGCTGGACCTCGCCTGGATACTCATGACCTGGCCGGAACCGGACGAAGAGCAAAACACGGGCTACGTGGATTTCACCGGCATGCCTTCGCGCGCCGAGATGATCGAACGCTACAGCGCGCGCAGCGGCCTGCCGGTTGACGCCATCGACTACTACATCGTGCTCGCGCGCTTCAAGATGGCCTGCGTGCTCGAGGCCGGCTACGCGCGCTATGTCGCCGGGGGTGCGGACAACCCGAAAATGGCGCTGTTCGGCGACGTGGTGCTGGACATGGCAGCCAAAGCCCGCGGCCTGGCAGAGCGCTCGGCGCTTTGAGTATGGCTAGAAATGGTAGCTTGCGGTAACACCCAGAGTGCGCGGGTTGAGCTGCCGGCGAACCCAGACAAGGCCCGTCTCCATGCTGCCGCCGTTCGCGTAATCCGGCACCGGGCCGCGCCGCTCCGTCTTCAGCTCGGCGGTTTCGTCGAACGCATTTTTCAGCCAGATGCTGGCGTCCCAGTTACCGGCACTCGCGCGCAGGCCCACAAACACATCAACCGAGGCATAGCTGTCCAGGTCGCTGCGCTCACTCGCGGAGTAATATTCGCTCTCGGCGTTGAGCAGCGCGCGCAGGTACCACTCACTGTCGAAGCTGCCCAGATTCTGCGAGTACTCGGTGGCAATATTCGCAGACCACTCCGGCAACTGCCCGGCCCGCTCACCCTCGAAATCGCAGGTGTTGAAATCCCAGAGCGTATCACCCAACGGCGCGGCCGACGTGCAGGGTGTGTTATCCGCATCGGTCAGTTCTGCGTTGTTGTAGCTCAGGCCCGCACTCATGCGCCAGTTCTGCAGCAGTAACACGGTGATGTCGGAATCGACCCCATAGGACACGGCCTCCTTGACGTTCACCACCGGCGAAGCCAGCGTGACGCCGCCCTCGGGATCGCGGAACTCAACCGAATCCGCCTGAAACTGGAAGTCTGTATACACCTGGTAATAGGCGGCGACGTTCAGCAGCCCGCGCCCGCCCAGAATGTCCCACTTCACGCCGAGTTCGAAATTATCGCTTTCCTCCTCATCGAAGCCGCCAAACACCGGCGGGTTGGGCTGCCCGGACACATTCGCGGCCCCCCCGCGCCAGCCACGGTCATAACTGCCGTACGCCATCAGGTCGACATTGAAACGGTACTGGTATTTCAGCGTACCGGTGAACGCGTCTGCATCCGTTTCCTGATCCCCGGGCAGGATACCCACGAACTCAAACTCCGCGAGTTGGTCCAGGCTGCCGTCGTCATTGAATGCGAACAGCCGATTGGTAAACAGCTGCGATGCCTGCCCTTCTTCATTGTTGTAACGCAGACCGACCGTCAGCGTGCCGCGCTCAGAGAGGTAGATTGTATTGTGGGTGAACAGCGCATAGTTATCGCTCGAGATAATGGCCGGGCCGGTGGTTTTTGTCAGCAGGGTGAAGCCCGGGCCGGGCGCCTGGTAGGTATCCGCGAAAACCGGCGTCTCCGAGTCGGAATCCTGGTAGAACGCTCCCACTGTCCAGTCCCAGAAGTCATTGCCCTGGGACGCGAGGCGAAACTCGTAGTTCCTGAGCCCGGTGACCTCGGAGATCACCGTCTGCTCACTGCCCCGTACCGCTGAGCCGTCATCATCCCACAGGCGGATGATGGTGTTGTCCTGTTCGGTGGCGACAAAGGTTGCCAGCCAGTCATTGGCGAAGGTGTAGTTCAACTCGGCGATCGTGTAATCGCTCTTGTTGGTCATCTCGGAGGCAAAATCCGCTACCGCTATACGCTCGTCGAAGTCTATGCCGGCCCCCTTCACCACCGGGTCGATATCGATCTCATCCTCGATATCGTGATACGACAGTCGCAGGTTGAAGCGGTCATTGGGTTCCCACAGCGCCACAATGCGATAGGCCGTGGTCTCATTCTCGTTGGTGTAGCCGAGCGTGACGTTCTCGACATCGTTGTTCTGGTTGTTGTCGTAGAGGCCGGATACGCGCACGGCGAGCTGGTTTTCAATCAGCGGCAAAGAGGCACCGAACTGCGTGTTCGAACCATCGTACTCGGTGAAACTCTGCTGGATGAAGCCGTCTATCTCCTGGATATCAGGGTCGCGCGAGCGGATGGTGATAGCGCCCGCCGGTGACGAGCGGCCGTACAACGTGCCCTGCGGGCCGCGCAGCAGTTCCACCTGGGCAAGGTCGTAGAGGCCGCTGAAAATACCCCGCTGCTGGTCGATATAGGCGCCGTCCACGTAGGTGGTGACGCGCGGCGAAATGGGCGCGTTCAGATCGGTACCGAGACCCCGTGTGGCTATATCCGTATCGAAGTTGAGCCCGGAGATCGACAGGCCGGAGGTCAGGCTGCTTAGATCCTCGAAGCTGAAGCCGGCAAACTCAGCGAGTTGCTGCCCCGTCACCACGTTTACCGTCATCGGTGTATCCGCGAGCGTCTCCGAACGTTTCTGCGCGGTGACGATGATCTCCTCCAGCATGAGGGTCTCGCCAGTCTGGGCGAAAGCCGGCAACGCCAGGCCGGCGCCGAGCACGAGCGCGGGCCATCTCGAGTGGTTCTGCGGCATATTGCCTGCTCCTGTTAGGATTATTATCGCTTGCGGTCTACAAAAAATATTGTGCCAGCTATGTTATAGGCAAAGCAAGAAAAACTCGCGCAGGCGCGCGCCCTCACCGGTTCAGTTGCTTGTTCGGATGCACGCCATCCACATACCCCATGAACGGCGGGTGGATGGAGTAGCCCAGCAATTCCTGCGCGCGCGCGGGCAATTCGCGCGCGATGTCTTTGGGTACCGCCAACAACTGGTTTTCGAGCTGCCGGGCCCAACCGGCGCAGTACTGAGGCGTGATGATGGTGCGGCTGCCGGTTGACCGGTTGGCGCCGCCGCGATGCCATAACGTGCCCTTCGCGAGCATCAGGGAACCGGCCGACAGCGTCACCGTAACGGCACCGGGGTGCGCGCCCGGATCATGCGCCTGGTCGACGTCGCTCCTGCGACTCAACGCCTCGTCGTTCAACGCACCCACGGGCGGCACGTCAGCTGCGCCCCACAGGTGGCTGCCCGGCAACACTTCGGTCGCGCCGTTCTCCGCCGTGGTGTCATCCAGCGCCCAGAAGGCGCTCAACCCGTAGGCGGGGCGCGGGAAAGGAATCTCGATGTGCGCATCGTCCGTGTGCCAGGGTTGCGCTGATTCCCCCGGGTGCAGGCGGATCGCCAACATCGCTGACAACAGGCACGAACGCCCCAGCTCGGCCTCCGCATAGCCCAGCGCCAACGGGTGGATTGCGAGCTGCGCAAACGCCTCGCCTTTCGCCAGCAGCGCATACACGCGGTTGGATTTAACACCCTCGAAATCATTACGCCCGGTTCGCTCCTGCTCGAGGTGCGGCTGTAGTGCGCGGCGCAGTTCTTCCAGTGCGGCAGGGCGCAACACATTCCTGAAGATGACGAAGCCATCGCGCGCGAAGGTGTCCCGGGTGGCCGCAATGGCTTCGGCGACCGGCGCCTCCGGATCGACATCAAGGACGGGCAATGGCATCAGGTGCGACCGTCGTGGAGCGAGAAGAAGCGGCGCGTCCACACCGACTGCAACAGCGGGTCGACCAGGCGATACAGGCGCCCGGATGAATACACCCGCTTGCCCCGCTCCACCGCGGCAAGACCCTCGCGCACGACGGTTTCGGCGTCGTACCAGAACCAGGCCGGCATGCTGTTCTTCATGTCCAGCAACCCGGCGCGCTCGTGAAATTCCGTGTGCGTGAAACCCGGGCACAACGCGCACACTTTTACACCGTTATCCGCAACTGTCAGGGAGAGCTCTTCTGACAGCGCAATCACCCAGGCTTTGCTCGGCCCGTAATTACAATCCCCGCCGCGCGGAATGCGACCCGCGACGGAGGCGACATTGATCACCCTGCCCCAGCCCCGCTCCACCATGGGCGGGATGAACAGGTGGCACAGATGTGCAATCGACAGCATCATCAATTGGAAAAACGCCTGCTGCTCACCCCAGTCACGCTCGCGCAACAGGCCCGGCCCCGAGCTGCCGGCATTATTGACCAGGTAATCCACAGTGACGCCCTGTGCCTCGAGCGTGGCAAAAATCTCCGCCGGCGCCTCGGGCCGGGAAAGATCAGCAGGCACCACGATGGCCGTGGCGCCATGGCTGGCTTTGAGTTCCGCCGCCAGCGCTTCCAGCGGCTCGCGGGAGCGCGACACCAGTACCAGGCGGTAACCGGCGGCCGCCAACTGTCGCGCAAATTCCTTGCCGAGCCCGGCCGAAGCGCCTGTTACAAGTGCTGTCCTGTTCGCGTGCTGCATCGCTGTTCTCCCAAATTTGACGGAAGTATAGGGTAATGTCAGTCAGGGCGTCCCGCAAAGCACAGCGGATAGTGCGTGACAAATGCAGCTTGTGCTGATGCGTGATTGATCCGCCTGCCCCAGTTCAACACGGTCGCGCCGGTGTTTGCCAGGGTCTCCAGCGCGGGCAGCTCACCCTTGAACACGCAGGTTCTGAAATTGTCCGCCAGCTCCACCTCCGCTCCACTGTGATGCCAGTGCCAGAGCAAATACGTTGGCTCAAACAGCAGTCGCTGCCGACTCCAGTTGCGGGGCAGTGAATGCAATACCTCTCTGTCGATGAGCCTCGGGATATGACAAACCGGATTGTGGGAAGGCATGGATAAGCTCTCGAAAAGCCCGAGAGTGTCCCACAACCACACATGCCAGTTGGACAGTTTCTTGTTCGGGCGCGCCCGGGCCAGATGACGTACCCGCGGCACGTCAAATTCCAACGCCGGGTCGGCCACCGGGCGCAACAGCAGCATGTCGTCGTGCCACCAGATCCAGCGCTCGAAATGCGCGGCGAAAATCTCCTGGTGCTCCCACAGGCGTAACACTTTGTTGGCATTCTCGCTGTGCGCCCAATCAGTGATCGCCTCCACGCGCCAGGCCTCCCGCCAGGCCAGCGGCGGCAGGTGGTGGGCCTCCGTCAGCAGCACAATCGGCCAGTCACCCAGAAACCGTCGAATCGCGGCAACCACCGCGGGCAAATAGTCATTGGTCTTCGGGCGATAGCTGATGGCGATCGGCGGAGCGCCTGCAAACGCGCTGGACTTTAACATCACTGAACCTCGCTACAGCACACGCGCGCTGCATCTGAAAATTTTAGAGCCAAAACTTGACCCACCTAAGATTTGGGATTATATTCCCAAATATGGACATTTCTGTAAACACAATACTCGAAGCCGCAGTGATCAGAATACTCCGCCCCTTGGCCCAGGTGTTGATTCGTCACGGCATGGCAGAGGGCAGCTTCGCTCAGCTCGCGCGCCAGGCATTTGTCGAGGCGGGCTTTGATCACATGGCGCGTGCCGGCGGCCGCCCGACTGTCTCCGGTGTGGCGGCGCTCACCGGGTTGAGCCGCAAAGAAGTGGCGCGCCTTGCCAAGGCAGACCCGGATGGCGACCGCGCTTCACGCGAACGTTACAACAGGGCTGTGCGGGTGATCAGCGGCTGGGTCAACGATGCGCGCTTCCAGCAAGACGGTGATCCGGCGCCCCTGAACACGGACGGCCAGGAACACAGCTTCGCCACGCTGGTGCGGGAATACAGCGGCGACGTGCCGCCGGCGGCCATGCTGTCAGTGCTGCAGGAAGGTGGGAACGTCGTTGTACAGGGGGACGTTGTGCAACTCGTGCAGCGGGCCTACATTCCCATGCAAACCGCTCCCGATCGCCTGAATATCCTTGGCACCGATGTCGCCGAGTTGATTCTCACTATTGCACACAATATCAGCGCGGAACCGACAGACAGGCTGTTCCAGCGCAAGGTATCCAGCACTGCCCTGCGCGCTGATGCGGTACAGGCGTTCAGGGAGTATTCCAACGCACGTTCACAGGAATTGCTGGAGGAGTACGACGCATGGCTCTCGGCGCGCGAGGTCGGGACGGGTGATCAGTCGAAGGAAGCATCTGCCTACGTGGCGGTTGGTATTTATTACAGTGAGAACAATGATCAACAGGAGAAGTGACTATGCAAAAGTTTCGGCGTAAGGCGCTGGCGGCAGCCATCATTGCAACTACCGTATCCGCGTGCGGCGGCGGTGGAGCCGGCGGGCTTGCCGACATCAGTAGCCCGCCGGTGGGGGGTATCGGCGGCAGTGGCGGCGTCAGTTCAGGCACCATCGACGGCTTCGGTAGCATCTTCGTCAACGGTATCGAGTACGAGACAGATAACGCCGAGATCTTCATCAACGGCCAGCCGGCAAGCGAGAGCGCCCTGAGCCTCGGCATGGTGGTGAGTGTCAGCGGCGACGTTAATGACGATCGCGCAACCGGTAATGCGCAGCGCGTTGTGTTCGACAACGAGCTGAAGGGCCCGATCAGCGCGATCGAGACCACCGCAGATGCTGACGCCAGGCTGCTCACCGTGCTCGGCGTCGTGGTGATCGTGGAGCGCACCGGTACCGTGTTCGACGACGTCAGCTTCGATAGCCTGACAGTGGGCGACGTGGTGGAGGTATCCGGCTTCAGGGAAACCGAGACCCGGCTGCGCGCGACGCGCCTGGAGAAGCAATCCGATTTCATACCCGGCCAGAGTGAGGTTGAAATCAGGGGCGTGATCAGCAACCTGGGCGGCCAGCAGTTCAACATCGGCGGCCTGCTGATCGATTTCAGCAACGCCAGTATCGACGACATCCCGGGCGGGAGCCTGACTAACGGCCTGCGCGTGGAAGTGAAGGGTGTCGCCGAGGCGGACGCGGTACGTGCAACACGCATTGAGCGCGCATCCGGCGTGACCGACCTGATCGAGACCGACGATGATTTCCGCGTGCAGGGTCCCATCACCAACCTCAACGGCAACAACTTCGAGATCAATGGGGTCAGCGTTGATCGTTCCGGCGCAACGTTGTTCCCCTCGGGTCTCACGTTGGCCAATGGCAGCTTTGTGGAGGTCGAAGGCACCTGGAACGGCGAGCTGCTGCGCGCCACGCGGATCGAGGCCCGCCGCGGCCGCATCGAGATTGACGCTACCGTGGAGGCGGTAGAAGGCAACAGCATCCGTCTGCGCCTGTTCAACGGCAGCGTCAGCGTACTCACCGACAGCAAAACCCTGCTGGACGATGACATCGGCGACAACGACAGGCTGCGCGTGAGCGACCTGCGCGCAGGTGACTTCCTCGAGGTGGAGGCGGTGCAGAGCGGCGAGCAGCTCATCGCCACGCGCATCGACCGCGATGACCGCGACGACGACGTGATCCAGGCTCCCGTTAGCAGCTTCACACCCGGGGTGAGCATCACCCTGCTTGGCATCACCTACAACACCGCCGGGGCGGAGTTTGAAGACCGGGATGACGACGATATTTCAGCGGATGCCTTCTACGGCCAGTTGCTGGTGGGCGACCTGGTGAAAATCAAAGACGAACTGACCACCGATGGCATCGCCGACGAGGTCGAGTTCGAAGACAAGGACGTGCAGGACGGCGGCATCCGCTTCGACGACGATGACGACTCGGACGATGACGACTCGGACGATGATGACTCGGATGATGATGACGACGACTCAGACGATGACGATGACGATGACGATGATTCGGACGATGACGACGATTCCGATGATGACGACTCTGACGATGAAGACGATTCCGATGATGACGACTCGGACGACGATGACTCCGACGACGATGACTCCGATGACGATGACTCGGACGATTCCGATGACTCAGACGATTCCGATGACTCAGACGATTCCGATGACTCAGACGATTCGGATGACTCGGACGATTCGGATGACTCGGATGACTCGGATGACTCCGACGATTCTGATGACTCCGACGATGATTGAGGTGACCAGCATGCGGATGGCAACCGGCTAGCCGGCTCTCCCGCAGGCTGCTTTCCCCGTGTAGGCGCCGGCGCTTCACACCCTGCGGTGAAGTACCGGCGCCTTTTTTTGCGTTACACTGCTGGGCAAAGCATTGGTCGCCGCTACGAGGTGCGACCCGGGGAACCCCAGGACATTGTCGATAAACGATCTACTGCTGCTCAGTCTCGTGGGCCTGCTCGGTTTTGCCTGTCAGTGGCTGGCCTGGCGCGTGCGGCTCCCGGCCATTCTGTTTCTGCTGTTAACCGGCATCGCAATGGGCCCGGTGCTGGGGGTGCTGGACCCGGATGCGCTGTTTGGCGACCTGCTCACCTCCATCGTTTCCTTGTCTGTCGCGATCATCCTGTTTGAGGGGTCACTCACCCTGAAACGCAGTGAGCTGGGAGAGATAGGCTCCGTGGTGCGCCGCCTGGTTACCTGGGGCGCGATCGTCACCGCGGTGATCACCACTATCGCCACGCACTACCTCACCGGCCTGAGCTGGTCGCTGTCTGCGCTGTTCGGCGCCATTATGGTGGTTACCGGGCCCACGGTGGTCGCACCCATGTTGCGCACCGTGCGCCCCAACACCCAGATTGCCAAAGCCCTGCGCTGGGAAGGTATTATCATCGATCCGCTCGGCGCGCTGTTTGCGGTGCTGGTGTTCGAGTGGATCGTGGCGCAGCAGGGCAGCCCGGAGCTGAGCCCGGTTCTGTTTGCCTTCGCGCGCACCACCCTCATCGGCCTCGGCCTGGGCGTGATAGTCGGCTACCTGTTCGGGCTGTTGCTCCGGCATCGCTACATTCCGCCCTATCTGCAGAACTTTGCCGCTATCGCGGTGGTCACCGCCACCTTCGCCCTCTCCGATACGCTGATGCACGAATCCGGGCTGCTGGCAGTCACGGTGATGGGTATCTGGCTTACGAACATGCCGAACGTGCACACGCGCGACATACTCAACTTCAAGGAAAGCCTGACGCTCATTCTGGTCTCCTCGCTGTTCATTATCCTGTCCTCACGCATCGACTTTGGCAGTGTGGCAACACTGGGCTGGTCGGCGCTGGGCGTGCTGCTGGTCATTCAGTTCGTGGCGCGCCCGGCAAAGGTGTTTCTTGCCACCATCGGCTCCAGCATGAATCGCAACGAACGCCTCGCTTTGGCCTGGATAGGCCCGCGCGGCATTGTCGCCGCCGCGATCAGCGCCGTATTCGCACTGAAACTCGAAGCGCTGGACTACGAGAACGCCTCCCTGCTGGTGCCGCTGTCGTTCTCGGTGATTATCGGCACAGTGATCATCCAGAGCGCCACGGCCCGCGCGCTGGTGCGCAAGCTGGGCGCAGGCGAGCCGGACAATATGGGTTTCCTCATCATCGGCGCCAACCCGGTCGCGCGGGAGATCGCCACCGCGCTCAACTCGGCCGATGTGCGCACCGTGCTGTGTGACAATGTCTGGAGCAATGTCAGCGCGGCGCGCATGCAGAACCTGGAGACCTACTACGGCAACCCCATCTCTTCACACGCGGATGTACACCTCGACCTCACGCGCCTTGGGGGCATGCTGGGCCTCTCGCGCAATCGCGCCGAGAACACCTCCGCCGCCATGCGTTTTCGCGAGGATTTCGGCGTGCGCAAGGTGTTTGTGCTGAGCACCGGCGAGGAGGAGAAACAGAGTGAGAAAAGTACCGCCAGCGAAGCCTACACCGGGCGCATACTGTTCGACGCGGATTTCGATTACTGGCGCCTGCACCGCCTGATCGTGCACGAGGGCGCCCAGGTCAAGAGTACCCGGCTGAGCGACTCCTACGATTATGCACAATGGCAGGCGGACAACGCCGAGCGCCTCGCACTGCCGCTATTCGTGCTGGACGCGGAGAAGAACCTGATCATCGTCTCCAAAGATACGCCGCTGGAACCGAAGGACGGCTGGAAAATTTTCTGGCTGACCAAGTCCGAGGCCGGCGAAGCCGAGGGCAACGGCGCTAAATCAAAGCGCCGTAATCCGCCTGCAGCTGATCAAAGCTGAGGCTGGAGATAAAGCGGGAAAAGCTCATCCAGCTCGCCAGCCCCCTCAGGTCCTTGAAGTGCGGCGGCACGAACACCGGCGGCGTGATCACCCCGTCCTCCAGCAGCGCGCGGTAGATCGGCAGGTCCTCCAGGATGATCTTGCCGCAGAACAGCAGCGGCAGGCTGTCCAGCCTGCCTTCACTCATCGCCAGGCGCAGAAAATTGTAGGTCTGCACGAAGCCGCGCATGTAGGCCAGGTCCTTGGTGTAGGGCCTGCCGTCCGCCGTGCTGCCACGAAAGATGCGCACCGTGATGGAGTAGCTGTCTTCCTCCGGTAGATCGTGTTCGCGCAGGTAGTTGAACACCTGGATGAAATCCGCCCCCTCCTCCGCCAGGGTTACCGCGCGCACGCGGTTGATGAGCCGGTAGAGGCGCGAGGGGCTGGAGCGCAGCGTGAGAATTTCCGTGAGCACCGCCAGCCCCTCCTGCGTGGTGGTGGACGAGGGCGGGCCCTTGCTGAGAAACGTGCAATAGGGTTGCGCCATGCCGTTGAGCGTGGTGCCCAGGTGCACCCAGCCCTCGTGCACTTCCAGCACGTCGATATCCAGCGCATTGAACAGCGCATCGCTGCGGATTTTCAGGTAATCCGAGCCCGCGGCGGCATCCGCCGTCATCTGGTCATTCAGCATCACGCGGATACCGGCGCTGGGAAACACGGCGAGTAGACGCTCGTTGAGCATCTGCACCGCGTGCTCTGCCTTGATCGTTTTCGGCTCTTCCGTCATGGAGGCATTGCGCAGCAGGTTGATCAGCGTCTCCTCCATACCGGTGCCCATGTCGGCCAGGGTGGGATCACCCACGTGAAACACATCGGAGGCAGAGCCGTAAAGATCCTGCGACAGCAGGCCGAATTCCGGGGTGCCGCGCGCCTCCAGCAGGCGGGTGACCGCGCTGAATTCGCGGCACATTTTGCGCATGACAGTCGTCAGCGGGTTGAGCTGCCCCAGCCGCCGCACGATATCGCGATCCAGCTGATGCAGTTCCGTGCGCTTGTTTGCCGGGTCGAAATCCAGCGGGTTGGCGCGCGCATAGTACGCGGCATCCACGCGCGGCAGCTCGCGCGCGCCGCCGGCGAGAAAATCCGCTTTGATCCGCCGGTCCCACTTGATCGCGTCGAGAATACGAATGGGGCGCTGAATCTCCACCAGCCGGTCAGACAGCTCGCGCACTGTCTCCAGGTATTTTGAATTGGCATCCGTCATCGGGGGCACCGCAGTTCAACACAGGCCATTGAAGCGCAGAATGCCTGTGCAGGCTACTGCGCAGGCGGTGACATTTTGCGGCTGCTCAACACTGCGCGGCGGCGGGACTCAGCATCACGCCCGGCCGGGCGTCGGTCGCCACGCTGCCATCGAAGGTAGTGACGCCGTTCACCAGCGTCAGGCGCACCGGCGCCGCTGGCCGCGTCCAGCGCCAGGTGTGGCCGCCCTTGCCGTCCGGCACATCGTATACCCGCTCCATCGGGCGCGACTCGATTTCATCCAGCTTGAACACCGTGACGTCGGCGCGCTTGCCCACCACCAGTTCGCCGCGGTCCGGCAGTGAGAAATGCCGCGCGAGCTTGCCCGTCATCGAGTGAATGGCCTCCTCGAGGCTGATACGACCGGTATCGCGCACCCAGTAGGTGAGCAGCTTGATGTTCTCGCCGCCGCCACAGAGCATCTGCCCGTGGGCGCCGCAATCGTTGATGTTGCCGGTGGCGAACGGGTCCTTGATCAGGGCTTCCACCACCGCTTCATCCATCTCGAACGGCGGCATGGTCACGGTGGACTCCAGGCCATTCGCCAGCAACCACTCCGCCATCGCATCCGACGGGTGCTCCGCGCCGATCTGCGCCTGGTACTCACCCACGGTCACGCCGATCGGGCCCACGCCGTTGTCGCTGTTGAGCAGTTGCAGGTTCTCTGCGCGGCCCTGCGGAAACGGTGAAAACTCGAAGGTTTCTTCATCCCAGGACTGGCGCGCCCGCGCGCGCCAATCCGGGTCGCGCAGCAGCGCGGCCTTGGCGTCGTCATCTTCCGCCACCACCACCTCGTGCCACACGTAATCGTTCGACTGCGCAAAGATCAGCGAGCTCTGCACACTCAGCGTGGAAGTGATGGGAATGTGCGCAAAGCCTGTCCAGAAATCGCGGCCCTCCTCCTTGAGTTTACTGTGCAGCTCCAGCAGCGGCGCCTGGATGCCCATGAGATCGCGCTGGAATTCCAGCGTGGGCACACCGCCCCACTGCACCCGCACATCGAGGCCTTCACACAGGCGCGCCAGCCGCGTGAGAGAATCGGCCGCCGTCATGTTGCGGAAAGTGTCCAGGATAATCTGCAGGCTGGTGCCCGGGTGGCGGTCGAGCACTTCCAGCAGGGCGCGGAATTCGGCATCGTCCGCCATCAGGCTGGGCACCGGCCTGTCGTCGCCGTCGTGATCCATGAGGTTGGAGGAAAGGCCCATGGCGCCGGCCTGTAGAGCTTCATCCAGCATCGCCGCCATGTGCGCCACTTCCTCGGGCGTGGCGGCACGCTCCCAGGCATCCAGCCCCATCGCCGCGAGCCGCAGCGCAATGTGCCCGCAGTACACCGCGTAATTCAGCGGTACCTGCACCTTGCTCACCATCGAGGCCTTGTACTCCGGCCAGGTGCGCCAGTCCCAGGGGAGCGAGTCAATGAAGGGCTCCTCGGGAATATCCTCGAAGAAGGAGAATATCTTCACCACCTCGCGCCGGGCCGCAGCGTCATCCGAAAGCGGCGCGGTGGCGAAACCGCAGTTGCCCATCACCTGGGTGGTGGCGCCGTAACCGGGGAGCGGGTCCAGCCGGTTATCCCACCACATGGCGCCGTCGTAATGGGTGTGGGATTCGATAAAACCCGGGGCGACGATGCAGCCCGTGGCATCCACCACCCGCTCGCCCGCTGCCGGGCTGAGGTTTTCGCCGATCTCCGCGATCAGCCCGTTGTTCAGGCGAATATCTGCTTCGTAGGGGGCGCTGCCGGTGCCATCCACCAGCGTGCCGTGTTTGATCAGGGTGTTGTCTGCCTGTTGCATGGGGCTGCCTCACTCGTTCGAATTACAGGCAACCAATCTACCGTTCAGCGCCGCGTCATGGTATTAGTATCGTCCTGAATACCTGGACGATATTCTTACCGTGAGCCACTTGCGCGACACCGCCGAGACCCTCTACGCGATTCTCGACCGGCGCCCGGTTACACCTGAGCGCCTCGCCAGGGCCGCCGCCTGGTTCGAAGGCCTGGATACGCCTATCGACCAGCGCAGCTTCACCAGCTATGCGCGAACATTGCAGCGCTCGCCACCGGAGCACGGCCCGCTGGCGGAACTGGCACCCAAGTGGCGCGCGGCCTGGCGCTCCGGCAAAGGCTTCAGCGAAGTGGCGGCGCAGGCATTCTTGCAGGATTACACTGCCAGCCTGGACCCCAACCTGCTGTTCCAGGCGCCCATTACCACCGGCTACGCGCAGTGGGGCACCAAACAACTGCGCGAGGGCTTTGCCTACGCGAGTGATACCCAACAGAGCTGGAGCCTGCTCTACTGCGACCGCGGCGCCGCCCGCCTGCGTGCGGGGGGGCGCGATATGAGCATTCTGCCCGGCCAGGTGCTGTTGATAGGGCCTGGCGCACTCTACAGCCTTGCACCGCTGGATGAGTGTGACCACTGGGGCTACTACTGGACGGTGTTCCACCCGGACCCGCGCTGGCGCGAGGGGTTGCACTGGCCGCGCTTCGCCACGCAGATCAGCCAGCTTGCACCCGCGACTGCGGTTGCGCAGCAACTGGAGGTGTTGTTCAGCGAGCTGGCTGACTGCCTGCGATCCGACAGCCCCGTGCGCACGGAGCTGGCGCACAACCTGCTGGAACAGATACTGCTGCGCTGCCGGGGCGAACTGCCGGAGGCTTTTCAGGCGGTTAGAGATGCGCGCGTGGAGCGCGCCCGCGCCTACATCGAGGCGCATTACGGCGAGGCCTTCGACCTCGACGCTGTTGCGGCGGCGGCCAACCTCTCCGTCTCGCGCCTCGCCAGTTTGTTCCGCGCCCAGTGCGGCCTCAGCGTGCTGGGCTACCGCGACGAGCTGCGCATGGCGCAGGCGGCGCGCCTGTTGCGGGCCGGTCAGCAGGATATTGCAGCCGTGGGCGCGGCGGTGGGCTATGCGGACCCCGCGTATTTTTCCCGCACGTTCAGTCGCTACCTGGGCGTTTCGCCGCGGGAGTACCGGGCGCGGGGCGCTTGAAGACTAGGGAGACGGCGCTGCGGTTTCTGCCATGAGCCAGGCGGCGTAATCGTCGTCAATGTACTCGATGGGCACGCCGACGATGCTTGGCGTTTCATCAGGATGTAACGACCGCACGGTTGAGCAAAGGCGAGCAAACAGCTCACCACGGGACTTGATGAGCAACGGGACCTCGCTGGCGGACTCGATGTTGCCCTTCCAGTGGTAGCGACTGGCAATGGGCGCAAAAATATTGCAGCACGCGGCGAGGCGCTGCGACACCAGGGCATCAGCGATTTGTTGTGCGACTGTTGCATCGGGGCAGTTTACCCACACATCCAGCAACTTCATGTTCTTTACCCTCCGCTATAAACCAGAGAACCAAACCGGGGACAGAACACGATTTTACCGTGCAGAGCGCGACCAGAAATCATGAATCGCAAAAAAATCGTGGCCTGCCCCCGGACCCCAACGATTTGTTATGCATCACGCCTGACCTGCCTGACCTGCTTTTCGCGAAGCAGCAAGTACAGAGCAAAGCCCACCGCGACCCCCGGGACAATGCCAAGCAGCAGACAAACCCATCCCTTCCGAACGGAGTATGTCCTGGCTTCGTAAACCACCCACGCCGCAAGAATAGCCCAGCAGACAAGGACGTCCATCGAATATCCGCTGGAATATGGGTTCACAAATCCTGCTGCGAATGCGCCCCACACATCAGGATTTTCGATAAGCGCAGGTAAAACAATCGCAGCAAAAAAGCCCGTGAAGAAAAGAGCTGAGACAACCAATATTGCCTTAAAGACTAACCTGGACATTTAGCGATCCTGTCTGTCGGGCGGCATAACGCTTCAAGCAGGAACGCGCGTTAGCGCGAAGCGCCCTTGCAGCCTTGATTTGTGATGGTGCATTGCAATGATTCCTGCGTCCGCATTTTGCCAAAAGCGGGCGCTCAAACTACGCGAAGTCAGTCGCTCCTTGACACCCAGCGCTCACTGGAACTCAACATATTGATTACCCACTGCCGTACCGTGGTATCGGCAACAGCGAAGTCGAACTGCTTGACAATATAGGTGTGCTCATCGGTATAGGAGATCAGGCTGCGGAAACGATCGGGGTAAGCCTCTTCGAGTTCCGCCACCGCATTGAGAAGCTCCTCCTCGAAGGTGTCACCATCTATCCCGGATTGCCCCACGATCGTTTCGTCCCGTGTGGAACTGATGAACCCTATGCGGATGTTTTCATCCTCGGCAAGCTGGTACTTGTGGTACCCCGTCAAATTGCCATCCTCGCCGATACAGGCCCTGCAGTTTGCCGGGAAGAAGCTATTGGAGTTCCAGTAGGCATTCAGGCGTTCCTGTGAGCCGGGTCGCTGTATGCCCATGCCGGAGTCGTTGATGAGTTCGATGGGGACGTCTGGGTACTGTTTCCGCACCAGCGGCAACGCATAGTGAATGCCAAAGCCCCCCGCGCTGTTCCCCGCAAGAACGATCCTGCGAGGCGCGGGATAGTGGCTGACGATTACATCCAGCGATGCCGAGAGGTTCTGTATGCCACGGAAGTAGCGGTCATTGTTGCCGTCGCCATCGCTATCCACGTCCCGGTCACCGGTGAACAGTGTTCCGTCGCAATAGGGTATATAGCCCAGGTCATAGTCCGTTGCCGGGTTAGCCGGGTTCCCGGCCTCGAGAATCCCTAAATTAAAAAGAGGAAGTCCAACAGGCACGGCCGCGCAGTTCGTCGGTCCGCAGGCCCCGCCCCCCTGCAGGAAGATCAAAAGTTCATCGCTCACACCATCACGCGTGGACATGGCGAACTCGTTTCCTGTGAAGCAGAGTGGACCGTCGCCTCCGCCAAAGGTGTGCTCAATAACACCACCGCCGACAGCTTCCGAAGTCATGGGTGTGAACTCTCCTAGATATCGATCCAGACCTTGGCTATAGAGCGCCTGGAATGGTGGTCCGGACTGAGTGTGAGGAGCGCCATTTGCCGGGCCGTCGTTTCCGTCGGAACAACCATAAATCAACAGAAAAACAGAAAGAGAAGGAACAGTCAGACATTGTTTAAACCACATTGGGGTTGCCTACAATTTCATTTACGGGTGATCTATAGAACGTACACTCTATGATACTGAGTAATCCTTGCTGCTTCACCCGTGATATCCAGGTGAGCATCCGCTTTGAGTCGAAAGCCGACGTCACTCGCGCCAGAATGCCCCCCAAAAACGTCGCCCTGACAGGCCATCCGCTGGAGGCCGTAGGCCGCAACGAATTTGATGGCTTGGTTATGCAAGCAAGCATCATGCGGCCAAGTTGGAACATCATGGAGCCTGGAAAAGCCAGCCAGTGAGTGGATCGTCCAATCCGAGAGCAGCCAGAACAATCCCAGGCATACGACCTACAGGCAGGCTGAGACGCCGTAAGAGCCACACTTCAGGTTTTGTCTGTGGTTTACGTGCTGGCCGTATT
>CAZFJQ010000067.1:0-17894 GCA_964519755.1 uncultured Halioglobus sp.
CACCGGCGCGGTCGGGTCCGTGGTGGGACAGATAGCCAAATTGAAAGGCTGTCGCGAGGTCGGTATCGCCGGAGCCCGGGAAAAATGCGAGTACGCGGTCGAGGAACTGGGCTATGACGCCTGCGTCAGCCACTACGACGACGATATGGCCAGTCAGCTCAAGGAGGCCTGCCCGCAGGGTATCGACGTCTATTTCGAGAATGTCGGCGGTAGCTCCTGGGAGGCGGTCATGCCACTGCTGAACAATTTTGCGCGCGTGCCGGTGTGCGGTCTGATAGCGCACTACAACCAGACCTCCCTGCCGCCGGGGCCTGATCGCATGAGCCTGTTGCAGGGCATCATCCTGCGTCGCAGCATTAAAATGCAGGGTTTTCTGGTGGGTAACTACCTTCACCGTCTGCCGGACTTTGTCCGCGATGTAACCGGCTGGCTGGCGGATGGGAAAATTGTCTATCGCGAAGACGTCGTTGAAGGCCTGGAAAACGCGCCGGAGGCTTTCCTCGGCCTCTTTTCCGGCGAGAATTTTGGCAAGCTGGTGGTGAAAGTCAGTTAGCGTGCTACCGGCCGACGCAGCCCCTTGCCCGGAGTGACGGATGCGCCTTGACCTCGGGACTACGCCTTGGAACTGGCAGTCGTCAATGCATGGGCAGGGGCTTTGCGAGCAGGCGGAGCGAGCCGAATCCATGGGTTTTGATGCCTTCTGGCTGCCGGAGAATCATTTTGGTGACGCGCGTACCATACCCGCTCCGCTGCTGTCGCTGGCTGCGGTCGCAGCGCGCACCAGCCGCCTGCGCCTGGGTTGTACCTCCTACCTGCTGCCGATACGGCACCCCTTGCAGGCCGCCGAGGAGGTTGCGGTGCTTGATCAGCTCAGTGGCGGGCGCGTGATTCTCGGCGTCGGGCGGGGTATTCAGGCCGCGATGTTCAGCGCGTTTGGCGTGGTGGCTGCGGATAAACGCAAGCTGTTTGCGCGAAACCTCGACATCATGCGCAGAGCCTGGCGTGGTGAGCCGGTAGTTGAGGATGAACACGGCAGAGGGTTGCAGCTTTCGCCCCTGCCAGTGCAACAGCCTTCGCCACCTGTCTGGGTGGCCGCTTTCGGCCCGCTGGCGCTGAAACAGGCAGCCGGTCTCGGCATGCCTTACCTGGCATCGCCGGTGGAATCGATCGAAGTGCTCGAGAATAACTATTGCCGCTACCATGCGGAGGTGGCAGCTTGCGGTTTGCCGGCGGTGTCAGAGATTCCCGTAATGCGCACAGTGTTCGTCACACCCGATACGCACCAGGCGAGCCGGGTGCGCGAGGCTCTCGCGCACAGCGTCCCCGCAACCATGCGCGATAAGTCTGCAGCCGTGGATGACTGGGCGATAGTGGGGGATGAACTGTATCTTCGCGACAGGCTGCAGGAGTATGTGGCGCGCCTGGGTGTGACGCAGTTGATCCTGCGCGCCGGTATTCCCGGCGTCAGTGAGGCAGATCAGTTGGCCAGCCATGCGCGAGTGCGTTCAGTGTGCGGGACTTCGGCGACTGGCTGACAGGCCGGCTCAGGCGTTGCCGGGGGGCTGGTATTTTTGCAGTGCCGGAGCCAGTCGGTCGAACCCTTTGTAGTGGGCGAGTGTTGACGGTGTGTTGGCTATGGCGCGGAACAGCGCCGGCATTGCACCGTCTATGTGTAGCAACGTAGCCAGCGGATGCAGGTAGACGCGAATACTGAAGACCACCGCCCCTGAACGGGGCAGGCGTCGCAGGCACTGACGCTCGCAGCGGTAGAAGAGCAGGGTCTCCGCGGACACATCGTCCGGTCGCGGCGGTCGCGCGCAGAGTGCGTCCGTGCTCTGCAGCGACCAGTTCCAGCGCACTACCGGGTGATCACTGCGCAGGTGCCTGAAAAAACGCTCCACCCGCGGCGTCAGTGACTGCTCGAAACCCGGAATGGGTTCGTGAATGGCCGCCAGGGGACAGCCGATTTTATCTTCGAGTCGCCAGTCGCTGGGGCTGCACAGACTGGCCGCCGTCAGGCGATAGAGACCGTCTACTTCCTGCATCAGCAGCAAGTCGTCGGCTACCCATAGAGAGCAGTTCCACAGGGGCTCCGTGTCTGCCGAAGGTAGCACCAGGCAGTCCGGCGAGAATACCAGGGATTGTTTGCCACGGCGGTAGAGATCAGGTTGCTCTCGCAGCAGGTAATCCTGCAAGGTCGCGGCCAACTCCGACGCCGCATTTTCCGACCCGCGCTGCGTGCGGTAGCAGCGATCACCCAGCAGTCGCCGCTGCTGCTGTTTGTGCGCATGAAAATGCGGTAGAAGCGGGTCGGTTTCGATCCACTGCCCGTCGCCGAGCGGTGCCAGGCCCATGCTGAGTATTCCCGGCTGCCGCATGTGCGGCAGGTAACGTGGCTGGGTTGCGTCAAACAGCATGCTGGAAGGGATTAAAGCAGCATTCCGGCAATGGCGCCGGTCATGCAGGTGGCCAGCAGACCGGACCAGATCGAGCGCGGTGCAAGGCGCAGTATATCGGTGCTGCGTTCGGGACACAGTGCAGACAGGCCGCCGAGCATGATACCGAGGCTGCCGAAGTTGGCGAAGCCACACAGCGCGTAGGTCAACACCAGCCGGCTGTGGCCACTCAGGGTGTCATCGCCCATTGCACCGAGTTGCAGGTACGCCACCAGTTCGTTGATAAACACTTTACTTGCCAGGAGTTCGCCGGCAGTGGATGCCTCGTGCCAGGGTATGCCGATCAGCCAGGCGAGCGGCGCGAAAATCTTGCCGAACAACCCGACCAGCGTCAGGGGTTGACGCAGGCCCGGCACCAGCCCGAGCATCTGGTCAGCGAGATACACCAGAGCGACGAAGACGATCAGCATGCCGACAATAGTTGCCAGCAGCCGCAGGCCCTCGCCGGTACCCGTGACGATGGCGTCCATACTGCTGCGGTACGGCGAGGGCATGCTGAGCGGCTCTTCCGGTGCGGCGGTTGTGGTGGGCTCCGGGGGTACCATCACCACGGCCAGCATCAGTGCGGCGGGCGCGCTGATCAGTGAGGCGATGACGATATGGCTCAGCGCTTCCGGCACGCTAGCGGCGAGAATGCCCGCGTAAAGGCCCAGCACCGTGCCGGCAACCGTTGCCATGCCGCAGCTCATCAGCATGAACAACTCGCTGGCCGTCATCCGCGCGAGGTGTGGTTTGATCAACAGGGGTGACTCCACCATACCGACGAACACAGAACTGGCGGCGCCCACGCTGACCGCACCGCGCAACCCCAGCGAACGGTCCAGTACCAGCGCCAGGCCGGCGATACACCAGGGAATCACCCGCCAGTGCCAGAGCAAGGCGCTGAGTGCGGCGAATACCACCACGATGGGCAGCGCGCGGAACGCCAGCACGAAACTGTGTTCGGGGGCTGTCACGTCGAAAGGTGCCTGACCGCCACCCAGGAAGCCGAACACCATCGCCGTACCGGCGGCGGTGGCCGCCTCGATATTAAGCACCAGGCGGTTGACCAGTAGAAGGACATCCTGTGCCTGCGGCAGTTTGATGAGCAATACCGCGAGCGCGAATTGTGCGAGCAGGCCGCCCAGGACCGCGCGCAGGGGAAAGCGTCGATGATTACTGCTGGCCAGCCAGGCCAGAAAAATGATGGCAGGAACGCCGAGCAGAGCCTGTGACATCGGCGTGGTCCCGCGCCTGAAAACCTCACGGTAGATGACACCCTGGAGAATGTCTACCTGCTGTCAGCCGCGGGGTTTGATTTACTATACATGCCTGAGCTGAAACGGCGTTTTCGCTTGTTGCCCTGCTCGCCGTGGGTCATGCTGGCCGGATAATTCTACGGAGACTTTCAGTATGCTGTCCAAATTTGACGATTACCCGATTCACCAGACCGCCGAGCCGGTGTTTCACACCGCCAGCAGTGATCGGTTCATGTACGACCGCTACTGGTACAACGCGCATGCCCTCGACGGCAGCTTTTATTTTGGCATCGGCCTGTGTCGCTACGCCAATCTGGGCATCATGGACTGCAGCCTGAGCCTGGCGATTGATGGGCACCAGTATGCCTTTCACGGTTCGCGGCGAGCACCACACGAGCCGACCGATACCTCTGTCGGGCCTTTTGCACTGCAGATACTCGAACCGATGGGACGCCATCGGCTGGTGATAGCGGCCAACGAGACGGGCATCGAGTGTGACCTGGTGTTCACACCGCGCACTGCCTGCATTGAAGAGGGACGGCAAACGCTGCGCAATGAGCGTCACATCGTTATGGATGCGACCCGCCTGGACCAGTTTGGTTTCTGGTCCGGGTGGATTCGCTACGACGGTAAGGAACTCAAGGTGGACGGCGCAACCACGTTCGGACTCAAGGATCGTTCCTGGGGGATTCGACCCGTGGGCGACCCCTACACCGGTGGCGCGCCACTGGCGGAGTTCCAGGCAGTGCATTTCTGCTGGATGCCCATTCACTGGGAAGACGAGTGCAGCCTCGCCGGCTGGTTTGAGGACGAGACGGGTAACCAGTGGCACAACGATCAGGCATTCGTGCCGCATTACGCCAATATGGAAGATATCCCCGGGACCAGCGACCCGGCCGCGCGCATCTGGCAGGGTGAAGTTGAACACCAGCTCAACATGATCCCCGGCACGCGGCGCGCAAGATCCGCCGTTGTCACGATGCATGACCGCTCCGGGGAGAGTATGCAGGTGCAGCTCGAACCTGTGTTGGCGCATCGCATGAAAGGCCTGGGCTACCAGCACCCCGAGTGGGGTCATGGCAAGTGGCATGGTGAACTGGTGATCGGTGGCGAGAGTTGGAAAGACAGCGACCTCGACCCACTTGCGCTGGAAAACCTGCACGTGCAGCAGATAGTGCGCGCGACGTGTGGTGACCGGGTGGGCCACGGCGTACTCGAGCAAATGCATATCGGCCCGTCCACGCGCCTCGGTTTCAAGGACTGGTTCGACGGCGCGGAATGAAACGCCGCGCGACGGTTTCCCCCCGGGAACGACTCTCTCTATAATTCGGGGATAAAATTAACTCGCGGGAGAGATGCATGCGCGCGAAAACCGGTGTTATCCCACGCCTGATCAAGTGGCTGTTGCTGATTCTGCTGGCGACGGCCCTGGTCGGCCTGCTTGTGCTCTGGCGGATCGGCGCCTGGAACCTGGTGTTTCCGGCCGACGGTCACGATACCGTACCGCCTGCCGTGCCCGAGGACCTCACGTCTCCCGCAGTACTGGTATTCAGTAAAACCAACGCTTTCAGGCACAGGGAGGGCATCGCCGGTGGGGCGAAGGCGCTGCAGGCGCTTGCCGCGAAGCACGACTGGGGCCTGTTGCATACCGAGAACGGTGCGATATTCAACTCCACGGACCTCGACCGATTCAGGGTGGTGGTGTTCCTGAACGCATCGGGAGACATACTCGACGACGCCCAGGAACAGGCCTTTGAGGCCTGGCTTGAGGCGGGTGGCGGCTGGCTCGGAATTCACGCGGCGGGGGACAGCTCTCACGCGGGCTGGCAGTGGTACCGCGATAACCTGATAGGCGCTGATTTTACCGCGCACATCATGGGCCCCCAGTTTCAGACGGCGCGGGTGATGCTGGAAAACCAGGAACATCCCGTGCTGCAGCAAATACCGGAGGTGTGGAAGCATGAGGAGGAGTGGTACTCCTGGGAACGCAGCCCGCGCGGGGAGGGATTTTTTATCCTCGCCACGCTGGACGAGAATTCCTACACGCCGGTAGCGAAATTCCTCGGGCAGGAGCGCGACCTGCGAATGGGCGATCACCCCGTGGTCTGGGCCAATTGCGTCGGTGAGGGCCACTCTGTGTATGTGGCAATGGGCCACCGCGCCGAGGCTTTTGCGCAGCCACAGGTTAACCGGTTGCTGGAAAACGCGCTTCTATGGCTGACCGGGCCGCGCGAGCCCGGCTGCGGGATGCCGCGGGCCTCAGGGTAGAGTGACTACCGCCGTTTCCAGTGGTTGAACAGGCTCCTCGGCCAGCTGGAAGCGCCAGAATATGATGCCGTAGGGGCGCCCTTCGGTATCCAGCCAGTTCGGGCTGCCGGGATCACGGTGGGCCACTATCATTTCGAAGTTACCGTCCTCGTCCAGCCGTGTTTGCGCCCGGTTCAGCGAGATTTGCCGCTCCTCGTAGTTCAGGGTCTGCAGGAAGCGGTTGAACAACACCACGTTGGCAAATCGGCACCTGGGGAAACGCCCGCGAATAATCAGCGCCTGGTCCGGCGCCAGCACGAAGGGTGCCATACTATAGACGTTGTCTTTGGCAGCGTAAGTCACGCTTTCGTTGCTCGCATCCTGTTTTGGCGTTGGAAACCGGTTGGGCTCCCGCGATACCCACGGCAGGTTGGTCGCGGCGTTCATAGGTGTCGTGTTGCGCTTGACGAAGTCCGTCACCCTGCGAATGCCAGCGGCAATGGTGGCGTCGCTCGGAGGAGGACGGGGGTCTACGCGGTGCAGGTTTTCTATGGTGATCGGAATGTGGTGCAGGCGGTCGTTGTTGATACTTTTTTCGCGTTCATAGTAATGGCGGGTGGTGATGCTCGAAGCGCCCGCCGAGAGCCGCAACCAGTTGCCCTTGACCTGCGTGGCGCTGGCAATGATCTCGTAGTCGCCGTTTGCATCTGCCTGGAACTCGGTGTCGTTCAGCGTCGCGCCGATACCGTCGCCATCCACTCCCGCGCCGAGTTCCACGGTAAAGCTGGTGTAGGTGGCATCTGCCAGGTTACCGCGAATGCGGTAGCTGTGTGCCGGGTCGATAACCGCTGAAAAATACCGGGCGTCCGGGTTGTCGCCGAGCATCTTCTTGTGTTGATTGATAAACGAGGTAAAGAAAGGGCGCGCGGGATCGGCCTCCAGCCACGCTTCCAGCGCATGCATGAGTATGTGCAGCAGCGCCCGTCGAGCCTCGGCGAAATCCTGTGGCGTGCGCAGGTTCCATTCGGGTGTGGCAAAGCCCGCTTCCAGCGCATCCAGGGTCTTTTGTAGTTCGTTCAGCGCAACGCTGGCTTCACCCTCTGGTGCCGCTTCCAGTGCTGAAAGTGTCACCGGAGACAGCAGCGTGCTGGCCAGCCCGCTGAGCGCGGCTCCCTTGAGTAGTTCCCTGCGGTCCATGCTTGTACCTCCCGGATTATAGGTTTTAGGGCCCGCTCAGACAGCGCGAACAGGCTTTGGGCCAGGAACCATATCCGCCGGCGCGGCGTCCCGGCATTCCGTCAGCGCTAGCACTCGAAGGGCGGTCGCTGCCCGCCGCAGAGGATATCGGTCACGTTCTCGGTATCCATGTACTCTTTAAGCAGCAACAATTTACCGTCGCGGAAGTGGAACTTGAAATGGTACTCGTTGCTGTAGGTCTGGCCGGAAATATGCTCACCCTCGCCGGTTGCTTCAACCGCGACTTTGTCATCTTCAGCCAGCATGTCCAGAATTTCAAAGCGCAGGCCGCTCGGGAATACCTCGAAAATCTGCCCGGCCGCGAGGGCAATCTGTGCGCGCTCAAAGGTTCCGGAAATCAATGTATTGCCCATGGTCTGCAAGCGACCGTCCGCGGCGTAGGTGTCGACGATGACGTCTACATCGCCGTTGTTCATGGCTTCAAAGAATCGGGTCACGATGGCTTTGTTGGTGGTGGTTTTGTGCTCAGTCATATGCCTTGAATACCCTGCATTTGGCGTCTCCCCGTATAGTAGACAGCCGGGGCCGCCTTGCCAGCCGCGCAGTATAGATAACTGTTCTTTGCGCAAGTGACTGTCTGTTTGGTCGGGGTGTTTCGACCCCATGGCATGCAGCACGACCGGCAGGCGCGCTCACTCTTCAACCGGACCCCGCAGTGCCTTGGTTCGCCCGCGGCGGGTTTTACCGTCCAGCCGTTTGCGTTTGCTCGCCAGCGTCGGCCTGGTCGCCTTGCGCGCAGGACGTGTTTTGGCGATGCCTTGCACAATTGCGCGCAGTCGCTCCAGCGCATCGGCGCGATTCTTTTCCTGGGTGCGAAAGCGCTGCGCTTTGAGGATCACTATACCCTCACTGCTGATGCGGCGATCGGCCAGTGCGCGAAGGCGAAGCTTGTAGGTCTCTGGCAGGGAGGATGCCTCGATATCGAAGCGCAGATGGATCGCCGAGGCGACCTTATTCACGTTCTGGCCGCCCGCGCCCTGGGCGCGCACGGCATTCAGCTCGATCTCGTGCAGGGGAATACTGACTTTGCGGTTGATCTCAAGGGGCATGCAGGCTGTCCGCGCTTGGCTGCGTGAGCGTGGGCGGCGGGCTAGCGGTTGCGGCCGAGCCGTTCGTGGGCATCGACCCATTCGTTCACCCGGGTTTCCTTGTCGACGCGGGTAGCCGCGCCCAGGGAAATCTCGCCGGCAACGACCAGCGCGGCGGCTATTTCGACCAGTTTGTAGGCCTTGCCTTTCCCGTAACAGCCCATGATTTCCAGGCATTCACGCTGGGTAGGCAGGCCGGTGCCCCCGCCGTAGGTGGCCATGATCAGCGCCGGCAGGGTGATCGAGAAGTAATAATCGCCATCGCGGGTGACCTTGTTGTAGGTGGTGCACTGGTTCGACTCGCCGATATTGGCGATATCCTGGCCGGTCGCGAGGTAGAGTGCCGCGAGGCCGTTGGCGGGATGGGCGGCATTGTTGGATGAATGGCTGATAAAGGCACTCAGGGTGCTGATGCCCTGGCCGTAGTGCATCTGCTCTGGAGTAATGCGCAGGTTCTTCAACATGACTTCTCGCGGAATGGTGATTTCCGCGGTGACCCGGCGCCCGCGACCTTTCAGCAGGTTGACCGCGGAGGTTTTCTTTTCCGTGTCGAAATTCCCCGACAGCAGGTAGTGTGACAGCGCGCTGAACTGCTCGCGAATCCACTCGCAGGCGACGAATGTCGCGCGGCTGGTCATGTTCTGGCCAGCCGCATCGCCGGTGCTGTAATCGAAGCGCGTAAAGACCATGTTGTGAGCGCTGTACTGTTCAATCTCCAGCAGCTTGCCGACCGAGGTGGTGCGCTCCGCCACGGCCCTGACCGCGTCGAAGTTTTCACTCAGCCAGAGCCCGAAGTCGCGCGCCTCCCGGGCACTCGGGAAAACGAATACCGGAGCCCGCTGCATCGCCTCTCCTGCAACGGTGGTGGTGACGCCGCCGCTTTCGCGAATGACCCGCATGCCGCGGTTGTAGCTTGCCAGCATGGTGCCTTCGATCGTCGCCATAGGCACGTAGAACTCGCCCTTCGCGTGCTCACCGTTTACCAACAATGGTCCTGCGAGGCCTATCGGCACCTGCGCAACGCCGAACAGGTTCTCGATGTTGCCGGACATATCCGCGGGATCAAAGGAGTACTGACGTGTGTGCTGAAGCTGGGCGCCGGTCGTCTCGGTGATAAATGCCTGGCGTTTCTGAATAATCTCGGGGCTGTAATCGTTGTCGTTGGACCTGGGTATTCTCTTGCTCACGATCGACTCCATGGGATTTGTAGGGGGAAATTACGCGCTGCGGCGCAGTTGGTCAATGCGCGCCCCCCGGGCGGACCATACACACCCGGATATCCCCTTGGACTTGAAGGCCCAAATCGTCCAGAATCTGCCGCTTGAGAAAAACAATAAGCGGCACAATCCGTTACGAGGTGACTATAACCATGCTGAATATTAATCGAACGCGGCCGGGCTTTCCTGGGCTGAAAATTCTGACGCGACTCCTCGCGGTGAGTGTCTTGCTCGGCCTGGCAGCCTGCTCGGATGGTGGCGATGGCAATGATGGGTCTGCCGCTACCCCGTTTGCGGAACTCTTTGCCCAGGGTATTGGCCGCTATCTCGGCGTCTACACGCCGATGCTCACGGAGAGCAGTGGTGATGTCACGCAATACTTCTTTGGCACTGGTGAAGGTCCCCTGTGTCTGGAGGGCGCTCCCTACTCCATGGCCACGCGCGATACAGGTGCGGATGAGCTGCTGATATTCCTCGAGGGTGGCGGTGCCTGCTGGTCCGACCTGTGTCTGGCAACGACCACTGTTACCGAGGGTGTTCCCGGCGCAGGCATCAACGACCCCGCAAAGGAAAACAATCCAATGCGCGGCTGGAACCAGGTTTACGTGCCTTACTGTGATGGCTCGCTGCATGCCGGTGACCAGGATGTGGACACCGATGACGATGGCACCCCCGATCGGTTCCACCGCGGGTTGCACAATCTTTCCGCGGCGCTCGATGTCGCGGTGGGTACTTTTCCGTCGCCCGGCAGAATTGTAATAGCGGGTAATAGCGGCGGTGGTCTCGGTACTATTTTTGCGCTGCCGTTGGTGCGCAGCCTTTACCCCGATACACAAATAGATGTCATCAACGATTCCGGGGTCGGTGTCTCGAAGCCCGGCGATCCTTCCTTTCTCCGGCAGCTTTTGCGGGAATGGAATACCGAGGCTTTCATTCCGGAAAGCTGCCCGGACTGTGTCGCGCCGGATGGGCACCTGACGGAATACCTTATCTGGCAGATGGATCAGGACACCACGGTACGACGCGCAATGCTCAGCTACACGCAGGATACAGTGTTCGCGGATACCTTCCTGCAAATTGGCGGGCCCGCATTCGAAACGGCCTTGCTGGAGGAAATGCGCCAGCAGCGCGAAGCGCATCCCGGGCGGACCCAGACCTTTCTGCCTGCGGGAGACGGCCATACCTTTGTACAGCTTGAGCCCGACAAGACCGCGGGTGGTGTTAACCTGATGGACTGGCTGGGTTTCATGTTGTCCGGATCTGATCAATGGGTTTCAGTCGACGACACGGCCAATTAAAAAAGGGAGTCTCATGTCAGAGAAAGATTCGGAACTGCATCACGAATGTGTGAACCGCTTCATCGCACTCGCGAATGCAATGAAAGATGAAAAAATCGATATCAATATCGTGAATGCGGGCCTGATGACTGCCGCCGGGCTCTACGCCACTTACGTGGCTGGCGGGAATGATGGAGGCCTCACGGAGTCCGGGGTGGACAAGGTGTCCGAGGTATTTTGCAATGAGCTGAAACGCATTCAGGTGATCAAGAAAGAGGCTGCGGCCCGTTAGCGGGCTCAGGCTGCATCCGGGGAATCTATATCAGCGATCTGCTCGCGGAAGTAGCCGGGCGCCAGCATCGGCTTTAACTCCTCCAGGGGCACCGGTTTACTGAATAGATAGCCCTGTATCACGCTGGCCCCGTGCTGGCGTAAAAACCGGTACTGTTCGTGATCCTCGACACCTTCTGCCACCAGCGCCAGCTTCAGGCTGCGCGCCATGGCGATGATTGCAATCACGAGACTCGCGTCGTTCTCGCTTTTTTCCAGATCTACCACGAAGCTGCGGTCGATTTTGAGTTCGTCCAGCGGGAAGCGAGAGAGATAGCTGAGTGATGAGTAGCCGGTGCCGAAGTCATCGATCGACAATTTCACGCCGAGGTCTTTCAGCGCCTTCAGGTCCTGGATGGTGGATTCTGCGCCACTCATCATAATGCCCTCGGTGAGTTCGAGTTCGAGGCGGCGTGGCAGCAGGCCGGTTTGTGTCAGCACCAGCGACACGCGTTCGATGAAACTGGGTGTGAACTGCAGGGCAGATACGTTCACGGCGACCTTGGGGAGTGCCAGGCCCTCAGCCTGCAGCTCAACCATCTGTCGACACGCCCGCTCCAGCCCCCACTCGCCCAACTCGCCAATCAGGCCCATCTCCTCGGCCAGCGGGATAAACTTGAACGGCGGTATCAGGCCATGCTCGGAATGCTGCCAGCGCATCAACGCCTCCGCCCCCACGACGTCGCCTGTCAGCGTGTCCACCTGCGGCTGGTAGTGCAGCACCAGTTCGTCGCGCTCTATAGCCTTGCGCAATTCGTTTTCCAGGGTCAGTCGCTCCACGCTGGCGGCGTTCAGGTCGTCACGATAGAAAACAAAATTGTTTTTGCCGGTGCTCTTGGCGTGATACATCGCGGTGTCGGCGGCCTTCAGCAGGCCTTCGACGGTCGTCGCATCCCTGGGCGCCACGGCGATGCCTATGCTGGGCGTGACCACGACCTCGTGCCCCTCAATCAGCATGGGCCGGGTAAATGCGTCCAGCAAGCGTCTCGCGACCACGGCGGGAGCGCCGGGCTCCGAAATCTGGTTGAGCACCACGGTGAACTCGTCGCCGCCGAGCCGTGACACGCCAATGCTGGAGTCCGGGGCAACATTCAGCCCCACCACGTCGCTGGCCCGAATGCACTGGTGTAGTCTCTTGCCCGCTTCCCGCAGCAGCAGGTCGCCGGCGCTGTGGCCCAGGGAGTCGTTGATACGCTTGAAGTTGTCGAGGTCCAGAAACAGCAACGCGGTGAGGTCCTCATTGCGGTTCGCCAGCCGCAGCAGTAAGTCGAGCTGTTCGGTGAACAGCCTGCGATTGGGTAGCGAGGTGAGGCTGTCGTAGTACGCGAGCTGGTGCAGCCGGTCGCGGGTCTGGGTGACTTCCTCGACAGCCTTGTTGAGTTCGATATTGCGCTTCGAGAGCTGCGAGGTGCGCTCCTCGACTTTCATACTCAATAGTTGGTGGTCGACCTGCATGCGCGCTGCGCGATGCTTGAAATCGCCGATGATACCGTTGAGCAGACCTACCAGTTCCTTGAATTCACTGCTGTTTTCGAGGCCACGCGTTTTCACGCTGCGACCAGCGGCGATATCATCTGCCATGCGCACGATGGTGGAGAAGGGCGCGGTGATTCGGCGTGTGATAATGAAGCTGAGTAATGCGCACAGCAGGATGAACCCGAGTGCCATCGCCAGTGCCGGGCCTGCACCCTGCAACACGCTCGCCAGGATCATCGTGCGGCTCACGCCGACGTGAGCATAGCCGATCACATGCTGACTGCCCGATGTTTCGGGTGCGGTGAGGATTTTGCCGAAATCCTCACGACTCAGGCCCTTTTCCAGGGGGTTCAGCACCGAAAATACTGGAAGGGTGATATCCCAGAGCTGCTCGCCACCGGCGAGAAAAACCAGCAGCGAGTGCTCGAGCGGTATGATGTCGCTACTGCGACGGTTCAGGTGCATGTCGACCGCATCAATTCCCGGGCGCAGTGCCCCCAGCTCGACGGCCGTGTAATCCGGCGCTCCGGCCTGCCGCACACTGCGCAGCCGGGCACCGGAGACATCAAACAGGCTGGCGAACCTGATGGCAGGGGAGATGGCGGTGAGCGTTTCCAGCGCCTCTCGTTGCGCCACTGGATCGCGAAAGTAGATCGCCAACTGTAGCGGAGTCTGGCGCTGCACCCGCTGGCTCGCTTGCTCAAGCAGGCGCTGTTTGGTCGACAGGTAGTCGCTGCCGATGCTCATGCCTGCCAGCAGCAGGCCCGCGGCTGTTGCGACCAGCACGGTGAGTGCGTTGATCTTGCCGGCGACGGTCATGCCGGGCGGGCTCTCTTAACGGGGAATTTGGCGCCCATGAAACCCGCTGCATTGCAAACTGCCATACAGTGTCACCCCGTGCCTGCGGCAGCTTCTACGAGGCTGCTCTGTGGTTTGCGGCCGGCACACCGCAAGGTCAGCAATGCATGGCGGCGGTGTACAGGCTTCCAGCGGCAACCTAGCACGAGAGTTGAGATGCGCGCAATTGGACAAATTCCCGGGGCGGGTGCGGGGCGGGGTGCGAGGTGTATGCAGCCTAGATCGCGGCTGCTCTTCGGCGGTCGGGCGACACGCGGCGATCATGCTCGACCAGGATACCGTTGACCATCAAGGGGAAGCTGACGGAGGCGCCACTGCGTCGGTCACTACCGCTGCGCGTGACGCGCCGGAAATTTCCATCCCGGTCACGCTGTTGCTCGTCATCCTCCGAGACGTAGTTGCGCGCCGCGACCATGAAAACGTACGCAGAGATGAGCATCGCACCAACGCCAAGAATACCCAGAATGAGGAGTAACACATCCATTTATTGTCTGTCCCGTGCAGGCAAACTGCCGAATTGTTTTAAGGATGCAAGTTTCGCGCCGAAATTTCGCACGACTGTTACACTGCTGCAATCAGCATGTTAGCGTTCGTCGGCGGGACCAACAATAGCAGTGCGTATAATTTTCTGACGAATTTGGGTCAGCGAGCACCCTTGCCGAAGAGCACAACTTCCACTGTGCTCAGGCTGATCATGAAGTCGAGGAATAAACTGTGGTTCTTTACATAGTACAGGTCGAACTGCAGTTTCTGTCGCGCATCTTCCTCTGACGCGCCGTAGGGGTAGCACAGTTGCGCCCAGCCCGTAATGCCGGGTTTCACCGCATGGCGAGAGTTATAGAACGGTATTCGCTCGGCCAGCTGCTCGACAAATTCCGGTCGTTCGGGGCGTGGCCCGATAAATGCCATTTCGCCTTTCAGCACGTTGAAGATCTGCGGCAACTCGTCGATGCGTGTTCGGCGGATGAACGCGCCTACCCGCGTTACCCGGCTGTCATTCTTGGTTGCCCAGCGCGCTTTACCGTCACCTTCGGCATCCACGCTCATGCTGCGAAACTTCAGAACGCGAAAGGTCTTGCCATGCAGGCCCACCCGCTCCTGGCTGAAAAACACGGGCGCCCGGAAGCCGTCCTCCAGCCAGATGGCCAGTGCAGTGACCAGCATTATAGGCCAGGTACCCATGAGCAGGATAAAGCTGGCAGCGAGGTCAAACGGACGTTTGCCCAGGGTATTGGACGATCCTCCGCGCAGGCTCTCGATGAGATTCATCCAGGCGGGGCTGGTGAAGTCGACCAGGATCTTGCTGGCCTCCTGTTCGAAAAAATTCACCAGATTGAGTACCTTGACACCCTGCAAGCGGCATTTGACCAACTCCTCTTTGGGGGTGTTTTCCCGGTCCTGGTCAAGCGCGACGACGATCTGGTCAATCTCCGCCTGCTGTGCGTACTCCGCGAGGGGCTGCCGCAGGTTGATAACACGCTCTCCCTGTATGCGGGGTTCTTCGTCATCGACGCGCACGAAACCGACAATCATGAACCCCTGTCGATCGGTTTTACGTCGCATCGCACTGGTGATGGTGGATGCGGCAAAACCTGATCCATATACCAGAATCCGGCTCTTGAACTGGTCCAGGTCACTCAGGTTCAGGAAGGCCCTGCGGCTGATCAGGTGGATGGTAAATGCGAACAACAGGGCGAACAGCAGTACACCGCGCCAGATTTCAAATGCCGGCAGAAGATAAAACGCCACTGTGAGCGCCACGCTTGCAGCAACGAAACCGCCTGTCGCGCGCAGCAGGACGCCAATGTGGCCTTCGCGCAAGCGCGGTTCGTACAGGCCCATTGCAGTGAGACAGAGTGTTATGACAAACGCTGACACGATGGCCCTGCCGGCGACATCCGGCAGCAGCGTGGAAAAAAGTTCAGGCTGCCCCGCAGCCAGTGAGTATACGTAGCTGCCCGCGTAAAACGCGCAGAAGAACAGGCAGGCGTCTACCAGCGCCAGACGGTAGTAGGAGGCATGAACGTGATGGTTGAACACCCTGACGGTGGCCATTCCTAGTCCCCAGATTTCATCAATGTAGCATCGTCCATTTCCACAAGCCTGACGTATGCCTTGCCGCCCCTTGAGGCGAACGCGCGTGGGATTGCGGGTCCGCTGTCATCCTGAGCCGGTGTACTGGCAGACAGGCACGGAGCAAGTGTTCTCGTGCGATGTCCAATGTTATCCACAGTCAGTGAGGCCCCTCACCCCGGCAAATAAAGGTAGCACGGGTCGGCGCTTTGCGCTGAAAATTCTTTCCTGAATGTGAAGTATCTCTAAGCTTTGCATGGGTATATGACATACCGGTGACGCTGGGGTGACACCCGCCCGCGCTGGGACGCGCAGCAGTGCCACCGAGCCTGGCCATGCGCTAGAGCAGTATTTGCGCGGGGTCAGGGTGGCTGAGGAAGTCCCGAGGGCTCGCCGTGTACCCGTAGGCGCCGGACTGAAACACGACCAGAAGGTCGCCTGGCGCCGCGGCTGCGGGTAGATCCACCCGGTTGCCCAGCAGGTCCAGCGGCGTGCACAGCGGGCCGACCACGTTTACTGTCTCGGTTTGCGCGGCAGTCATGCGATTGCCCAGTGCCAGCGGGTAGTTCTTGCGGATGACCTGCCCGAAGTTTCCGGAGGCCGCCAGGTGATGATGCAGGCCGCCATTGGTGATCAGGAACACTTCACCCCGTGACTCCTTGCGTTCGATTACCTCACACACATAGATACCGGCCTCCGCGACCAGGTAGCGCCCCAGTTCCATGACAATTTCCGCCCCGGGCAGTTGTTCCCCTGCCCGCCGCATCAGGTGTTCCAGGTTGTCCGCGATGGGCTGCAGGTCAAGACGTTGCTCACCCGGAAAATAGGGTATGCCCAGGCCGCCACCGATATTCAGCCAGCGCAGTGGGCAAGGAGCGTGTGCACTGAGCCGGAAAGCCAGCTCGAAGGTTTTGGTCTGCGCATCGACAATGGCGTCCGCGCGCAGGTTCTGGGAGCCGCTGAAGATGTGAAAGCCCATGAAGTCCAGCGGTAGTCTTGCCAGTTGCTCAAGCATGGCCGGTACGCGTTCCGCATCGACCCCGAAGGGCTTGGGCCCGCTGCCCATTTTCATGCCGGCGGCCTTCAGCTCGAAGTCAGGGTTGACCCGGATGGCTACCCGTGGATGCGTCCCCGATGCTTCCGCGAGAGCCGCTATACGCGCCATCTCGGCCTCAGACTCCATATTGATGGTCACGCCGCTGTCGACTGCGAGTACAAGATCTTCCACCGATTTGCCGGGGCCGGCAAAGCTGATGGTCCGTGGGTCGGCGCCGGTTGCAAGCGCCACCCGCAGTTCGCCGGCCGAGGCGACATCCAGGCCATCGGCGAGCCCCGCCATGTGCCGCACCACCGCCGGCATCGGATTGGCTTTCATAGCGTAATGCAGGTGCAGCTCCGCCGGCAGCATGGCTCGCAGCGCGGCGACCTGTGCCGTCATGACCGTTGAATCATAGGCATAAAAAGGCGTGCCGAGTTCCTTGGCAAGCTCCGTCAACGGTCGGCCGCCCACCTGCAGGCAGTTGTCCGCCACCTGGAACTGGTTCATGGGTGCATGCTCCGGGGGAATTCTGCCGTTGTCTGGATTACGCATGCTTCTCCTCCCTGAACAGGTCACGGTATTCTTCGCCCAGGGTGCGCCGGTCGATTTTGCCGTTCGGGTTGTGTGGCAGCGCATCGCGGACGATGACCGCCAGGGGCACCATGAAGTTCGGTAGCTCGCGGCGGCAGCACGCGAGCAACTCCTGCTCCAGCGAGTTCCCGGCCGGGCCGGTTGAGCCCGCAGTGGCGAGCAGCAGTATGCCCTGGCCGAGGGTGTCGTGTGGCAGGCCGATCGCCGCTGCACCGGCGACCAGTCCCGAGGCGTATGCCACTTCCTCAACCTCGGTGGGGCTCACCCGGTAGCCCGAGGTTTTGATCATGTCGTCTTTGCGACCAATGAAATACAGGTAGCCATCGCTATCGCGCATGACCTGGTCGCCGGACCAGACTGCCAGTTCCGCCGTGGGAATCTCGGCAGGCCTGTTCGGGCTGGGTTTAAAGCGTTCGGCTGTTTTTTCCGGGTCGTTCCAATAGCCCAGGCTGACCAGTGCGCCGCGGTGCACAAGCTCTCCCGGCTCATTGGCGCCGCAGACGTCGCCCTGCTCGTTCACCACCAGTATATCGGCGTTCGGTATGGCCCTGCCGATTGATTCCGGTCGCAGGTCTACCTGGTCGGGTGGCAGGTAAGTGGAGCGAAAAGCCTCCGTGAGCCCGTACATCAAATAGATCAGTGTCTCTGGCAGGGCCGTGCGCAACGCGCGGGTCGTGGCTGCGGGCATGGCGCCACCGGTGTTGGTCAAATAGCGCAGCGAATGCACCGCTTCCTGCGGCCAGGGAA
>CAZFJQ010000068.1:0-17580 GCA_964519755.1 uncultured Halioglobus sp.
CTTGAGCTGACTGGCCATATCGTCGTCGTAGTGGCTGACGCAGGCGTCATAGCCGAGTTCCTCGACCGCGTACTCGCATTTTTCGCGGGCACCGGCTATACCGACCACGCGACAGCCTTTCAATTTGGCTATCTGTCCCACCACCGACCCGACCGCGCCGGTAGATGCCGCCAGCACGACGGTTTCCCCGGGCGCCGGTTCCCCGATATCCAGCAACCCCACGTAGGCGGTGAGGCCCGGCATCCCCAGCACGCCCAGCGCATAGGACGGACGCGAAATGCGCGGGTCGATTTTCATCAGGTCATTCCCGTTTGATACCGCGTATTCCTGCCAGCCGCTGAAGCCGTTCACCAGTTCACCCGCGCTGAACTTCGGGTTGCGCGAGCTGACCACCTCGCTGACGGTGCCGCCGACCATCACGGCGCCCAGCGCTACGGGCGGCGCGTAACTCGGGCCATCGCTCATGCGACCACGCATGTAAGGATCGAGCGACAGGTACCTGGTGCGCAGCAGCAACTCGCCCTCGGCCGGCTGCGGCCTCGGCACTTCCTCCAGGCGAAAGTTGTCAGTGCTGGGCTTGCCCGCCGGACGGGAAGCCAGCACGACCCGCCGATTGACGCCATCCTGTGCGGCATGGGCTGAACCCAGCCCCATGGCGCCAAGGGCGGTTACGGAAGCGAGAGTGAATTCACGGCGGTTGAGTGGCACGGGCAGCTCCTTTTTATGCGACGTTGTCGAATGGGTTGTCGAACGGGATGTCCAATGGGATAACCATAGACGATCACACCGCCCCTGTCGCGCGGCACAAGGCTCCCCAACCGGTGTTCAATATTGAACCAGCACGGTTCTTGATACCCCCTGCACGCTATCGACATCCGGGCGTGTTCAGTACACTCACTCATTCCAGCAAGAAGAGGCAATGTCCTATGTACGACCTGATCATTCGCAACGCCAGAATTGTCGACGGCACCGGTCGCGATGCCTACCGCGGAGACCTGGCGGTAAAAGATGGCAAGATTGCGGCCGTGGGTTCCGTGGATGGCACGGCCACAGAAGAAATCGACGCCGCGGGCAAGCTACTGACCCCTGGATGGGTGGACGTGCACTCCCACATGGATGGACAGGCTACCTGGGACCCTCTCTGCTCCCCCGCCGCCAATCACGGTATCACCACCCTGATCATGGGCAACTGCGGCGTCGGATTCGCCCCCTGCGAGCACAGCGACGAGGCTCACGACCGGCTGATCTCCGTAATGGAAGATGTCGAGGATATCCCCGGCACAGCCCTGCACGAGGGCATCCGCTGGAACTGGGAGTCGTTTCCGGAGTACCTGGATGCGGTGGAGGCCTATCCGCGCGCTATCGACGTGGGTGCGCAGGTGCCGCACTGCGCGGTGCGCACCTATGTCATGGGAGACCGGGGCACGCACAACGAGCTGGCCACGGCCGATGACGTCGAGAAAATGGCCACAATCGTGCGCGAAGGTATCCGTGCCGGGGCGCTGGGTTTTACCACCTCGCGCACCGAACTGCACACGACGCGCAACGATATCGCCATGCCCGGCACCTATGCCGACGAGAAGGAGCTGCTGGGTATTGGTAAAGCCATCGGCGAACTCGGCGGCGGCGGCATCTTCGGCCTCGTTTCCGACTGGAACAACTGGGAAGAAGAGATGGACTGGATGAAGCGCCTGTCCATTGAGAATGACTGCCAGGTGAATTTCGTGCTGTTCTTCCGTGAAGAAAGCGACTGGCCACGCGTGCAGGCACAACTCGAATTTGTGCGCAAGGCACGCGAGGAAGGCGCCCGGCTGATACCGCATGTGGGCGCACGCCCGGTCAACATCCTTCTCTCCTGGGATGGCACCATCAACCCGTTCAGCTTCCACGCCAACTACGGGCCGCTGTCGGTAATGAACCACGCTGAACGCCTCGCGGAACTGCGCAAGCCAGAGGTGCGAGAGGCGATTCTCGCGGAGGAGCTGCCGCTCATGGGTGATTCCTTCATGGACACCATCATCGGCGGCTACGACAAACTGTATGAACTCGGTGATCCGCCGAACTACGAGCCGGGCCCCGGGGACAGCATTGCCGCCAAAGCTGCCGCGGCAGGCGTTTCACCCCAGGCCTACTGTTATGACCTGATGATGGGTAACGATGGCAAGAATGTCGTGTACTTCCCCTGTTTTGGCTACGGGGCCGGAGACCTGAGCCGCCAGGCGGCGTTGCTGTCTGACGAAAGCACGGTGCTGTCTCTCGCCGATACCGGCGCGCATTGCGGCGTGCTGTGTGATGCCAGTATACCCACGCAGATGCTCAGTTACTTCGTTCGCGATCGCCAACGCGGAGAACGTTTCCGGCTGGAGGACGTGGTGAAAATGCAAACCCATGATACCGCGCGTTGTGTCGGCCTGCTCGACCGGGGCACGCTCGAGCCCGGCATGAAAGCCGACCTCAACCTGATCGATTTCGAGGCCCTGCAACTTGAGGCTCCGCATATCACTTTTGATCTTCCCGCGGGAGGACGGCGCATGTTCCAGGGAGCGAGGGGCTACCTGGCAACTCTCGTCAACGGCGAAGTCATCATGCGCAATGGCGAATACACCGGGGCCGTGCCGGGCAGGTTGATTCGCGGGCCACAGGGCGGGCCACAAAGCGCACCACAACACGCGCAGACCGCCTGATGCAGATGACTGCGGAAGTCACGCTCTACCCCTTCGACGCGGAGTACCTGCCGCCGATCAAAGGTTTTATCGCCTTTCTGAATGACGTCGAGGGCCTGCTGGTGCAAACGCACGCGACATGCACAATCATCAGCGGGGACGACCAGTTGGTCTATGACACTCTACGCGATGGCCTGCGCTGGTGCAGCGAGCAACACGGCAAAGTGGTGCTGGTGAGCAAACTCTTGCCGGGCCACTCGCTGACGCAATAATCGCGCGGATTAACGCGCTCGTCCGCTACAGGAAGCGCCGCAGATCACGCTGATCAGCCACCACACTGGTGACGGCGCGTCGGCACAGTGCTGCCAGTGTCGGCTCATCACTCACCCAGCCGTAACGTGGTATCCCGGGTGGACTGTATTCTCACCGGATAGCTTTGCCCTGCTGCCTTGACCACGTAGCTGCCGGGCACGAGCGACACAGGCTCTCCTCCTGCAACGCCAGTGGCAATCACGTCACCTTCGCCGCTGTACACGCTAAAGCCGGGATTAACCGCACTCACGAGAGCGGCCCCCAGAGCTTCTTCCGCTGCCACCGGGAAGTACTCGCCACCGCCCAGCTCAGCCCAGCGCGCAAAGGTTTTTTCCAGCGCAGCGTCGTCAATTGCCAGCCCGACAATACTGACGCGAACATCGTGACCGCTCCCGCGCAAGGCGGCGATCACATCCAGGGGTTCGCCGTCACAGGTCTCCTCACCATCGGTTAACAGTACAATAACGCGTTCGCCCGTGACCCCCGCCAGGTCTGCTTCGGTTCTCGCCAGGGAATCGGCAATCGGGGTTTTTGCGAGATTCATCGCCTGCACTCCCGCAATCAACGTACTCGCCGATTGGCGATCCAGTGGCGCGAGCGGAATCTCCAGATCGGTGCGACAGCTGTCTGCCTCGCGATGGCCAAACACGCGCAGCGCGAACGGCGTGGTAGCTGGAAGCGTATCATTGACCAGCGCCTGGAGCGTACGTCGGGCAATCTCTATACGGCGCTCACCCGCAAGCCGTTGCAGCATGCTGCCCGATGCGTCCAGCACCACTTCCACTGCATCATCAGGGCCCAGTAAAGCAGTTTCCAGCGGCGCCACCCGCAGCGTTCCGGGCTCTATTACCGGTGGCGTTACCTGCATTGGCCTGCTCGCCAGAGTGCGCCCACCATGCGTGATATAACGCAGTACGTAGTTTCCCGGCTCCGAGGGTGCCAGCAAAGTCACCGTGGCACCACGCTCAGCATCGACATAGGCATAGGCGACATCGTCATCCAGGCGCGGGTCGATCAATTGCACCGTATCGCCACTGTTGCCGGGGCCTTGCCAGCCTACTGGAAAGCGTTCCGCTCCGGCCACTTGCGTGGGCGCATCGAGTACCGCGTCGGCCTCGACAACATTGAACACCGTTGTGCCAATCACCCTGTCTCCGGTGAGATACACCACCTGATAGGTGCCTGTTTTCTCGGGCGCACGCAGCGTCATTGTCTCCGGGCTATTGCCGGTATAGCCATAGCTGCCGGTATTCGTGCCACCCGCGTCTCTTACCCGCAGCATATCGCCGCTATTGTCCGGCCCCTGCCACTCGACCGGGAAGTGGGCACCCGCCGTGATCGAAGCGGGCATGCTCAACCGCGCAGACACGTCCGTCACCTGCACAGGCACGGACCCGATGGGCCGCTTGCCGCTGAAGTAGGCCACCGCGTAACTACCCGCCTCACCCGGCGCGCGCAGTTTAAGGGTATCGCCCTTTGCATTACCGACATACGCGTAAAGACCACGGACCGGAACACCGCCGGCATCCGTGAACTGCAGATAATCGCCGTTATTGCGCGGGCCGGTGAAAGCCACTTCCAGGTGGCCATTTGCCTGCACACTCGCGGCAGCCTGCAAGGTGGCCGTAACCGCGCGAACACTGAGCGGATAGCGCGCGGCAACTTCACGCTCAACCAGGTACACGACCTCGTACTCGCCCGGCTCAACCGGCGCTGTCAGTTTCAGCACGCCATTCCTTGCGTTGCCAACGTAGGCATAACTACCGCCGAGCACTTTCCCTGTGGTGTCAGCAAAACGCAGCATACCGCCGTGCTCCACCGCACCATCCACCTGGATCTCGAAGGTCTCATAGCTTTTGACCTCGGGGGGAACCACGAACGCAGGGGGCTCCGAGGCAAAGGCCGACAGGCAGGTGAAAACGCCGGCAAGCAGCGCGCAAACAGACCGACGGACACTCAACCTCAGCATGGCATTATCTCCCACCGGGTATGCGTTGCAGTGCACACCGCAGACAACACAGAAGCAACAAACCTGCCGCATCGCAACACGCGTTGCAAGTGTTAAATGAGTTGCCGGAAGTGCTCGGGCCTGAAGCCGCGATACTGCAGGAATCGGGCACGCCGTGCCCTGCCATGCAAATCCGGAGCGGGGTCACTGCCGAACTTGCGCTCCAACACAGCCTGGGCCATCTCCTGCCAGTCTACCTCTGTCTGTGAAAAAGCCTGCTGAATGGTCTCGTCGTCCACAGCTCTCTGGCGCATCTCCTCCCGGATGCGCAAAGGACCATGCCCGCGCTCAATCCGCTGGCGCAGGAAGCTCTCCGCGAACCGTTCGTCACTTTGCAGGCGATCCTGCACCAGCCGCTGAAGCTGTTCCTCCACCTGGCCTGTGTCGGAGAAACGTCTGCCCAGTTTGCGGCGCAGCTCGCCGAGGGAGTGTTCCCTGCGGGCCAGCAGATTCATCGCCGCCAGGCGAATAGCCGCCGGCTCTACCCCGCTGTATTCAGACAATGGACTGGCCGCCATCACCGGACCCCAACACTCTTATGCAATACAACTACGAGAGCAATAAAGCTACAAGCCGCTACCTGGCGCAGGCTTACCAGGCAGCGGGCTTTCGCTACTCCCCGGGCGTTGCCGTTTCTGCATCGACAATCTCGGCTGCGTTATCAGGTGCTTCATTTTTCCCGGGCACCTGCACTGTCATCATCTGGGTACGAATCTGGCCTTCGATCTCACTGGCGACAGCCGGGTTGTCGGCGAGAAACTTGGCGGCGTTCGCTTTGCCCTGGCCGATTTTGTCGCCCTTGTAGGCATACCAGGCCCCGGATTTATCCACGAGGTTAAGTTTCACACCCCAGTCGATCACTTCCCCCATACGATAGATGCCATGGCCGTACATAATCTGGAATTCCGCCTGCTTGAATGGCGGTGACACTTTGTTCTTCACAACTTTCACGCGAGTCTCGTTACCAATCACCTCATCGCCATCCTTGACCGCCCCGATACGACGTATATCGAGACGCACGGAGGAGTAAAACTTGAGCGCATTCCCACCCGTGGTCGTTTCAGGGCTGCCAAACATCACACCAATCTTCATACGGATCTGGTTAATAAAAATCACCAGGCAATTGGTCTGCTTGATAGCAGCCGTGAGCTTGCGCATAGCCTGGCTGAGAAGCCGGGCCTGCAGACCGACGTGGGAATCACCCATTTCCCCTTCAATCTCGGCCTTCGGTGTGAGAGCGGCAACTGAATCCACCACCAACACGTCCACCGCACCGGAGCGTACCAGCATTTCTGCCACTTCCAGCGCCTGCTCACCGGTGTCGGGCTGGGACATGATGAGGTCGTCGACCTGCACACCCAGCTTTTCGGCGTAAATGGGGTCGAGCGCATGCTCGGCATCGATAAAGGCAGCCGTGCCGCCGCTTTTCTGCGCTTCCGCTATAACCTGTAGCGTGAGCGTGGTTTTACCGGAAGACTCCGGGCCGTAGATCTCGCAGATTCGACCCTTGGGCAGACCACCTATACCGAGGGCGATATCCAGACCGAGAGAGCCCGTGGAAATTGCCGGAATGGCGACGCGTTCGCTATCCCCCATGCGCATGACAGTACCCTTGCCAAACTGGCGCTCAATCTGGCTCAGTGCGGCATCGAGTGCTTTTTGCTTGTTGGCATCCATGATTCATCCCCTTCCTGTGTGGTGAGTGCAGACCATTTGCCGGCCCATTTTGCTGTCGCCGGCAATTTCCTCTGCCCGACAAACTACTGTACATATACTCAGTGTTTGAAAAACGGATTGCAAGCCCCGCGAGCCACTAAATTCGGCCACTCAGCGAAAGCCATAAAAACGCGCATGATTTCACGACAGGTGTCGAGCTACCACATTGCGGGTACTCGCCAAACTTGCCCGCATCACGACTTGGGTGCACAGTAGGCAGCCGTGAGCAGCAAGGTGTGGAGCATGCAGCAACTCACAGAAATGGACTGCAATTTCCTGCAACAGGAAAGCGTCTACACGCCCATGCACATCAGCCCGGTGATCGTATACGACCAATCTCATCGCGCCGGTGGGCGCGTGCGTTTCAAGGAAATTCTCACAGTATTCGAGCGCAACCTGCACAAATCGGCAATTTTCCGGCGCAAACTGGCCGGTGGCGCGATGGGGCTGGATACGCCGTACTGGGTAGAAGATCCGAACTTCAGTCTCGAATTCCACGTGCGCCACCTCGCCCTGCCCAAGCCCGGTGACTGGCGGCAGTTCTGCATTTTGCTGTCCCGCCTGCAGGCCCGCGGCCTCGACATGCGCCGGCCGCTGTGGGAGGCCTACGTAATCGAGGGCCTGAGCGGCGTGGAGGGGCTGCCCGAAAACAGCTTTGCCATCATGCTCAAGATCCATCACGCCGCCATTGACGGTGTCTCCGGCGCAGAAATACTCACCGCCATTCACAGCCTTGGCGACGAGATTGCGCCCCCACAGGTCGACGACCCGTGGCAGGGCGAACGGGAGCCCTCGACCTGGCAAGTCTGGTCGCGCGCCTACCTGCACAACCTGCAACGGCCACTTAAATTTCTTGAGACCGTGGGTCATCTGGTGCCGGCCGTGATCCGCGCCAGGCGGCAGGGTGCGGCCGGCGATGCGGCAAAGCGCAAACCGCTGGCTGCACGCACGCGCTTCAATGCACGCGTCTCATCGACCCGGGTCACCGATTCGCTGATACTGGATCTCGAGGATATCAAGTCGATTCGCAAGGCATTCGACAACGCCGTGACGGTCAACGATATCGTGGTAACCATCGTCGGCGGCGCCCTGCAGCGGTATCTCGCCAGCAAGCAGGAGCCGCCGGAGGACAGCCTGAGCTGTGGCGCGCCAATCAGCACCCGCGCGGAACGCGACAGCGACGCCACGGGAAACCAGGTGAGCCTGATGGTGATCGACATGGCCACCGACATCGCCGACCCCATTTCACGCCTGCAGGCGGTACACGCCAACGCGGAGTACTCCAAAGCCTACAGTAACACCCTCGGCTCCAGCGTGATGGTGGAGCTCAGCGAGATCCTGATACCGCAGGTGCTGGGCTGGGGCTTCCAGGCCGTCATGCTCGCCGCGACGCGGTCCCACGTTCCCATCCCGTTCCACACGATCATTTCCAACGTCCCGGGGCCGCAGTTTCCCCTTTACCTCGCCGGCGCGCAGGTACACCTGATGATGGGCGTCGGCCCGCTGGTGCATATGATGGGGCTGTTCCATGCTGTTATCAGCGGCGCGGGCAAAATCACCATCAACTTTGTCTCCTGCAGGGAAATGCTCCCGGATCCGCAGTTCTACCGCGAATGCCTGGAGGAATCCTTTACGGAGTTGCAGAATGCCGTGAAAGCGCAAATGGCAGACGCTGAGAAAGCGTCAACCGGGAAAAAACGCGGAACCGGACGCAAGGGCAAGGCCAAACCGCGCTCACGCTCCCCTGCCACCCGCGCGGGTCGTCGGCCAGCACCGGCACGCAGTGCTGCAAAAAGGAAGCAGTGACGCGAAACCACGGCGCTACGAGCGCCCATAAAAAAACCCCGGGGCTTGCGCCCCGGGGTTTTGACTGGCTGTTAAGGCGCAGGCTCTAGAAGTTAAAGCCGACACCCAGGGTGTAGAAGAACGCGCCATCGTCAAAGCTGTTGTCGAGGTCGTCGCTGTCGTCAAACAGGTACGCGTACTCAACACCGAAGCCGATGAAGGTTTTGTCTTTCACAAACCAGCGCACACCGGCTTCCAGGCCAGCGATACCGGTATCCTTGGTGCTCTCACCGTAGAGGCCACCGATGTTGGCGCCGATGTACGGACGTGCATCACCACTGCCGAAGTGCATGTCGACAAAGCCACGCGTCGAGCCGTTCCAGGCGTCGTTCACTTCATCGCCTACCAGGCCGTTGAAGCTCTGGCGCACGCCCCACATCAGGTGCTCGGTGGCATAAAAGCCCAGCTCACCTGAAACTCCATACGAATTGCCGTCGAAGTCCTTGTCGCTGGAACCAGTACCCGAGATGGTGAAACTCTTATCACCGGCTTCGGGGGCTGCAACACTCAGCATGGAGACAGACATCAGCGCGGATGCAATGACTGCTACTACTTTTTTCATATTGCCGAACTCCTGATTTTCTTGAATAAACTTGCGGTAGGTGTAACGAGCATAAACCCGATCACCTTGGGCGCGCATGATAGAGCCGGCACTGATGACTTTCACGGGTAATTTGTGTGCATATTGACATTGTTTTTCGGGTTCTGACCCCAATTCAAAACCCCAATTGACCACTCTAAAATTGGGGTTATTCCTGCCGTCCGCGCCCAGAAGTCGCGCCGCGTGGGCGTTGCCGCCCGGCTGGCCCGCTGGTGACGAGCCACCGCAACCGCACGGCGGGGATCTCGTGGCCCCCCCTTTCGGGCTAGACCCCCGGGAGTCAGGCAATAGCGCCGCCGTCGGCCGCCACCGCGTACAACAGGCAATCCGCGCTGGCGATCACGGCATTGGCGGTGATCATGAACAGCTTGAGGGACTGCGCGGGAAAGAGCTGACCGTCGCTGATGCGCACCAGCCTCGACACGGCACAACGCCCTCCTTCATCGGTGGCGACAAACAGCGAGCGCGCCGGGCCCTCGGCCCAGCCCAGCAGCGTATCCGGTGATACTGTACCAAAATTGAGATGCTCTATATCGGTGCGCAGGGTGATGTCGTAGCTGGGGTCTGGCGCCACGTCGTAGGTCAGTGTGACGTGTTCCTGTAATTCCAGCCTGATCGGATCGTGCAGCAGCTCGATATCCGCATCTGCTGCCGTGAACAGGTGGTCGGTGGTGAAGTAGCGCTGGAGCCCCTCCCACGCGAGTTCGTGCGCCTCCGGGTCGAGGCGTCCACCCACCTCCACGGTGACCGTGGGATAGTGGTGCTCGCTGATATCCATCAACGCCCCGAGCCGCAGGTTGGACACGATCAGTTGTCGCGTAAACAGGCTCACCAGCGCACTGTGCTGCCGATCCATGAACGTGCAGACGCCAAAGGCGGGCCCGGAACCAGAGGTATTGTGGATATCCACCACCGCCTCCGGCTGGTGCAAATGCAGGATCTCCAGCAACTCTTCGGCAAGTGCGCCCTGGGCGTCGTCAAAGGGCGGGCGAAAGCAGCGGTTGAGGTCGCGTGCGCGCGGTAACATGCGATGACTGAACAGCGGCGCTGCCAACGCGGCGGGGACGGAGGCGATGATACAAACCACGTTCACCGCCGGCTTGCGCGCGGATTTCAGCCAGCGAAACAGCGCCATCACGCCGGAGGGTTCATTGCCGTGCAACAGGGTTACCAGCGCGCGCGTGCGCGCTGTATTCTCACCCTCGATGAACACGCAGGCTGGTCCGTCGAGGCGCGATAGAAAAGCCTCCACACTGCCCCCCAGGTCGGCTGGCAGGGGGTCGCGCAAAAAGCGGAACCGTCTCACCGCGGCCATTCCGCAACGGGGATATTCTGCTCGGCGAGTGCCATGTAAGCTTCCAGCATCGACCGCTGGGCCTGCTCGGCAGGCAGGCTGCGTCGCAAACTGGAGAGTTTCGCGCGTTGCCAGATCGCACCGCTGCGACGGCATTCCAGCCGCTGCCGGATAACCTGCAGGTAACGCTGCGCTTCATCGCTGTGAATGCCGATGGCCTCAAGACCCTCTGCAGCCACCGGCAGCAGCCGTTCTATCAACAGACCAATGGGCTGCTCACGATAGCCGGATTGGCCTGCATCGGGCCAGACCACGCGGGCAAACAGGCCGTGCTGGGCCGCGCGATAGAAGTTGTATTCGGCTATCCCGAACGGCACGCCCGGAAGAAGCTCTTCGAGCTGCGGTTTCAGGCCCTCGGCTAGCCCAATCAGGAAAGCCGCATTGGCCACCATGTCGATAGCCGTGGGGCCAGCCGGCAAGGCGCGCATTTCAATACGCAGATGGCCACCGTCGATCGAGTCGTATATGGGCCGGTTCCATAGCCACACGGTGCTTTGATGCAGGCGCAACTCGGCCAACGGTGGCGCCCCCCCATGCGGGGCGGGTTCCACAGCGCTGCAGATCGGCAGCAAAGGCGGGTAAATCCGCACCACCTCGGCAAACAGTTCCAGAGCCCCACGCCGCGCCCAGCCCTGGCCAAAATTTACCCGGGGCGGCGGATTCCAGGAATAGCGATCCTTGTGCCGGGTATCGATAGACTGCTTGAACAGCGGCACGCGCGTTTCGTGCCAGAGGTTGTGTCCGAACAGCGTCGGCGAGTTGGCCGCTATGGCGAGTGCCAGCGGCGTGGCCAGCTGAATGGCATTGAAGGTATCGGCAAACGCTTCCGCGGCCACCCGATAATGCACCTGGAACGAGGTATTCGCACCCTCCAGGGTGATGTCCGCCATCTCCAGTTCCAGCGGATGCTCGCCGTGTATGTCGACACTGAACTTGCCACCGCGCCGCAACAACAGCTGCCGCACGAGCGCGTGGTAGCGCTTGCGGTCGGTTATGCAATGAGGGCCAAAATCCGCTTGCTGTAGCGTGGGCAGGATGCCGATGGGAACGATGCGCCCCTCGAATCCTGCGGCAACGCCGCGCAGCCGCTGCAGCTTCTCGAGTATCTCGTGCTCCATCGCCTGAAACGGGGAATCGCTCAGGCGCCGGGGGCTCAGGTTGTACTCCAGGTTGTAGCGATTGAGCTCCAGCGCCAGTTGCGGGTCGTCGGCGGCCCGCTGGATTTCCGTGTTTGCGTGCAGCGGCCTGCCCGCTGCATCGACAATATACATCTCGAGTTCCGCGCCGACAGAGCCCGGACCGCGACCAAAACCGGGGGAACTCAACAGGCTGGCGAGCGACTCCAGATTGGCCTGCAGCGCCCCCCTGAACACGGCGTAATCCTCCGGGACGAACGCCGTTCGGTCAATTTCAATGCCCATACCCGCCCTGCCAACGCCGCGTCCGGGCGCACACGCGTGCAGCGTCAATCTTCAATCGCAAAACTCATGTTAACAGTCACCTGGTAGCTGTTCTCGCCTTGCGCTATCGCCACTTCGCTATCCGCTGCCACCGCCGCTGACCGCATCATGGCCATCGGCCTTACGGGCGAATAAGACTGCTCGCCTATCTCTATCACCTCTCCGAGCGTGACCTGGGCCGCCGCCGCGAGAGTCCGCGCCTTGGCCAGTGCATTCTTCACCGCCCGCGTACGCGCCTGCTCCAGCGCCGCCGCGGGATCGTCGTTGGCAAAACTGATGTCCCCCCCCTCGTTCACGCCGAGCGTTACTGACAGGTCGAGTGCTTCACCCACCTTGTCGAGCTCACGCAGGCGCACGTTGAGCGTGTTGCGCACCGTATAGCCAACAAATTTGCGTGTGTCCTCATGGCTACCCGCCACCCGCGGAACGTGGGTATAGCGCGGCTGAATGGAAAATGCGGCAGTTTGCAGGTCACGTTCCGCCACCCCCAGCTTGCGCATCGCCGCGATGACCTCGGCCATCGCACTGGAGTTTGCGGTGACCGCTTCACGTGCGGTCTTCGCCTCGCGATTTACCGTGAGACTCAGCAGCGCCATGTCCGGGGCAATCTCGGCACTACCGCTACCGGTGACCACGATGCGGCGCATGTCGTCATCCGCCAGTAGCGGCCCCGACAGCAGGCCGAAAAACAACAGCACTATTGTCGCGCAACCCTTCAAACCTGTTTTCATGGCACTACTCCTTGTCAATCAATACTGCATGGGGGATACGGCGCTTGCATTCAACGGCCGGTTTACTGCCGCATCAGTACCGCAGTAGCAGCAAAGTGCTGAAGCCGGCCAGCGAGGCCACCAGGAAAGCCTGCACAAGTACCCGCTGGTCAATTTTCGCCAGTGCTGCCAGTGGTTCGCCGCCAAAACGCACGCGGCGCAACACCGGCCACTCGATCACGGAGGCAAATACAAACCCGGCCACCGCGCCGCCGTGTACAGCGGCGCGCCCCAGCGTATCGGCGGGTAGCGTCAGCCACAGCAGTACCAGCGATAACGCCCCGCCAAGCGTGCCCGCGATACTCATGCGGAAGAACTGATCGACCGTGTTGTGCGCAAAGTCCCAGTCGTAGACGAACAGCCCCTTCTTCTCGGGTATGCCATAGGCACCGCCGGAGGAGCGCGCGCCGAGATAGTGAAACCACTCATGAATCAGGGTGGTGGTGGTGATACCCGCGAGCGCACCGGTCGCTATCGCAAGGGCGCTGGCGATACCCAGGCCACTGAGCAGGCGCCAGCTGTCTGCGGCTGCAAACAGGCTGAAGGCAACCAGCAATACAAGGGCATGCGTGCCTGCAAGATTAAACAGCCGCAAGGCGCGCGCACGGTCGTCCGGCAGCGAGCGCAAGGCCTCATCCAGGGAAGTGGGTGCACTCGTCTTTGTCTGTTCGGGCGTCGCCCTGCTCTGATCATTCATCGCCAGGTTACCTCACTACCAGTTGCGCGGCGCCGGAAATCCGCGGCAGGTCAAAAGCAGTCACCACTCCGGGGGCGGCGGCACACACGGCCGGCAACGCGTTCACCACCCAGTTGGCGGCGCTGGCATTACCGCCACCGGCCGCGCCGGGTTCATAGTGATCCTCGCCATGCACGGTGAGGTGCAGGTCCGGGTCGCCGCTAATGAGCACCTGGTGACAGCCGCGCCCCTCGGGGGGATAGGGCCATGCGGGAGCGCATTCATCGTCAATGCGGGTGACGTGCTCCAGCGCATACAGCGGATGACCCTGGTGCTTGCCGATCACCTCAAAGCGAAAAGCGCCCTGCGTGCCGGCCTCGAAGGTTCCCATGCCCGGAACCTCAATCGTGCGTTCCAGCGGCAGGCGTTCCACACTGATTTCGATCTCATCCACCGGCTTGCCCAGTGCCTCGCCGACCAACCGCACCATCGGCGCCCATACCATCTCGATGGCGAAATCGTGCAGCATCATGGGCAACTCGTCCATCGACGTGCCGAAGCCGATCACTTCGCGTACAACCTGCGGTTGATCGTACAGCGCGTAGTTGAAGACCTCGCGCACGCGTATCTCACGAATTCCGGAAACCGCACCACTGGCCACGACGGGCAGCCAATCCATCACCCAACCCGGGTCGATCCCGGAGACAAACAGGGACGCGCCACTCTTATCGCACACCGCCTGTAGCGGCGCGAGCGCTTCGGCGGGGGCGGACCCTGAGTGCAGAAACGCGTAGAACGCCGTAGAAACCACATTGATACCGGCTTCCAGGCAGGCCATCAGGTCCGCCATGGCTTCCGCGGGACGGATATCCGCGGTCGCCGTGTAAACAACAGCATCCGGTTGCAAGGCGATGATACTCGCTGCGTCGTCCGTCGCAGGCACCCCCACCGGCCCCACGCCCGCTATTTCACCGGCATCCAGGCCCACCTTGGCGGCGCTGGCGACAATTACCCCGACCAGTTCCAGCTCCGCGTGGGACAGTACCGCGCGGATGGCGGGTCGACCCACATTACCGGTACCCCAGACAACGACTCTCAACGGCATGTACTGACTCCCTGTTGTTGGCCGGTAAGAAAGACCAGCCAAACCAATAACCTGCAGAGACAATCGTTGCCCGCCCCTGACGTGAACTCCATTGAACAGGATGGACCGCCCGGTGGGCAAGCGACTTTTAACAACGGACGACCCCGTGGCAAGCATCCTGCACAGCCCACGCAGGACGCACGCCCATGCGCGCAGGCGGTGACCGCCCATCGCTCCCAAAGCCTCCGGTTTCCCTGTATCTTTAGCGCATGCTTGTCTTCACTTCGCGCAACCGCAAACCGTGAGATACCGTCGCAGTGCCATCGAGACCTGAGCTTACGGATATCTACCGCCTGGCAGACCAGCTGGAGCGGGACAGGGACATGTCCATGGACGCACTGCGGGCGCGCGACCACCTGCTGGCAGCCAACCGCAGCAGCGACGATGACGCTGCGCTGCTGCTCTACTGGCTGGACGAGGCGGCGCCCGGGCAATACGCGGCACATCCCGCCAGCGCGCTCAGGCGCATCAGTTTTCTCATCGCTGCACTGCTCGGGTTCGTGGCGATGGCGGGCTTTCTGCTCGGCAGCAGCCGCGGCCTGGTGAACGTGCTGGTGCTGCTGGGCGTATTTGTGCTGCTGCAATGCGTGATGAGTGTGTTTTCAGCATACCTCCTGGGAAGCGTCGCGCGCGGCAATGTCGCAGCCACCCTGCCCGCCAGCCCGTCCCGCTGGCTGGCCCTGCGCAGCCTGCCCGACGGACGCTACCTGCGCGAGGCCTCTGGCGCCCTGCGGCTGCTGGGATTGCGCTTTGGACAGGCCTGGGGGGTACTGTTCACGGGTGGCGCGCTGGCCGCCTTCGTGCTGGTACCCGCGCTGTCTGAGTTCAGTTTTGTGTGGGGCTCGACCTTCCCGGTGAGCGCGGAACTCATGCGCGGCGTCACCGACACCCTCGCCGCTCCCTGGGCAGCTCTCGCGCCCTGGGCAACCGTTGCGCCGGACGTCATCGACAGTAGCCGCTGGCATCCGGCCCTGTACAACATCGACCGCGCCGACATCGAGAGCATGCGCGGCTGGTGGGCATTCCTGTGCATGTGCCTGGTGGTATATGCATTGCTGCCGCGCATGCTGTTGTGGCTTGCGGCACGCCTCTACTACCCACGCCTGCTGAAGCGCTGTTTTGTCGGCTACCCCGGCGCGCGCCTGGTATTGCAGAGGATGCGCCAACCGCTGATACGCACCCAGGCGCCGGACGATGATGCGGCTCAACAACCCGCCACCCGGGAAGCGCCCGAGCTACGCAGCGTAGCGGCCGATGGCAGGCTGCTGCTACTCGACTGGAGCAATGCGCTGGCCGGCGCATCCACCCACGATTTCGAGGAGCTGCTGGCGGTTGACCCGAATAACAGGATAGCGGTCGGCGATGGGCCGCTCCGGGAGGATCGCGAGAGTTTGCGAGAACTTCGACAGACGGACTTTGACCAGTTGCTGGTCGTGGTCAAATCCTGGGAGCCGCCCATGGCGGAGTTGGCGGACCTGCTCAGTGAACTTGTGGATATCGGGCACTGCACAATCTACCTGCTGCCACTTGCGGGCAGGAGCGTACCGCATCGCAAGGTGGACGACTGGCGCAGCTTCGCGCGGGAGCTGCCCTTCACAGGCGTCGATGTGAGCCTGCTCAACCGGGTGACCGCAGCGTGACGGTGCCGGTATTCGCCGTTGTGGGCCGGCCCAACAAGGGCAAGTCGAGCATCGTTGCGACCCTGGCCCGGGACGACTCGGTGTACATCGACGCCCGGTCCGGCTCGACCCGCGAAGCACGTGACTTCCCCATGACGGTTGACGGGGAAACCTTGTACACGCTGGTCGACACGGCCGGCATACAGCGCGCCCGCGAGGTACTCGACTGGCTGCAGGCGCACTGTGCCGACGCCTCGGCCCGCGCGGCGACCGTGCGTGAGTTCGTGGCCGTGCACGAAAACAACCCGCACTTTCACGACGAATGCGCGTTGCTCAGCCCGGTGGTGAACGGCGCGGGCATCATCTACGTGGTGGATGGCTCCTGCCCCTTTGCGCCAGACTACGAGGCGGAGATGGAAATTCTGCGCTGGACCGGCAGGCCGAGCCTCGCGGTGATCAACCCGGTGGACAACGACGACTTTGCAGCGGAGTGGGAGGCCGGGCTGGGACAGTATTTTCGCACGGTGCGCTTGTTCAATGCGCACCGCGCCCAGTACGACAAGCAACTCGAACTGCTGGAACTTTTCGGCCACCTGGACCCACACTGGCGCGATGCACTGCAGCGCGCCGTGGCCGTGCTGCGCGGCGAACGCGAGGCACAGCACCGCACCGCCAGCGTGCTGATAGCCGACCTGATTTATGACAGCCTCAGCTTCAGTACGTCCCAGCGACTGCTGCAGGGCATGCCCACAGAACCCGTGCAGCAGGCGCTCGCCGCGCGCTATCGGCAGCAGCTTGCCGCGCGCGAACGCCGCAACCGGCGGCAGGTCGAGGAGGTCTATCACTACCATAGCCTGCAGCGCAGCGAGGCCAGCCTCGCGCTGGAGGATTCAGACCTGTTCAATACGGAGAACTGGTACCTCTGGGGGCTGAACCGGCGCGCATTGACCGCGGTGGCCTCGTCCGCCGGCGCCCTCCTCGGGGGCGGCGCGGGCATGGTGGTGGACGGCGCCACCGGCGGACTGCTGGGCGGGCTGGCGACGCTGGGTTCGGGAGCGGTGGGTGCCGTCACCGGCGGTATCGGTGCGTGGCGCTACGCCGATGAAATCGCCCGTATCCAGATCAAGGGCATGCCCACCGGCGGACAAGAATTGAGTTTTGGCCCCAGCAGGAATGTCAATTTTCCCTTCGTGTTGCTGGGCCGCGCGCTGCTACACCATCGACTGCTGTGTGGCAGGACGCATGCCGATCGCAGCGAGCTGACCCTGAACGACAATCTGCTGGAGCAGTTGAGCGATGCGGAGCGACGCAAACTGGCACGTATATTTGCCAACCTGCGCGCCCACAAGCGCGTGGACGAGATGCGCGCGAAGCTTGAACAGATCGTGTTGGCCCGCTGCAGGGAGCACGAT
>CAZFJQ010000069.1:0-17576 GCA_964519755.1 uncultured Halioglobus sp.
CCCCTGGAGATTATATTTCACAGAGAGATTTCCGGCCGTCATATTAATGATCGAGCCGGGCACGAAGAATGGAGAGATACGTCGTGGACCCGAGGTACGGATTATCTCGGCGTTTTTCTCTATCTGGCCAATGCCGCCAATTCCCGAGCCGATAGAACAGCCAATGCGCGGAGCATTCTCTTCGGTGACCTCCAGGCCCGCATCGGACATTGCCTGGATGCCTGCAGCCATGCCGTACTGCACAAAAACATCCATCTTCCGCGCTTCCTTTGTCGTGAGGTACGCGGAAATATCAAAGTCTTTGACGCTGGCACTGAACTGCGTGCTGAACGCCGAAACATCAAACATATCGATGGTGGCAGCGCCGCTTTTCCCTGCGAGAATGTTCTGCCATGTTGCTTCGACCGTGTGTCCGATTGAACTCACGATGCCGAGGCCAGTCACGACAACTCTTCTGCCCTTCAACGCTTTAACTCCTCTACCGCAAAAGATTCCCGGGATATCGAAACAAGAAAAGCCGGTCTATTGGCAATAGACGCGGCTTTCTGGGAAAGAATGCGGAATGTATCAGGCGAGATTGTTGTTGATGTATTCGATCGCCAATTTAACCGTGGTTATTTTTTCCGCTTCCTCATCCGGTATTTCAGTTTCAAATTCCTCTTCAAGAGCCATTACCAGTTCAACCGTATCGAGAGAGTCAGCCCCCAGGTCCTCAACGAAGGAGGCCTCTGTTTGCACTTCCTCTTCTTTTACACCAAGTTGCTCCGCTACGATCTTCTTAACGCGCTCTTCAATGCTGCTCATGGTTTCTGCTACTCCTGAGGTTTTATTGCTGATTCTTCGCCGATTTAACGGTCTGAGGGGGGCAGTTTACTCGTTTTTCCCGAGAGAGTAATACCTTTTTTTGGCGCTGCCGCTGAACGATGCTTTTATGCTGTTTTATCAGGTGCTTAACCCATGTACATGCCACCATTTATATGCACGGTTTCGCCCGTGATATAGCTCGCAGAATCGCTGCAGAGAAAACTCACCAGCGCGGCTATTTCGCCTGCCTCACCGAGCCTCCCCAGGGGTATCTGCTGTCGCATCGAATCGCGTTGTTCCTCTGCCAACGCACGCGTCATGTCAGTGTCGATGAAACCTGGTGCCACACAGTTTACGGTCACCGAGCGTGAGCCCAGCTCTCGTGCCAACGCACGCGAAAAGCCCTCTGCACCCGCTTTCGTCGCAGCATAATTGCTTTGGCCTGCATTCCCCATTGCGCCGACTACCGATGTGATATTCACAATCCGGCCCCAGCGTGCTTTGGTCATTGCGCGCGCGCAAGCCTTGCTGAGGCGATAGATAGCGGTCAGATTTGTCGCTACCACGTCGTCCCATTCCTGGGCTTTCATCCGCAACAGCAGGTTATCGCGCGTGATGCCAGCATTATTAACCAGCACCAGGGGGTCTCCAAATTCATCGGACACGTTCTTCACGACACTCGGGATGGCAGCCTCGTCACCGACGTTGAGGACTACACCTTTCCCGGCACAGCCTTCAGCGGCAAGATACCGGGTAATTGCGGCAGCGCCTTCCTGGGTGGTGGCGGTACCTACCACTGTCAGGCCGTCGCTACCCAGGGCACTGGCTATCGCGCGCCCTATACCGCGCGTAGCGCCAGTCACAAGAGCCACCTTCGCAGCGTTGTTCATCGCAGTTGCCCCCTCAGGAAAGTGCGTTCAATGCGGAACGCAGCGCATCCGGTTCTTCCAGCGTGTAACTTGTGAGAGTCTTGTCTATACGCTTGTTCAAGCCAGTTAGCACAGCCCCGGGCCCACACTCGACGATATGCTCCGCCCCGCTGTCGCGTATCGCCAGTACACACTTTGTCCACTGTACAGGGCTGGATATCTGCTTCACCAGCAACTCCCGTATGCGCTCCGGATTTTCCTCGGCGGCCGCATGTACATTATGAATGACGGGTATCCCGGGCTGATGAATCGTCACGGACTGCAGAATCTCGTCGAGACGCATTCCCGCCGGCGCCATCAATTGCGTGTGGAAAGGTGCACTGACCGGGAGTGGCATGGCACGTTTTGCGCCGGCTGACTTGAGCGCGTCGATGGCGGTTTCGACTGCGGCAACATGGCCGGCAATAACGACCTGCCCGGGTGCGTTGTAGTTCACCGCTGCAACCATGCCGCTACTGTCACCAGCAACATCGGCGCAGATGGCGTTGACCACCTCGTCTTCCAGACCGAGAATGGCAGCCATGGCTCCCTCACCGACCGGCACGGCGCTTTGCATAAACTCTCCGCGCTTTTCCACCAGCTTCAGCGCTGCCTGAAAATCCAGTGCGCCGGCACACACCAGGGCTGAGAATTCACCCAGACTGTGACCCGCCATGACAGCGGGCGCCGCCCCGCCTTCGGCCCGCCACGCGCGCCAGAGCGCAAAGCTTGCCGTCAGCAGAAGGGGTTGGGTTGTTGCCGTGAGGTTCAGCGCTTCCTGCGGGCCCTGCTCCACAAGTTCCCACAGAGCATAACCCAAAGTCTGCGAGGCTTCGTCGAACACCTCGCGGATGACTGGAAACTCAGCGTGCGCCGCCGCCAGCATACCGGGCTTTTGAGAGCCCTGGCCGGGAAATACGAATGCCGCAGCTGAGCCCGGGTGGTGGCTCACCTAGTCGTCGATACCTGTTTCGACGACTTTCTTGCCACGGTAGAAGCCGTCGGCGGACACATGGTGCCGCCTGTGGGTCTCGCCTGAAGTGGGGTCAACCGACAGCGTTGAACGGGACAGCGAATCGTGCGAACGCCGCATGCCGCGCCTGGAACGCGTTTTCTTGCTTTTCTGTACAGCCATCTCTGGAACTCCTGCTATTTCTCGCCGGGCTTTAATTGCTCCAGCACACCAAACGGGTTGGGCGCATCCGTGCCCGCTTCCTCAACAGGGGGCGGGTCCGCATAGGCCGTTAAACTCTGCCTGCACTCTTCAGTATCGTGATAACTGAACGCCGGCAGCGCCAGCATCAGTTCTTCTTCTACAACTGCCCAGAGATCACACTGCGCGTCATCTGCGATCAATGGATCGAGATCCCGCGGCAACGCTGCGGCCTGGGCATCCGACCACACCAGCGCAAGCCGGTTGCCCGCACTCAGCTGATGCGGCATCGCTTCAAGGCAGCGCTGGCAAGTCACCACCAGCTCTGCCTCTACGCCCAGATCGATCACCACGCGGTCCTGATCATCCTTGCCGAAAGCCATCTCCACGCTGATACTGCCATCGTCATCCGCCAACATACCGCGCAGACGGGGCAGGTCAGTGGGCTTGAGAACGCCTCTGACAGACACTTTTCGCATCGCTGCCTTGCGCACATCAAGGGTCGCGGGAAAAGGCTCAGATAACATAGGCGCGCATCTTAGGTGCGCTTTGTGTCTTTGTCAAAAAAATCTTTAGAATACAACCAGTTCTCCCCCAATGACCGATTCCCCAGGCTGCCCTTGAAAATTATACTCGCATCGACATCCATCTACCGCCGCAGGTTGCTTGAAAGACTGCTGCCGGAGTTTCATTGCATTGCGCCAGATGTGGACGAATCGGCCGTGGAGAATGAATCCCCGGAAGCACTCGCGAGACGCCTTTCCCTGGAGAAAGCCTCGGCGGTTGCCGAACGCTTTCCCGAGGCCCTGGTTATCGGCAGCGACCAGGTGGCGGAATTGCAAAGCAGGCGTCTCGGCAAGCCGGGAGGGCGAAAGGCAGCGATAGCGCAGCTCCGAGCCTGCTCGGGACAAAGCGTGAGGTTCCTGACAGGCCTTGCGCTGTGCCACAAGGCCACAGGCCTGGAACACACCCACATCGATCCTGTGCTGGTCAGGTTTCGTCAGCTGAGCGACCCGGAAATACGCCGGTATTTGACACGAGAACAACCTTACGACTGTGCCGGTAGCTTCAAGGTTGAAGGCCTGGGCATCACGCTGTTTGACAGCGTGCTCAGCTCGGACCCTACCAGCCTGGAGGGTCTTCCACTCATAGCGCTATCCAGGCTGTTACGCGCCAGCGGCGTGGATGTACCGTGAGACAGGTAGTTAATCTTTTTTATTCAATGCCTTGCGTAACTTTTCTAATATTATTTCCAGATCATGATCCAGCGGTGCCTGCAGCCTGAGATCGCCTTCGCCGGGCAGGCTGAATTGCAGTCCGGCCGCATGCAGGAACAAGCGTTTCAGCCCCAGGTCGGCGGCCAATCGATCGGCCGAGTCCCCGGCGTACTTGTCGTCCCCGAGCAGCGGGTGCCCGGCGTGCAGCGCGTGCACGCGTATCTGGTGGGTACGCCCGGTAACGGGGCGCGCCTCGAGAAGCGTCGCAGTGGCAAACCGCTCTATTACCGCAAAACCCGTTTCCGCGGATTTACCGTTCGCGCTGACTTTCACCATCCGTTCCCCGGAAACCAGTACCTGCTTCTCCAGCGGCGCATCCACAGACCGGCAACTGCCTGGCCACTTGCCGATCGCCAACGCCAGGTACCGCTTTTCAATGTGTTTTTCCCGCAGTTGCCGGTGCAGTTCCCTCAATATCGCGGCGCGCTTGGCAATCAGCACCAGGCCCGATGTATCCCTGTCGAGGCGGTGCACCAGTTCGAGGTAACGCGCTTGTGGACGCATTTGACGCAAGCTCTCAATCAGCCCGAAATTGAGTCCGCTACCACCATGCACGGCGAGCCCTGAAGGCTTATTCAACACGATCAGGTTGTCATCCTCGTGCACAATCCGTCGCGCAAGTTCGTCAAACAAGCCCCGCGGTATGCGCGCCGGGGCATCTTTCGGTGCTTCGTGAAGCGGGGGAATTCGAACCACGTCGCCAGCAACGAGCCGGTACTCGCCGCGAATGCGGCCTTTGTTGACCCGCACCTCGCCCTTGCGCAGGGCGCGATACAGGCGAGTGCGCGGGACGCCACGCAACTGCCGCTGCAGAAAGTTGTCCAGACGCTGGCCTGAATCTTCCGCCTGCACCGTTATCTGACGCACACGAGCCGGACTGCTGCCCGGAGACCTGCCCTCCGCGGGCGGCCCCCTGTCTTTCTTTACCATTTACCGGTATTATCCCGTTGTGGTGAGTTGCGGTCGATAGGTTGTCGACTGGAAGACTCCATGGAACCCGCTGGCGATTTTTGGGGCTGCCCGAGAGAAGCAGACCCCGCCGGTCATACCACACCAAAACACAGGATGTCGTCAGTCTGTCCAACGCTGCTCACTTTACGCTGCAGCGACAATGAGTGCCAGAGTGACGATGAAGATGAACCGAGCAGCAGGGGCTGCCGGGTTCAGGAATCAGTAAAAGAAGAAGTTCGGCGCTTGCGCAGTCAACGTTACCACAACACTCGCCAAGCGGCGTGTCGGGTACCGGTTGAAGTCTGCCAGGCGCGTCAGTGGCGACGTGCTCGCGGCAACCCGACAGGATCGTGACACCGCAACTCGAACAACCCGTCTGTCAGACCCCCGGGCTATACCCGGGCTGCGCTAACGGGCTCTGGTAAGTGGTCAGACGTTGAAGTACCAGCGGCGCCGCACCGTTCTCATACCTGATTTCCCGCCCCGACCGACCCGCTGTCACTAAGAAAGTGACACTATGAAAAAAATGTTAATCAATGCAACTCAACCCGAGGAGTTGCGTGTAGCCCTGGTCGACGGACAACGTTTGTACGACCTGGACATCGAAAATCGCACCCGCCTGCAGAAAAAGGCGAATATCTACAAGGCCAAGATCACCCGTGTTGAGCCCAGCCTCGAAGCGGCATTCGTCGACTTTGGCGCGGAACGGCATGGCTTTCTGCCGCTGAAGGAGATCGCCAGGGAGTATTTTTATCGCAAACCGGGCGATACCGACGGCCGGCTCAAAATCAAGGATGTAGTCAAGGAAGGCACAGAGCTGATCGTGCAGGTCGACAAGGAAGAGCGCGGCAATAAAGGCGCCGCCCTGACCACGTTCATCAGTCTTGCCGGACGCTACATGGTTTTGATGCCCAACAACCCACGTGCCGGTGGTATCTCACGCCGCATTGAGGGCGATGACCGCAACGAGTTGAAAGATGCGCTGAGTGCACTGGAACTCCCGGATGGTATGGGCGTGATCATTCGCACCGCCGGCGTGGGTCGCTCGGTTGAAGAACTGCAGTGGGACCTGAATTACCTGCTGCAGCTCTGGGATGCCATCACCAAGGCAAACGACGAAGCCAAGCCCAAGGAACTGCTGTTCCGCGAAAGCAACGTAATCGTTCGCGCCATACGCGACTATCTGCGCGACGACATCGGCCAGGTATTGATCGATTCGACGGACGCCTACCAGCAGGCATGCGATTTCGTGGGACAGGTAATGCCCCAGTATACGAATCGTATCCAGTATTACGATGATCCCATTCCTCTCTTCAATCGCTTTCAGATTGAGAGCCAGATTGAGACGGCTTTTCAGCGCGAGGTTCGCCTCCCCTCCGGCGGCTCAATCTGCATTGACCCTACAGAAGCGCTGGTATCGATAGACATCAACTCGGCGAGGGCGACGCGCGGCGGCGATATCGAAGAAACTGCGCTGAATACCAACCTTGAGGCGGCAGATGAAATTGCGCGGCAACTTCGCCTGCGGGACATGGGAGGCCTGGTAGTCATCGATTTCATAGACATGCTCGCCGCGCGCAATCAGCGCGCGGTGGAGAACCGTGTCAGGGACGCACTGGCTATAGATCGGGCACGGGTCCAGGTAGGCCGTATCTCCCGCTTCGGGCTACTGGAGATGTCCCGCCAGCGCCTGCGACCTTCACTGGGCGAAACCAGCGCCATCGTCTGCCCACGCTGCACAGGCCAGGGCACGATACGCGACACCAAGTCTCTCGCCCTCTCCATTTTGCGCCTGCTGGAAGAAGAAGCCATCAAGGAACGTAGCGCCGAAGTCCGCGCGATTGTGCCGGTTGACGTGGCGGCCTATCTGCTCAACGAAAAGCGTTCGGCTCTCACAGAAGTCGAGCAGGTCACCAAGGCGCGCATGCTGGTTATTCCCAACCCGAACCTGGAAACGCCACACTTTGAAGTGCAGCGCCTGCGCGACGATGAGGTTGAAGGCGACCAGGAAGTCAGCTACGCGGTTGACATCACCGTCCCCGACGCCGAGAGCATCAGCGATGCGCACGCACCTGCCAGGCCGGTCCAGGAGGCGGCGGTTCAGGCTGTGCGTACCGAAGCACCGGTGGCGCCTCCAGCTTCCAGGGCGCAAGAGCAGAGTCAGGCTGCGGGCGAAAATCGTGCACCAGCGCAACCTGTTCAGAGACGCAGTGCCGGTGGCGGCCAGCGTAAACAGCGCAAGCCGGAGGGTCTCTTCGCGAAACTCTGGGCTGCGCTGTTCGGCGGCGCGCCCGCCGAGAAAACTCAAGCACAACAACCTACCGGCAAGGCACCTGAGGAACAGACGCGCAAAGAGGCTCCCGAACGTGGCCGCAGTCGCTCGCGAGGAGGCAAATCCCGCGGTCGCGATAGAGCAACTGCTGATAATTCGCGCGCCGAGTCTTCCGCCAACGGTGAGCGCGGTAACCAGAAGCGCAGCCCTAAAGAAGGCCAGAAGCCGTCCGCAAGAGACGGCCAGGGCAATCGCAGCGGGTCCGGTACGCGCAGGGGGGGCGGAAATCGCCAGCGTGGTAGTGAGTCGGAGCCGCGTCGCGAGCAAAACAGCCCGGTAGCAGCGGAAGCGGGAAAAGCCCCTGATGCAGCAGCCGCCAAAGAAGTTGACACGCAGGTCCAGGCAGACAAATCGCCGAAGCCACGCAAGCGGCCCAGCGACATCAAGCGCAGCGAGCCAAAGCGCAAGCGGCGCAGCCGCAAACCGGATGCACAGGTCGATGATGCCCAGCAATCCCCGGCCACGCCTGCAGAGGCAGAGAAGGAGGCCCCAACGGGGCAGGAAGCACGACCCGTCACGACAGCGACCGCCGCCGAGGCAACCCAGCCGCCGTCAACCACTCGTGCAGCAGCCGAGGTCGACGCATCACCCGGCGAGCAGACGGTGCAACAGGAAAAACCCACAGACGTTGCTGCAGAGACAACCGGGTTGGATGCAAATCCGCCCGGGAATGCGCCGGCAGAACCGCTGGCCTCCACGCCAGAAGAGGCAGCTGAGCCCGCCCCGGCACTGGCTGAGCCCGCCCCGGCACCGACTGAGCCTGCCACTGTGAGCCCGGAAGGCCTGTCTGCCGGCGGTCGCGCCAGCAATGACCCCCGGGTCAAGGCGCGTTCCGTCTCCGCGGTGAAGATCGAGACATCGCACCCGCAGCTGTTCAGCGGTGAAGTCGCTCCCCCGGCGACACCGAGTGGCAGTGAGCGTCCTCGCGCCCCGAATGATCCGCGCGCCAAGCGGTCGCAGGAGACAGGCGACCAGGCTGCGAGTCAATAGCACAAGCGGGACACAGGGGTCTTGCGCTCTTGTGTCCCTTTTTGATCGCTGTATAATCGCCAGCGCTTCAAGGGGCGAAAGCCCAGGCACTGCAATACATGAAGTTTCCGGTGGGCTGGCTGAGTGGTCGAAAGCGGCGGTCTTGAAAACCGTTGAGGGTTTATCCCCTCCCGGGGTTCGAATCCCTGGCCCACCGCCACTCAAAAGAAAAACGCCCGTTACGGGCGTTTTTTTTGTCGTTGACCCAGTGCGAATGCAACCAGGGATTCAAGCTGTTAACTTCAGTCGCGACGGTAACGACCCACCAGGCGGTTCATTCCGATCAGATGCGGTTCAACCTTCTCCAGCAGTTCCCACAGCGTGAGCCCCTCTTCCAGCGGCGCATCGTCATCCAGCGCGAGTAACCAGAAATAGTAGAGGTGCTCGCCATGCCCATCCGGCGGCATGGGGCCGCCGTAACCGGTATTGCCAAAATCGTTCTTGCCGACCGTGTAGTCGTCGACGCCTTCAGCCAGCTCACTCACGCTTGCCGGGATGTTGTAGAGCACCCAGTGCACAAAACCATAGGTTCCGCGGCCGCTGACCAGCGGGGCATCCGGGTCGTGACAGATGAGCGCAAAAGATTTGGCAGCTTCCGGGGCCTTTTGCCACGCCATGGGCGGCGATATGTCATCCCCCTCACCTGTGTACTTTTCCGGGATTTTATCCCCGTGCCCAAAGGCGGCGCTGGTGAGTTGCAAATCGGACAATGCGAAACCCATGGTATACCTCTCCTGTTAAAGCCTTTGCCCAGTATAACCGCGAGGCCCCGATGATGACCAATCGTCCGGGGGGGCCATGCTGCCCAACATCCAGGGCTGTAGCCGCTGTGCTATTGCCCAGCCAGGCGGCCGCGGTTGTGGACCGCAGCGTATTGGAATTTGCCGTCCGCACCCGTATTATAGGGCCTCGGTCTGGATTTTTACCTGCCGGCAACGGAGAAGTGGTTATGCAAGACAAAAGCGTTTACCGCGCTGATTCAGTCGCGGTCGAATCGGTTCTGGGCACCAACCGTGTGCTCAAAAACACCTACATATTACTGGGAATGACGCTCGCCTTCAGCGCCTTGTGCGCCGGTGCCTCAATGGCATTCGGGTTCCCGCCCCTGCCCTGGTTTATCAGCCTGGCTCTCATGTTCGGGCTGCTGTTCCTGGTGCATAAAACCGCCGATAGCGCATGGGGCCTGCTAAGTGTGTTCCTGTTTACCGGGTTCTTCGGTGCGATGCTGGGGCCCATGCTGAACGTCTATCTCTCGATGCCGAATGGCCCTGAGTTGGTGCTGCAGGCGCTGGGGGGCACGGCTGTTGTATTCTTCGGCCTGTCGGCCTACGCGTTGACCACGCGCAAGGATTTTTCCTACATGGGGGGCTTCCTGCTGGTTGGGCTTCTGGTCGCCATCGTGGCGATGATCGCGAACATCTGGCTGGCCATTCCCGCCCTGTCTCTCGCGGTGTCCGCGGCGATCGTCATGATCATGTCCGGCCTGATCCTCTACGATACCAGCCGCATCATCAACGGTGGTGAAACCAACTACATTCGCGCAACGGTGGCACTCTACCTCAGCATCTACAACCTGTTTATTCACCTGCTCAGCCTGCTGACTGCCCTGAGTGGGGATGACTAGGGATCGCCCCGGTATAATAAAGCCCCGGCACTCGCCGGGGTTTTTTGTTTGCGGGATACCACTTCATTGATCTACTCCCTGCTGGTTCTATCATCGCCCCTGGCTGGTTCGTCGGCGCGCACAGCCGCAGACTTTGCCGGCGCTGTGCTGGCCCGGGGACACACCCTTGAGCGCGTCTTCTTTCTTGATGCCGGTGTCCAGCATGGCGCCGTCTCACGGGTATTGCCGCAGGGGGAGCACAACACCCTGGACGAATGGCTGGAACTTCGACGCACTCACTCCGTCGAACTGCTGCTCTGTGTGTCGTCCGCACTTCGATATGGAATGCTCGATGAAAACGAAGCAACCCGTCACGAGCGTGGGGCCGCTACAGTGCATCCTGCGTTCACCATTGCCGGGCTCGGACAACTCGTCGAAGCACACCAGCAGTCCGACCGCCTGGTGACTTTCGGAGGCTGAGGATGGAGACCAACCCAAAAAGTACGCTGATAGTGACGCGGCGGAGCCCCTGCCAGGGCGGCATCGCAAAATCTGCTCTCGACACCGTGTTAGCCATGGCAGTCTTTGATCAACCGGTGGCACTATTGTTTCAGGGCGAGGGTGTACTGCAATTGCTACCCGACCAGGCCACTGAGCTTCTCGGCCGAGGCAGCCTCTCGCGCCAGCTGGAATCACTGCCTCTCTACGACATCGACAGCCTGTTTGTCGACGCGCCCGCGGCACGTCATTACGGACTCGACCTCACACTGTGTGCGCTTGCAATCAGTCCGTTAGAGGACAGCCAGATCCGCGATCTCATGCTTCAACACCACACCGTACTGGGTTTCTGAGTATGATCCTGCATACCCTGAGCGCAGCACCTGGCGACAGTGTCTACCTGGATTGCTTGCGATTTGTGGGCGAAGAGGATGCCCTCCTGCTAGTGGGGAGTGGCGTCTATGGCGCACTCAAAGGCTCGGCGTCGGAAGCCGCCCTGCTCGACTGCGGCGCGCGCCTGTTTATACTTTCCGCACACGCTGAGGCGGCGGGTGTGCGCGATGTTTCCGGGCTATTCACAATGCTGGATATGGCGGGCTTCGTGACTCTCACGGAGCAGTATCCCAGACAACTGGCTTGGCACTGATATGCTTCCCGACCATGCGTTTGACAGTGAGGGTTTTCTGCGCGACCTGGAAGACTGGTCACCGGAGGCCGCCACGCGGATCGCTGCGGCCGAGGGCATTACCCTGAGCGCGGACCACTGGGAAGTTATCTATCTTTTGCGTGACTATTACGCCAGGTTCGACAGCTCACCGGCGATGCGGCCCCTGGTGAAATTCTGCGCGCAACGGCTGGGCGATGAAAAGGGTAAAAGTATTTACCTCATGTCGCTGTTCCCGGGCTCGCCTGCGAAACTCGGCAGCAAAATCGCAGGGCTGCCAAAACCGGATAATTGTTTGTGATTTACAGCGGCGATCATGACTACTCCTGAACATCCTTTCGCGAAATACGTGCGGATTCTTGGCAAAGGCAAGACGGGGACCCGCTCGCTGGAACGTCACGAAGCCTTTGCAGCCTTTGGCATGATCCTGCGGGATGAAACGGAAGCCCTGCAGCTTGGCGCTTTCCTGATGCTGCTGCGCGTAAAAGAGGAGTCTCCGGAGGAACTGGCCGGCTTTGTCGAGGCCGTCCGTGAGAATATGCAGACTCCGCCGGCCGCACTGTATGCGGACCTTGACTGGTCGAGCTACGCGGGAAAACGCCATCAACACCCATGGTTTATTCTTTCCATGCTGCTGTTGGCGCAGGCCGGTTACCGGGTGCTTGTGCACGGTAGCACCGGGCACACGCCAGGCAGGTTGTACACGGAACAGGCCATGCGCGCGCTCGAACTGCCCGTCGCCTCGACCTGGTCGGAAGTTGAGGCAGGCCTGGACCACTCCGGCCTGTGTTACCTGCCGCTGCGCTCCTTCTGCCCCGCCCTGGATAACCTGATCCAGCTTAAGCCAATCCTGGGCTTGCGCTCACCCGTCAACACGCTGACACGCATGATCAATCCCCTGCGCGCACCCGCAAGCATTCAAAGTATCTTCCATCCGGCTTATGCCGCACTCCATCAGCACGCGGACCGACTGCTGGGGCAGCCCAGGGCCCTGGTATTCAAGGGTGAAAGCGGAGAGATTGAACTCAAACCCCACGCCGATACGCGGCTTCACCTGCTGGAGCAAGGCCAACTGCGTCAGCTCAGCGTACCACGCGCGTTTACACAGCGGCCGACACCTGTTGAACAAGCCAGTGTCGACCCCCTGTTGCGACTTTGGTGTGGAGATGACTCCGATGCATACGGGCTCGAGGCGACATTGAGCACCGCTGCGGCCGGACTTCTGTCTATACGCCCGGACACCACGTTCGCACAGCAGCGGCTTGAGGCAGAGAAGCTGTGGCGGGGCCGCGACCTCAAGAGGCTGGGTTAGTGCCTCTCGCCGCCGTAGAACCCGAGCGTTATAGCGAGCTGCTCCAGAACAAGGCTGAGCGGGTCTGCCAACTGCTCGAGCCCTTTTCACCACCCGCGCCGGAAATTGTTCGCTCGCCAGCCACCGGATTCCGCATGCGTCTTGAGTTTCGCATGTGGCATACGGGCGATGCGCTGGATTATGTCATGTTTGATCCCGACAGCCCGCGAACCCCGGTTCCGGTGAAAGCGATGCCGATCGCCGATGCGCAGATTCAGGCGCTTATGCCGCAACTGCTTACCCAACTGCGCAGTTCGCCAACGCTGCGGCGCAAATTGTTTCAGACAGAATTTCTGGCTGCATCGACGGGCGACATGCTCGTAACGCTGGTCTATCACCGGCCCCTGGATGCTGCCTGGGAGCAGGAAGCGGCGAATTTACGCGATACGCTGCGGGCTGATTTCCCGCGACTATCGCTGATTGGACGCAGCCGTAAACAGAAGATTGTGCTGGGCCGGGATTACGCCAGGGAGCAGCTGGAGATAAACGACATCCCCTACGCTTACCGACAGTATGAACAGGCCTTCAGCCAGCCAAATGTCGAGGTCAATAAACGCATGATTACCTGGGCGTGCGCGCAGGCGTCTGACCTTGCGGCGGGTGACTTGCTGGAGCTCTACTGCGGTAATGGCAATTTCACGTTACCGCTCGCGCGGTATTTCTCCAGTGTGATTGCCACTGAAGTGTCCAAAGTATCCACGCGGGCTGCACGAGAAAACCTCGAGGAGAATACGATCGACAACGTGCACCTGGTTCGTCTCTCGGCCGAAGAAGTTGCGCAGGCGCTTGGCGGGCTGAGAGTCTTCAGACGACTTGCCGCGCTGCCCAGGCCCATCGCGGACTTTAGCCTTGAGACACTGTTCGTGGATCCACCGAGAGCCGGGCTGGATAAACCCACCACTGCACTGGCGGCCGGTTTCGAGAACATTATCTATATTTCCTGCAACCCCGTGAGCCTTGCGATGAACCTGCGCACCCTGACCAAAACACATGCCATAGCGGCCCTGGCCCTGTTCGACCAGTTCCCCTATACAGAGCACATGGAGTGCGGGGTGGTCCTGCGCAAACTGTCCACATCCCACTGAACTCACTCAAAACCGCATGCCATACTCCAGTAGCGCGCCGCCGAGAACATCGTCCAGCCTGTCTTCATCCTCGGCATCGATCTGCAGGTTTCGCAGTTCCATCTCCCGGTAAAGATCGCGTTTTCGCAGTCGGTCTTTCAACTCTCCGGCCGGCAAATCAGACTCCCAGCAATCTATGTAGACGCAACTTTCGGGCAGGTAGAAATCTGCATAGATCGTTTCCGCACAGGGCAGCGCTCGGCGATGCGCGTGCGCCAGCTGCGCAAGATACAGCCAGTTGCACACCCTCATTTGCAATGACGATGTCAGTTTATGCCCATCAATTCCTGCTAGATCCATCGCGGGGCCACCGCCCTCCTGGAACAGGTCCGGCTCAGTCGTATCAGCGGATGGGGCGGATACAACCGGTGAGAATCCCGCCAGTTCGCGGTGAATGAGTGGGTTGTCGACAATATCGTGGGGCCAGGTTGTATAGAGTGCACCGCTTTTACTGCCGATCTCCTGTTGCCCACCCAGTTCCCTGCCGCGGGCGGTCAGTTCCCAACCGATCAGTGTCCGTTGCTGCAAACCCAGCTCCGCCAGTACCCGGTTGATCTGTTGACTGCTGAGCGCAGAATAATAGCGACCAATCCCGGGAGAGGTAATTCGCTGGTTAGACTCTATCGCAGCCAGCAGGGGGTGTTCCGTCAGAGTCTCGGGCCAGACGATGTAGCGCCCATATCGCTGGCTGTGACGGTAGTCGCCGCCCTCGAACTCGCCCTTCGGCGTGAGCGCCCAGCCTTCGCCCACCCGCCGAATCCAGCCATAGTCCCGCAAGGTGACAAACAGTTGCTGCGCAGGTATATCCAGCTTGCGGGCCAGGGCGGTAGTAGAGAGTCTGCCGTCTTCCGCCTGCATTCATCTACCTTTGTTCGGAAGATTCCCGGTAACGGTGCTCTAGCGATGCATAGAGCTGCTCGGCGAAATCTGCAGCCGTGCTATCCAGCGCCGACACCAGTTCCAGCAGATGTTCGTTGTCTTCACGCCCGGCCCAGAGCTTGCGATAGGAGCCCTCTTGATAGCCGTTGTCCTGCCGAAAAAAATTCAGCACGTTCTTGCACACATATTGCTGGTACAGGCCGTCGAACTCCAGCCCCGATGCATGCATCAGCTGCCAGAATCGCCGCGGTGAAAAACCGTGGTGCTGCAGCGCGTAGCAGGCAAGCGCCTCGGTCGCCTCACGCACGTCCACGTCACCGGGCTGAAAACCATCCAGATCGGTAAGAATGTCATCGGCGATATGTTCAATACTGCGCACGGGAGAAAACAACGCCGAGAGCCCGAAATGCCAGATATCGATCACCTCGAGCCGCACCTGCTGCATATCTGGCGCCTGCTTCTTCCACCACTTGTAACCGTAGTGTTCAATCAGCTCACCGCATTCGATCCAGATGGCACGATACCAGGCAAAATCCTGGCCCACCCAGTCCGCATGAATGCGCGTATTCATCCTGTCCTGCATGGACAACATGCTTATCAATGCTGCTTTCAATAGCACTCCCCGCCCTGTTCTGGATGGTGGTGCGAGTGGCGGGACTTGAACCCGCATAGCCTGTACGGCCGTCAGATTTTAAGTCTGATGTGTATACCGATTCCACCACACTCGCATTTAACCAGCGCTCGTGGCGCGGGATAATAACATGAATTTCCATGGCTCAGGCACGCGCCTGAACCAGCCGGACTTCATGCTACACTGACGCCAAACAATGATCGGCCAGGGTACGGGCATGGGGTCTCCACGCGGTGAATTCAGTTCCCGCTTCGGCTTTGTAATGGCCGCGGCCGGCAGCGCAGTGGGTCTCGGCAATGTCTGGGGCTTTCCCACCCAGGCCGCTGACAACGGTGGGGCCGCGTTCCTCATTATCTACCTGCTGCTCGCGCTCACACTTGCCTACCCGACCCTAATGGCCGAACTGATCATCGGTAGACACGCGCATGCCAACGCGGTGGGTGCACTGCGAACAATCTCTTCCGGGCCCGGCACCAGAAGGCTGGGAACGGCTACCGGCATCTACGGCTTCATCATTGCCAGCCTGATACTCAGCTTTTATGCCATTGTGGCAGGCTGGATTATTGCCTTCTGCCTCGGCTCTCTCATGCAACTCCTGGGTTTCGATGCACTGAGCGGCTGGCTGACTACCTTCGGGTTCACACGCAACCTGGTCTTCATGCTGCTCTTCATGAGCCTGACCACCGCTATTATTTCAGGCGGTGTACGCGACGGTATTGAGCGCTGGTCGTCGCGCCTGATGCCGTTGCTACTCGCCACGCTGCTGGCTCTCGTAATCTATGTGCTGACATTGGACGGGGCATCGCAGGGGCTGCGGGTATACCTGCTGCCGGATGTGTCGGCGACACTCTCCCCGAAGCTCATCATCGCCGCGCTCGGCTCGGCTTTTTTTTCGCTTTCACTGGGTGTCGGCACCATGTTGATCTATGGCTCCTACATACGCGACGAAGAGAACCTGCCTGTTGTTGGCAGCCTTGTAACCGTGGTGGATATTATGATCGCGGTACTTGCGGGCTTCCTCGTCCTGCCGGCCATGTATGTGGCACTGCACAATGGCGTTGAAATATTCACTGCCGGTGGCGAGTTGATCTCGGGCGATGGGCTACTGTTTACCGTGTTGCCCGAGCTGTTTGGCACCATGGGAACCACGGGCATTCTGGTATCCATGATGTTCTTTTTCCTCATGACAATCGCAGCGCTCACCTCGTCGATCTCAATGCTTGAAGTCCCCGTGGCATATACCATCGAAGAGCATGGCATTGAGCGCAGGTCCGCCGTGCTCGCCATTGGACTGACGATCGCCGTTGTAAGCACACTGATTCTGCTCAATTTCGCTTCGCTCTTCGGAGCAGTCATCAGTTTCACAACGCGTTATAGCCAGCCGTTGCTGGGCTTTATGTTCTGCATTTACGTGGGCTGGATATGGAACCGGGACAGCCAGCTCCAGGAGCTCAAAAAGGGCAACGCTGGGGCTGAGCACACGCTCTTCTGGAAGGTCTGGCCCGTCTATGTAAAATTTGTCTGCCCGGTGATTATTCTCGCGATATTCGGGCAAGCACTGCTGGAATAGCCCCTTTTACTGTAGCGTGATTTCACCGGACTCCCTGATCCGCTGCGTGGGCACCAGTCCTTTGAAGTCGATCTTGGCGGAAAACTCATAGCTCAGAGGCTCACTCGTGGATGCGCCCAGGCTCGCAAGCAGGCGCAATAACTCAATCAGCTGCAAACCCGCTTCCAGCGTGATGACCTCTTCGTCATACCCTTCTATTCTCGGTACGTTGTTGGTGACGCCGTTGATCAGCTTGCGATCCAGCAATGCGATACTGTAGCTGATGCCGACAATATCCAGCGCCTGGACGTTAGGATTCGCAACGCGTAATTTTATCTCGAACCTCGGCGTACCCTCCACACCGGGAAGCGCCCTGAAACTCTCCAGGGAGACCAGCGGAGGGTCAATCTCGGGTTTCAAACCGGCGCAGGCCGCAAGCAGGAAACACGCGGCCAGGATCAGGCACGTACGCAACGTAGCAGTCACTGATAAACCCTCACGAAAACCGACAAAAACACATCAGCAGACCGCAACGACACACTGATTGCAACGCGATATCGCACAAGCTATCACGCCCGCATACAGCCGCCGCGACGGCCTGACGAACTCACCGCGAGTTTAACGGGAAATGGAGGCTCGGGTCGGAATCGAACCGGCGTACACGGAGTTGCAGTCCGCTGCATAACCACTCTGCCACCGAGCCAAACAGGGAGACGACGCGGTTGATGGGTCCAACGGCAGGACCTGCACAGACGCCTGAAACCTGAAACTGGAGCGGGAAACCGGGTTCGAACCGGCGACCTCAACCTTGGCAAGGTTGCGC